>DAOUIF010000036.1:0-90805 GCA_034423575.1 Dehalococcoidia bacterium | reverse complement strand
CGTCCATGCGCCACCGCACCAGCAGCGCTCCCATCTCATCCATTCCCAACTTCAACCCCCTGCCTGCCATTTCCCAGCCTACTGCCTCAATTGCCACCAATTCTACCTACAAATGATGCGGGTTTCACTTTGGCTTCAGTTTAGGAGCCGAGCAGCAATGCCAAGACTTCTGCGGTATCGGACAATTCCGCCAGGACGTTGCTGGGGTTGAGCTTGGCCAGGTCTTCCAACGAATTGAAACCCGTGCCGACAGCGATGGTCAGGATCCCGTTAGCATTGCCAGCCGAGACGTCCGAGGCCGAGTCTCCGATTAGGAAGATCTCTTCGGGGCCGTAGCGACGCCCCGATCTCTCTTGGCAGTTGCCTATAGCACTGGCTACAACCTGGCTTCTCTCAAAGTAGTCTCCTCCAAACCCGCCGTCTTCAAAGAAGGTATCCAAGCCGTATCTGCGGAGTTTGATGAATGCGGCTTCTCGGAAGTTGCCGGTCTCCAAACCGAGTTGGACTCTGTGGTCTAGTGTCAGAGCATGGAGAAGGTCCGGCACGCCCGCGCATATGACTCCTTCCTCCCAAGCTTCCAGAAGGTTAGTGAGATGATCGAAATAGGCCGCTTTGAAATCTGATAGATCAGGGAGATTATGGCCGTCGTCAGACAAGCCCCACTTTCGATAAACCTCAACTATCAGCGGCAAGTCCATTCCTCCGGTAAATGCAACATCCTGAAAGTCGTGAGGGATGCTGTGGACTTGCTCGAAAGCAGCGTCTAAAGCCTGTCTCTGCGGGCGATTGCTGCCATTGAGGCTGATCAATGTTTGGTCGATATCGAAAAGTACCAATCTTTGCACAACTGATGGTTCCTGATAGACAAGGGGCGGGTTTCATACCCGCCCCAGCTTTTGTCTCGGTCGGGTCGGAACGCCTACGCCGTCGCCCCTTCCTTAGCCTGCTTGGCAGTGTCGATCACCCGCTGCTCGATGTTCTGCGGCACCTGTTCGTAGTGGTCGAACTCGAACCGATAGGAACCACGGCCACCGGTCATGGAACGCAGGTCTTGCGAGTACCGCTGCACCTCGGATTGGGGCACCTCAGCCTCGATCACGGTGTAGCGGTTCTCCGGGATCATCCCGAGGATGCGGCCGCGCTTGCTGTTGATGTCGCTGATGATGTCCCCGGTGTAGGTTTCAGGGACAGTGGTATACAGCCTGACGATGGGTTCTAGGAGAACGGGCGACGCCTTGGACATGCCCTGGCGCAGGGCCTGGCTGCCGGCGATCTCGAAGGCGATGGGCTTGCCGTCGACCGGGTGGGTGCTGCCGTCGTAGATGACTGCCTTCAGATCAACCACGGGGAAACCGGCCAACACACCTTCTTTCAGGGTGTTGACTACGCCTTTCTCCACTGCGGGAATGAGTTCCCGGGGCACCCTGCCACCAACGACCTCGTTGCCGAATTCGAAGCCCTCGTCGCGAGTCATGGGCTCAAGCCGGAGCAAAACGTGGCCGTATTGGCCGCTGCCGCCGGTCTGCTTCTTGTGGCGGTACTCGGAGTTGGTGATCTGGGTGATGGTCTCGCGGTAGGGGACCACGGGCAGCTTGACGTTCAGGTTCGCGCCGAACTTACGCTTGATGCGGTCAAGCGCGACCTCGATCTGTATCTCGCCCATGCCCGTAAGGAGGCTTTCGCTGGTCTCCGGATTGCGTGTGAACTGCAGGCTGGGGTCGTCCTCCACGATACGGGCCAGAGAAGTTGACATCTTGTCCAGATCGGCCTGCGTCGCCGGAACCACCGCCAGGGAGTAGAACCCTTTCGGGAAGTCAATGCCTGGGAGCGTGACTCGGTTGTCGCTGGCGCTGAGCGTGTCGCCGGTCAGCGTCGCGCCCAACTTGCCGATGGCGCCGATATCGCCGGCCACCACCTCGGAGACGTTGTCCTGGCTGTTGCCCTGGGGCAGGTAGAGTTGGCCCAGGCGCTCGGACTGGTTCTTGCCTACGTTGTAGATTTCTCCGTTGGACTTCATGGAACCGCGGAACACGCGGAACATGGACAACTTGCCGACAAACGGGTCGGAAGTTGTCTTGAAAACCAGCGCCGCCACCGGGCCGGAGCCCTCGGCTGCAACTTCGTCGTCCCCGGAGGTACCGGGAGAGTCGGCTGGCGACGGCAGGAAATCGCGGATGACCTGGCGCAGTTCGTCCAGTCCGATGTTCTGCGTCGCCGAGGTAACGAGGATGGGGATGAGGTCTCCGTTGCGGATGGCCTCGCGTGCGCCGGCCGTGACTTCAGCGGCGGTGATCTCCTCGCCTTCGAGGTACTTGTCAGCCAAAGCATCGTCGGATTCTGCCACCGCCTCAATCAGCCGCTCGCGGGCGCCATCGAAATCGCCGATGACGCCGGCCGGCAGATCGGTGGGCGGGTCGATCACGCTGACCAGGCCGGTGAAGTCCTGGGCCTCGCCGACGGGCAACTGGAAGGGGACACAGCGGGAACCGAATACGTCCTGCAACTCCTGCACGTTGCGCTCGAAGCTGGCGTTCTCACGATCCATCTTGTTGAGCACGAAGGCCACCGGAAGACCGCGTTCCTGAGCCATGGCCCAGGCTCGTTCGGTTCCTACGTCCACGCCGGTAGGAGCGGCCACCAGGACCACCGCGGATTCGACCACCCGCACCGCGGCGACGGCCTCTCCGAGAAACTCGTCATAGCCTGGGGTGTCCAGCATGTTGATCTTGTCGTCGCCATCGCTGATCCGCAGCAGGCTGGTCTGGACGCTGGAAGACCGCCTGGTTTCCTCAGGTTCGTAGTCGGAAACGGTGTTGCCGTCCTCCACTCTGCCAATGCGGTTGATCGCTTTAGCGTTGAACAGCATGGTCTCGGCGAGGGTGGTCTTGCCCGCGCCGCTGTGGGAGAGCAAAGCGACGTTGCGGATGGTGCTGGCGGATACGGCCATGGTGGTTCCCCTTTTGTTCCTGAAATGGGCTGCAATTGTCCGATTGTAGCGAAATTATGTTGCCCGTTGCAACCGAACCACTACGCGGATAAAATAGGACCCCAGCGACCGGCAGCGAGCCGCTCCTCCAGCGACTCCTCCTTCGGGACCGGCCGCTCCTTTCATGCCCGATTGAGGAACTACAGGGGCAATCCTCTGCGGTCTACCGGCGGATAACCTGGGTCCTTGGGAAGGTCGCTGAGCCGCGCCGCAGCCGTTGCCAGCGCATCGCATCGTTCGTTGTCCGGGTCCCCGCTGTGCCCACGCACCCACCGGAAGTCGGTAGGGTGCCGTTCCAGCAAGTGCAGCAGGCGTTCCCAGAGGTCGGGGTTCACTGCCGCCTCGCGCTTGTTGCGCATCCAGCCGTTGCTGCGCCATTTGTCCGCCCACCCCTTGGTGACGGCGTCGACTAGGTAGCGGGAGTCAGAATACAGGGTGACCCGGCACGGCCGGGTCAATGTTTCCAGCCCGACTATGGCGGCCAACAACTCCATGCGGTTGTTGGTCGTCAGCGCGTACCCGCCGGACAATTCCTTGCGCCGGCCGCGGTGGTCGAGGATCACGCCGTAGCCGCCTGGGCCCGGGTTGCCCAGGCAGGCGCCGTCGGTGTGGATGGTGACCTCGGTCGCCACCGGGTTCAGCCTGCGGGGTGTCGAGCCACAAGCCGCATCACGGCGCGGTTCAGGCCGATGCACTGGTGGCTGATCCTGGCAGCCCATTCGTCCTGGGCTGCGGCCTTCCAGGGGTCCGACTCGAGCACCGACGGGCTTTCGATCTGGTAAACGGCGACGTACTTGGGGAAGCCTTCCGCGTTGGTGGTTTCGACGCGGTATCGACGCGCCCCCAGCACCCCGTCGACCGAACACAGGCCGGGGAGGTGGACGGTGTCGTACAGGCGGTTGAACTCATCTTCGGCGTCGGCGGGGATGTCGGTGCGGACCACGAAGATGTAGGGCGCACGGGCGGTTTCGTCGCCGGCGTCGGCGATGCGGTTCAGCATGGTATGGGTGCGGTTGGTGGCGTGGGGGCGGATCTTGGTCGCCCAGTCGCCCTTCTCGCTCTCCCGCTGCCAGCCCTCCGAGCTGGGAACCCCGGGATCGTCGACGTCGTACAGCGCAGCGTACTTGGCGAATTTGTCCGCGGTGGTTGATTCCAGCGAATAGCGGATGCACGAGTGCACGCCCGGCGCGTTGCAGATGTACTTGGCGTGCTCGGTGTCGTAGACGCGGTTGAAATCTGCCTCATGCTCGGCGGGAATGTCCATTTGGACGAGGTATGCGAAATTGGCGGACATGTTGGGTCTCCGTGAGTGGGGGACGAGGTTGGGATGTCAGTCGCTGCGGATGGTGGTGAGGATGTGGATGGCGAGGTCGCGGCGGATGTCGTCAGGAGTTTGGTTGAAGTCATTGATGGCGTCTTCGACCCTGTCGATTAGGTCGGCAACATCGGTCGGGTGGAATTGGCTGTGCGGATCGTAATCCGCAGAATGGCGCTCCTTCTGGGCAATGGTAAACACTTCTCCAAATTTGCGGACAGCCATAGGAAACCGGCGGCCGAGGCTGGTGCGACTGAGCTTGTTTCTGGTGGGGCGATGGTCGGCGGCACGGTAGGTTTGCTGCCAGGCCCAACGCTGTTGGTCCGCCGGCCATGCTCCTATCAGAGTATTGGCGTTGCTGGCTGCCAGCGTGTGAAACATAGCGTAGTAGGCGCAGCTAATAGCGCGACGTAATTCGGTTTGCGAAGCCGGCCCGCCGGCCACGATGACGCCGTTGACCAAGGCGCGAGCCAGCGCGACCAGCTGCGACGGATTCACTTGAGAATCCTCTCCTTGTTAGGCTCCCATTCCCATTTGGCGATGAAGTGAGGGTGAAGGCGCAGGTCAATGCCCAAATCGTCCAGCAGCGGCTCGACGAACTGGTACAGGGTGTTAGTCCGGGAATGGTCCATATAGGCGTAGTCCCCCTCCCACACAATCCACGCTTCGAGGTAATCCTCGTCGTACCAGTCATCGTAACGCTGCTGGACGACGATGGGGTCGAAGTGAAGATGAGGCTGGAACCAACCGTTGAGGGTGTCGCCGATGATGGCGGCCACCCGGTCAGTGATGTCGCTGGTAATAGTGGCCATGGCAGTCGTCCCCCTCGTATTCTTGGGCCGCCTTTAAGATAAAGTAATTTCCTTGAAGTAAGGATTTGGCGGCTTCCCCCAAGCACTTTCGAGGAAACTGTTCAAGCGGTCCCAAAGGAGGGCTTCATGGTCTTTTTGGGCAATGATGAAGAAGGCGCGTTCGGGAGGGAACCACAGAGACTGGAGCCGAGGAGACGGTTTCGATTGCTTGTCTAAAACTTTCTGCAATTTTCTGGCAAAGTTCTCTGTTTGCAACTTCTTAGTTTTACCCTTCTTCCGTGCCAGATGCTGGTGGATAACGAGGCTTTTGCTTGCACCCAAGAAACTCTGGATGTCACTAATGAAAGTGTACTTGCGGCCTTTCTTATGCCGTGGTTTTATGCTCTCTTGGTTCCCGCTACCGGGTCCAGCTATGCCGGTGTCAGGGTCAAGGAGGACCAGGTCGGTTTTAGCGGTGCAATGCAACGCTCCCTTCAGCCAGTCTTCGCGCGCCTCCTTGCCATCACAAACTTCTCGGGCATAATAGGCCGTGTTAGCTGGGAGGATCCCGCTGCATTGCACTTGAGCCACAGTACGCCTTTCTGCGCACCGCAGTTCTTGCAACTTGCGGTACAAATCGCCCCAGGATCCTTCCATGTTCGCGCCCGGACCGGCCTCGGGAACGTCCTGGTTGTAGTACCAAACAACGCCCAGCTTCAGTCGTTTGTCTTCGGGGGCATCGGGATACCCGGTAAGAACCCGCAGCAGCCCGTACTTGCCAAGGTCGCCGATGTCGCCTACCCACTCGTCTTGCATGGCTGCCTCCATTTATTACGAAAATCAGTAGGTCAGCGCGTCCGCCGTGCCCTCCGGCAGCTCCACGGCAAGGGCTTGCAGGGCGTGGGCGAGGCCGTGGTAGTAAGAGACGACCACCAGCAGGTCGACGATGCCAGCGTCGCCGATGATGCCCCGCACCGCCTCGAAGGAAGCGTCGGACACGCGGTGCTGGCGCAGCAGTTCGATCACGAAACCGGATATCGCGGCATCGTCCCCAGACAGCCCATTGGGAGCGCGGTACTCGTGGATGGCTGCGATTTCGGCGTCGCTCAATCCGGCGTTGCGGGCGGCGGGTTGGTTCACCGTCCAGACGTAGTGGCCGCAGGCTTCGCGCGCTGCCGTCAGCACGGCGACGGCCTTGACCCGGGGATCGAGTGGCGTTTGGAAGCGGACGTAGCCGCCCAGGTGAGCGAAGTTGCCCGCCGCCTGCGGGTTATTCAGTATCGCAGCGTAGTTGCGCTGCACGCCGCCGCGAGAGGTTTCGATCTCGTCCCAAACCGCCTGTCCGGCGGCGTCCATGGATTCTCTGGTGGCGAAGGGTACTCGAGCCATTGCTAGTTGCCTCCTTTTGCGCGCGTGGGTTACGAATACCGGCGGCGATTGGCAACCGCCGCCGGGTGAATGGACTCGCCGTGATCGTCAGGCTCAGCCGCCGTTCTGGTCCCAGAGTTGCTCGAGGATGGCGCCGGGGGACATGGGCAGGTTGTCCATGCGGACGCCGATAGCGTCGTGAATGGCGTTGGCAATGGCCGCCATCGGGGGAACGATGGGCACCTCGCCCACGCCGCGCACCCCGTAGGGATGGCCCGGGTTGGCCTTCTCCACGATAACCGTGTCGATCATGGGCAGGTCGAGGCTGGTGGGCATCCGGTAATCCAGGAAACTGGAGTTCACCATGTCGCCGGAGTCGTTCATAAAGTATTCTTCGTTGAGCGCCCAGCCGATGCCCTGGACGGCGCCGCCCTGCATTTGGCCTTCCACGTAGCTGGGGTGGATGGCCTTGCCGGCGTCCTGCACGACGGTGTACCGCAGCACGTCCACCTTGCCCGTGTCGGGGTCGACTTCGACGTCCACCAGGTGGGTGCCGAAAGCTCCACCCTCACCGCCGGGGCTGACGCTGACCTGGGCGGAAATCGGACCGCCGGTGCGCGCCAACTGGGAGGACAGTTCCTTGAAGGACATCTGCAGGTCCTCGTCGGAGTTGTGCTTGAAGATGCCGTCCGCCAGGTCAATCTCCGAAGGATCCTTTTCCCAGATCTGGCCGGCGCGGTCGATCATCTTCCGCTTGATTTCCTCGGCGCACTCGTAGGCGGCCCAGCCGGTGGCGAAGGTGGTGCGGCTGCCGCCGGTGAGGAAGGTGTAGCCGACGGCGTCGGTGTCGCCAACGCTGGGCCGCACGTCTTCAGCGGGGATGCCCAGAACCTCGGCCGCCTGCATGGCGATGGAAGCGCGGGAGCCGCCGATATCGGTGGAGCCTTCCACCAGACCGATGGTCCCGTCGGCATTGACGCTGATGCTGGCGCTGGACGCCAGCCCGATGTTCATCCAATAACCGCTGGCCACCCCGCGGCCGCGGTTAGGACCGGCGATTTCGGATTTGTAGTGGTCGGTGTCCTTGGCGGCTTCGAGGGTTTCGACGTTGCCGATCACCCGGAATTGTGGGCCGTCGACCCGGCGATTGCCTTCTTTGCTGGCGTTCTTCAGGCGGAACTCCAGCGGGTCCATGCCGCATTTAGCCGCAAGTTCGTCCACTACCTGCTCGCCGCCGAAGGCGGAGATGGGCGCGCCTGGTGCGCGGTAGGCGAACGAGCGGGGCTTGTTGGTGACCACGTCGTAGCCCTCAACCCGCTGGTTCTCCAAGGCATAGGGCGCGAAGACGCACTGGGCTCCGGCGGTAACGGGGGACGATCCGGGGAAAGCGCCGGCTTCGTAGATCAGGACTGCATCGGCCGCGACCAGCGTGCCGTCCGCGTTCGCGCCCATCTTGATCTTGACGTGGGCTCCGGCGGTGGGACCGGTGGCCTCAAACGTCTCGGTGCGGCTCATCTGCATCTTGACCGGCCGGCCGGTCTTTTTCGAAAGCAGCGCGGCGACAGGTTCCAGGTACAGGGGAATCTTGCCGCCAAATCCGCCGCCGATCTCCATGGGTACGACTTTGATTTGTGAGACGGGCAGTTCGAGCACGCCAGCCATTGCGTCGCGGGCCACGAACGCGCCCTGGGTGCTAGTCCACACCGTCAGGTATCCATCCGCGTTCCAGAGCGCGGAAGCGTTCTGAGGCTCGATGTAACCTTGGTGCACGGTGCGGGTGTTGAACTCGCGCTCAATGACGAAATCGGCTTGCGCGAACGCTGATTCCACGTCGCCTTGTTCGTACACGAACCGGTTGGATACGTTGCTGTGCTTGTCGGTTTCTTCGCCGAACTCCGTGGTCGTCATGTCCTCGTGGAGCAGATCGGCGTCGTCCCTCATGGCGTCCAGCACGTTGGTGCTGGCCTTCAGGACCTCGTAATCAACCTGGATCAAGTTGACTGCCTCTTCCGCGACGTGGGCAGAGTCTGCGGCAACGGCCGCGATGGGATGTCCGCGGAACAGGGCTTTGTCGCCAGCCATGATGTTATAGCTTGCTGCGCGTGCAGACATCGGCGGGTTGTCCTTGCCGGCGATGGGCAGATCTGCGCCGGTCACCACGCCGCGCACACCGGGCAACGCTTCAGCCGCTGAGGTGTCGATGGACTTGATCCGGGCGTGGGCGTGAGGGCTGCGCAGCACTTTGCCGAAAAGCATGCCGCTCATCTCGAAGTCCGCGCCGTATTTGGCCCGCCCCGTCACCTTGTCGGCGCCGTCGTGGCGAACCGGCCGCGTGCCGACGACCTTATAGTTGGTGTTTGAGAGCACAATATTGGTCATAAGTCGCCTCGCTGCTGGTAGTACTTGCTGGCCGATTTTAGCACAGGCCTGGCGATAGTCCCAACACCGGAGTTTTGGTAGATTCCCCGCCGCTGCATGATGCGAACGCCACGCACGCCGTCGGGGAGAGCAGATCGACATTAGACGCCATACTGGACCATTTGATCGATTCGCTGCGAGGGGAGTTTCATGTTTCTGGCACAAAGACGCATCGCCATCGCCAGGGAAGACGGCCGGGAAGAGGGCCGCGCCGAGATGTGCGCCGAGCTGGAACCTATCATCCGGGACCTGCAGGAACGCATTCGGCGCTTGGAGAATGGCGGCTCTCAGCGATCTCCCGCGTCCGAATCCGCTCCCTGATCCGTGCCGTTGAATCAGGTCAATGGCAGCGGCGGTTGCCAGAGCTTGCCTGTCTGGTTAACGGTGATGGAATCTACCCATTTCACCCAATCGTAGCCGCGCTTATGGGGTTCGACCATTCGCGCCGGGAAACCGTGGCCGGCGGATAGTGGCTCGCCGTCAACGCTGCTGGCGAGGAGCGCACGGTCGGCTTCTGCCAGGGAGTACCTTCGGAAGTATCCGGTGCGGGATCGGATGGTAATGCTGCCGGCGCCCGGTTTGGGCCGCGCCCGGGCCAGCAGTCGGGATACCGGCATGCCTTCCCATAGGCGGGTGGTGTGCCACCCGCCGGTGCAGTCCAGGGTCGCGGAGAGGCGATCGTTCCACGCTTGGAACTCCTCGAGGTCCATTTGGTGTGGCGATTCCACATGGCCCGCAACGTTCAGGCGCCACGTCGCCGGCTCGACGACCGGCACCTTGTCGTTGAGCCACATGGTCACGGGAAATTCGCGGCCGTTCTCCGGGTAGGAGCCGGTGAAACGCCTCTGGGCGCCCGCGCCGGTTGCCAGTATCCCCGTCAACTCGGCAGTCCGCCACGCCAAAAACCCGGCCATGGCCAGCCCGACCACCCGAAGCACGTGGCGACGGTCGACCAGGTAGCGGGCGCGCAGGCTGATGCGGTGCCGGAAGGAATGCCACAACAACAATGGGATCAGCATCCAAGCCAGGTTCATGTGAATGGTCGTGCCGGAAAACCCCATCCAGCCGTAGGGTCCGAGATGGCTCCACGCCAGGCCCAGGCCCAGCACGACCAGCAGGTCCACCAGCAGGACGATGGACCACACCATCGTGTTGAGGGACCGCCTCCAGTTGCTCCGGGTGCGCAGCGAACCCAGGATGTTGCGCGACTTCCACACGAAAAGCGCGAGGATGGCGAACCCGAAGATGCGGTGCAGATGCATCGCGCCGATCCATGCGGGGTTCGAGTGGGTGAGACCCAGATATCCGGTCACCAACTCGGCGATGACCAGGGCGATCAGCGCGATGTTGGCCCAGGGGTAACGCATCAGTCATCAACCATCAGCGGTTGCCGAACGACGACGCTGGTCCCAACCCCAGATGATCACAATCGCGGCCAAGTCCAGCTGCAGCGCTATGAAAATCCAGGCAGTGAACCAGCGGTTGTCATCAAAGACCGTTATACCCAGGATCATCCGCTACGCCATGCCTGTGAAGTACACGAACCCGATGACCACCACCCAACGGCTGGCCGTCGCGCTCAACACCCGCCGCTGCCGAACCATGCCTATGATCACCGAGGCTAACAGCGCCAGAATCGCGACCTGGCACGTCAGCAAAACGAAGTAGGGAAGGCTGCTGCCCGGCCACGCCTCAAAGGGTGGCGAAAACTCCATGGGGAGCCACCGCTGGATCGCTTGCCCGGCGACGCGGAGGAGGAACACGACTGAGAGTACGGACACAGCGCTGATGGTCAGGGCGTCATGCGTAGTGGTGGGATGCATCAGGGATTGTCCGCATACGCGCGGAACCAGTCACTGGAGAACACATGGCGAGGATCGTATCGCTGTTTGGCGGATACGAACTCTGAGAACTGCGGGTAGCACGTTGCCAGTTGATCATAGGTTGCAAATTTGTTGTAGGTGAGAAAATAGCTGCCGTCACGCTCGATGGCCAGATCGATCAGCGCCCGCAGACCGTCGGCGACGCGCTGGATACCCTGGAGGTCGTGATCCACATGGAGGTTTACGACGATGCAAGCGTACGGGTGCCTGGCCCAGTTGAGCATGGTTTCGTCATCACATTCTATGAGGCGGATGGTACCGTAGATCACGTTGGCTTGCCGCCGTCGCAACTCCGCGCCGGCAGCGGCCATGAACCCGGCCAATTCGCGCAGTGGGACGTACAGTTCGCTGATTGTCTCTGAGCCCGGAACCTTGCAACCGAGCCGGCGGTCCAGTTCATGGTGGTAGTGGTCGATGTACTGGCTCAGTTGGAAGGTGTCGCTGTCGTAGATCTGGCCGTCGGTGGTGCGGTAGAACCCGGCGTATTCCGCAAAGGCGCGGGCCTTGTCCGCATGGGACCAGTGCAGCAACTGGCGCCACACGGACTCATTGAGCAAGTGTTGCGGTGGGGCGGAGTTTCGCGCTTCGCCATCGCTCACCGGTCGATAGCATGACAGCACGCCGTCCCTGAGGAACCCGGGCGAATTCTCGTCGGTCCGGTACTGGAAATCGCCGTAAGTGAAACCCTCGGCGATTCGCTCGTTAAAACGCGCTTCGAGCTTGTCTATGGTGGTGACGTCCACGACGCGGCGCAAGTGATGAGCCGGCATGAGGCGCAGGTCTACGGTTGATATCAGACCGAAAAGTCCGTATCCGCCGATGGCGAGGCTGAAAAGCTCCCGATTCTGCTCGCGGTCGCACCGGATCAGGCTGCCATCAGCGTCGATGATTTCGAATGCTTCGACATCCTGAACAATGGGTCGGTAGGTCAGCCCGCGACCATGGCCATTGGCGGCCAAAGCTCCGCCGATGCTGAGGCGATCGGCGCCGGTTTGTTTCTGTACCACGCTCCAACGCCGATCGGCGTCCGATTGCATGTCGCGGAGGGCGGGCACCAAATCTGACCACATGATCCCCGCCTCGACGGTCACTATGCCTTGCTCGGTGTCCAGACCGACGATCCGGTTCAGATGCCTGGTGTCCAGCAGCGTCCCGCCGGACAAAAACTGCTGACCGCCCATGGCGTGGCGACCAGCGGCGATGCTCAGGCTGCTTCCGGTTTCACGGACGCAGGCCACGGCACGCCGAGCTTCAGCGATCGACTTGGGTGCAATGACGGCGCCGACCCTGGTTTCGTTCAACTGGGAATGGATGTCATTAACCGTTTTGGTTTTGGTGTTCCGCATGGCAGATGGACTCATCCCTTTCTCGGTGTCGTGTATTCCCGGTACCTACGAGCGCGCAAGCCGTGCGGATGGGCCCCCGTGATACACTCCGGTAGGGTTGGCCCGGGCAATTACGAGCCACTGGCCGGCACCATAGGATAGGCGGATGGGAAGAATGCAGCCACTTTCGGACTTGCGGGTTTTGGCCGTTACCGTGTTTCTGGCCGGGCCGTTCCTGAGTATGACACTGGCCCGATTGGGAGCCGAGGTGATCAAGATCGAGATACCCGGCCGGGGCGATCCCGTTCGGGGAAACGGTCCCTTTGCCGGCCCGGACGGTATTCACTCGGAGCAGCGCACGGAAAAGCACATCGCTACGCGTTTCCTGAAACGCAGCCAAGGCGTCAAAAGTGTGACCCTGGACCTGAGGAACCCCAGAGGCCGGGAACTGTTTCTCGAAATGGCGCGGCAATCCGATGTGGTGCTGGAGAATCTGGCGCCGGGCTCCATGACCCGGCTGGGACTCGGTTACCAGGACGTGGCCACCGTGAATCCGGGCGTGATCTACGCCAGCATCTCCGGCTACGGGCAGACCGGCCCCTACGCCCAGCAGCCCGCCCACGACCCTCAGATTCAGGGCATGAGCGGGTTGATGGATATCAACGGCGATCCTGACGGACCGCCAACGCGGGTCGGATTTTACATCGGCGACCTGGTGACGCCGATGTTCGCCTCCACCGCCATCCTGTCCGCGCTGCGGGAGAAGGACAAGACCGGCAAGGGTTGTTACCTGGACGTGTCGATGATGGACACCCTGGCGTCGCTGATGCTGATGGAAAACCTGGAAGAGGACTTGGCGGCGGGCATCCCGCTGCGCACCGGCAACAACAGCCGCAGCGGCCCAACCGGACAGTACCAGGCCAGCGACGGCGCCATAATCATCACGGCCGCCAGCGACGATCAATGGCGCCGGTTGTGCAATGCTATCGGGAAGCCCGAGTTGATCGAGGACGAAAGGTTTGCCCGTTACCAGGTGAGGTCGGAGAATGCCGCGGAAGCCCGCGCCGAAGTCCAGGCCCGCATCGGCGCTATGAGCCGAACCGAGGCGCTGGAATGTCTGTCCGCTGGCGATGTGCCCTGCGCACCGGTGCGGACGGTTCCAGAGATTCTAGATGACCAACACTTCCGCGACCGAGGAGCCCTGCGGCCCATGCGCAATGCGGCCTTCGCTGGAGAGGTGGATGAGGTGGTGGCCGGATTTCCGGTGTTATTCGACGGCCAACCGCTGCCCGATATACCCGGCGCGCCGTCCCTGGGCATGCACAACGCCGAGGTTCTGGGCGAACTTTGTGGCGTGGACCCAGGGGAATTGCAGCGGCTTGAGCAGGACGGCGTGATCTAGTCCGCGTTTTTCGTCGCGCAAGATGCCTTCGCGGCGATGGCGGTCGGGGGATCCGTTGGTCAAATCCTGCAAACTATTGTCTACCCTAACCACCCAGGAGATACCTCACCATGCCCCGCATTACCACCAAGCCCCTGCGCTCAGTCATGTTCGTGCCCGGCAACAAGGAAGACTGGATGCGCAAGGCACCCCAGTACGGCCCGGACGCGCTTATCCTCGATCTGGAGGACTCGGTTCCGGAGTACGACAAGGAGGCCGCGCGCCCGTTGGTCGCCAAGATGATCGACGAGTTGTCGGAGCGGGGCCAGAACCTGTTCGTAAGGGTAAACCGGTTGGAAACCGGGCTGACCGGGTTCGATCTGGAAGCGGTCACCCGGCCCGGCCTCTACGGCATCCTGCTGCCCAAGGTGGAGACTCCGGCGGATGTGGTCGAAGCGGACGTGTTGTTGCGCTACTTCGAGCGGAAGGCCGGCATGGAACTGAACACCGTGTGCATCGACCCGGGCCTGGAAACCGCCTCGGGTATCCGCATGGCCTACGACATCGCCATGGCGTCGGACCGGGTTGCCCACATGGGAGGAAGTGGCGGAAAGGGCGGTGACACGGCTCGCAGCGTGGGTTACCGCTGGACCCTGGAAGGCGCGGAAACCCTGTACCTGCGCAGCAAGGTGCTAATGGACAGCCGGGCAGCGGGAATTCAATGGCCGATCAGCGGAGGTTGGTTCGACATCCGCGACTTGGAAGGGCTACGGTACTGGGCCAACAATCTCAAGGCGCTGGGATACACCGGTATGAACCTGATCCACCCGTCGCACGTGCCCATCGTGAATGAGATTTTCACGCCCACGCCCGAAGAGATTGCATTCTGGCAAGGCCTGCTGGACGCCATGGAGGAGAGCCGCCGACGCGGTACGGCCGCCGTAACCTATGCCGGCGATATGGTCGACGTGGCCCACGAGGAAACGGCCAAGGCCATGCTGGAGATGTGCCGTAGCCTGGGGCTGGTGGAATAGTTTCCCTAGCCGCCCTCTCCGGCGCGCAGCACCCGCTGGACCTCCAGCCGGCTGGTCACGAAGGCCAGCCAGATCACGGTGACCACGCTGACCGTCGCCAGCACCGCGTAGGCCAGCGCCAGCATGCGCCAGTCGGTCTCGAAAGTCAGCGGTGGAGTGGCCCGCACGCCGCCCTCGGCAACCTCCAGGACCGGCAGCAACGCGGCCCCGATCTGCGCTCCCGCCCAGGTGCCGACGGCCACGCCGGCGATCACGACGATGGCGAGGTTGAACCAGACCACGCCGTTGAGCTGGCCTCGGGTGCTGCCCAGGGTACGCAGGAGGGCGAACTCGGTTTGACGCTCCCGCGTATCCAGCCAGCAGTACAGGGCGATGCCGGTTGCGCTGGCCAGCGCCAACGCCAAAAACATGATCACCAGCAGGCCGCCCCAACCGGCGTTGGCCAGGGGTTGCTTGCCGCGCAGCGCCGCCTCTTCTTCGGCGACGTAGGTCTTGCCGGCGGCCAGGCCGATTTCTTCCATGCTGGAAACCGCGGCCTCGCTTTCGGCGAACGCACGATCCAGGTCGCCCACCGCGATGTCGCGGTCCAGCCAGACCTCGCCGGAGCCACCGAAAATACGCCGACTGTGCCGGTTGGCGTACTCAACAAACTCGCTAAGGTCGGTGACGACGAAAGGCTGCTCCCGCGGGTCCACCGTGGGGAAGAACTCGGCGACGCCCTCAATCTTGATGGGAAGCGCAAAGGTGGACATTCCGAGGCTTATCTGGTCGCCGATTTCGGCGTCCGTTGCTTCAAGGATGCCGGGGCTTACCACCGCCTTCACCGGAGGGGCGTCTTCCCCGGGCCACAGACCCGGCGCGCCAATGCCGCCGGGCGCCCAGCTGAACACCGCCGAGCCGTCGGTGCCGGGGCGAGCGACGTTGCGACTGGTTTCCACGGAATAGAGCCCAGGCCTGACATAATCTTCGATGACGCTCCAGCCGTCGGCGGTGTTCAGGTGGGCCACCACGTGCTCCCCGGAATCGGTGTGCGCCGTCAACCCGTCGACGAAGAGCACCCCGGGGCGGTCACCACTGGTCCGACCGGCGATTTGCAGGTTGATCAGGGTATGTGGTGGAACGTCGAGACGGGGCACGTCAGGGTCGCTGCTCGGCCGCCCGCCTCGCCCCAGACGTAACTCGGTATTCCCCTCCAGCCTCTGCCACTGGCGGGTTTCCCGCACGTCGCCCAGTTGCACGTCGTAGTAGCGGCCGGAGCCATCCCGCAGTCGAGCCGTTACGCCCACCAGGGGTTCCCTGGGGAAGGGGCCGGTCTGAGTGGTCATCGCCCACAACGAGAGCGCGGTGGTGCCGTCGGGCAGGGGCAACCCTTCCGGAGCGTCGGAGTTGGGCGCGATTCGGGCCATCAGGCTGGTCAAGCCGTCGCCATCGGCGAAATCGTCCCGCCACCAGGCGACATCGGCCAGGCGCGGCGAATCGACGGCCAGCACGGACACGCGCTGGGATCCGAAGCCCTCGGTCAGCAGGCTGCCTTCGGTACGCATTGCTTCCGCGGAATCGGGCAGGACATCGGACAGGCCCGCGAAGGTCCGGGCTATACGACCGTTGTCGTGCTGGATGCGGATGTCCGCTCCCATGTCGTACCGGACGCGGTCGTCCAGGCTGCGGTTCAGAGTGGCCGAAAATGCGCTGCCAACGACGCCCAGGGCGGTTGCCAGCATCAGCAGCGCAACCAGGCTCCCGGGGGCGATTGGGTCGCGAGCGATGCGGCGCAGGCCCTGCACCAGCCAGCCGGGACCCACCGGTCCCACGATGCGGGCAGATATCCCCAGGGCCAGCGGGAAGAGACGCATGACCAGGAGACCCAGAGCGATCAGACCCAACGCCGGGCCCAGCAACAGGGCGAAATCGATCTCCAGGTCGCGGCTGCCCAGGCTCCGCGTCAGTACGGTTCCACGACTGGAAATCTGCCACCAGAGGAACGCGATGACGACCAGGGCCAGCAGGTCAAGGTAATAGCGATGGATGAACGGCGTTCGCGCCGGTCGGGCACCGGATTGGCGGAACTCGACAATGCCCTTGTTCGCTGCGGCCAGGGTGGCGAGCGACAGCACGATCACCGCCAGCGCTGCGCCGGCCGCGCCCATCCCGAACGCCTGCCAGGACAGCGATACCGGCGCCCCCACTGACTCTGCGTCGAATACCAGCCCGCCCAGGGCTCTGGCCAACAACGGAGAAAGCAACGCTCCGGCCACCAGTGCCGGGCCGGCCAAAAGCAGGCCCTCCACCAGGGTCAGGATACCGATCTGCACGGTGGTCGCGCCCCGACTTTTGAGCATGGCGATCTCGCCGGCGCGGGCGCGGATCACCATGCCGGCGGTGATGGTCAGGTAATACGCGAGAATGCCGGTAACGAGGAATACCATGAGGAACAGTGGTATTCGCGCCAGCAGCAACTGCTCCTCGTGATCCTCGAGGATGCGGATCAGCCCGGTGGATGTGCTCCCGTTGGGTAGATTGTGGGTAACATCGCGGCGGACCCGCTGCAATTCCAGTTGCAGGTCATCGACCCGTTTGGCGGGAATGCCCTCGCGGTCGATCTGCACGAACCAGGCGGAGCTGGTGTAGATGCCGGGATAGCGACGACCAATCTGCTGGCGCAACGCCTGTTCCGAGGTGAACAATGGGACCAGGGTCCACTCGTCATCCTGGTACGCGAGCAATTTATGGCGGCGGTACCAGTACTCGTCCTCCAGATCGACTGGTTCGATCACGCCCACCACCACGACGCGAGTTGACGGTTGGCCGTCTCCACCCGTGGCCGGCACGACTTCGAATCCCTCGCCCAATTCCAGGTCCAGGAATTGCAAACCGTTGGAGTCGACCATGATTTCGATCACAATCCCGTCGGTGTCGCCGGTGGTATCGTCGTACCCTCCGTCTCCCGCAACCTCGGGCCACCGGCCCTGGACGAGTTCGGCCTTCCCGTCTTGCAATCCCGAAAGGTATTGCATCCGGCCCCGCGGACGCACGTCATTAGGCAGGTCGAGATTGGGTCGGCCGGTGAAATAAAAGGTCGCCGTTTCAACCTGGAAGGAGACCGCTCCCACGGCATCGCCCAGGGGCGGCAGAACGCGCTGGCCGACGAACTGCCGGCTGGTGAGGTAGCGGTCGCTGGCCGGCGTGGCGGTGCGCGGATCGTCGAGATCGTTGAATACACGCACCCAGAAATTAACGTCGCTGGATTCGGCATCGGCGAGTGCGCGGCGCAGCGCGGTTTCCGCAAGGAGATCGTTGAAGACAACCGCGCTGGACAACAGAACGACGGCCAGGGTGACCCCAAGCAGCACGGTCAGTTCGATGCGGAAAGACGACATGAGCCGGCGCCGCGCGAGAACGTAACCCAGGTTGAGGATGGCGGTCATCTGCGGTTACTCCGCCTCTCTCAACACTTCCGGCGGTCGCAATCGTCGGGCCACCGCACCGGCGAGCCCAATTGCGGCGGTCGCGGCGACGACGAGACAGATGAACGTCGCCACCAGCCAGGGTCCTTCCGCCACGAAAATGATCGGCGGTGTGACGGAGCCTCCGGCCGCGTTCCCGGCCAGTTCGCCCAGGGTCCAACGCGCCAGCCCCCAGCCGGCCAGGCCCCCGACCACTATGCCCAGAACGCCAACGACGGCCCGCTCCAAAGCCAGGCCCGCGATTCGTTGCCACTGGGGAATGCCGAGCGCCGCGCCGACGGACATGTCGACCCGCTGCTCGCGCACGGCCACCGCAGCGTGGGCGCACAAAGCCAGGGCCACGGCCAACGCCAGCGCAGCGAGACCGATCCCAGTTAACGCGTCCCAGGCTCCGCCCGCCAACGGATTGCGTGTTGCCAGGTCAACCGCGCTGTCGCGATCACGCAGGAATGACAGGCGGTAACCGACGTCCAGGATCTCATCGGCCACTCGCTCCCGGTCGGCGCCCTCGGCCACGTCGAACCACCATTCGTCGGGAGTGATCGGTTGGGCGCCTGGCGCCTGGTTCAGCCAGGCCCGCAACTCGTGAACCGACACCACCACGAAGGAGCGCCTTGTGCTCAGCGTGGGGAAATGGTTGACGGTGCTGGTGACCCGCGCGGGGAGTAGGTATCCATCCACGGCGATCCTGACGGTCTGGTCAGGGATGAACCCGGGCCCGGTGATTGCCGGCAACGGCAGGGGAGCCGGCGGGATCACGATGCCGCGAGGAGAGCGCCCCAAAGGCTCTTCCCACGTAATGGAAAGCCCGGTGTCGCCGGTGTGCGCGGCATCTGGCGTCCGGTCGGTGCGATCGGGCACGTTTCCGGTCTGAGGCAACGGCACCCAGGGACCGATTTCCTCGAAGCCCTCGATCACTTCACCCCCCAGTGGTATGTCCTGACCATATGCCGTGACGCCATCGAAGGAGAGGCCTCCGGGAGGCGTCCTGGCGAACGAATCTCCAGAAATAAAGATGGACACCACGCGCCATTGGTCGTCGGCTCGTGCGGTAACGCTTTCTTCCGGCATGGGCGCGGTCAGGTGGTGCCACCCGGTTTGATGTTGGCTCAGCATGCCCAACTCGAGATTGCGATAATATCCGCGATCACTGCCGATCCGCAGCCACAGACGGTAACTGGGCAGGGGCACGGACACGCCGACCGTCGGCGTGTCGTCGCGCCGGACCCAGACGCCGATCCGCTCGGTTCCCTGGGGTATCTCGACGCCGGCGGTTTCCGGAGACAGCGTCCTTCTCAGCGGCGCGACGAGGGTGTCCAGGGGAGTGGGCTCGCCTTCGACAAAGTCTTCGCGCCACCACGAGACCTGCCCGATGGTCAGTGGATCCACGCCGAGGACCGTCCCGCGCTGGAACGGCCCGTCGATGAATCCCACTGGCTCCCGAATGATGGGGGACACGGCTTCAACGCCGTCTATGGACTTAAGCTGGTCGACGCGTTCCTGCTCGGTGCGACCGATAAAGCTGGTGCCGCCCAGGGTGATGTCGCCGCCGACACTGTGGTTTGCCTGGTCTGCCTCGCTGCGGGCCAGCGTGGTCTGAAAGGTTCCCGCGAATACGCCGAGGGCCGCCGCCAGTGTGACGACCACCGTAAGCGACGCGTAAGGCAGCGGATGCCGAGCCATTCTCCGCAACGAAAGACCTACCCACGCGGGCGCAATTTGCTGTGAAATCCAGGCTGTTCCCGTCATCAGCCACGGCAACACGCGGAGTAACAGGAAGGCCAGAGTCAACAGAGCAGCCGAAGGCGCCAGCAACAGGGTCGGGTCCAATGCGGGGGCACGGCCGGTCAGTTCGCTCTCCACGAAGCCGCCCCGCTGGCGGATCTGCCAAACCAGGACAGCCAAGGCGACCACCGCGATGATGTCGATGTAGTAGCGCTGCAACCACGGAGCGGACGGCGGGCGGGCCCTGGCGCGCAGGAAATCCAGAATGCCCAGGCGGGCCAGGCTGCCACCGGCAACGGTCAGAACCGCCAGGCTCAACAGACCTCCGACGGCGCCCATGGCGTACATCTGCCAGGACAGGGATACCTCCAGGGGAGCCTCTCCGGCTCCGGCGCGCGCCGCCGGGTTTATGGTTTCCACCAGCAACAGGCTGCCGATGCCCCAGGCCAGCAGCGGGCCGATGAGGGTAGCGGCCACGACGATGAGCCCTTCGCCGACCGCGAGCAGCCCGCCCACCTGGCCTATGCTTGCGCCACGGCTGCGCAACATGGAGGACTCGGCGGAGCGGGCGCCGGCCAAAAGCCCCACGGCCAGAGCGAGGAAGTAGAGGATGACCACCACCACCAGGGAAATGAACAGGATCAACGGCGCTCGCGCCAGCGTGAGCTCCCGTTGGTAGGTCGCCAACAAGCCCGTGCCGCGGCTGTTTTCCAATCCGGTGAGGACGTACGACCGGGGGAAGCGGCTGTTGATGTCCGTTTCAAGGGCAGTCAGGTCGTCGCGGGTTTGCTGGACTGTTGACGAGGTAATGACGTCCGGGTTGATGTACAGAAACCAGCCGTAGTCGCCCACCAGGGTGGGGAACGGTTGGCCAATGCCGTCGAAGAAAGCCTGTTCGTTGACGTAAATCGGCGCCACCGGTCGACCTTCCCAGTCACCCATGCGGAAGTAGTCCGCGGAACCCATCCAGTACTCTTCGCGAGGATCGTTGGGTTCCGCAATGCCCACGATTTTTACCCCGATGTATTCGGAGGGCTCTTCGTCATTTCCCGGAAAGACCATGAGCCAGGCTTCTTTGCCGACTCCCCAGCCCATGAGGCGCGAGGTGTCGATGCCCAGCACGCCCTCGATTTGTGGGCACCCATTGGCCAAATTGACGCAGGCCGTCGCGTCGGCTCCCACCGTGGGGGATGGCCAGGCGCCTTCAATCAGGCGCGAATGCTCAGGGAACTCCGTCACGAAAAACGGGCGGCCCAATGGAACATCGGATATCCCGTAAGGAGCGCCCACCTGTACGAAGGGCAGCGTGGGCAGCATCTTGGCGTAGCGTTCCTGACCTCGCTTCAGATAGTCCACGTTGTGGTCGATTATTCCCTCGATGTCGGCGCGCAGCGACGTGTAGTCTTCCGGACCCAACGGGCGGTTGCGCACGACAATCTGGGTGTTGATGACCGTAGGGGAGGTGATTGCCAGGGAGTGTCGCAAGCCGGCTTCGGCCAACCCTTGGGAGTACATCGCCCCCAGCGCCATGATGGTCACCGCTGCCAGCACGCCGAATGCGGTTACGGCCAAAAGGCCCCATGCGGAACGGATCCGCCGGGGCAAGAGCCAGAGCAGCAGGGCGAAGTTACGGTCCAAGTCTGGATCTTCAGGCGCGGGCGCCAAGGCCGAGATTAATCAGCGGTCACCGGTTTTCGGAAGCTATCCGCTCGCGGACCAGCGGCAGGAGTTCGTCAGCCGCACGGTGGCACTCTTCTACGTGGGGGAACCCGCTGAGGATGAACTCGTCGATGCCCAATCGCCAATAGCCCAGCAACTCGTCGGCCACCTGCTCCGGCGTGCCGACCAACGCACTGCCGCAGTTCACCCGGACCTCCGACAGTCCGTTCCACAGGTGTGGCCCGAGGCGATGGTCCTCTGCTTCACGAGCCTGAGCCTGCTGACCCACCATAGGGGTGCCCGCGATCGCGGACTGCCGTTGGGCCTTTACCTCCGGCGCAGCGTCGGCGATGAGACGACCGGCGGCTTGCCAGGCATCGTGTTCATGGTCGCGAATGACGAGGTGAGTGCGCAATCCGAGGGTGAGGGGACGGCCGGTGCCGGCGAACTGCTGCTTGAGATCAGAAACGCGCTGGGCGGTGTCCTCCAGCGGTTCGATCCAGCCCAGGTGCACGTCCGCCTGGCGGGCGGACAGACCCAGCGCGCGGGGTGAGGCGCCACCGAGGTAGAACTTGGGTCCATCCTGGCCGGGCGCGGGCGCGCAGTAAGCGTCAGCCAGCTTGTAGAAATCGCCGGAGTAGGTCACCGGTTGTGGATCCTGCCAGAGGGCGCGGCAGGCCTGGATGAACTCTTCCGCTCGTTCGTAGCGCGTCGCGTGGTCACTGACCTCGCCCACTCGCTCGAAGTCATTCTGGATACCGCCCGGCACAATGTTGATGTCCAGGCGTCCACCTGATATCTGGTGCAGCGCGGCGGCCATCTGGGCGAACAATCCCAGCGCGATGAACCCGGGTCTGACCGCCACGAGGAAGCGGATTTTGGTGGTCACTGCCGCCAGCGCGGTGGCCGTGGTCCAGGTCTCGGCCAGCGGAGCGTCCTCTGAAAAAAGCCCGTTGGCGAAGCGGGTGGGAATGAGCATCGAGTAGAAGCCGCGTTGCTCCGCAGTTTCCGCCACCTGCCGCAGGTACTCGAAGGTTGGTGGGCGGTCCGCCCGGACCGTGCCGGCGCGATCGCCATCTCCATCGATGGGTATAAACCAGTCGAAACGCGGTTCCGGGCGACGTCCGTTGCTGGTGGCCATACTTCACCGGTAATTTTGTGATTGGGTCAGACTACCGCGCACATCGTACAAGTACGTTCGGGGATGGTCAATTTGAAGCGGCCTCCGGGTGGGCTAACGCTCCGGCAGGTCGGGTTCTGCGGTTTCGTCTGCGTCGCTTTCGACCGCCGGTTGCGGCATTGGCGGGTTGGGATTCGCTTCCATCTCCCGCTGATACCACATGAACATCACGATGCCAGCCGCCAAAATGCTCATCATGTCGCCCGGCACCCACAGGATGAGGCCGCCAAATCGCTGATCGGACAGGTGGGAGAAACCCTCCCAGGGCCGGGGCAGTTCTTGGTAAGCCGAGTAGATCAACTCCTCCTGGAAAGTGATTCCGGCTCCCAGGAGGGTATTGGGCAGCACGATGAGGCCCAGGTAGAGGACGCGAAGACCATAGTGGAGGCGCGAGCGGTGCGGTTTGGGGTCGATCACGATCCACCAGAACAGGAACCCACTGGTTAGCATCGTGCCGTGCATCAGCTCATGGACCCAATCGTTATGCACCGCCAGGTCGTGCGGGCCCGGCGCCTGCCAGAAAAAAAGGAGGGCGAGAAACGTAACGGTGGTGAACACCGGGTTGGTGGCTTTACCATAAAGCCATCGCGCCTGGGGCGAGCGGACCAGCCGTCGCACGATGTTCTGGCGAGCCCAGGTCGGCATGCCCCGCAGCATGGGCGTCAACGGTGCGCCGAGCAAAATTAGCAGCGGACCCACCATGCGCACCATCAGGTGCTGCACCTGGTGGACCGAGAAATAGTGTTCCGCCAGGGGTTCGATGGGCGATTGGAGCGCGGCGAACAGCACCAATATTCCCCCGAAGAAACATGCCTTCTGCCATCCGTTGACGCGGTGGGTCGGGTTGGGCCAATTGTTCAGCCCGTTGACGTATAGGTAAACTGCTCCCAGCAGAAACAGACTGGGGACTGGGTTGGTTATGAAGCCCCAGGCCGTAGCCGGTGTTTGCCCGGGCGGGATCCCCTGGTGCGCCGACGCGATACCGAAATTCAAGGCTGCGCCGGCCATCGCAGCGACAAACGCGCCCGCGGCCCAGAGACCCCACCGGCGGTTGAATATTCCGGTCATTGCGGCGTTTCCCCACGGGCGATGGCTCGGGCCTTCTGGTTCCGACGGACGCGCCAGGTCAGGTAACCGGCGCCGGCAATCAGGACCACCGCCACACCGATGAAGACGAAACCGGCGGCCGTGTCGCTGGTCGGCTCTGGAACGTCGAATACGAAGCCGTCGGCGCCGTACGACCCGCCGTCGGGTGGCTCGATCAGGATGGTGGTTTCCCACCTGCCGGGGTCGAACTTCAGGGTGGCAGTGTAGAGCCCCGGCACGTTCGGACTCAAAGCGATGTTCTCTCCCGTTTCATCGCTTCCGCTCCACGTGGTCAGGATGGTGACCGTGAGGTCCTCGGATGGAGCCGCCGTGGCAGTCTCGGTCACGCGGATGAGGAACTGCACTGATTGCAACGACGGAAGGGTTTGGGCGTCGACCACGACGGTGTAGGGTCCCGCGACTGATTCGCTGCGGCGGGTGTCCTGCCCCACGATGTCCTGTCCCGACGCGGCCGCAAAAAGCCCCAACCACAGCACGATAGCAGCGGCTAGGGTGAGGGCAATGGACGTGAAACGGCGGGCGGGCGTCATAAGTCACCAAAATTTTGAAGGAGCGGACCACAGTCCGCTCCTCCATTTTACGCTACGGATCGTGTGGGTTCGTTACGGTTGGAAGGTCTTGCGCCAAATGCCGGGCGAACCGGCCGCGTGGGTCATGACTTCGCGCATGCGACCGTTGTCGGGATGGGCCTCGCGCTGCTCCAACCAGCCCGCGGTTGACGATACTTCCGGGTTCTCGAATTCGTAGACGGTGGCGTACGCCGGCTCGCCACGTACGGACTTCCAGCGGCGCCCGCGGATACAGCCGGGAACCTTTTCGTAATTAGGAACATAGACGGTGGAATACCAGTTATTCCATTCGGCGTCGCTGGCTTCCGGAACGTCCATTCGGCCGATTTGCAGCGCCGGCGACATGTCGGCATTTGCCAACGCGTCACTTAAATCGGTCGGGTGGATCATTTGGTACACATTGTTGATGACCGTGGTCGCCACCGCGCGCGGTCCGACTCGTTGGCCCCAGGGGGTGGGAGGCCGGTTCTTGAAGGCGTCGGTGTTGATTACGTCGGCCGACTCCAGTTCATACATCGCGAGGTGCTTGGGCCCGCTGCTGGTGGCCTCGTACCTGGCCGCGTTGAGCACGCCCGGCACGGACAACAGCTCCTGCAGGTGCTCGGTGTTGTACCACTGGTTGAATTCTTCCTCGACTTCGGCGGGAACTTCGCACCAGACCATCATGAGGCCAGTGCCGCGCTTCTTGGGCATAATGCGTCTCCTTCAAGTTGGGTTCGAGCGTACGTCGTTCGAGCGCAAGTCTAACATAGCGGCGGTCCGCGTTCTGTGCGCCGCGACTTCGGGATCGCGTTCTTGACGCGCGATGCAGCACGTACCATCCGCGGTCGCTGGTGGCGTGGTGCCTGGAACGATCCGCTCCTCACCTGACCCTGGCTAACCCTGTGATAACATTGCGCCCAGCCTTCCCGGTTCCTCCTGATACCATGACCTATACCTTGCTGTCCGGCCTGCGCGTCCTGGAAATCGGCTCGATGATTTCCGCGCCCTATTGCGGGAAGTTGCTGGCCGATGCTGGCGCCGACGTCGTCAAGATAGAGCGTCCGGGAATAGGTGAAGATGCTCGGCGTTACGGGCCGTGGCCCGACGATGTTCCACACCCTGAGCGCAGCGGTCTGTATCTTTACCTCAACGCCAACAAGGCAGGCATCACCGCCAACCTGGAGACTCCCACGGGCAGGGGAATCCTGCATCAACTGGCGGCGACGTCCGACGTGGTGGTGCACAATGTGCCGCCGGCCGACATGGAACGGCTCGGATTGGATTACGACCTGCTCGCCGCCGATCACCCTGGATTGGTGATGGCAAGCATCAGCCCATGGGGCCAGTCCGGCCCATGGCGCGACTACAAGGCCTACGACATCAATCTCGCCGCGGCCGGTGGGATCTGTGAGGGGCTTGGTGAAGCGGAACGTGAGCCGCTGACATTCGGGACACCGGAGGTCGGGTACTTCGCCGGGATGGCCGCCGCGTCGTCGATCGTCATGGCGCTGTTGGGCCGGGACACTCACGGCGGCCAGCACATCGACATCGCCGAAGCGGAAACGATGGCCGGCCTGTACAACGGGCCGGAGGCCCTGATGGCGGTCTACGAATGGCGCGTCACTCGACGCACCGGGCACCACGCGCTGGATTTTCCGTACCCCAACTGCATCCTGCGCTGCAAGGACGGGCACATCTTCGTAGGTTCGCCGGAGGGCCGCCAGTGGCGGCGGTTGCTCGAGATCATGGGTATGCCGGAGTGGTCGCAGGAGCAGAGATTGCGCAACCGCACCGCCATGAACAACCTCTATGCGGACGAAGTGGATGGGTACCTGGAGGCCTGGTTGGCTGATTACACCAAGTCGGAACTGCTGGAAATTGCCTTGGAACACCGGATCCCGCTGGCGCCCGTGCGCACCTATGAGGAAGTGCGGACGGATCCGTCCCTGGAGGACCTGTTCGTGGTCATAGAGCGCGATGATACTGGGCCGATAGCTTACCCCGGCGTGCCGTATCGACTGTCCGATGCCGATGTGTCGGCGTCCACACCGGCCCCAACACTGGGCCGGCACAACCGGGCCATTCTGTGTGACGAGCTGGGCTACAGCGCCGCGGACCTGGTAAAGCTTTACCAGACCGGGATCATTTGAACGTTCGCGTTCGCATGACGATTCGCCATTTCGACAGTCCCGCAATTGCTGTCGTCCGTCACCCATGCTGATCCGTATCACGATTGCCTGCGTGGTGGTTTTTCTGGGCAGCTGCCTTATCGCCCGGCAGATCGCAATGAAGAAGAACCACCGGCCCGAGATCATAATCATCGCCGGTATCATCGTGGGCGCGATCTGCTTCGGACTGTTGTGGACGCTGAGCCTGGTTTACGGCGGGGGATACACAAAAATCGCGGCGGCAGCGCTGCTGTCGGTGATGCCGGCACTGGCAGCATGGATCGTCCCGCCTCGTGAACAACGGTGATTGAGCAACATGGTTGAACCGCTAAATGGCGCTGACACCTATGCCGACGGGATGCCCGGCGTACTGAGCGGGTACCGCGTGCTGGACTTTGGCTGGGTCCTGGCTGGCGCGCTGCCTGGCATGGTCCTGGCGGATATGGGCGCTGAAGTAATCAAGGTTGAGACCCGGCAACGCTTGGACTACATGCGGATGGGGCGCCCTATCGTTGGGGACGAACCCGACCCGGAGCAGAACCCGATGTTCCACAACGTGAACCGGGGCAAGCTCAGTGTGACGCTGAACATTGCAGAGCCGGAAGCCGTGGAGTTGGCCAAGAACCTTGCCTCCCGCTGCGACGTGGTGATCGAGAACTTCTCGCCGGGGGTGATGGAGCGGCTGGGACTGGGTTACGAGGCCCTGCGAGGGATCAAGCCTGACATAATCATGGCCTCGATTTCCTCCACGGGGCAGGAAGGGCCGCTTCGGGACCTGCGCGCATATGCTCCGTCCATCGGGTCGCTTTCCGGCCTGGACAGCACGATGGGATACGAGGGCGGGGGACCCCTGGGCCTGAAGCACGCGTTTGGTGATATTTGCGGGGCGCTGCACGCCGTTTTCGCGATTTCGTCTGCGTTGTACCACCGCAACCGGACCGGCAAGGGTCAACACATCGACGTGTCCATGTTGCGGGCGACGGTGGTTACCCAGGGCGTTGGCCTCATGGAGCAAGCCATGACCGGGCGCTCGCTTCAAACCCGTGGAAACCACGATCCGACCATGGCGCCGTACGGCAACTACCCGTGCGCCGGCGAGGACAAGTGGGTGTCCATCGCGGTCCGGTCGGAAGGGGAATGGCGGGCGCTGGTGCAGGTCATGGGATCCCCGTCCTGGGCGGCTGATGGCCGGTTCGCTAGCCAATTCCGCCGCCAGCGTCACCGCCGCGAACTGGATGCGCTCATATCCCGATGGACGGCTGAACACGAGGCTGACGCCATAACCGAGCTTCTGCAATCGCACGGGGTGGCCGCGGCTCCGGTGCTGGGCGCCGAAGAACGGCTATTCCACCCGCACTTTATGGCCAGGGGCCTGTACCGCGACACGGAACACCCAGCGCTGGGCGCTGAGCCGGTGTTCAACCTGATGTGGAACCTGAGCAAGTCCCCGTCCCGGGTGCGGCGTCACGCCCCGTTGTTGGGCGAACACAATCGGGAAGTGCTCTGCGGATATCTGGGGCTGAGCGAGGACGACCTGGCGCAGTTGGAAGAGCAACGGGTGGTATATTAGTGATAGCGTCATGATGTTGTGTCGGCTCGGCGCGCTGGAGATGACAAGTTGACCGGATCAAGAGACCACAGCAATCTAAAGTTTTACGGGCGCATCGGGATTGCTCCATTACTGATCGGAATTTGGGTTTTGATCTTGTCCGTCCTTGTTTTGCGCATCGTTTCGCGAAGCACCGATGCGTGGGTTGTGTTTACTTTGAGTTTGACCATGGCGCTTTGCGGATTGAGCGCCGTTCTGTATGGCTTCTGGCTTGATTGGCGGTCGCGGAGGCATGAAGACGGGGAACCGGGTCGGTGAGTGGAAGGGCTCCAGACCGTCATCAGTTAGCACTCGGCATTTTGGCCATAGCTACAGCGGCAATCGGTTTCGGACTTTTCGGTCAATTTCATGAACAGCCCGTCGCGGAACCACAGTTGCAGACGGCCCGGTTGATCGCTGGCCTGATCGCTGTGTCGAGATTTGTTCTCATATCCCTGACGGTCATGTCGTATTTCTTGCTGCTCGAGAAAGTGAGCCGGCTACTTTCGAAAGATAAAATCTCCGGTAGCGAGCTGGTGAATGGTCCGATGACGTGGCTGTTCGTCGAGATGGCGTGCTTGACCGGTTTGCATTTGTCGAGCTTGTTAATCAGTTTGTAGCCCATTTGTCAGAAAGGTGGAACCGTAGTGACCCAGCAGCAATCGCAGCAACAGGTAGTTGAAACCCTTCCCGAGGTTGAGGGCGGCATCTCCGACGAAGCTCTGGCCGCCGCCCGCGCCATGATCGGCGTGCGGATGCGCACCGAACAGTACGTGCGCCAGGCCACGCTGGACACCATGCTGAATTTCGTCAATGGGATCGGCGACGCCAACCCGCTGTTCCGGGACCAGGAATACGCCGCTTACTCCAAGTACGGCAGCGTCGTGGGTCACCCGTGCGCTCCCTACATGCGCCACTGGTCAGGCCGGACCCGATGGGGACTGCCGGGAGTGCATGGGTTCTTCGCCGGCAACGATTGGGAGTTTTTCCGCATGCTCCGGCCCGGCGACGCGGTGAACTGCGTCGAGCGGGTCCTGGACGTCCAGGAAAAGCAGAGCGCCTATTCCGGGCGCCTGGTCATCCAGTACGTGGAGACTACCTATTCCAACCAGCGCGACGAGGTGGTTGCCCGCGTCGTTGGATGGTGTACCCGCCACCAACGTCGAGCCTCCCGCGAACGCGGGAAGTACGCGGACGTGCCCAAGCGCCACGAGTACACTGAAGACGAGCTGGCGCGGATCGACGAGCAGGTTCTCAACGAGAACGCGCGTGGAGGGCAGCCCCGCTACTGGGAGGACACTGAAATCGGGGAAGAACTGCCCACGGTGGTCCGCGGGCCGCTTTCTCTCCAGGACGTGAGCGCTTTCCTGGTCGGCACGGGCCGTTCCAGCGCCCACGGTGTGCTGCTCCGAGAGGCCATGCGCCATCCCAACCACTTCTTCAGGAACCCGGAGTCGGGCGGCGGCCTGGAATACACCGGGATCGGACACCTGCGCGACTCGGTGGCCGAGGCCGTGGGTGTGCCCGGCGCGTACGATTACGGCCCGCAGCGGGTGTCCTGGCTGGGAACCCTGATGACCAACTGGATGGGCGACGACGCCTTCCTCAAGCGGCTCCGAGTGGAGACGCGGCGGTTCAACGTCTATGGCGACACCCAGTTCTGCAAGGGCCGTGTGGCGCGGAAGTACATTCACCAGGGCAACGCGCTGGTGGATGTGGACATCTGGGCCGAGAACCAGCGCGGCGAGGTCACCGCTCCGGGAACGGCCACCGTGCTGCTGCCATCCCGCGACCCGCGCAACCCCTGGTTCACCGACGGCAGCCACCTCTCATTGCGTGAGGTAACGCTGCCGGAAGAAGCGCCGCCGATCCTGCCGGTGTGAGCGCCCTTCAGTAGGCGAAAATATCGTCTACGGCGCAGGCGAAACCGGGCAGAACAGGCTCGCAGGATAGCGTATCCCCGGGGCCAAATCGCCGCACCGTGCCGTCAGCATGGTGTGCAATTAATTCCGTACTGCCGACGTATGCGACCGCGACCAGCCTTACACCGGCGTCCAGCCACATGCGCGTTTTGGCCTCCACCACCGATGACCGGTAATCGCCCGCAATCACTTCCACCACCAGATCCGGGGTTATCTCAGAGTAACGGCTGGACGGCGACGCGCCGGCGATACGCTCGTGAGAAATGAACGCGTAATCGGGGGCACGCACCGTATCGGGGTCATGTTCGATGAAGACCCCGGTTTCGGCGGTGTAGGCTTTGCCCGAATTATTTGCCTTAACGAAGTTTCCGATGCGCCGGCGAATGCGGTCCGTGACTGCACCGTGAGGTGCGCTGGCAGGCGCCATCGTAATCAACACACCTCGTATCAGCTCGTAGCATTGACCGTCATCGGGCAACGTGAGCAGTCCTGAAGCGGTCATCAGTTTTTGGCAGTAGTCATGGCCGATGTCTCCAGTGCGCGCAGCAAGGTAATCAGCAGATCACCAAACAGTGTAACGAGGCGGCCCGCTTATTCAGGGAATGAGCCGCACGAACCGCCGTCGTCCCGCGCGCACTACGTCTCCCGCATTCACCTCTAACTCTTCACCCATAGCGGCGCTGACGCGCTGCCCGTCGGAGCGGATTAGTTCGACCGCGCCCTGGCCCAGCAGCCGCCGCGCTTCACCGTTGCTGCTGACGAGGCCGATCTGGACCAGCAGGCGATTTATCGGCAACCCGGACACTTCGGACAGCGCCACCTCGGGAATGTCATCGGGCAGATCCCGTCGTTGCACCACCTGCTCGAACTGGGATTGGGCGGAGTCGGCGGCGTCGCGGTCGTGGAAGGTTGTGGTGATGCGATGGGCAAGGCTTTTCTTGAAATCCATCGGGTTGGCAGTCTCGGACTCCATGGTCCGTGTCATCTCGGTGATATCGTCGTCCGGCACGTCGGTCAGATATTCGTAGTATGACGTGATCAGTTGGTCCGGCAGCGACATGATCTTGCCGTACATTTCCTGCGCGGGCTCTTCCAGCGCCACGTAGTTGCCGAGGCTCTTGCTCATCTTCTGCACGCCGTCGGTTCCGACCAGGATGTGCATCATGAAGCACTGCTGCGGAGTCTGCCCCATCATTCCCTGAAGTTCTCGCCCGACCAGCAGGTTGAACATCTGGTCCGTGCCGCCGAATTCCACGTCGGATTCGATTACCACCGAGTCGTAAGCCTGCATCAAGGGATAGAGCATCTCGGTGATTGCGATAGGTTGGTTTTGCGCGTAGCGGTTGGCGAAGTCCTCCCGGTGGAGGAACTGGTTGATCGTGAACCGACTGGTGAGCTCGATGACGTTGGCCAGGGTGAATTCGCCGAACCACTGGCTCTGCCATTCCACCTGGGTACGATCGCGGTCGACCACCTTGAAGAACTGGCGCATATACGACTCGGCGTTTTCCAGCACTTCGGCGTGGGTCAGCATGGTGCGCGTAGCCGAACGCCCCGACGGGTCACCGATCTGCGCCGTCCAATCGCCCACAATCAAGATGACCTGGTGTCCCAGATCCTGAAGTTGGCGGAGCTTGCGCAGGCCGACGACATGGCCGAGGTGGATATCCGGCCTGCTGGGGTCGAAACCCATTTTCAACCGCAGGGGGGTGCCCCGCTGCAGCATCGCCGTGAACTCCTCCTCGGAGATGATCCGGCTCACGCCTCGGCGCGTGATGGTGGAAAGGTTTTCGGGAATTCGGACTTGGCTGGTCAACGCTCACCTGGCCTCGGTTGCTCAATGATGACCGGCGGATCAGGCGTTTTCCTGCCGGTCGTACTGCGCGAGCACCAGGCGGGCGTTGGCCACGTCCCGGTTCATCTGGGAAATGAGAGCATCAATGCCGTCGAAGGTTTCCTGCCCGCGCAGGCGGGAAACGAACTCGAGCTTCAGGTTTTCGTCGTAGATATCGTCAGAGAAATCGAGGAGGTGCGCCTCGATCAACCGCTGGCTCAGGCCGAAAGTCGGCCGCACACCGATGCTGGTAGCCGCCATGTGTCGCACCCCTTTCACCGTGGCGTAGGTGGCGTACACCCCGTCTGCCGGGATGACGAAGTTCTCGGTCGGAACGATGTTGGCGGTGGGGAAGCCCAATTGGCGGCCCATCTTCGCGCCATGCACGACGATGCCGTCGGTGGCGTAGGGTCGACCCAGAAGGAATTCCGCGCCGTCCACGTTGCCATCGGCCAGGGCATTACGGACCCTGCGGCTCCGCACCGTGCTGCCTTCCAGCTCCAGTGGGGCCACGGTCTCCACCCAGAAACCCAGAGCCGCACCCCGGCGCCTCAGGTATTCCAGGTTCCCGCTGCGGTTGCGTCCCAGGGCGAAATCGGGGCCGGTAACGATGCCGCGCATGTGGAGGCAATCCACCAGCATGTGCGTGAACTCGTTGGCGTCGAGGTTGGCAATGTCGTTGGTGAACTCGACGCAGATCACGCTTTCGATGCCGGCGTCGTACAGCAGCCGGATCTTTTCCTCGGGCGTGATGATCTTGGTTACGGTGCGTTCCGGGTTCACCACTTCCGCGGGATGGTTGCTGAAAGTGATGACGGTCGGAATCAGGGGTGGTTCCGCCAGTTCCAGCATCCGGTTAAGAAGGTGGAGGTGCCCCAGATGAACCCCGTCGAACACCCCGATCGTGGCCACCGTGCCCCGGCCCGGTTGCGGCGCCGCATCGGCCAATGCTTGGCGGAAGGCCCCCCGGCCCGGAGTTCCGGAAGTTGGGTTGTCCGAGGAGAGCATGGCGTCCAGGAGGGCCGGTGGAGTTAGAAGGTGCGAGAATGCGCCGCACGCGTTCGAGCACCCGATTCGGGTTCCAGCTTCATACTCGTTGCGGCGTGAATTGGCGCACACGATGGTAGCACAGGGCCCATGGCCGGGCAAGACGACGGGTGTGCGCGAACGGGAATATACTGGTTGCCGTTGGCGCAGTCGCGTCCAAAAGGCCCGAAACTTGCTATCGCTGTATTCGCCAGCCGCGGTCCCACGGGTTTTACAATGCCACCAAGAAAATCATCCTCAATGAGAATTTCCGGCGGCTCTTCCAGGGGTCTCCCCCTGTTGGGGGCGGCTGTGGCTGGAGTGCGACCTACAACCGAGAGAGTTAGATCTGCGATTTTCAACATTCTGCAACCTGACAAAGTGGAAGGCCGCCGTGTACTCGATCTGTATGCTGGTACCGGTAGCCTGGGCATCGAGGCCCTCAGCCGCGGCGCAACGTACGCTGACTTTGTGGAACGCAACCGACGTCAATGTCGGGTGATACAAGAGAATTTGGAATTCACAGGTTACGGAGATGCCGGTCGGGTCAGTTGTGCAGATGTATTGGATTGGTTGAACAGGTTCCCCGCCGACCGGGATCGCAAAGAGTGGTATGACTTGGTGGTTTTGGATCCGCCGTACCGAATGGGAGAACCTACTCCGACCCTGAAACGACTGGCCCAATCCGGACTGCTGAACGCGTACTCTACTGTAGTCGTGGGTTACAGCAATCGCGTAACTTTGCCGGCGGAAATCGATTTTCTGCACGAGATTGACCGACGCAGCTACGGAGACAATGCGGTAGGATTCTACGCCGTTCGCGCCGACGCGAATTGACTGACGTTGACAATGAATTGGAGTAACCCTGAATGGTAACTGCCCTGTATCCCGGCACCTTTGACCCCGTGACCATGGGACACCTGAACGTGGCGCGTCGCGCTGCCCGGCTGTTTGACAGCTTGATCGTGGCGGTGTACGACACCCCATCCAAGAGCCTGCTGTTCAACACCGAAGAACGGGTCGGGTTGATGCGCGAAGCCGTGGCCGACATGGCTAACGTGTCCGTGCGTCCATTTAACGGGTTGGTGGTCAACACCGCCAGGGACGCCGGGGCGGCGGCCATCATTCGGGGTCTCCGCAGCGGTCCGGACTTCGAGTACGAGTCCCAGATGTTTTTCATGAACCGGCGCCTGGAACCCGATGTAGACATGGTGTCGTTGATGAGCGACCAGGAGCACATGTTCATCAGCTCCAGCCTGCTCAAAGAGGTCGCCCAATTGGGCGGTGATATCTCCGGTATGGTCCCTGACCACGTGGCTCGGGCCCTGGCGGAAAAATACCAATTGCCGCAGCGGTAGCCTTTAGGTGCAATCTGAACCGCCGGCCGAGGGGGTCATCATAGATATCAACAGTATTATCGACCGCATCGAATTGTTGGTGGACTCGAGCAAATCCGTGCCGCTCAGCAACAACGTGATGGTCGACAAAAGCAAGATTGGCGAGCTGGTCGCCCAGCTGCGCATGGCGGTACCTCAGGAGATCCGGCGTGCTGAGGAAATGCTTTCACGCAAGGACGACATAATGTCCTCCGCCGTTTCCGAGGCGCACCAGGCACGCCAGCAACTGGAGCAGGATTTCCGGACCCGCCTCAGCGAGCATGAATTGGGCCGCAAGGCTGAGGAAATGATGCGGGAGGCCGAGGCCGCGTCCAGGCGCATGATTGACCAGGCGGAGCGCGAGGCGGAAAGCCGGCGCAACCAGGCCGACGCCTACGCCCTGCGTACGCTCAGGGACTTGGAGCGTGAACTGACCACGGCCACGGGTTCGGTGCGGAAGGGCATCGACATGCTGGCAGGTTCGACGCTGGCCGCCAGCGCGAGTCCCAGCATTCCCTCCCCGCACGATTTCGCACCCACCGGCAGCGACGAAAGAGAAACTGCCGATTACGGGAGTCTCCGCTAGGTAGAGCGCCCAAATACGGTGGTCACCGGGGCGGGCAAGACACCCGCCCTTTCGTCTTCCGCAGGCGGCGAACTCTCTCTAAGCGGAGGGCCGGTGGCGGCGTTGCACGCTTGACATCGGCGACTCCGGCGGGTGTACAATCCGGCGTGCCCGCTGGTTGGAACGCCGCATGGCGCGAATCCGACCAGACCTCGCCGGAAGCGTTGATTGGAGTGACGAAGCGAGATGCGTGAACTGGTAATCGACAGCATCCGGATCAGTCAAATGAACTATCAACGGGTGGTGGTCCTCAAGGAGTTGGCCACTGAGTTGTTCCTGTTGATTTGGATCGGCCCCACGGAGGCCGAAGCAATCGCCGTGAAGATGCAGGGCATGTCGGTTCCGCGCCCGCTCACCCATGACCTTTTCGTGGACTTGGTGAAGTCGGTCGGCGGAACGTTTGAGCACGTTCTGGTCAATGATCTCCAGAACGAAACCTTTTACGCGAAGATCGTGGTCAGGATCGCCGACCGGACCCACGAGATCGACTCCAGGCCAAGCGATGCCATGGCGGTAGCCGTGCGCGCGGAAGTCCCGATTTACGTGGCGGATCAAGTCATGGATAAAGCGGCGATTTCCATGGATCAGGAAACGGGCCAACCCGCGGTGTCTGCGGAGCACGGCGGCGAATCCGCCGCCGCTGAGGTCACCGAAGAGGAGCTCCAGGGATTGTCAGCCTTCACGGACCTGATCAACGAATTGGACATGGAAGACTTCGAGCGCAAGTAGGTTTCATATGCGCAGCCGGGACGCAACAACGCATGATGCCCTGCCGGTTACGGTGGGGCATTTTGGTCAGTGGGGTGCCGATTGCCGCCGTGATCTCAGATTGACAGTCCCGAGTGCGGATGCTACGATGCCTGCCGTTTGGAAACGGAAATGCCGCCGTGGGTGACAACCGCGTTGCGGCTGACCGGCTTGGGTTGGTTCGTTGCAATCTGCATCGTCCTGGGCATCCTTGGAGGGCTCTGGTTGGGAAATGTTACCGGCCAGGTCGCGCTCCTCGTATTGATCGGGACGGTTCTCGGCAGCGTGGCGGCCTTCTATGGGGTCTACCGAATGATCATTCCCGCGGTCTACGGAAGCAACAATCCCAACCGCACCGCCGCTCGTTCCCAAAAACCGTGTTCTGACCGCGGAGGCAACAAACCGTCGTGACCACCAAACGAGTACTCCTGCTGATCGGTATCGTATCGGCAGTCCTCCTCATCGTGGGTTTCGTGGTCGGCGCGGTCGGCTCCAGGATGTTTGGCCTGGAGCGGCCATTCGTCTCCCAGCCGGGAATCCATCTGCCTCCGGATCCGGTGTTCCCCGCAGCCGTTCGTGAGAGCGTAATCGGCTACCGCGTCGCGGACAAGAAGAGCGAAGACCACGGCGAATCCAAGGATGACCATGGCAAAGGCGAGGAAGGGCATCACGGCCTGGGTCTGATGCAGTTTGCCGTAACCAACACCATGCTCTCAGCATGGCTGACCAGCATTATCATGCTGGTGTTCTTCATCGGGGGGGCGCGCAACCCCAAGGTTATTCCCAACCGGCTGCAGGCGCTGGTGGAGATGTTGTTCGAGCTGGTGCTCAACTTCGCGTCCAGCATTCTCGGCCCGGAGATGGGGCGCCGGACTTTCCCGGTGGTCGCTACCATTTTCTTCTTTGTTCTGTTCAACGCCTGGCTGGCGATCTTCCTGATCCCCATCTATCAGGCGGTCGGCTACGGCGCGAACGTTGGCGGCGAATTCAAGCTGGCGACGCACCTCATTCGGCCGGCCGGCACCGATTTGAACTTCCCGTTGGCCATCGCGCTGGTGTCGTTTGTGTTCGTTGAATATTGGGGTTTCCGCGCCCACGGGTTCGGGTACCTGAAGAAATTCTTCGCGTTCGGAGATCTGTTCCGCGGCCGGCCGTCGGGGCTGATCAATGTGTTCGTGGGCATTCTGGAACTGGTTTCCGAGTTGGTACGCATCGTTTCCTTCACTTTCCGTTTGTTCGGGAACATGACCGCCGGCGAGATCCTGGTAGTTATGATCACCTTCCTGGTTCCCTTCATCGCCACGCAGTTCGTTTTTGGTTTGGAACTTCTGGTGGGCCTGATCCAATCGGTCATTTTCGCCGGCCTCACGCTGGTGTTCCTGTCGGTGGCCGTAAGTCACGAGGAGCACTGATCGCGCGACGCACGTCACAATCAAGGCACCATGGCCCCGTGGTTTGACTGCCAGGGGCTGGGGAAAATCACGCGACCAATTCTGGTTCGGAGGATTATCAACAATGGCACTTGACCTTTCGATGTTCACCACTTTGCTGGCGGTGGGTTCTCAAGCGCTGACCGCAGAAGGCGCGAAGTTCCTGGCAGCCGGCCTGGCCATCGCCTTGGGCGTTGTCGGGCCTGGTGTCGGTATCGGAATCCTCGGCGCGGGCGCGATGAACGCCATCGGGCGCAATCCGGACGCCGCGGGCGCCATTACCACCAACATGATCCTCGCCATCGCGTTCGCTGAGGCCCTCGGCATCTACTCGCTCATCGTCGCGGTGATCCTGCTCTTCGTGGTGTAACAACATGGTTGAACTGGGACTGAACGTTCCATCGCTGATCAGTTACCTGATCAACTACGTCGTCCTGCTGGTTCTGCTGGCAGTGCTGGCCTATCGGCCGCTGCTCAACGCTCTGGACAGCCGTGTCGAGAGCATCCGGGAGAGCCTGGCGGCCGCTGACCGGGCCCGCGAGGAAGCGGCCACGTCCCGCTCCGCCATTGAGGAGGAGCTTAACGAGGCACGGCGCGAAGGCCAGCGGCTGTTGGATCAAGCGCGAGAGGCAGCCGAACGATTCCGGGAAGAGGAGATGGCGCGCGCGCGCCAGTCGGCCGAGGAATTTTCCGAGCGCGCCCAAGCCGACATTGCCCGGGAGCGTGACGCTGCGATCAGCGAGGTCAGAGCCGCGTTCGGAGACTTGGCGATTACTGCTGCCGAACGGATAATTCGGCGCAGTGTGGACCGCCAGGCGCACCAGGAGTTGATCGATCAGGTCCTGGCCGAGGGTGAACAGACCCTGCGCCGCAACTGATCTGGGAAACATTCGGGCATCCCACACATCAAACGCGCGTGGTTGCTTTCGAGCCGGCCATGCCAGCTCAGGAACCAGGGAGACAAGAACCCGTGGCAAACCGCCTGTCCGGTCAGCGCTACGCCCAGGCCATCTTTGAATTGGCTGAGCAACACGAGCAGCTGGAACCGTGGGACCAGGAACTCCGTTTGGCCGCCGACGTACTCGGCGACGAGGAGTTCGGGTTGTTCCTGCGTCACGCCGAAGTGCCGCTGGAGCGCAAAATCGCGGCAATCAACGAAGTGCTGTCCGAAACCCACGCCATGGTCCGGAATCTGGTGGCGCTCCTGGTCAACCGGGGTGGGGTCGATGCCATGAGGGACGTACAGGAAGCCTACACCCACCTGTTGGACGAACGGTTGGGGCGTCAACGAGTTGAAGTCACCGCAGCCGTGGAGCTGGAGCAAGCCGAACTGGACCGTATCACCGACCTGGTCGGTCGCATGGTTGGCAAAGAAGTGGTGGTCACCGCCAGTGTGGACGAGTCGATTCTCGGTGGGCTGATCATCCAAATTGGCGATCAACTGCTGGACGGCAGCGCAAGCTCCGCCCTGGAACGGCTCCGCCAGGCAGTTCGCGCGCAAGCGGCGTAACCAACGCAATCATTAGGAGACTCGCCGATGGCAGTCAGGGGACAAGAGATAGTTTCTCTAATCAGGCGTCAGATCGAGGAATTTGGCGGGGACCTTTCGCTGGTCGACGTTGGCACCGTCCTGCAAGTGGGTGACGGTATCGCCAGTATCCAGGGATTGCAGAGTGTCCGCTCGAACGAATTGCTGGATTTTGGCAACGACGTGCTTGGACTCGCGCTCAACCTCGAATCGGACATCGTAGGCGCCGCCATCCTGGGCGATCCCAACGCGGTGAAAGAGGGTGATCGGGTCCGCGCCACCGGACAGATCATCGAGGTTCCCGTGGGCGACGCGTTGATCGGCCGCGTGGTGGACCCGCTGGGTCGGCCGTTGGACGGCAAGGGTCCGGTGGCTACGGATCGCACCATGCCCGTGGAGCGCACAGCGCCGAACGTCGTGGTCCGAAAATCCGTGGACACGCCGGTGCAGACCGGCATCAAGGCGATCGACGCCATGATCCCCATTGGCCGGGGGCAGCGGGAGCTGATCATCGGCGACCGTTCCACGGGGAAGTCGGCCATCGCCATCGACACCATCATCAACCAGCGGGAAACGGACCTGATCTGCATCTACGTCGCCATCGGACAGAAGCAGGGCAAGGTCTCGCAGGTTGTGGGCATCCTGGAAGAGTACGGCGCGATGGATCACACCATCGTGGTGAACGCCGGCTCCGCCGACTCGGCGCCGCTGCAATTCATCGCCCCCTACGCCGGCTGCGCCATGGGTGAGGCCTTCATGGAGGAGGGCAAGGACGTGCTGATCGTCTATGACGACCTGACCAAGCACGCCTGGGCATACCGCCAGATGTCGCTGTTGCTGCGCCGTCCCGCCGGCCGCGAAGCCTATCCCGGAGACGTGTTCTATCTGCACAGCCGGCTTTTGGAGCGCGCGGCCCGTCTTGACGACGAATTTGGCGGCGGTTCGCTGACCGCTCTCCCCATCATCGAGACCCAGGCCGGCGACGTTTCGGCCTACATCCCGACCAACGTGATTTCCATCACCGACGGGCAGATCTATCTCGAGCCCGAGTTGTTCAACGTTGGTATCCGCCCCGCGGTCAACGTCGGCCTGTCCGTGTCCCGCGTGGGCGGCGCCGCACAGACGCGGGCGGTGCGGCAGGTGGCCGGACGCCTCCGCCTGGACCTGGCCCAATATCGTGAGCTGGCGACGTTCGCCCAATTCGGCACGGCAGACCTGGACGCGGCGACCCGCGCCCAGTTGGCTCGAGGGCAGTTGGCTACCGAAGCGCTCAAGCAAGGCCAGTATCAGCCCCTGAATCTGGGCGACGAGGTGATCGTGCTCTTTGCCGTGAACTCCGGGCTGATGGAAGATATACCGTTGGAGCGCGTCGGCGCCTTCGAGGAGCAGATGCTCCGCCATATCAACGCCACGCATCCGGAATTCAGTCAGGCTATCCGCGACACCGGCAACCTGCCTGACGAGCTCAGCGGTGAACTCGCTGCGGCCATCAACGATTTCAAGCCCACATTCCAATAGGAGCGCGGGACGCAAGTCCCCATTTCCGGGAGCACCCAGGGTCAGCACATGCCTAGCGTTAGAGACATCCGCCGACGCATTCGGAGCGTCGAAAACACCGGAAAGGTCACCAACGCGATGTCTCTCATCGCGGCGTCCAAGATGCGCCGGGCCCAGTTGGCCGTGACGGACGGTCGCCCGTACGCGGAGAAGATCCACGAAGTGATCGCCACGCTGGCCGCGCAGCCCACCGACGAAGAAACGGTCCACCCGCTGTTGGAAACCCGTCCGGTCAACACTGTGGGAATGGTGGTGATCACTCCGGATCGTGGGTTGGCCGGCGGCATGCACGCCAACATAAACCGCCAGGTAGCCCGGTTTATCCTGGGCAGCGACGCCACCGTCCGCAGCATCGTGGTAGGCCGGAAGGGGCGCGACTTCCTGGTGCGATATACCGACACGGTACAGGCCGTTTTCACCGACCTGAGCGATCGGGTTGCCCTGGCCGACACCACGGCGATTTCGCGCCTGGTCATAGACGGGTACACCGAGGGCCAATTTGACGAAGTGCACCTGGCCTATATGCGCTTCGTGTCCACCGTCCAGCAGGAGCCGGTCATCGAACGGATCCTGCCTGTGGAACCGGCGGCGCTGGAATCCGCCCAGCGGGTCGGCTACATCTACGAGCCGGATCCGGCCACGGTGCTCAGCGCGCTGCTACCGCAGTTCGTTGAAATGCAGGTGTACCATGCGATCCTGGAAAGCATCGCCAGCGAACAGTCTGCGCGCATGGTCGCAATGAGGAACGCCACCGACAACGCCAACCAGCTGGCTTCCGACCTGACGCTGGTTATGAACAAGCTCCGCCAGGACAGCATTACCAACGAGTTGCTGGACCTGGTCGGCGGCCAGGTCGCGCTGGAGGGATAGTCCGTCCGACCGTTAGCGCACGCCCGGTTCGGGTGTTGCTGCTCGGAGCGGACCGCCTTCAGTCAGCTCACCCGGAGGATAGAAAAGATGCCCGGTAAAATCGCCCAAGTCATCGGCACGGTGGTGGACGTTGAATTCCCCGCCGATCAGCTCCCTAACCTGTTTGACGCTCTGGAGGTTGACAATTCGGGCGAGCGCCTGGTGCTGGAAGTGCAGCAGCATATCGGCAACCACTGGGCCCGCTGCCTGGCCCTGGGGTCCACCGACGGACTGGCTCGCGGAAGCGAAGTGACCGACACCGGGAACAAGGTTTCGGTGCCGGTGGGCCCCGAAACCCTGGGACGGCTCTTTGACGTGACCGGGACACCCCTGGATAACCTGGGGGCGGTGGAAGCCGGACAATTCTGGCCCATTCACCGCGATCCTCCGGCTTTCGACGACCAGAATCCCACGGTGGAGATTCTCGAAACCGGCATCAAGGTATTTGACCTGATCACCCCGTTCCCCAAAGGCGGCAAGGTCGGCGCATACGGCGGGGCCGGCGTCGGCAAAACCGTCATTATCCAGGAACTCATTCGCAACATCGGAGCCGTCCACAGCGGTGTGTCCGTGTTCGCCGGCGTGGGTGAGCGTTCCCGCGAAGGCAACGACCTCTGGCACGAAATGGAAGATTCCGGCGTCCTGGGCAGCACGGTGCTGGTGTTCGGACAGATGAACGAGACTCCGGGCGTCCGCGCCCGCATCGGTCTGACCGGTCTGACGATGGCGGAGTACTTCCGCGAAGAGCAGAACCAGGATGTGCTGCTCTTTATCGACAACATCTACCGGTACATCCTTGCCGGAATGGAAGTGTCCGCGTTGCTGGGCCGAATGCCGTCCGCAGTGGGCTATCAGCCTACGCTGAGCACGGAGATGGGCGCGCTGCAGGAACGCATCACTTCCACCAAGAGCGGCAGCATCACGTCCTTCCAGGCCATATACGTGCCGGCCGACGACTACACCGACCCGGGCATCGTTACCACCTTCGGTCACCTTGATGCCGTGGTGTCCCTCGAGCGCGCCCTGGCGGCGCAGGCATTGTATCCGGCCGTGGACCCGCTGGCCTCCTTCGCCCGCATCCTCGAGCCGCGTATCGTCGGCGACGAGCACTATCGCGTAGCGCGCGGGGTGCAGCAGGTGCTCCAGCGTTACCGCGACCTGCAGGACATCATTGCCATCCTGGGTATCGAAGAGCTTTCCGACGAGGACCGCCAGACCGTGTTCCGCGCGCGCAAGATCCAGCGGTTCCTGACCCAGCCGTTCTTCGTGGCCGAAACCTTCACCAACCAGCCGGGCAAGTACGTAGCCCTGCGCGATACCGTGCGTGGGTTCGCTGAAATCTTGGACGGCCAACACGACGAACTGCCGGAGCAGGCCTTCTACATGGTTGGAACCATCGAAGAGGCCGTCGAGAAGGCTGCCCAGATGCAGGCCACTGCCTGATCTTCCGGAAGTCGTGAATCGATAGGAGCTCGTCCCGATGCCGATGCAGTTGCAAATCATCACCGCTGAACGCGAGGTGTTCTCCGGAGAGGTGGACGCACTGGTCGCGCCGGGTGTGGCCGGGCAACTGGGCATTCTGCCCAACCATGCCCCGCTGATGACGGTGCTGCAGCCGGGCGAGCTACTCGTCCGAGCCGGCGGCGATGAAAGCTACCTCGCTCTCTCCGGCGGGTACCTGGAGGTGCTGGGCAATCAGGTGATCGTCCTCGCCGACGCCGCCGAGGACGTGGACGAAATCGACGAGGCCCGGGCGCAAGAAGCGTTGGCGCGAGCGCAGGAACGCATCGCGAGCCGGGAGTCTGATATCGAACTGGAGCAGGCCGTGGCGTCCTTGCGGCGGGCCCAGGTCCGCGTAACCGTGGCGCGGCGGCGCCGCTCTGCCCCGCACCGCTCGCTGGCGCGGCAGTCCCAGCAGTAGCTTCAGCCCGCCGGCGCGGAGCCGTTGGCCCAGGGACCACCTTCGGTAAGGTAGTAGGTCATCGACTGGAGGGCCAACACCGGGTCGATGTTGCGCACCCGGATACCGTCTGGGACTTGGGCGTTGATGGGCGCGTAATTCAGGATCGCCCGCACCCCGCATCCCACCAGTTGGTCGATGACGGTCTGCGTGTGTGCGCTGGGAACGGCGACAATGGCGATGCTGATGTCTCGTTCGGCGACCGTCTGCGCCATCTCGACCATCGGTTGAACGGATACGCCGCCGACCTCACGGCCCACGTTGGCCAAGTTGTTGTCGAACGCCGCCACCAGGTGGAACCCGTCGGGATTGAAGCCGGGGTAGTTCAGGATGGCGTTCCCCAGCCGGCCCACGCCGACGACAGCCACGTTCCATTCCGAGTTCAGGCCCAGGATCTGTTTGAGTTCCCGCAACAGGTCGCGCACGACGTAGCCTCGGCCCTGCTTCCCGAACCTGCCGAAGTAGGATAGATCCTTGCGAATCTGGGCCGGAGTAACCTGCAACTGCTCGCCCAACTGTTGAGAATTGGTCACCTCGCCGCCCGAGTCCAGCAGTTGCGAGAGGATACGAACGTATTGAGGCAACCTGGAAATGACCACCTCGGGGACTTCACCGGGGGGTATGGCCGTCATAGGACTGGTCCCTGGTCCGCCTGAAAGGGATGACATCGCTCGTGTTGTGTTTTATTTCCAGTGGCTGAAATATTCTCAGCGGATTTACGTAAGCCGGGAGCATACGGTAAATTGTTTCTATGCCATCAGGCGTTCAATCATAATCTATCCCTACACTTATTCATCGTCAATACCGGCGCCTGCGGGTGCGAATGATCGTTAGACGCCCGTGTTTGTCGCCGTTGGCCGCACGCTTCTGGCAAATCTCAAACGTCAGCGACGGCCCAATTACACCCTGCCGTCATTTTCACGACGCCCCGCCCTGGTAATCGATCCATGCACGTCGCCGTGGCCCACATAAGTCTCCGCGTGCCCGAAAGTCGCAGCCTGAAGACCCGAAGGCAAGCTGCTCGGAGCCTGATATCGCGGATTCGGGCCCGTTTCAACGTTTCGGTCGCCCAGGATGCTGGAGCCGACGGGAATGCGTGGCAGAGCGTGACCCTTGCCGTGTCCTGCGTTGGCGTCAGCGCCGATCAGACCAGGTCGCTGATCGACGATGTGGTGCAATTCGTGAGCGAGGTTCGCCCTGACCTGGAGATCCTGGATTACCAGATCGAAGTGATGAGCGGGTTCTAAGGACAAAAAAGCGCCCGGATCGTCCGCGTGATGCGGAAATCCGGGCGGCGATTGCAAATCCGGGTTACATCCGATCGTTGATTGCCGCCATGAGGTCCTGCAGGTCCGGGAACAGGTGGGCATCAGGGGTGTGCTTGTGTTCGCCCACCAATTCACCGTCGATCAGGATGTCAAACTTGCCGTGATCTCCGGGGGTCAGTTTGAACGTCGATATGTTGTCGCCGGTGCGGGTCAATGCTTCGCTGGCCATCCAGGCCGCGCGTCCGGCGTGTCCTCAATCCCAACAGTAAACGATTTCGATTTCCATGCGCTTGACGTCGGGCCGTTGAGCCATGGTTTCCCTCCCTTGCGTCGCCGTGTGCGGTACGCCCGTTGCGGCGGATGATAGGCCAATCCTCCGGGCAACGCAATGTCGGACCGGGGAACAAAGCGGGAGATTAAGCCCGGCGGGTCGAGCCAGGGTCCCGATCGATCAAGACCGACTCGTCCATCCAGGCACACAACCCTTCCCAAAATTCAGGGTAGTCGCCCACGTTCATGTGGCCGGCAGCATTGATGGTGAGCAGCCGTTTTGGCCCCCGAGCTGCGTCGTACAATTTGCGCCCCTGCGACAGCGGCACCAGTTCGTCGTCCGTTCCGTGAAGTATGAGTAATGGACAGTCGATGCGATCCACGAGAGCCGCCGAATTGTAGCGATTGCCGATCAGCCGTCCCCGCCAGGTCAGGGTAGGATAGAGCAGCCGACCCATGTCACTCAGGGAGGCGAAGGGCGCGACCAGGGCTATGGCCAGCGGGGACCAGGTTTCGGCGGCCAACCGTATCGACACGGCGGCGCCCATCGATATCCCCATGAACAGGGTGTTAGCTCGATCAGATCCATAGGTTCGCTGAAGATGAGCCAGAGCAGCCCGCGCATCGGCGGCGGTGTTACGCACGGTTGCTTTTCCCCGGCTGTTGCCGAAACCTCGGTAATCGAACCCGAAAATATTTGCGCCGGTGTGTTTCCGCACCGCAGCAAACTCGCCAACCCGGAGGCTCAAATTGCCGCCTGCCCCGCCAAACCACATCCAGGTCAGGTCGGTGCGACGGTCCCCGGGCACAAACCAGCACTGCAACTGATGGCCGCGTTCCGACTGACACCACGTCTCTTCGAATTCCAATCCCAGGTCCGTCGGCAGGGCGTCGGATACCGGTTGGGGTTGAAAAAGCAACCGACGTTCCATAATGTCCATGAACATGGTTCAACATCCCTGCAAACGAAACTTGAACTGGTCCCGTGCCATATCGAAACGGTCGATCACCACAGATGACCTCGGGTCGTGCAACGATCCATACGACGCGGGGACTGACGGTGGACTTTGAAGCGGAAAGACCGGCCCGACGTGACCGGAGACCGTTGATATTGTCAGCCGACCAACTAATCGTCGCCCAGGCTGTCGGCCAGTATTTCCAGCACGTCGCGCGCGTCCTTGCTCTCGGCGTGTCCTTTGGATTGGATGCCCTCGGTCATCATCTGCAGACAGAACGGGCAGGACACGCCCACCGTGTCGGCCTGGGTCTCAAGGAAGTGGTCGGTGCGCGCGTGGTTGATGCGTTCGCCCTGGCTCTCCTCGATCCACATGTGGCCGCCACCGGCGCCACAGCAGAAGCCGCGCTCCCGGCATCGGGGCGCCATCTCCAACAGTTTCAGTCCGGGGATGGCTTTGGCCACGTTGCGCGGCTCGTCGTAAACCCCGTTGTGACGGCCCAGGTAGCACGAGTCGTGGTAGGCCACCGACACGTCCATCATCTTGACCGGCTTGATCCTGCCGTCTCGAATAAGCCCGTCCACGAATTGGCTGTAGTGCAGCACCTCGTAGTCGCCGCCGAACTGTGGATACTCGTTCTTCATGGTGTTGAAACAGTGCGGGCAGATGGTGACAACGGTCTTCACATCGTAACTGTTCATCACTTCTACGTTTTGCTGCGCCATGATCTGGAACAGGTACTCGTTGCCCATGCGCCGGGCCGGGTCGCCGGTGCAGCTCTCTTCGTCTCCCAGGATGGCGAAATCCACGCCCGCCGACTTCAGCACCTTGACCATCGAACGCGCGACGCCCTGACTGCGTTGTTCCAGAGCGCCCGTGCAGCCAACCCAGAAAAGCACCTCGGCGTCGGGTTTTTCCGCCATGGTTGGGACGCCCAGGCCTTCCGCCCAGTCGGTGCGGGCAAAGGTCGTGCCACGCCACGGGTGTCCACGCTGCTCCAAGCTCAACAGGGCGTTCATGCCCGTCTCGGGTATGCGCGATTCCTCCAGCACCAGGCTGCGGCGCATGTCGATGATGGTGGGGACATGCTCGACCACGACGGGGCATTCCTCCATGCACGCCCCGCAAGATACGCAGTCCCACACCGCTTGCTCGGGGATCGCGCCGTCGATCAGTGGCATGGGCTCCACATGCTCAGCGTTGCGCGCGCCTTGGTGCCCGATGGCGATCATGTGCTCCTTGAGGTTCTCCACGATGTGCATGGGCGAGAGCACCTTGCCCGTGGTGTGCGCGGGACAGGCGTCGGTGCACCTGCCGCATACCGCGCACGCGTATCCGTCCAGCAGCTCTTTCCAGGTGAAGTCCTGCACCCGCGACGCCCCGAACCGCTCGACGGTTTCCAGGTCCATGGTTGCCAAAGTGCCCCGGGGCTCCAAGTTCCGGAAGAAGGCGTTCAGCGGAGCGGCTACCATGTGGATGTGCTTGGAGAAGGGGACGTAGAGCCCAAAGCCAAGTACGATTAGCAGGTGCACCCACCAGAAGATCGCCTGGAGCGCGCCGGCGGTGGCTGGCGACATTCCCATACCACTGAACCAATTGCCGATAGCCGCGCCGATGAATACGCGAGCCTCTGGACCTGCCCCGCCGGACGCCACGTAGAAGGAGTGCACCAGCAAGGTCGCGACCATCAGGCCAGCGGTCAGTCCGACGATGACCACCGACTCGCCTTTGCGCGTTAAGTCAAAACTCAGCCGGTGGGGCTGGGCGATCCAACGGCGGAACAGTGCCCAACTGAGCGCAACCAGGATGACCGCCGCGAAGATATCCAAGTAGATGCTGTAGACCAGCACCCCGGTCCTGGTGAGTATGGTCTCTCCCAGCGGATGCCAGATGGACCCGCCGAAAATGAAGACCAGGTACGACAAGCTGAATGACAAGAAGCCCCAGAAGATGGCGGCGTGCCCCAATCCGGCCAGATCTATGCTCCTCGAGCGCGGGTCCAATCGGCCCACCCGTTGCAGCACCTTGCGCTGCCCCAGGACGATCCCTGCTGCTCCCAACAGCCGGGTCATCGGCCTGTCGAACCGGGCGACCGGAAGGCCCTGCAGTACCAGCCGGAATACGCGGTGGTACACGACATATCCGGCAACGCCAAGCGTGAGGGCTGTTAGAACGTAGACGCCAACCCATACGGGGATGCCGCCAAAAAGCGAATCGGGGGGAACCATTCCAGTCTTGTCCTGGAGCGCTACACTGCGGCCGGTAACGCTCGAGCCTAAAATCGGCGGCCAGTTTACCACAGGGGGAGATTTTCCCGAGGATGCGAGGGAATCCCGGACCTCCAGTCGGAGCACCGGGTCGCCTCACACGTCTTTTCGGATGCCACGGGCTGATTGCGATCCGGTAACGCGCGGGGTGGGTAGCGCGACGACTAGGGTGACGACCCCGGTGTCGGATTGTGGAAATCGGCGTTATAATGAGTGCAGTAATATCATTAGCGAATAATCGTTTCGGCACGACGCGGCAGCGAAAGCGCTACCTGCAAAGAGGTTGGCAGATGGCAAGCCGGGGACGACCGGGTCGAAAAAAGGGTGCGGCCAGAAACCGGAACAATGGTCGACAACCCAGCGCCAACGGTTCGGGTCGCAATCCCGGCAAGGCAGACGTCGCTCCAGTTTCGGAGGAAGATCAACGCAAAGGGGCTCCGATTCCGGGTCGCCTCACCGCCCCGGTGTTGGTGTTGAACCTGAACTACGTTCCGGTCAACGTCTGCACGGTTCGTCGGGCAATCGTGCTTGTCGCCAAGGGCAAGGCCGAGCTCCTGGAACAGAGGGCCGAGGCGTCCCGGATTCGCACTTACAGCGCATCGCTGGACGCTCCGTCGATCATACGGCTGGTGTACCTGGTCAAGCGACCGTTCGCGCCGCGCCGCCTGTCCAAGAAAGAAGTGTTCTTGCGGGACCATTACACCTGCCAATACTGCGGCAAGCGCTCCCAACAGCTTACGCTCGACCACGTGGTGCCCCGCCGGCAGCATGGCCCCCACACCTGGGATAACGTTGTGGCCGCTTGCGGTCGTTGCAACCTCGCCAAAGCAGGTCGCACTCCGGAAGAGGCCAATATGAAGCTGCGCCGGGCGCCAACTGCCCCGCAGCCCAATCCCTACCGCATCCTCGAAAACCGCACGATCCTGGAAGAGTGGAAGCAGTACATCCCATGGCAGGCGGCCGGCAGGTCGCGCAACGGAAGCGAAAGCGAGCCGGCGCTGATGGCGGTGGCTGACTGACGCTCGATGGCAAGTATCGACCTCCACGGAAGGACCTGGCCAGAATCTCTGGCGGAGCTGATAGCCGCTTACAATCGGTTGCTGGCTGCCGGCCCGCCCTCAGAGCTCCTTGAGGTGGTGCACGGGTACGGCTCCACGGGGACCGGAGGATCGCTGCGACGACGCATCCGCTCGTTCCTCAGAGCCCACAGCGATCGCCTGGAATTCCAACCGGGCGAAGAGGCCAACGGCAATCCCGGACACACCATCGTCCTGCCCATTCAGCCCCTGCCCGAGGTGAGAGACCTCCTGGCCGAACAAGTTCTGGAATACTGCGCGACCGCCCGGACTCGAAGCAAGATCACCGGCAAATTCCGGCGCCACGGCGATCCCACCGTGATGCAGGCCATCCGCAGCCTCGAGATGCAGGGACGGCTCCGCACGGTCAACAAGGGACGCAACAAGGCGTACGAAGCGGTCTAGGCCCTCGGTCGAATCACGACACGCCGTCGGGAACCGCCAGCATCATGTATTCCAACGCCAGCCGCGGGTTGACGTTGGCATTCAGCGCGCCGAGGGTTTCGTTGATGCTGGCGACGAAGGCGACGACGTCGGCTGTCGTGGTGACCTCGGCGTGGGCGTTCAGTTCTTCGGGGCGATCATCGTTGTGGACACGTTCGGGCAGGCCCTCTTTGGTGAGCAGGACGTCGCGCCACCAACGCTGCCAGACGTACAATTCCTGCCGCACCGATTCTCGGTCTCCGGAAAAGCCGCCGGCGAGGGTGTTAGCGTAGTCGAATCGGACGTCCAACGGCGATGAGGCAATCGCCGCGACTTGCGCCAGTTGCTCCCGGTATGCATCTAGCCGCTCTGGGTCGTCGAGGGCACTGATCGCCCAACCCGGGCAACCGCGCGCCAGGCGGGCCAGTCGACGAGCCGTACCGGGTTCGACACTTCGGTCGCTTGCGAGGAAGTCGCTCAACGCATCTCCGGGCATAGGGCGCAAGGGCAAGATACGACACCGAGATCGGATGGTAGGCAGGATCGCGTCCTCGTTGGTAGTCAGGAGTAGCAACAGGGATTGCGCCGGGGGTTCCTCCAGCGTCTTCAGCAGCGCGTTGGCGGGCTCGCTCTGCCCCGCCGACAGAGTCTCAGCGCCGTCGAAGATCACCACCTTCCATGAGCCCTCGACCGGGGTGACGGCTAGAAAGCTTTCGGCGTCGCGCACCTGCTCGATGCTGATTCGGGTGGCAACTCTTGGGTCGCCGCCCACCGCGACGACCTTCAGGTCCGCAAACACGCCACGCCGGATCCGAACGCAGGGATCACAGTAGCCGCACGGTCCCTGCGAATCGCCCGGTGCCGCGAACATTGATCCGGCTTGTTTGCCAGCCAGCGCCGCGCAATTTACGGCCGCCGCGAGGTCCAGGGCCAGCGTCATCTTGCCGACGTGCGGCGGACCCGACAGCAGGTATGCGTGCGCCAGTCTGCCGGCCTGCAGACCGGCATCGATCTGCTTCAGCAGGTGATCCTGGCCAATGGTTGACCACATGCCCCTGATCTCGTTTCGGCCCGTGCGTGAACAAGCAGCCGCATGGCCGGCTATAGGTCACACAGCATCATGTCCGCGTAGGACTCGCGCCGACGGATCAACCGGCTCTCACCTTGGTTCACCAGGACGATGGGAGGGCGCGGATTGAGGTTGTAGTTGCTTGCCATGGAAGGACAATAGGCGCCGGCGGCGGGTATGGCGATTACGTCTCCGGCGGCCGGGGCCGGCAGCAGGATGTCCGACGCGAGAACATCCCCGGATTCGCAGTACTTGCCGGCGATGGTCACGGTGGCGTCCGGATCGGCTCCAGGCCGGTTGGCGGAAAGCACCTCATACGATGCTTGATACAGCGCCGGCCGGATGTTGTCTCCCATACCCCCGTCCACGCTGACGTAGGTGCGCACTCCCGGTATCTCCTTAATCGCCCCGATGCGATACAGCGCTACGCCGGCCGGTCCGATGATCGAACGGCCAGGCTCGATAACCAGCGCCGGGGGCTCCATGCCCAGCTCGTCGCAGGTGGCGGTCAACGTGCTTACGATTGCCTCCGCGTAGTCGTCCGGGGCTGGCGGCTGGTCGTTGCGGGTGTAGGCGATGGCGAATCCGCCGCCTGGACTGAACTCCTGAAGGTTAAGGCCCTGTTCGCGCAGTCCGGCGGCAAAACGGAGCACGAGGTCTGTCGCAGCCTGGTAGGGTTCCAGCTCGAAGATCGGCGATCCCAGGTGGAAGTGCAGCCCTTGAAGGTTGAGGTGTGGTGCAGCGATGGCCTGCTGGATGGCTTTTTCCGCGTCGCCCGTTTGGATGGAGAAGCCGAACTTGGAATCGATGATGCCCGTGGTAGTGTAGGCATGGGTGTGCGGGTCGATCCCGGGCGAGACGCGCACCAGGATGTCCTGGGATTTGTCGGCATCGGCGCAGATATGCTCCAGCAGGTCCAACTCGTGGAAACTGTCGACCACGACGCGCCCGATGCCGGCCGCTACGGCTTCCTCCAACTCGGCGGGCGTCTTGTTGTTGCCGTGGAAATACACCTTGTCCAGCGGCACTTCGCCGGCCACGGCCACGGCCAGCTCGCCTCCGGACACCACGTCCAGTCCCAGGCCCTCTTCGGCGAAAATCCGCGCCAACGCCGGGTTGATATACGCCTTGGACGCATACACCGCCTGGGCATTGGAATACCGGGACTTGAACGCGCTCGCGAACTGGCGACACCTTGAACGCAGAGTGGATTCGTCCAGGACGTACAGCGGGGTTCCGTACTGCTCTACCAACTCAACGGCGTCGCACCCGCCGATGGTGAGATGTCCCGCGGGGTTGGTGTGGGTGGTGTCTGGAAAAACGTGGGCAAGATGTTGCGGCAGCATGGGACGCTCCGGTTGGCCAATGGCATGATGGGAGCGTAATTTAGCACAGCCTCCCGCTTCCGTCATTCGAACGCCGGTCGGGGTTCGCTTGACCCGGCGTCATGGCCCGCAGGCACCCCACCTGGTCGACTCCATTGGGTGGAGCGACAAACAATTCTGCCGAGCGTCAACCCAGCGTAATAGCTCCCCGGCCGATCAAATCTTCGATGGTTTGCCGTGCCGTATCGGGGGGCATGCCCAGTTCATCGGCGAGGGCACTCACCGATACGTTGCCGTTGGCCTGAACCACCCATTCCATGACCTGCTGCTCAAGCTCGCTGAGTTGAGCCGGCGCCGGGACCGGGGTCTGGGTGGGTGGTGGAGGTGCGGGACTCGGTTGCCGGGGCGCGCTGGAAGGGCTTGTGCTTTGCGCTGCGGCCCTTTGCTGGCGCACATTTGAGAACCCTCCGCTTTCCTGGAACTTCATGATGGCTATCGCGCCGCCGGCCACCAGGCCCGCCACCACCGGGAGCAGCAGAAAGAAAATGCCGAGCCGCATTGCCAGGAAGCCGCCCACCAGGAAGCCAAGCGCCAATCCGCTCAAAACGACGATCAGCAAACCTCTCGGGTTGTAGCCGCCAGCCAGTTCCACCAAGTCGTCAACCAGTTTTCCCAGCTTCTCGTTGTTCATGTCTCACACCACCGTATCAGGGGTTCAACGTGACCCGCACCGGCCCGCTGGCCGAGGCGCCATGCAGAAGGGAATGGCGAGCGCAAGCGATGGCGTCCAGGAACTCCGCGGGCAGCGCTCCTTGCAATATGTCGTTCTCCAACTCCACTCGCATTTCACCGCCGGCGTCCACAACCATTCTTTCTTTGCGGCCGAAGAGCCATACCAACAGGTAGATCAGCCCCGGCACCAGGAACAACAGCGACCAGAGGAAGAACTTCCTGAAGGAGAATTGACCCCGAAATCGCCCGTAGGCAGCCGTCACCACCATGTCCAACGGCATCCACAGGTCGTAACTCTCACCCCATTGGGAGTACGCGATGATCACCCGGTGGGTCGTGACGATCAGATTTGAGCGAGAGCCAACGCCGGGCAAACCGGCTCGCACCCCCGTTGACCAGATTTCCGTTTCTCCAGGACACAAAGCGAATGGCATTAGAACCCCCTCGGTCGTTCGGTTCCGGTCCGACCCTTTCTGACGTTCAGATGTTGCGCTCGGCCTGGCCCTGTAAATTGGCCTGCCTCTTCCCGCAGATTGACAGTCCATTGCCAGGAGGGACTACTTTGCCGTCACGCCCAACGATCTTGGGCGTTTTATGTCGGCGTATCCAGCAAAAAAGAGAAGCCGGGCGCGGTGGATGACTCAAACCGTAACCAGATGCCGCTTTGATGTCCATAGACTATAGGCTATGGACTGATAATCTATATTTCGTTACATTATGGAAGTCCGTTGCCTACAGCGATGGAAGTTTGAACGCTCATCGAAGCGCTTTTGACTGGCAAATTTGTCAGTCGTCAATAAGGACCCGCAGGGTCCCGCTCGGGAAAAGGCACCCCAACTGCGCCGCCTTCAGGGGATTTGTCGCTCCGGCGCTGCAATCAGTTCGCCGTAGAGCGTGTGCGCCTGGTTAGTCGCCTTGAAAACGGCGACAGGCGAATCGGTGCCTTTTTGCGCTTGCCTCCGAACCAGAAGGGGCCAGTCTATCCGACGTCCCCTGCCGGCACGGGAGACTGCGACATACTAAAAGGGACTGTCATGGCAAGTTACCAAGAGGCTTTTGGCCGACAAATCCGCAGATTGCGCAACCGGCGCGGTTACACCCAGGAAGAATTGGCCAATCTATCTGGCATCCACGTTTCCTACCTCTCCGGCATTGAGCGTGGCGCCCGCAACCCGTCATTGAGAAGTATCCGAAGATTGGCGAAAGCGCTGGGCGTGCGGGTCGGTAAGTTGTTCGCCTTTGAAACCCGCCCGCCCCCGGAAGAGGCAGGGTAACATCGGGTCGTCGGTCCGATGCTGAACTGGCCGGGCCGTCCACACGATGCGGCCAACTCACCGCCGGATACCACGTCCAGTCCCAAGCCCTCCTCGGCGAAGATGCGCGCCAGCGCGGGGTCGATGCAGGTCTTGGAAGCGTACACGGCCCGCGCTTTGGGGTAACGTGATGCGAATGCACCCGCGAACTGCCGGCACTTGGAGTGCAGGGTTGCTTCGTCCAGGGCGTACAAAGGAGTGCCGTGTTCCCCTGCCAATTCGACGGCGTCGCACGCGCCGATGGTGTGATGTCAGGCGGGTTGGTGTCGGTGGTGCCGCGAAAGACGTGGGTCAACGTGTTGCGGCAGTATGGTGTAAGAACTGCGAATCGGTGTGACCACGAGGGATAATCTAGCGTATCAGCCGGATCATTGGCCTTCCGAATGTGCAAATACGAGCCCGCCGAATTATCGCGGCGGGCCGAAATGGAGGACGCCTGTTGGGCGGCTACACCGGATAGTCGTTGCTTTACCCCAAGCGATCGCGCCGCGAAAACGTCACAATCGACAGGATCAGCGCTGCGAGCGCCAACACAACGGCGACGCCAGCCGCGGCGAGGGTGTAAAGCTCGTAGCCCTCGGAATCCCCTTGCTGGCCACGGGGGCCTGCGTCGCCTTGCGGTCCCGTCTCCCCTTGCGCTCCAGCGGGCCCGGCGGGGCCGGGTTGTCCCTGCGGTCCTGCCGCACCCGGAGGCCCCGGCGGCCCGGACGGGCCTCTTTCACCACGCGGCCCCGCAGGCCCGGGTACCATCACCGCAGTGGGAGCCGCGGGTTGTGCGGGAGTTGGGGTCGCGGTGGGATCTGCATGCGGGGTGGGACCGCGTCCCAATCCGGCTCGCAGTTCCAGGTCGGCTTGCAGGAACCCGGCACGCCATTCCATTTCCACGTCGGCTCTTTGGCCGTCGATCAAGAAGTACACCGGCCCGACACCCGCAGGTTTCGGAACCTGCAACGGACCGAACCGTCCATCATTTCTGGCTGTGATCCGGCTGAGACGGGTGTCGCCCTGCATCGCCTGGATCAGCGTTCCAGGTGGCACCAACTGTCCGTCCAGCCAGGCGGTTCCGGCCAGCACGGTTGGCGGCGACGGCGGCGACTGCGCTGACACCGCGCCGACCAGCGTCAGCGCAACAACTGCGATAGCGAAAATCAGCCATGGTGTCCGGATCATTGATTCGCCTCCTCCGACGCAGAGTTGCCAAGGTCGATGCGTGCCCAGCCGCTCGTCAACATCGGTTACCGCCCGGTATTACGTCGCCATGGGATGGCTGAGTATCGAGCCAATTTCGTTGATGTTGGACTGCCAGGCACAGGCGGTCACGGCCGAGGGACAGCCACAACGCCGTTTACCAATAATGCCATTACGACGGGCGCTGCGTCCCCGGTTTTCGCGGTGGCGTTTGTACATCTGAACGGGCGGCGCACGTTGAGGGTCGACCGTGGTCGCATCAGTCGCGTTGCGACGGCAATGTTGACCTTCCCGCTGACTTGCAACCGTCCCTGGCGCTTCTACCATCAATTTTCGCATGGCCGGTTTGACGAAAGAACTGCGGGCGACCGAGGCGAAATCGATGGAAATTTCGGCGTAAAGGCTCCAGTTTGTTCGCCGATGCTGACACGCTCATGCCCGTACACTGTGGAGTTGTCGGGCCGATTAAATCAGTGCGCTGCGCGTCCCATCTGGATGCCAACGTGCCCTGGTTTGAGTCCATTCAGATTGACCGTCCGCCGGCGCGCCGTCTATACTGCCGCACGAACGAATCGGCGCCGCTGCTTGCTGTCGATCAGTTTGGCTCACTACCTCACCCTTGCCGCCGCTGGCATGGCGGTCGTTCCTGACAGAGGAGGTGTATTTTGCCGAATAAAGTACCCATCACGGTCACCGTGAATGGCCGCTCGCATTCCGCTGAAGTGGAACCACGCACCCTGCTCGTGCACTTCCTTCGCGAAACCCTGAACCTGACCGGCACCAAGATTGGTTGCGACACGAGCCAGTGCGGGGCCTGCGTGGTTCGCATGAACGGAGTCACCGTCAAATCCTGCACCGCTTTTGCCGCGCAGGCTGATGGCGCCAATGTGACTACCATCGAGGGCCTGGCTGACGGCGGAAACCTGACTGCCGTTCAGGAAGCCTTCTGGAACAACCACGGCCTCCAGTGTGGATACTGCACTGCCGGCATGATCATGACGGTCACCGAGATCATTGAGCGCAATCCCAACCCGTCGGCCGAGGAAGTAAGGGCCGGCCTGGAAGGGAACATGTGCCGCTGTACCGGCTACAACAACATCGTCAGGGCCGCTCTGGCTGCCGCCGCTGCCGGACAAGGAGGCTGAGCCATGACTACCCGCATTTTCGGATCCGGCATCCGGCGGCGCGAGGACCCTCGGCTGATCACCGGGCAGGCCGCCTACACCGACGACATCAAGCTGGCGGGCATGGTCCACGCCGCCATCCTGCGGAGTCCCCACGCTCACGCCCGTATCACCAGCATCAACACGGACGCAGCCAAGGCGTCTGCCGGCGTGCTCGCCGTTTACACCGGCGTTGATATCGAGGGCGTCCTGAACCCCATTCCATGCGCCTGGGCTATTCCCGATTCCGACCTGAAGGCGGTGGCTTATCCTGCCATCGCGTCGGATGTCGTGCGGTACGTAGGTGACGCCGTGGCCGTGGTCGTGGCCGAGAATCGCTACCAGGCTGAGGATGCCCTGGAACTGATCGACGTTGGATACGAACCGCTGCCTTCCATCATCAATCCGGAGGCTGCCCTGGCCGACGGCGCCCCGCAACTCCACGAGGACGCGCCCAACAACCAGGCCTTCCACTGGGTCGCGGCGGGCGGCGACACCGACGCCGCTTTTGCGGGCGCAGCGGTGACGGTCAGCGAGACCATCAATCAGCAGAAGCTAATACCCACTCCCATGGAGACCCGGGCCGCCATCGCGTCCTGGTCATCAGCCATGGGCGAGCTCACGCTTTGGAACACCACCCAGAACCCGCACATCGCACGGTTCGTGACTTGCCTGGTCACCGGCGTCGCCGAGCACAAGATCCGCGTGATCGCTCCCGAGGTCGGCGGGGGTTTCGGCGCGAAGATCGCGGTCTACCCCTGGGAAATGATCACGGCCTTCTGCTCCATGCAGTTGGGCGTTCCGGTGAAGTGGACCGAGACCCGCACCGAGAACTACGTGGCCACCACCCACGGTCGCGACCACGTGGAATACGTGGAGATGGCGGCTGACGCCAACGGCAAGGTGACGGGAGTCCGCAGCGTGGTGTACGCCGGCATGGGGGCCTACCTTTCCACGGCAGCGCCGGGCATTCCGACCATCCTGCACGGCCTGATGTATTCGGGGCCTTACGACATCGCCAACATCAAGGCCGACGTGTACGGTGTGTTCACCAACTCCACGCCCGTCGAAGCCTACCGCGGCGCCGGTCGCCCCGAGGCCACGTTCTTGCTGGAACGCCTGATGGACAAGGTTGGCGACGCCGTCGGGATCGATTCCGTGGAAGTTCGCCGCCGCAACCTGATCGAGCCTTTCGACAATAACCGCGACGTGGCCATCGGCATCACCTACGACAGCGGAAACTATTCCGGCGCGCTGGACCAACTCCTCGGCCACGTTGGATACGACCAGTTCCGCCACGACCAAGAGCACGAGCGCGAGCATGGAACCTTCCGCGGCGTGGGCATCGCTTGCTACTGCGAGATCTGCGGACTGGGCCCGTCCCAGGTGGCCGGAGCCGTTGGTTTCGGTGGCGGCCTGTGGGAAAGCGCCACCGTGCGCATCTACGCCACCGGGAAGGTGAACGTCTTCATTGGCACCTCGCCTCACGGCCAGGGTGAGGAGACCACCTTCGCCCAAATCGTCGCGGACGAAATCGGGGTCGATGTAGACGACGTGGAAGTGGTTCACGGCGACACCGACACTACGCCCATGGGCTGGGGCACTTATGGTAGCCGCACGACTGTGGTTGGCGGCGCCGCGGTCGCTTTGACCATGCGCAAGCTGCGTGACAAGGCGCGGGTCATCGCCGCACACCTGCTGGAGGCAGATGAGGCGGACATCGAGTACGAGGACGGCCAGTTCTTCGTGCGCGGAGCCCGCGATCGTTCCCAGAGCATCCAGGATGTTGCCCTGCAGGCCAACGTGGCTTGGAACCTGCCTGAGGGCCTCGAACCGGGCCTCGAAGCAAGCACCTACTACGACCCGCAGAACTTCAGCTACCCCTTCGGCGCCCATGCGGCCATCGTCAGCGTGGACCCGGACAATGGCCACATCACGCTCGATCGGTACGTAGCCGTCGACGACTGCGGCCCGCAGATCAACCCTCTGATCGTGGAGGGCCAGGTGCATGGTGGCGTGGTGCAGGGGGCCGGTCAGGCCCTGTGGGAAGGCGCGGTCTACGATGACAACGGACAACTGCTCACCGGCACGATGATGGACTACGCTATCCCGCGCGCCCACCTGGTGCCGGACATCGAGGTCCATTCCACCGTGACCCCGTCGCCCCACAACCCCCTGGGGGTAAAGGGCATCGGCGAGACCGGGACCATCGCATCGACCGCCGCCATCTACAGCGCGGTGATGGATGCGCTGAAGCCGCTGGGCATCTCGTCCCTCGACATGCCGTTGACCCCTGAGCGCGTGTGGCGGGCCATTCAGGCCAGCGGCTATACGGGTAACGGGCACGGCCATGATCACGGTCACGACCATGGTCATGGGCACAATCACTGACCGGCGCCGGCACAGGAGGACTGATTGCAATGTTTGCAGCAGATTTTGAATACCGGAAGGCCGGTTCCATCGCAGAAGCGGTTCAACTGCTTTCCGACAACCCGGGAGCGAAACTGCTGGCCGGTGGCCACAGCCTCATCCCGCTGATGCGGTTCCGGCTGGCACGGCCGGAGGTGGTCATCGACATTGGTGGCATCGCCAACCTGCGGGGTATCACGGTCAGCGGGGACACGATTAACATCGGCGCGCTGACCACCCATGCTGAGATCGCCGCGTCGGCCGACGTTCAGCGAGCCAACGGCCTGCTCGCCGAGGCGGCCGGGGGCATCGGAGATCCGGCGGTTCGCAATCGCGGAACCATCGGCGGCAATCTGGCCCACGCGGACCCGGCCTCGGACTGGGCCACGGTGCTTACGGCGTTGGGGGCAACCGTCTCGGCGCAGGGACCTTCGGGCAGCCGTACCATAGCGGCGGCCGATCTTGTGGAGGACGCCTTCACAACGGTATTGGCCGAAGACGAGCTCATCACTACGGTGAGCGTGCCCGTCCTGGCTGCCAATCAACGTGCCGAGTACGCGAAGATGGCCCACCCGGCCAGTTTCTACGCGGTGGTCGGCGGCGCGGTGGTGGTCACAATGGACGGTGATCGTTGCACTGCCGCTTCCGTTGCGGTGGGGGGATTGACCCCTCGCCCCGTCAAGGCGGCAGCGGTGGAACAGGCTTTGTCCGGCACCACGCTGACCATGGCCAGCATAGGCGATGCGACGGCCCGCCTTGGTGAGGACCTCTCCGGCGTGGACATTATCGGTGACGTGTTCGCTTCCGCTGAATTTCGCTCCGGCGTGGCTCCCGTGGAGGTGAAGCACGCCCTGCTCCACGCCATTGGTCTGGCGCACCACTGATCTTCTGAACACATGCTTGACTGCATTGGCCGCCGTAATCACGGCGGCCAATGTTATTCTGTCTTGCGCCCATTCGCGCGCATCGCGTTCCTACCCTCCCGCATCGAGGCTTTCCATTGAAAATCCTGCTTACCAATGACGACGGCATTCACGCCACCGGCCTCTGGGCCGCCGCCCGCAGTCTGGCCGAGGTCGGAGAGGTTGCGGTGGTCGCGCCCGACCGCGAACAATCCGGAGTCGGCGCATCCATGACGCTTCACTCGCCCCTGTTCGTGCACCAGGTTCCGGCCGAGCAGTACCTGGCCCAGTTTGCTCCCGGCGACGACACGCCACCGCGCAGCGCCGACGCCGTATACATCCCGGCATCCGATGTTCGGGTGGAGCCAGCCCATCCCATCACCGCCTGGGCGGTGCAGGGCACGCCTGCCGACGCTTGCATACTGGCTCTTGAACAACTCGTCACGCCCAAACCAGATCTGGTGGTGAGTGGCATAAACCGCGGGTCCAACCTGGGCTGGGATGTGATTGTGTCCGGGACGGTCGGGGCCGCGACCCAGGGCTGGGTTAGGGGCTATCCGACCATCGCAATATCCGTGGGTTCGGTGCAAGCTCCCCGGTACCAGCTCGCCGCGCAGGTGGTGGCGCATCTCGCGCGCCGGCTGGATGACGCCCCCGAGGTCTCACCCGCCTATTTCCTCAACGTCAACGTTCCCAACGAGCCTGCCGACAAAATCGCTGGGGTGAAAGTGACGCGGTTGGGGGGGCGAGCCTACGGAGAATCGGTGCGCTCCGAGGAGTCCTTCGGTCATCGGCGCTATTGGATATCCCGCAACCGTCCGGTTCTTGCCGGTGGTGAGGGCAGCGACATCGACGCCAGCAAGGCCAACTATATCGGCATCACCCCGATGGGCATGGCGTTTTCAACGACGGACGAGCGCGTGGAGATGGTCCGGGGGTTGGTGGACGGGCTGCCAGTGGGTGCCCCCGCAGCCTGATCTCCGGCCCGTGAAGGTCTAATGCCGGCGTCTGCGGCTGCGGACGCTTCCGCGATTGGCTCGGCGTCGTCTCTCTTGGGGAGCCTGCGGGGCCACAGGCTGGGCCGGTGGTTCGGTTTCTCCGTCGCCGTAAGCCGAAAATCCGCCGGCGTCCCGGATGCGCCGGATCCGCGGGCGGTCTCTAGCTAGCCACAAAGACTGAGTGACCACGGTGAGGACGACGCCCGGCGCCGCCAGGGCCCACAGCGTAGGATCCACAATGGCCGGCTCGCCGTTCCGCCAGTGGTATTGCATCCGCAGGAAGATGAACCCGCCACCCACGATTATCCACGCCCAGGACAGCGCGCCGCTGACGATGCCGTTGTGCCACGGCGACCGGATGAACAGTATCGCGCTGCAGGGCCACCAGACGAAGGCGGGAACCAGGAACCAACTTTGGTAGTACCAGGGTTTCAACGCCTCGGGGGGTACTGGCGGTGGAGGCGGCAGAGGGGTGTTAGCCGGGTTTCCCCCTCCCTCATTCACCGTTTCGGGCTGCTCGGATTCTTCCGTTCTGCGGTTCATTGATGCAACGAAGAGGCGCAGCAGTTGGGCGCCGGCGCGACGACATTCATTCTATCAGGCAGGCCCGGAGCCGGGCGCCGGCGAGCCCTGTGCTAGGATAGGCGCACCCGCGTTCCCGGTTCCAACAATTGCTTACCTGACCGTTTCGGCCCCCAATGGCATTATTTCCCGCCGCGCTCGTTCCCCGATGGGTGCGCACCTATGCGGCAGTCATATTGGCTGTGTCGCTGGCGGTCAACCTGATCACCAGCTTTTCCCTGTATGTTCTTGCGCTCACCATCCCGGGGATGAAGAGCACCTTCGAGTTGTCATACACCACCGTCTTCGTGCTGGTGGTGGCCATGTCGATTTCACGCGTAGTGTCCGGATTGCTGTCCGGAGCGGCGGCCTCGCGTTACGGCGGGCGATGGATGATCATAACCAGCATCTTTGTGCAAGCTGCGGCGATGGCCTTGCTGGGCTGGTCGCCCGGCTATTGGGTAGCCCTCGCCGCCATGATTGCAGTGGGTGTGTCGTCGGGAGCGGCGCTGACGCCCATGATGGGGATGCTCGCGCCGTGGTTCCGGGCCACCGACCGCGGGGTGGCCGCCGGCATCGCCGCGTCCGGCGGCAGCCTGGCGATAATCTTCACGGGCGTGATCGTCCCGCCGCTTACAGGTTTGTTCGGGGACGAGACCTGGCGATACACCTGGTATGTGCTGGCCGCCACGAGCGTCCTCATCGGCCTGGCGTGCGCCGGTTTCATTCGTGAGGCGCCGCCAGCAGTCACACCGTCTCCGTCAGGTGCACCGACGGGTGAGACCACGGGGCGCACGGCCGGGCGGAGCGGCCCTGCTGGTTGGCCGATGCAGGTCTATACCAACCCTTACGTCTGGCTGATTACGGGGATGGCCTTCTGCTCCGGTTTCATTCACGGCATACTCACGGCCAGCTACGGGGCGTATCTGGAGGTTGAACAGGGCATCGAGGTGACGGTGGTCGGAGCGCTGTTCACTCTCATCGGAGTCCTCAGCATCGGCAGCGGAGTCGCGTCGGGCGCGTTGTCCGACAGATTGGGGCGGGGGATGGCCTTCGGCGCCACGTTCCTGATCGAGGTGGCGTGTCATGCCCTCTTCTGGTTGGCTCCTGAACTGGTGTTTTTCATCATTGCGTCGGTGCTGGCGGGATTCGCGTTGCGATCCACCTATACGATTTGCGCGGCTGCGGCCGGGGACTTCGTGCCCGTTTACATGGCCCCCGCCGCTTTTGGATTGATGGGCATGGGCGCCGGAATCGGGAGTACAATTTCTCCGGCGATATCGGGACCGATCGCAGATGCCACCGGCACCCTCCGATGGTCGTTCGCGATGGCGTCGGGGATGGCCCTCGTAGGGGCCGTTCTGGGTTTCACGCTCCACACGATGAGCCGGCCCCGTGGCCGGGGGGCAGCCGGACCGGCGGTGTCGCCCGCCCAATCTTGACTTTGGTCAGGACCGGAGAGCGTTCGCACGTCCGTAGGTGGTGGGAATTTGACAGAGAGCAACAACGAAGACATCAAGCGCGCGATGGTGGTGGTCGCCCATGCCGACGACGCCGAATGGGGCTGCGCCGGAACGGTGGCCCGATGGTGCGCCGAAGGCAAGCATGTGGTGTACGTGATCTGCACCGACGGCAGCAAGGGCACCTCTGACCCGAACATTGCGCCCGAAGAGGTCATCAAGTCGCGACGGGGAGAGCAGGAAGAGGCCGGCCGCGTGCTGGGCCTTGCCGAGGTGGTGTTCCTGGGTTTCCCGGACGCATACCTGCAATCCAACCTGGAACTGCGCAAAGCCATAACTCGCGAGATCCGCCGGCATCGTCCCGACGTGCTGGTGTGCATGAATCCCGTCCGCAACCTCGACGGGGACGGATACATCGATCATCCGGACCATTTCGCCTCCGGCGACGCTGCCATGGGAGCGGTATACCCTTCGGCTCGCGATCCGCTCACGTTCCCCGACCTGCTCACGGAAGAGGGCCTAGAGCCCCACAAGGTCAGGGAGGTTTGGGTGATGGGCCGGACCCACCCCGATCACTTCGTCGACGTCACCGACCACATGGAGACTGCGGTGGAGGCACTGCGCGCGCACCGCAGCCAGGTCAGTCTCGAAGCGGCCGATCAGTACCTGCGCGAATGGCGACGCCGGGATGGGCCCCGGATCGGCGCGGAGTATGTAGAGGTTTTCAAGCGGTTTCGCCTCGGTTAGGCCGGGGGAAGAGTTGCTGGTTCGCGTAGATCTACAGGCCGCGAACCATCGGATGGCGGGCAGGATAGGGCCAGTCGTGCGAGCGTAAACTTATTGACAACCCACCCTTCCGGCGATACGATTCTAATCTGATAATCGTTCGGCAACTCGAACAGTTGATGGCTGTTTGCGATTGCGAGAATGACGGTTATTGCGTTATATTTTCAGCACAAGGAATCGGTCAATCGGGGCCCTGTCCCCAAGGCAAAAAAGGAGGAACCAATGGCAGGAAGCAACGACATCGCGCTGATGGCGCACCTTCTCCGCCGGGCCGGCTTCGGCGCCAGCCGCGACGAGATCGAAACCGCCGCTGCGCGAGGCTATGACACCGTGGTGGAGGAGCTGCTGAACCCAGGTTCGACCTCGGGCGTCGAAGACGACATCATGCTGCGCTACCATCCCACCTACAACCACGCGGGCGCCATCGAGATCAACATCCAGAACTGGGTGTACCGCATGGTCAACACCGAGTACCAGCTGAAGGAGAAGATGGCCCTCTTCTGGCACATGATCTTCTGCGCTGGCCACTCCAAGATCGACTCCGGCGAAGAAATGGGCCGGATGATCCAGATGTTCCGGGACAAGGGCATGGGCAATTTCCGGGAACTGCTAATGGATCTGTCCACCAGTCCGGGCATGGTCTACTACCTGGACAACTGCGAGAGCCACAAGACGAACATCAACGAGAACTACGGCCGCGAACTGCTGGAACTGTTCTCCATGGGCGTGGGAATGAACGAAGAGTTCAACTATTCGGAGGACGACGTGAAGGCCACGGCCCGCGCGTTCACCGGTTGGAACATCGCCCCGCCGTACCCGCCGTTCCCCTACGGCCGCAGCCCCTGGGAGTTCCGCTTCGACCCCGCCGACCATGACGACTCCGAGAAGACGTTCCTGGGCCGCACCGGCAACTGGAACGGCGACGACATCCTCGACATCATCGCGGACCAGAAGGCTACTGCCCGGTTCATCTCCCGGCACATGTACAACTTCTTCGTGGCCGACGAGGTTCCGGTTCCCAGTTGGCGGCAGACCCCGCCCAAGGACGAGAGCCTCCTGGCGGCCTTGGAGCAGACCTACTTCGACAACGGCTACAACATCACCGAGATGCTGCGCACGCTGTTCAACTCCGACGCCTTCAAGAATGCCCGGTACGCCAAGGTGAAGAACCCGGCCGAGATGGTGGCCGGCACCCTGCGCATGGTTGGCGACCACCGGGACGAGATCAAGCCCGGCATGTTCGAGCTGAGCCAGGAGCCCAAGTACATGGGCATGGACCTCATGAACCCGCCCACGGTTGAAGGCTGGCACACCGGTCACGAGTGGATCGACTCGGGCACCCTGGTGGAGCGGATCAACTTCGCGGCGGACTACCTGGGCCGCACTGAGTTGCCCGGCGTCCAGAGCATGATCTCCAAGCTAATGGCCCAGGGCGACACCCTGTCCCCTGAGCAGTTCGTCGACACCTGCGCCGACCTGGTGGGCTGCCTGAACCTCACCGAGGACACCCGCGATCAATTGATCGCCCACGCCGGCCGTGGTGGCAACCTCACCCACGGCACCGACGGCGAGCGCGCTGAGTTCACCCGCCGCTCCGGCGAGATGTTCCAGATCATCGCTTCCACGTCGGAGTTCCAGTTCGAGTAATCCGGAACCGCTGACACCCGGCGGGCCGCGCTCCGATCACCTGGACAAGCGCAGCGACGGTCCCGCCAAGCAAATTCACTGCGAACCGGCAAACACAACGGAGGACTATCAAATGGTCTCTACCAACAAAGACAACGTTCTGGTCGTGCTCTCGCTCTCCGGCGGGAACGACGGCCTGAACACCGTCATCCCCTATAGCGACGGTCATTACCGCGATTTTCGCCCGGCTCTGGGTGTTCCCACCGAAGCGATCCTGGACCTGAACGGCGAGATCGGCCTGCACCCCACCATGGGGCCGCTGAAGAAGTATTGGGACGAGGGCAAGCTCGCCATCTTCGTGGGAATCGGCTACGCCAACCCGTCCTACAGCCACTTCCGCAGCATGGACATTTGGCATACCTGCGAACCGGACACCATCGGCACCGAGGGTTGGCTGGGTCAGGTCATCAAGGAACTGGACCCGAACAACGAGGGCCAGGGCATCACCGGCGTGAACTTCGGCCGCGGCCTTCCCCGCGCCCTGGCCAAGGAAGGCGTGCCCGTCGCCTCCGTCGGCAACCTCGAGACCTACGGTCTGCTGACCGGCATCGAAGGGGATGACCAGCGTGCCGAGGCGTTAGACCTGTTCAGCAAGATCTACGCCCCCACCGTGGGACAGGGCTTCGTCAGCGACTACCTGCGCTCCACGGGCACCTACGCCCGAATCGGCGCCGACATTCTGGCCACCGCGCCGCCGAAGTACACCTCTAACGTGGAGTACTCCAGCAGCACCGTCGGCCAGTACATGAAGAACATCGCCCAGACCCATCTGGCCGACTTGGGCACCCGCGTGCTGTTCACTACCAGTCCCTACAACGGCTTCGACACCCACGCCAACCAGGCCACCGACCACGCGCGGCTGTGGACCGACGTTTCGGCCAACGTTGACACCTTCATCAACGACCTCCGGGATCACGACGCCAGCGACAACGTCATCACGTTCATGTTCTCCGAGTTCGGCCGCCGCATCGGCGACAACGGCTCGGGTACTGATCACGGTGCAGGCTCTGTGGCCTTCGCAGTCGGCGAAAAGGTCAAGGGCGGGATCTACGGCGTCTATCCGTCCCTGGCTCCGGCCGATCAGGAAGAGGGCGGCAACCTCAAGTCCAACATGGACTTCCGCCAGGTTTACGCCACCATCCTGGAAGACTGGATGGGTCTGGATTCCAACCCCATCAACCGTGGCGTCTTCGAGAAGGTTCCCTTCCTGTAGGCGACCATCGGCAACGCAACGAACGCGGCGGGGTATCTCCTCCTAAAAGCTCCGCCGCATCCTGACCACCGACGACCGACACGAGAGGGAAGTCTATGAGTACCCATCTGTTTGGCCTCGTGGACACCGCCTTTACCTATAGCCACTCCGTGGGACGCAATGAGTTCAACGGCACCGGGTTCCGCAACCCGGTGGACATGGCTGTGGATGCCGAAGGCAGGGTCTACGTCCTCAATCGCTCCTACGAAAACCGCCCGGACGGCGTACATGTAACCGTCGCCACGCTGAACGAAGAGCTGGTTGGCGAGTTCAGCAAGTTCGGCGAAGACCCGGGCGACATGTACTGGCCCAGTTCCTGCGCCCTGGACAGCGAGGGCAACCTGTACGTCGCTGATGAATACCTGAACCGCATCACCATTTTCACAGAAGACGGTGACTACGTCTCCCACTGGGGTACCGCTGGCGATGGGCCCGGAGAGTTCAACGGCCCCTCGGGCATCAGGATTGACGGGGACACCGTTTGGGTAGTGGATGCCAAGAACCACCGTATTCAGAGCTACGGGCTGGACGGCACGTTCAAGAGCCAGTTTGGGGAATTCGGCACGGCTGATGGCCAGTTGAATATGCCTTGGGGCCTCTGCTTGGACAAGAATGGTCTGATCTACGTCGCCGACTGGCGAAACGACCGTATCCAGTGTTTCACCCAAGCCGGCGAGTGGCAAGCCAGTTTCGGCTCCAGCGGCGACGGCCCTGGCCAGTTCAAGCGGCCCAACGCCGTCTTCGTTGACAACGACGGTGATATCTACGTCTGCGACCGCGAAAACGACCGGGTTCAGATTCTTGCTCCCGACGGACGCTTCCGCGCCCAGTTGAAGGGAGACTACACCCTATCCGAGTGGGGCAAAACCAAGTTGAACTCCAATCCGGACATGATTCGGCAACGGACCATGGCGATCATCCACGACGGTGGCGCATTCGAGAAGGCCTTCGCCAACCCGTGCGCGGTGCACGTGTCCGACTCGGGCCAGATCGCCATCATCGACCACACGCGTGGCCGGATACAGGTGTACCAGAAGGAAAAGGAACCCGTATTGCTGTAGCAAAACGGCGGCCGGACCAAAAGCAGTGGGGGCGAATATCCATTCGCCCCTACATTTTGTCTGCTGCGGTTCCGAGTGTGTGGAACACCAGCGATGTGATGGGAGAATAGTCAGCTCTCGGGACCTTTTGGCATCCCCGCATCGATCCATGCCGCGATCTCCGCCGCCTCGGCGCGTGACAGGAACGGGCCGCGCAAAGGCATGCGGCCGAACGTCCCACAACCCAGACGAAGTGAACGTACCAGGTGGGTTTCGGCCCCAGCCACTCCCGGTTCGATGGATGGATACCCGTTGAGGACTGACGCGGCCAACTCCTCCGGGGTTTCCCACCAATATTCGTGAATGCCCGGGTACGGCTGGCGACCGTGGCGCTCGATCCAGCGGTCCATGATGTCATCCAGCAGTTGCTTCACACGGGGCCAGTAAACAGGCGCGGTCTCGGTCGTGTTGGAGTTGGTGCTCATTTCGCGGCGGTCTCCGATTGATAACTGGTCTGGGATGGGGAATCGGCCATCAGCGTGGGTGTTCCTGTACCGATTCGCGCTGCAGGAGTTCGATAGCGTGGGGTATGACGGAGAGAATAACATCGAGGCATTCGCCCACGCCCCGAGGACTTCCGGGCAATGTGATGATTAGCGTCTGTCCGCGAATACCCGCTACCGAGCGGCTCAGCATTGCCATAGGCGTAAACTGGAGGGTCTGCGACCGCATCGTCTCAGCCATGCCCGGGACCTCACGGTCCATTGCGCGCTTGGCCGCTTCAGGCGTGACGTCGCGCCGGCCCATACCGGTGCCGCCCGTACTGACGATCAGATCCACCTCTCCGGAATCGGCCCACTCAGCCATTCTGGCGGCAATGGTGTCGGCGTCATCCGCCACGATTTCGTAGCGTACTTCCTCGTAGTCGGGAGGGGGCAGCTTGTCGCGGATGGCCTGGCTACCGGTGTCTTCGCGTTCGCCTCGCGCGCCGGAACTGCTGATAGTCAGAATTGCGAGTCGGTACATACGTCGTATCGGAGCGGTTGGTGCGGGATGGTATAACGGGCGCAATGATACCACACGGCAGTAAAATTGAGCCGCGAAAAAGTCACGGTCGGCCTCCGTCGTTGACACTGTAAATGGGCAGTACGTATAGTTATCAGGCATCCCAAACCAGCGTTGCGGCGGCGATGTGGGCCACTTCATCGGCTAGCTGTGGTTGGGTACACTAACTGGGGTGCCGTGGTTTGTGCATGAGCTCGGAACCCACTAACTGCGTATTCTGCCAAATCGTCGCCGGGCGCGAACCGGCACGGATCCGCTACCTCGACAATGACCTGATTGCCATCGTCAACCGGCTGACCTGGGTGCCGGTAATGTTGCTGGTGATGCCACGCCAGCACATGTCACAGTTGGAGATGTGGAGCAACGGGATCATGTCCCGAATCGGCGACGTTGCAGCGACCCTGGGTTGCATGTACTGCCCCAACGGTTTCCGCATACTCTCCAACTTCGGATATGACGGCCTGCAGAGCCAATCCCACGGCCACGTACACGTCATCGGTGGTCAGTTCCTCGGCCACTATGCCTGATGCTTTTCCGACCGCAACATCACTGACCCAAGGAGACCGCAACGCTATGCCTGAAACCGTGCTCTACGAAAAGACCGGAACCGACAACCACGTGGCAATCATAATGCTCAATCGGCCCGAGTCTTCCAACGCGATCAATCGACAACTGCGCGGTGAACTGCGCGAGGTGATCGACCACTTCGACAATGAGGACGACGAGGCCTGGGTAGCCGTGATCACCGGCGCCGGCCGCAACTTCTGCGCCGGGCGGGACCTGAAAGAGCGCGCCGCCGACAACGCCGAGGGGGTGCAGGCTCGCGCCGAAAACAGCATGTCTCCCAACAAGCCCCACATGTGGGAGCGGCCGGTCAAGCCGTTGGTGGCCGCGGTCAACGGCGCCGCCGCTGCCGGTGGATGGTCCATCGCCCAGATGTGCGACGTTCGCCTGGCCGCGGACAATGCGCGCCTGGGCATCACCGAAACCAAGTGGAGCCTCATGCCGCCCTTCGCGGTGGAACTCACCAAGATGATCGGCATTTCCAACGTCCTGGAGTTGGTGATGACCGCCGACCTGCTGCCGGCCGAACGCGTCAAGGAAATGGGTTTCCTGAACAAGGTGGTACCCGCGGATGAACTGGTGCCGGAAGCCATCAAAATGGCGGAGAGCATCGCGCAGAACGCCCCGTTGGCGGTTCGAACCATCAAGGACCTGGCCTACAGCAGCCTGGACATGTCTATCGCCGAAGTCAGCGCCAAGACTTACGTTGCCTACGACTACATTCTGACCACACAGGACAGCAAGGAAGGTCCTCGCGCCTTCGCCGAGAAGCGCCGCCCCAATTGGCAGCTCAAGTAGCCAACGTGGGCGCAATTTCGGTGTCGAACATCTCAACCACACCCAGGAGGAATGACATGACCACGCAAGTGCAACCCAGGAGCCGGACCGTCACCGCCAATGGCATCAACCTGCATTACCTCGACTGGGGCACGGAAGGCAACCCACCCCTTGTTCTGCTTCATGGCCTGCGCGGTCACGCGAACGTCTGGGCCGACGTCGCGGAAGCACTGTGCGGCGACTACCATGTCTACGCCCTCGATCAGCGCGGCCGCGGCGACACCGACCACGCGCCGGGCGGTGACTACTCCACCGAGGCTTTCGTGGCCGACCTGGTCGGGTTCCTGGAAGCCGTCGGTCTGGGCAAGTTCACTTTATTTGGGCACTCCATGGGTGGGCGCAACAGCATGGCCTTCGCGGGCGCGCATCCGGACAGGCTGGAACGCCTGTGCATCGTTGACATCGGGCCTCGCATCGAGGCGGCTGGAGGAAACCGCATCACCGAGGAATTGCGCGCGATACCTCCGCACTTCGACAACTTCGAGGACGCGCTGGCCCACGTGCAAACCGGCAATCGCTTCGCCTCGGAGGCGGTGATGCGCCGGCGCTTGACCGGTCAGACCCGCCTGTTGGCCGATGGCAAGGTCGGTTGGAAGTTTGATCCGGCGATCCGCGAGCAGCGAATCAACGGCACCGCGGCCCCGGCCGCCGACCTGTGGCCGGCGCTGGAAAACATCACCTGCCCGACCCTGGTCGTGCGGGGAACTGAGACCGACCTGCTTACCCAGGAGACCGCGGATCAGATGGTGTCAACCCTGGCCCAGGGCAGCACGGTCAACATTGAGCGGGCCGGGCACATGGTGTTTGAGGACAACCCTTCCGACTTTATCGCCGCCGTAAAGTCCTGGCTGGCGAGCTAGACCTGCGGAGCGCAAAAACAGGCCCGGTCCCGGTGACGCGCGGGATCGGGCCTGCTTCATGCTAAAATCCGATTATCCGGCCCTACAGGCCAACCCGCCTCCGAGGTAGCCTCCGATGAAAGTCTCATTTTTCCACCTCATGCCATACCAGGACCTGCCGGACGATTTCGCCCAGCAACACCACTCGGCGTGGGTAGACCTGCCCAACGAAAACTTTGACCCGGCCAAGGGCAACGAATACTACGCTCAGTACATCGACCAGTTGCGCTACGCCGACGAGGTCGGGTTCGACGGCATCTGCGTCAACGAGCACCACAACAATGCATACGGCATCATGCCATCGCCCAATCTGATCGCTTCGGTGCTGGCGAACTCCACAAACAACGGCGCTGTGATCGTATTGGGCAACAGCCTTGCCCTGTACAACCCGCCCGTGCGCGTGGCGGAGGAGATGGCGATGCTCGATGTCATTTCCAACGGCCGTCTGGTAGCCGGATTCCCGGTGGGAACCGCAATGGACACGACGTTCTCCTACGGCCAGGTGCCCATCACGTTGCGCGACCGCCATACCGAAGCGCACGACGTGATCATGCAGGCCTGGACCCAGCACCAGCCGACGATTTTCAACGGCAAGTACAACAAGCTGCGCTACATCAGCATCTGGCCGCGTCCGATGCAGGAGCCTCACCCGCCGGTGTGGATCCCCGGGTCCGGCAGCCTGGAGACTTGGGACTGGGTGCTGGATCGGGACTACGTGTATTGCTACCTGTCCTACTACGGCTATCTGCGCGGCCACAACATCGTCAAGGGCTATTGGGAGCGAGTTGCCGAGCGTGGAGTCGATGACAACCCCCACCGCTTGGGATTTTTGCAGTTGGTTTGCGTTTCGGAGACTGACGAGCAGGCGGAAAAAGATTACGAGCAACACGTGAAATATTTCTACGAGAAGATGCTGCGGGTGTACCCGCCCTTCGCCGAATCTCCCGGTTATCGATCGCTGGAGTCCATCCGCAAATCCCTGCGCCCGCAGATGGGCGAAGAGGCGCACCGCACCGCCCAGGAGAACAGCTGGAAAGACTATATCGAGCAGGGCCATGTCATCGGCGGGAGCCCGGAGACGGTCCGGCGCAAGCTAACCGAGGCCTGCGAGATGCTCCGTATCGGACACCTCATGGTGTTGCTCCAGATTGGAAGCATGCCGCCTGAACTGGTACGGAAGAACACTGACCTGTTCGCCAATGAAGTGATGCCCCACATGAAGGGTCTCTTCAACGAATATGACGACCCGTGGTGGCCCGAGCGTCTAAAGTCGACCACCGCCGAAGCCGTCGGCGACTAGCAATGTCAACGCCGCTGACCTTCTCTGACAGTGACGTCGCCGACGCTGTGGCCCGGGGCCTGGCGGCCGCCAGGGACCCGGTTCAGCCGGCTGACGCCGGCCGAACAGCGGAGAAATATGCTCAGCTCGGACGGGATTTCCGGGCGAGTGCATGGAAGCACTTACTGGAGGATGGTGATTTGCCCCAAGCTTCCAATAAGGCATGGGGAATGGTCGCCGAGACCATTAAAGCCGTTAGCGCACGGCACGGCGGGGTCATCCACTCCCACGGTTCCATCTGGACGGTGATTCGAGAGTTGGGTGGACTGGTTGGCGATGCAGGCGACACGGCAACACAGGAGTGGATTGCCAACGCTTTTCGCACGGCCCGGGGGTTGCACAGCAACTTTTACGAGGATGAAGAAACAGCGACCGAAGTAGCCGCCGGGGTAGGCTTATGCGAAGAGCTGTCCGACCGGCTGTACGAGCTGTTCTGGCCCGCCCTTCCCAACGGCGAAGCAAGGCTCGATAACGAGGGATAACGATGACTGAGAAACTGCAACAGGGCGACCGTCTGCCCGAATTGGACCTAAATCTCATTGACGGCGGCACGCTGACCCTGCCGAAAGATATGTCGTCGCGTTACCTTGCCGTGTTGTTCTATCGCGGCGTTTGGTGACCGTACTGCTCGCGGCAGTTGGCCGCGTGGCAATCAGAGCAGGATGCTCTTGCCGAGATGGGACTGTCGATAATCGGCGCCAGCGTGGAACCCAGGGAAGTTGTGGAGGAAATGGCCACCAAGTCCGGCGTCACCTTCCCCATGGCCTACGGCGTCACCCGGGAGCAGGCCGACATGCTCGGTTCCTGGTGGTCCGACGACCGCGGTGGTTACATCCAACCCACCGAACTCCTGCTTGTGCGCGGGGGCACCGTACTGGGTTCCATGTACGCCAGCGGCCCGGTGGGTCGGGTCAGCCCGGACGAAGCGGTGCACTTCATTGAAGGGCGGGAACGGGCTCGATTGCGCAGCCAATAGGATGCGCGATGACGGGCTGCCAACCCGTCACTCGGTGGGTTCTACCCGCACAGCGCATACCTTGTACTCCGGGATCCGCGAGTCCGGATCGTACACCGCGTTGGTCAGGAAATTCGCAGCGGATTCGTTCAACCGCACGAAGGGAATGAAAATCTCGCCAACGCGCATCCGGTAGGTGAAACGCGCTACCCCGGTCAGTTCGCCGCGGCGAGAGCGTACCCGAACGGGCTCGCCGTCGCGCAAGCCCAACCGCTCGCCGTCGGCGGGATTGACGGACACTTCGAGGTCCGCCATCCGCGCCAGGAGGTTGCCGACCCGCCGGGTGATGGTACCGCCGTGCCAGTGGTACAAGACCCTGCCGGTGTTCAGCAGCAGAGGGAACCGCTCTGAGGGTGTTTCCTCAGCCATCGGCCCCTGATCGTAGCCGATGAACCGGGCCCGGTCGCCCCGGGGGAAACTCTCGCCATAGAGATAACTGGTGCCGGGATGGTCGGGCGTCGGGCACGGCCACTGGAGCCCGCCTTCGGTGTCGAGCCGCTCGTAAGATATACCCGCCAGAATCGGCGTTAAACCAGCCATCTCTTCAAAAATCTCTCCAGGATGCTGAAAACCGAACTGCCCTGCCCAAGGCAAATCCAGCCGGTCGCACATCCGTCGGGCCAGGTCGCACACGATATCCCAATCCGGCCGGCTGTTGCCCACCGGAGCCACGGCCTGCCGCACCCGCTGGACGCGTCGTTCGCTATTGGTGAAGGTCCCATCTTTCTCGGCGAAGCTGGTGGCGGGCAGTACTACATCGGCCAGCAGGGCAGTTTCGTGCATGAAGATGTCCTGCACCACCAGGAAGTCCAACCGGCGGAACAACTCGTCTGCCCGGTTGAGATCCGGCTCGCTGAGCAGCGGGTTTTCTCCAGTGATGTACATCGCTTGCACGCCGCCCGCTTCGCCGATGGCATCCACCATGTCGGTCACCATCATCCCGGCGACCTCGGGGAGCGAGCCGTCAGCTTCCCAAGCGGCGTCGAACTTGGCAACAGCGTCCGAGCGCAAACCTTGATAGCCCGGCAGGGAATTGGGCAAGCACCCGGCGTCGCCGCAGCCCTGCACGTTGTTCTGGCCACGCAAGGGAGAGACTCCGGACCCGGGCCGTCCTAACTGCCCGGTTACCAGCGCCAGGTTGAGCAAGCTGTGAACGTTGGGAGTGCCATTGGTGTGCTGGGTTATTCCCATGCCCCAGATCAGACAGGAACCGTCGTATCTCGGCGCGGAGACGCTGCCCTTCGGCGCCTGTGGTCGGGCGAACAGGCGGCCGGCGGCGCGGATGTCATCGGCGTGAACTCCGGTGACGGCGGCGGCACGTTCCGGCGAGTAGCGATTAATGATAGCGAGCCAGTCGTTGTAACCCTCTGTGCGGTTGGTCACGAAGTCTGCATCGGACAGGCCCTCCGAAACTACGACGTGAGCCATGGCGTTCAGCAGGGCCACGTCGGTGCCCGGATAAGGACGCAGCCACAGGTCGGCGTAGTCGCACATATCAATGCGACGGGGGTTGATGACGATTAGCCCGGCCCCGCGTTCCACTACGGCGCGACGCATCCGCGCGGCGGCAACCGGATGGTTGCTTGTCGGATCGCAGCCGGTGACCAACAGGCACCCCGCCGCTTCGTAATCGGTGTACGAATTGCTGGTGGCCCCGCTGCCCAGCGAGGTCAGCATGGCCTCCACCGACGGCGCATGACACAGGCGCGTGCAGTGGTCGATGTTGTTGCTGCCCATGATCAGCCGGGCGAATTTCTGCTGCACGTAACCGTCTTCATTGGTCGCCTTGGCCGAGCACAACGTGCCAAAGGATTCGCCGCGGTAATCGGCCAGCCGCGAGGCCACCAAGTCCAGCGCTTCGTCCCAGGTCGCCTCCCGAAAGTCGCCGCTGAAGCGGTCGCCTTCCCGTATCAGCGGCTTCTTGATACGGTCACCGTGCTGCACGAAGGTGTAGCCGAAGCGTCCCTTCACGCACAGCATCCCAACGCTGGACAGGTTGTCGGGATCGTCATGTGAAGCAACGATCGTACCCGCGTCCGGTCCTTCTGCAGTGTCGCTGACCTCCAGTTTGATCCCGCAGCCAACGCCGCAGTAGGGACACGTGGTCTTGACTTGGCGGGTAGGCGACGCAGAGTCCGGCGGTGTTTTCACGCTGATGGCGCCAGTTGGGCAAACGCTGAGGCATTGTCCGCAGGTGGTGCAGATGCTTTCTCCCAGCGGCTTGTCTCCCGCGGTAGCGATACGAGCCGAACCGCCCGCACCCAGCACGTCAATCGCGCCGATGAACTGGTGACTGGACTGGCAGGCGTTGACACACCGGGCGCACAGGATGCACGCATCCATGGCGAGGTCGAACACCGGGTTGGACTCGTCCGTCCGCTGGCGGGGCCGGGGGTCCCATCGCGTTTGGGAAATCCCGTGCGTGCTGGCTGCGTCCGACAGCAGATCGTAGCCGTCAATCGACCCGTTGCCTTTGCCCACCATGCCGAGAGTTAGTTGGATGACGCCGGAACGGATCCGCTGGGCATCGGGCCCGTCGGTGCGGATGACCATGCCGTCGGTGGCCGGCGTCGAGCATGAGGCGGGAAACCCACGGATGCCGTCAATCTGCACCAGGCAGGTCCGACAGGCGCCGATGGCGGGCATATCGGCGTCTTTGCACAATTGGGAGAGGGGCACGCCAGCCGCATTCACTGCATCCAGCGCGCTGGCCCCCGCTGCCACGTTCACCGGAATCCCATCAACCGTCACGCTGATCGTTGGACTGACGACGACCATCGCAGCACCCCCGGCTTGCCTATGTTGGAGAGATTGTTGTATGCGGACGGCTATATTCGAACGCAGATCAGCCCTCGAAATATCCTTCCTCCCGGAAGAGCTCCGCCAGCCGAGCCACTCCATCCCGTATTTCGTCGGGCGAGTTGTGACTGTAGGTGAGGCGCAGGTGGTTGTTGCGCCCGCGATCCGACCGGAACATGCCACCCGGATTGTATTTGACGTCGCGCGCGGTGGCCTTGGCCAGCGTCGACCAGGTATCGGCGTTTTCTGGCAGCTTCACGAACATCATCATGCCGCCGTGGGGATGGGTCCATTCGCAGAAGGACGGGAAGTTGTCCTCCAGCGCTCCGATCATCGCATCGCGCCTCGCCAGGAGCGCTCGCCGGACGGCCTCGATATGCTCCGCCTCGTGCGCCCGCATATATTCGTAGACCATGGTGGTAGCGAGGTGGCTCACACTCCGGCGCGGCAGGTTCTCCGCGTTGACCTGCGGCAGCGCGTCTTTGACCCCCGGCGGGAGCACGCCGAACCCGACCCGAAGCCCGCATCCCAGAAGCTTGGTGAATGACGAAACGTAGAACACGTCGCCCTGATCGCTGATGCCGGACATGGCTCGCGGCAACGGGTCGCCGTCGATGCGGAAGTCGGCGTAGGACTCGTTTTCCATCACCGGAACGCCGTACTTCTGGGCAACCTCCAGAATCTCCCGACGCCGTGCCTCGGGCACAGTGAAACCCAGGGGGTTCTGGTACACCGGTATCGTCCACACGAATTTGGCCCGTCGCCCCGCGCTTTCCAGCGATGCCAGGGCGTCTTCCAGGGCGTCAGGCAACATTCCATCGCCATCGCAAGGGACATGGACCGGCTCCGCGCCGCGTTCCATCATCATGCGCAGGCTGCCCATATAGGTGAATTCCTCCACCAGGACGGCGTCGCCCGGGTTGATGAAGGATTCCAGGACGATGGCGATGGCGCCGCCAGCCCCGTCCGAGATGAACACATCGTTGGGGGAGACCTGATAACCGCGGTTGGCTGCCAGGCGCTCCGCGATCATTTCCCTCAGTCCCACGTGGCCGCCCGGGGGCGGATAGCCTGCCAGCGACGCTCCACCGTTGGTTTCCAGTCCAGTCCGGATGGCGGCCAGGTATTGGTCAGCGTCGACCACCTCCGGCACCGCGTTGGTAATCGAGAATACGTACCTTACCGACGCGTCCGATCCGGGCGGAGAGGCCACTGAGCGGGGCAGATTGATGGAAAAGAGGGATGCGTAATCGACCATATACGGCCTCCCGATACTGCGGTAGGGTGTATGGTATCAGATACGGACGTCGACAGTTCCCGGTTTCGGGACGCTTGAAGGAGCAAATACGACCTCACACGGCGGTCTGGCGCCGTTGGGCGACGCCTTCCCGCACTAGCGGTATCAATTCCCTGCCGTAATCGGCTGCGTCCGCCAGTGGATCGAACCCACGAATGATGAATGCGCTGCATCCCAGGTCGTAGTAGGCCAGCAGGGCGTCAGCCACCTGCTGCGGCGTGCCCACCAGGCACGTGGTGCTTCCCGACGCACCGCTGGCCGCCGCAATTGGCATCCAGAGCCGCTCGTCGTAGACGTTTCCTTCGGCCGCGAAACGTAGCAGCCGCCAAGCGCCCTCGGATTGCGGCCGGGTGGGGATGCCTGGCGTGATACGTCCCGCCGTGGCCTGCCGCACTCGGGCCAGGATTTCCTCTGCCCGCTGCCAGGCCTTTTCCTCGGTTTCCGCGAGGATGGGTCGCGCCGACAGGCTGAATCGCATCTCTGCCGCATCGCGACCGGCCGCAATAACCCGCCGACGTACGTCAGCGATGCGTTCGGCGATAGACGCTCTCGGCTCTCCCCACAGCGCGAAAAGGTCGGCGCGACGGCTGGCAGCATCCAGTGCCGCCCCTGAAGCCCCACCGAAGAACAGCGGCACATGAGGACGCTGCCGGCACCGGGCTTGGCTGAAGGCCGCCTGCAGGCGGTAGAATTCGCCATCGTGATCGAATGGCTCCGTCTCCGTCCAGATGCGTCGCATGATGTCCAAGTACTCGTCGGTGCGTCGATATCGCGAGTCGTGATCCAGCCAGTCGCCGTCCTGCCGCTGCTCGACGTCGTTGCCCCCGGTAATTATGTGCAGGGCGATGCGCCCGTTAGTGAGTTGGTCCAGGGTGGCGGTCTTCCTGGCCGCGAGTGTCGGCGCCACGAACCCGGGGCGGTGCGCGATCAAGTAACCCAGGCGCTCGGTGTGCGCCGCTGCGTATCCGGCGACCTCGAACCCGTCCGGAGTGGACGAGGAATAGCCGGTCAGCACCATGTTGAAGCCGGCGTCCTCGTGGGTACGGGCGAAGTCCAGGATGTAGTCCGGGTCCACGCCGGAAGGAACTTCCGCGCCCGGGTTGATCCCACCGCCGAACAGGCTCAACGTTGCGCCCCGGTTTGCCTCGGACTCGCGCACCACGCCGATCATGCCGATGATGGTCACTCCGTCCTCGCCGTAAACGCTGGGTGCCGGCCGTTGCGCGGCGGTTCCGTTGCTGTCGGCTGAGCTCATTCCTGCCATTTCTCCAATGTCAAAGCCATTTTCGCGTAGTTTAAACCATCTGGCCGCCGTTGCGTTGATACGATGAAACTTCGATATCAATTATTCGATTTGGGGTTGACAAGCATCAGAACCCGATATACTATGTATTCAAGGTGCTGGGGGTGTAGGGAACTCCCACCCGCCGAAAACCCGATGGCCAGACCATCGTCAAAACAGGAGGTTAGAAGTGGTCACGCTAATAGTGCTGAACCATAGCTGGCATTTCCCCTGTAACAGCCCTGTTGGCGGAGCCGCGGCGGCATGACGATGCTGGGTGGCCGCTGACAGGGTCAAGACCCGTCAACCCGGCGCATCCTTGGCGGCGGGACGAAGGGAAAACCAGTAACCGGGGCCTGGACTGTTTATCGGGTCCCGGTTTATTTGTGAACTGATCCGAAACTGGCCAGACCCTTGGAATCTCTGCTATCCGGCTCCGGATTCTCTCAGTGCGGCTTGGTACTGTTCCGGCGTGTTGACGTCCCAGAGCAACTCGGCGGCGCCCAACTCAATTCGCTGCGTGGAATCGCGATGTCTTTCCGTGACCGCCCTCATGCCCTGGGTCTGCTCGTCGATGGCGATTAGCTCGCTGTATAGCTGACGGCTCACGACAATGGGGTGACCGCCCTTGCCCTGGTAGGTGGGAATCGTGATGAGGTTCCTACCACCATTCCGATGGGCCGCCAGCGTTTGCCTGATGATCCCAGCGGAGCGCGGCTGGTCCACGTTCAGCATCAGGATGGCACCGTCGGGCTCGGCGGAGGGACCGAGGGCCCACAGGCCAGTCTTGATGGATGTCGTTTTGCCCTGGGCGTAATCCTCGTTGATCACGCACCGCACCCGCCCGAGTTCGTACACGTCGCGGTTGACGCCGATCCTGGCCTGCAACTCGTCGGACCGGTGCCCCAGGACGACAATCACCTCGTCCGCCCCGGCCTCGCGCAATGAAACGATCTGGTGGATGATCAGGAGACGACCCTGCCAGTCCAGCAACGCTTTCAACGTCCCCATACGTCGGGAAACCCCGGCCGCGAGGAGAATCGCCGAAGTTGAAGGCGACGTATCAGTCATGCTCGGTTCGCCCGGAGAGCGAAATCGAAAAAGCCCTGGCGGGTAGTATGTAGTACCCGGTGCCGCTCATGCCGGTCACCGTATTCGGGCGGCGCCGTAAGCTGCCCGGGTCGCGATACCGTAAAACCGGCGAATATCGGCCTGGGAAACGGCCGCAGGGTTGGATTATCAGTCCGCCGTGGCCTCCATCGCCCGGTTGGCTCGCCGTTCGGCCCGTTCCAGGTACCAGTCGTCCATGGTCATCGGGCTGCCCTTGCCGCCGCGACGGGCCATGATGATCTCGGACATGATGCTCACGGCCAGCTCTTCCGGCTCCAGGGCGCCGATGTCCAGGCCGATGGGCGCGCGTACTTCCGCCAGCCGTTCACGTGGCACTCCTTCCTGCAACAAGCGCTGGTAGATCATCAGCGTCTTGCGCCGGCTGCCCAACAGCCCGATGTATCGCGCCTTGGTGGTCAAAGCCGATTCGAGCGCGACGTCGTCGAACCAGTGGCCCCGTGACGCCACTACGATGAAGCTGTTGACGTTAATGTCCAGATGATCGGCCCAGTTTGTGTAGGGCGTAACGATAGTCTCCTCAGCGTAGGGGAAACGTTGGGGGTTAGAGAAATCTTCGCGGTCGTCGATGATGTACACCCGGTAGCCCAACTGGTGCGCCAGGTCGGCCGTGGCCTTGCCTACGTGTCCGCCGCCCACCATCACCAGCGTGGGCGGCGTGGTGAAGCCCTCGATGAACAGTTCCGTCTGATCGTCAATGGTCACCGATTCGTTGGCGCCGACGGCGGCAACACGGCCGGCGGCTTCCAGCGCGATTTCATCCAGCTCGGCCGTTCCGATACCGCCGGCGATGGACCCGTCGGAGCGCAGCAGCAACTTCGCTCCGAGACGCGCCGTATTTCCCTCGGATCGGACCACCGTTGCCAACGCCGCCGGTTCGGCCCCGTCGTAGGCACCAAGCACCTCTTGGCCGATGTCGGTGAAATCGTCGGTATCCCAGAAGGGTTCCAGGTAAAAGTACATCGTGCCGCCGCAAACCAGGCCGTCGCGGGCCGCGATGTCCTCGTTGAGGTAGTAGTCCTTGAACTCCGGCCCTCCCTGGTTGCGCAGTATCTCGCGTGCCGCGAACCAGATGTCACCTTCTACGCAGCCACCGCCAAGAGTGCCGACGGCGGTGCCGTCGTCGCGCACCAGGAGCATCGCGCCAGACTTCTGGGGAGTGGATCCCTTGGTGCGCACCACCGTTGCCAGCACGCAGGGATTGCCCGATTCCAATTGATTTACCGCTTCTTGAATAACGTCGCGCACGCTTCCCCCTGCCTGACCCCGAATCTGTCCGGTTAGTACGCCGAACCACGCCGGAAAACACCATCGTTCCGGTATGGAGTTGATTGCCACATTATACAGCAACCACTTGTGTCGCTGATGTCAATATAGCTGGTTGCCGAGTGGCTCGTGTGGGGATTTAGGGTGGAATACAACCCGCGAGCTAACCGTTCCGCTCCTGTGGGCAGCGGCCGCACGGTGGCACCTGCGTCGGGCTATCGTGTATGATTGGCAGACATAAGTCCGGGTTTTCGAGTTCGCCACACCTCTTTTCGCTAACGGCGGTGACGAAGATGGCTGTTAACCAGCGCAGGGTAACCAAACCGGTTTACGTCGGCGGAGTCAAGGTCGGCGGGGACGCCGACATCACCGTTCAATCCATGACCAAGACGGATACCCGCGATGTCCAAGCCACCGTCCGGCAGATCCACGAACTTGAAGAGGCCGGCTGCGAGATCATCCGCTCCGCGGTGCCTGATATGGAAGCCGCCAAGGCCATGGCGGAGATCAAAAAACAGATCCGGATACCGCTGATCGCCGACATCCATTTTCACTATCAATTGGCTTTGGAATGCGCGGCCGGCGGCATTGACTGCTTGCGCCTCAACCCCGGTAACCTGCGCAACGAGGACCAGGTGCGGCAGGTGGTCGCTGCAGCCAAGGAGCACGACATTCCCATTCGCATCGGCGTGAATTTCGGCAGCCTGCCCCCTGTGGGCGGCATCGGCCGGACGCGCGGGTTCTCGCGACACATGGACCTGGTCAACCGTCTGCCCAAAGCCGGAGAGGCCCAGGCCGGCGCCTACAGCATCGTGGACCACATGGTTGCCACCGCGCTGTGGGAGGTGAGTCTCCTCGAGGAGCAGGACTTCGACCAGATCAAAATCTCCATGAAGGCATTCGACGTGCCGACAACCGTCGAAGCCTACCGTCGTCTCGGCGAAATGGTGCCCTACCCCCTGCACCTGGGAATCACGGAGGCGGGAACCGCCAAGTCCGGCTCCATCCGCACCGCCGTGGGTTTGGGCGTGCTGTTGTACGAAGGCATCGGCGACACGATCCGCGTGTCGCTGAGCGACGACAGTGTCGAAGAAGTGATCGCGGGGTACGAAATCCTGAAATCGCTGAACCTGCGGGACAAGGGGACGACCATGGTGGCCTGCCCCAGCTGCGGCCGGGCCGACGTGGATATACGCAAGCTGGCCAACGACGTCGACGACCTGCTCAAGAAGACCGACAAGAACATCAAGGTCGCGGTCATGGGCTGCGAGGTGAACGGTCCCGGGGAGGCCAAGGACGCCGACGTGGGCATCGCTGCTGGCGCGGGCCGCGCAATCATTTTCCGAAAGGGCGAAAAAATCCGCGTCGTTCCCGAAGCGGAGATGCTCACCGCCCTGATGGAGGAGATTGAAAAGACCCCCGCCCACGCCTGAGCGGCAGGCGAAGTCTAACATAGCACAACCGCCGGCCCGGATCTGACCGCATGACAATAGCCGCAACGGACTCCGCCGGGACGATCACTCCCTTTGATGTAGCCGGCCTCGAAGCCGTGGGCATACCCCAATTGCCCACCGAACGAGAGGCGTTGCGCCGCCTTTTGCTGGACGCCATCGCGCGGATACGTCCCATCCTGGAGGCGGACGCCGAGGAGAACGACGCCGGCGAGACGCTTTCATGGCCGTCGGTGGTGGCGCTGTACCGGGAAGGTCTGCTGTCGTTGAAAGTGCCGCGGGAAATGGGCGGTCCGGAGGTCGACCCGCTTCTCTACCTCGAGCTATGCGACGAACTTTCGTACGTCAACCCGTCTGCCGGTTGGTGCGCGTTCATCAACAGCACCAGCGCCGCGTTCCTGGGTGCCTTTCTCCCGGACGCGGGAGTAAAGCGCGTATTCGTCGGGCGCGGTATGCCAATCGCTTCCGGCGCATTGATTCCGCGCGGAGTTGCGACCCCCGTGGACGGTGGCTGGCGGGTCGGCGGTCAGTGGCCCTTCGCCAGTGGCTCGGCTCATTCCTCCTGGCTCTTGGCCGGGTTCCGCATAGTCCGCGACGACACGCCAGGTCCCGAGCACATGGTGATGGCCGCGCCGATTGCGGCGGTGCAGTTTGTGGACAATTGGCAGGTGATGGGTCTCAAGGGCACGGGCAGCCGCGACTTCGTGCTCGAAGACCATTTCGTACCTGAAGAATTGGCCTTCGACCTCATCACGACAGACCCGCGCCGGGGCGGGCCGCAGTTCTGGCTGGGCCGTCCGGGTTTCGTCACGCCCGACCACGCTGCGTTCGCTCTGGGAGTGGCGCGACGCGCGCTGGATGAGATCGCGGCGCAAGCGGGGTCCTACAGCCGCGGCTACCTAACCTCCACCATTTCCCAGCGCGGCGCGTTGCAGCACGATCTCGGTCGTTGCGACCAGGAGCTCCGCGCTGCCCGCGCCCTGTGTCGCGAGGCCATCGAGGACGCATGGGAGTTTTGCCTGCGCGGAAAACGACCGGATCTCGAGCGTCAGCTGCGTCTGCGCGGAGCCTGCGCCTACGCAACCGACGTGGCGTGCCGGGTGGCCACCACGGCTTTTCGCTACGGCGGCGGCAACGCCATCTACAACGACCGCGTGCTGCAACGCTGCATGCGCGACATCAACGCGGCCGCCCAGCATTTCATGGTCAACACCAGCGCCTACGACAACCTCGGCCAGTTCCGACTGGGAATGCCGGATGTGAACCCGATGGGGTAGGGGTATTCATAGACAATACCTGCCTCGACTGTTGTGCGACGCAGAAAGCCACCAGATTTAACGCCGGAGGGGTAATATGCGTGCCTTCGTCCACCTACTCTACGCGCTGGCCGGCATCATGAGGTTGATAGCCGCATCTCGGGACAGCAAAGAGCGGAGGGCTATCATCCGCGCTAGCAGCGACGCGGAGGCTGCGCTCGAATATTGCCGCAGGGGCGCCTCCGCACATGACAAGGGGGATTTTGACGCCGCCATTGCCGACTATGATCGCGCCATCGCGCTGGACCCCAATATTTCCAGTTGCTACTGGTTACGGGGCAGCACTAGATCCAGGAACGGCGATTTTGACGGTGCCATTGCTGACTATGACCAAGCAATCGCGCTCGATTCCGATATCTCTCTTTACTACGATTCCCGAGGCAGCGCTAAATTTGAGAAAGGCGATTTTGACGGTGCCATTGCCGACTCCAGTATCGCTATTGCCCTCGACCCCACCGGGGCAACAGCCTATTTCAGTCGAGGTATTAGCAAAGCCAGTTTGGGCCACCACGAGGGCGCGATAGCCGACTTTGACAATGCCGTTGCCTTTGGTTCTAACGATGCAGTGGCCTACTGCAATCGCGGCCTTAGCAAGGCCAGATCAGGAGATTACGAGGGTGCGATAGCTGATTACGACCGCGCCATCGCGCTGGATCCCACTGGGGCAACGGCTTACCATAATCGTGGCCTGAGCAAGGGGAGTTTGGGGAATTACGAGGGCGCGATAGCCGATCATGACCGCGCTATCGCGTTGAACCCCAACGACGCCGACTATTACTACCTACGAGGTTGCGACAAGAATCAAAAAGGAGATTTCGGCTCCGCCATTGTTGATTTTGACACCGCTATTGTGCTGGGTCCCGTTGAAGCGCATTACTATTCTGTCCGGGGCGATGCCAAGCGTCATATGGGAGAGTTTGACGCCGCCATAGCTGATTTTGACACTGCTATTGCACTTGATCGCAACGATGCTGGTTTCTACTTCTATCGAAGCGTCGCCAAGGTCAACAAGGGAGACTTCGACGGCGTCATCGCTGACTGTAGCCGTGCCATTGAGCTGGATCCCAACAACGCCGATTACTACTTCTATCGAAGCGTCGCTAAAGGTTCCAAGGAAGACTTTGACGGCGCCATCGCTGACTGTAGCCTTGCCATCGCTCTGAATCCGAACAACGGCGATTTCTATTATTTCAGAGGTCTCACTAAAGGAACCATAGGTGATTCAGTCGGAGCTGCCGAGGACTTGGACCGCTCCAGCGCCTTGAGACGAACCCTCTGGCCTTGGCGCCACGGCAGTTAGAATTCCATAGCCACATTGACGCTGCAGAACATCACACCGATTAGCGTTCCCGCCATCCCAAATAACCGCAACGCCCGCCGTGCTAAAATAAGCCATCGCCTCGAACGGAGGTGGCGCGGTGGTCAGCATAAACATGGATGACCTTGACCATGTGACGGCGGTGCGTCCGCGCGCCCGGGCCGCCGGCGACGAATGCTCGTCGGAGGGAGAGGCGCTGAACCTCCTGCGGTTTACGCTGGTGGAGCACGGCATCCATGTGCCGGCGCCGAAAAACTGGGCTCTGGCTATCCGCGAGCAGTTCCGGCCTCTCGGCATCAAGGAAGTAGTCCTGCCGCCCCGGGATTCCGGAGAGCCGATCCAGTTGTCTTCTGGGACGACGCAGGCGATGGCGATAGCCACATATCGGAAGTGGCTACGCTGAAAAGCGTATATGCCTCCTGAAACTACCCGGCATTTGGTGCGGGAGCACCAAATTTGACTACGCAGAAATACCACGAATCCAGTCGTTTTCTCTTGGGTCAAGCCCGCGCGGAGTTGGCCAATGGCGATGTGCGTCAGGCGTCTGAAAAAGGCTGGGGAGCCGCCGCCCAGATCGTAAAGGCCGTGGCGAACAGCCGGGGCTGGGAACACCGGGGGCACGTCCTGCTTTTCGACGCCGTTGACGACTTGCGCCGGGAGACTAGCGATGAGGAACTCAGGCGGCTGTTCAACGTGGCTAACTCCCTGCACATGAACTTTTATGAAGACTGGCGCAGCGCTGAAAGCGTCGGGGAAAGCTTGGACGACGTGGAACGATTCCTGGAGAAGATGGATCCTCTAGTTCGCCGGTAGCCGCGATACTGGCGTTGCCTCCATTGCACGCTCGCATGATATGCCCGTAGCCACCCGCAACACCAACGATTTCACCGACTGCGGCGTAGAACTCGTCAACCCTTGGTCAGCCGAAGGAATCCCCTAACCCATGCGCATATCCCGTCTCGTCACCCGCACCCTCCGCGACGACCCGCCGGAGGCCGAAACGGCCAGCCATCGTCTGATGCTGCGGGCCGGCCTTATTCAGCAGGTCGCCGCCGGCATCTACGCCTACCTGCCACTGGCGTGGCGCTCGATGCAGAAGATCGAGCAGATCGTCCGAGAGGAAATGGACGCCGCCGGCAGCCAGGAGTTGCGCATGCCGGCCCTGCAGCCGATGGAACTTTGGGATCAGACCGGCCGCGCGGCTGCTTTCGGGGACAACATGTTCTCGCTGGAAGACCGGCGGGGTCGGCCCCTGGCGTTGGCGCCGACCCACGAGGAGGTTGTCACCAACATCGTCAAGGGCAACGTCCAGAGCTACCGAGACCTGCCCGTGATCCTGTACCAGATGCAGACCAAGTTCCGGGACGAACCCCGTCCCCGTGCCGGTCTCGTTCGCGTCCGCGAGTTCACCATGAAGGACGCTTATTCCTTCGACGCAGACGACGATGGGCTGGACGCGTCCTATCAAGCGATGGCCCAGGCGTACCGCAACGTATTTCGCCGTTGCAGCATCCCTGTGGTGATGGCCGAGGCGGACAGCGGCGCCATCGGCGGCAAGGATTCCCATGAATTCCTCTTGCCCACCGATACCGGCGAGGACACCGTCATCACCTGCGCTTCCTGCGGGTACGCCGCCAACGCCGAGAAAGCCGCCGGCGTCTATCCCGATCAACCCGTGCCTGACCCGCTGCCGCTGGAGGAAGTCAGCACGCCGGGCATGAAGACCATCGCCGCCCTGTGCGAGTTCCTGGGCGTTGAAAAAGCCCAGACATTGAAGGCGGTGTTTTACGCCGCCGACGGCGAGGTGGTGTTCGTCACCATCAGAGGGGATCTTGAGGTCAACGAGGTCAAGCTCAAGAACGCCCTGCATTGCAACGAGCTGCGCCTGGCCGAAGACGAGGAGGTAGCGGCCGCCGGTATCGTCGCCGGGTCAGCCTCGGCCATCGGCATCTGCAACATCCGACGTATCGCCGACGAGTCCATCACCAACGGCGGCAATTTTGTGGTCGGCGCCAACAAGGAAGACACCCACTACCGGAACGCCAACTACCCACGGGACTTCGGCGCCGACCTGGTTACCGACATCGCGCTCACCGAGCCTGGGCACCTGTGCTCCCTGTGCGGTGCCGCGCTCCAGTTCACGCGCGGCGTGGAAGTGGGCCACATTTTCAAGTTGGGGACGTTTTTCAGCGAGTCGCTGGGCGCTTACTACCTGGACTCGGATGGGGGCCAACAACCGATCACCATGGGTTGCTACGGCATCGGCGTCAGCAGGATCCTGGCCGCGTCCATCGAGCAGAACCATGACGACCGCGGCATCGTTTTTCCTCCGCCCATCGCGCCCTACGACGTTCACCTGGTCGGCCTGAACATGTCCGATGAAGCCGTGGCCGAAGCGGCGACCGCCCTGTACGAGCGTTTGTGGGCCGCCGGCATCGAGGTCCTTTTCGACGACCGGACCGACGCCGCGGCCGGCGTGAAGTTCAACGACGCCGACCTGATCGGTTTACCGGTCCGCCTGGTGGTGAGCCCGCGCAACCTCCGCCAATCGATGGTAGAGATGCGTGGCCGCACCTCTGAAGACGCTGAAATGGTCCCGCTGGGCGAAGCGGTCAGTGCGGTGCGGGCGCTTTTGGAAGCGCGATAGCCTTGTCCTCCGAATCCCCGGAGCTGCGCCCACTGAACGTGTGGGAGCGGGGATTCACCACGATTTACGGCGGTATCCCCAGCAGTTTCATGCTGTTCGTATTGCTGGCGGTTTTCCTCTTTCTGGGTGGTCCGGACCTGAGCCTTTGGCACTTCGTTCGTTACACCTTCGCTTTTGACGCCGGTCTGGACATTCACGTCGACGCGGTAGACAAATACTATGTGCCTTACATCATGGCCAATGGCATGTACGGCGTTTTCTATTTCACCTGGGGCCGCTCGCTGGGGCACATGGCCGCCGGGGCCTACATCGTGGATGCGCGAACCGGGAGACGGATGCGAACTTGGCAAAAGGCGGTTCGCAGCGCTCTGCAATTGGTAAATGGCTACGTCGAATTCCTGCGCATCCTTGACGCACTGTCCATCGTGTCCGTTTTGATCGACCGGGAGCGGCGGCGCTCGATATACGACATGATCGCCAGAACTATGGTCGTTGTCGGTAACCCGGTTGAGGAAGAACCAGAGGTGGCCCGGCGACCTAGTTGGGCGTCTGCCCTGTTCGGACGACTGGCCGGCCGCGAACCCAGTGGGTGACGGGTGGCAGGTCTGTCAGGAACTGCGTCACGGCTCCAGCAGCAACTTCCCGAAGAAGTTGGTCGCTTCCATGTCGCTGTGCGCGTCGGCGGCGTTGGCCAGCGGGTAGGTGCGGTGGATGGCCGGCTTGATCACGCCGCGGTTCAGGCTGGCCACGATCTGGCGCATGTCCTCACGCGAGCCCATGTACCCGCCGTAAATTTCGATCTGCCGGCTGAACAGCAGGCCCAAGTGAAGTTCGGCGCGCAGCCCGCTGGTCGCCCCGCAGATGCAATACCGGCCACCCTGGCGCAACGCGCGGAAACCGTGTCCCCACACATCCGCGCCGACATGGTCTACCAAGAGGTCCACCCCCGCGCCACCCGTGATCTCCCGAACTCGCTGGGTGATGTCTTCTTCGTTGTAATTGATCACGTGATCTGCGCCCAGGTTTCGAGCCAGTTCCGCTTTCTCCGGTGTGCTGGTGGTGGCTATGACGGTTGCCCCTACTACGTTCTTGAACACCTGAATCGCCGCCGCGCCCACGCCGGCCGAAGCCGAGAACACCAGAGCCGTCTCCCACGGCTGTAGGGCCGCTCGACGCACCGCCATGTTCCACACTGGAAGGTATGTGGTGGGAACTGCCGCTGCGTCCGCAAAGGACACCCTGCCGTCCAACTTGTACGCGTTGACCTCCGGGACCACCACCAACTCAGCGTAGCTGCCGTCCATCGCCGTACCCAGGAACCGACTACGGCGACACAGTTCATCGCGCCCGGACCCGCACCACTGGCAGACGCCGCAAGCCAACCTGGGGTTGACCACCACCCGATCGCCTTCAGTCAGGGTGCTAACCGCGCCACCTTTAGCCACCACCTCGCCGGCGGTGTCGCCGCCGAGGATCAGAGGCGGCGGGAATTCCCGCTCCAGACCGCGCTGGCCCTCCCGCGTGAAAATATCGAGTCGGTTGAGTGCGCTGGCGCCGACGCGAACCACCACGTCCGACGGGCCGGGAGACGGATCAGGACGGTCCCCGTACTGGAGTACGCCGACGTCCCCATGGGCTTCAATGTAGACGGCTTTCATTGCTGGTTTTCCCTCCTGATAACGTCACTGCGACGGGGGGCGCCGGTTCTTGTAGCAGTCCTTGCACAAGAACACAACGGCCAGGGTTTCATCATGGCTGGCAGCCCTGCCACAGCGCGGAGCGTTGCTGTCGGGTGACCATGGCTGATGGAACGGGCCGCCGCACATCTGACAGGTTGAGCGGTGCGGGCCCTCGAGTTCTTCGTTGCAAACTACACAGTAAACCGGGCCTGATATCTGGAATATGGTTGCCACTGCACTACCTCCCTGCAATCCGCCATTGGCGGAATCTAACACGCGATTTTATCCGGTAATTGGGACCAATTTCGGGCCAAGTGTTCCTCATCCTGAACCGACTGCGTTTCGCCGTCCAGGCGGGCCCGGCGCAATTCTCGCAGCGCCTCTCCCATTTCCGGGCCGGCAGGGACGCCCAAGGTCAACAGGTCGTTGCCCCTTAGCCTGGGCGCCATAGACCACCACTCCGACAGATAGCGCCGGGTCCGGTCGCCGACCGGGTCGTCAGCCATCATAATCGCGCCTCGCAACGCGTCAGGAGCCAAACCGTCCAGCATGGCACACACTTCGGACGGTCTCGATGCGGCGGCCAGCGAGGGGCCCATGTCCCGGACACGGACCGTATCGGAGATCACACGGGCCCAATCTGATGGGGCGTTTAGCCGGGTGTTGAGCGCCGCTCCTTCGTCCGCGTTCAAGGGCCATACCAGCGCGGCAAGCCAGGTCAGCTGCGCTTGCCGGACTCCGCCGGCGTGAGGGATATGACGCGCGGTCAGGGCTGGGTGTATGGCCGCCCAGACCCCGAACTGATCCCCCAACCGCAATGGAACTGCTGGGTCTAGTTCCTGGAATACGCGCTCCATTTCGTGCCGCAGGCGATCCGAAGACAGCGTGGACAACGCCCGCTTGGACAAAGCCTCGGATATGAGGCGCGCCGTCTCCGCTTCGATGTTGAAGCCAAACCGCGCGGCGTGCCGCAATGCCCGAAGGATCCTGGTAGGGTCGTCAACGAAACTTTCCGGGTGAAGAACACGGATCAGGCCGGCCTCCAAATCGGCCTGTCCCCGGTGAGGATCCACCAGTTCGTCGGCAGGGTTCGGCAACGGCATCGCCATCGCATTGATAGTAAAGTCGCGCCGCGCCAGATCGTCTTCAATGTCACCCGGTGCGACTTCGGGGAGAGCGCCGGGCGCGGGATATGTTTCCCGCCGTGCGGTGACCAGGTCAATCGTAAGAGAGCCGATGGTGACGGAGGCGGTACCGAACCTTTGGTGCACCGTCAGAAGCCCGTCGGTTTCGGCTGCCAGAGCCTCGGCCACTGCTACGGCATCGCCGACCACGGCGACATCCAAGTCGGTGGCTGCTATCCCGAGCATGCGGTCGCGAACCGGTCCGCCCACCAGGTAAGACTTGAAACCCCTCTCTCCTGCTATGCGGCCTATGCGATCCAAAACGAACCGGTGGCCGTCAACGGGCTCACCGTTGCCATCGCCACCGGTTGTGGATAAGCCTGCGGAGGTCAGCATTTGGTGTTCGAATCAATCACCATAACTAGGTAGAGTGTATCGCAAGCATCCGGGCCCGGCAACACACATTACTGGGCCCAATGCCTTGAATGCAGCCAGCGGGGGGCGGGCGCGCAAGGTACGCTATACTCGCCGTGTCAACCTGATCAACGGAGAGAACTAACGCTATGGAAACTGTAGGATTCATTGGTTTGGGGAACATGGGCGGCGGGATGTCGGCGAACATCCAGCGGGCGGGCTACCCGATGGTCGTCTACGATCTGCGCGAAGAGGCGGCGTTGCCCCTGCTGGAAGGCGGAGCGCGGTTGGCCAACACGCCAGCGGAGGTGGCGGAGGCCAGTGACGTTACATTCACGTCGCTGCCGGGTCCCTACGAGGTGGA
>DAOUIF010000035.1:0-2791 GCA_034423575.1 Dehalococcoidia bacterium | reverse complement strand
CCTCTAACCTTCCACCCCGGCAATCAACCCATCCCACCACGCCCGCCCCGTCATTCCTGAGCAAGCAGGAATCCAGCCTCCCGCGTATCCACTTTCCCCTATCTGTCATTGCCAGCGCAGCAACGTCACCCCGCACTTGATGCGGGGGCGGCAATCTCGCCGCCGGCGGAGCCGTTCTTCAGGCAACCAGACCTCCACCACCGAACGGCTCCAATCCTGATAATCCGTAAATCCCGAAAATCCTGATTCTGACAACCCCAGAGGGTCAGGATCCTCACGCCGCAATAATATCGGCCAACATGATAATTGACATCGCAAAATGCCGATGGTACTGTCTGCTCCGAAACGAGTTGTTGCGCCACAAATGCGAAGTAATTCGTAAAATATTGGCCGGGAGCAATCAAATGTCAAAACATACAAAGTCCCAACTGGCGCGTTTCGCAATATTGATACCGTTGGCTCTGGCGCTCGTTGCTGTCTGGGCTTGCGGCGGGAGCGCCGCCGAACCCCAACAGCAGGCTGCCGCGCCCGCTGCCACTCAGGCCCCGGCAGCGCCCGCCCAGGCCGCGGCTACCGCGGCGCCTGAGCCCACCGCCATGCCGGCCATGGCCGAAGAGGACAGTTTCCTTCACCTGGCCGTGACGCCGCTGCCCCAGGACACCTTCTTCCCCTGGCTTGCCACCAGCAGCGGACAGCTCGTCTTCCGGCCAATGTGGGAAAACATCACCACCATCTCCCCCGAAACCGGCGTGTCCACCATCCTGCCCCAGCTGGCCCGGGAGTGGGAGATGAGCCCCGACGCCAGCCAGTACACCTTCCACCTCCAGGAAGGTGTCGAAATGCACCACGGATGGGGCGAGTTCACGGTCAAGGACGTTATTCTGACCATCGACCAGCAGATGTCGGACCCACTGGCCGGATGCAAGGGTCCCCTCTCGCGGTTCATGGGCTTCGACTCCATGACCGAGATGGTCGATGCCGGCAAGATGGAGGTGATCGACGACTACACCTTCCGGATGGACCTGGCACAGCCCCAGGTGGACGTCGCCGACTGGTGGTTCAACATCCTGGTGATCCCCTGCGCCGCCGTGCGCAGTTCCGCCCAGCACGCGGAAGAAGGCGACGCCATGTTCGAGACCGGCCCGGCCGGCACCGGCGCCTTCCAGTTTGTCAATCGGGAACTCAAGGAGTACACCGAGTACGAGGCGGTGCCCTACGATCACTGGCGGGTCAATCCGGAATTCAGTCGCCTGCGCATCAGCACCACCCCTGAGGACCTGACCCGCCTGGCCATGCTGCTGACCGGTGAGGCCAACATGGTGGACGTGCCCAAGGTGTTGCACCAGCAGGCGGTCGACGAGGGCATGGAGGTCTTCGAAAGCCCGCTCCCCTCCGTCGGCCTTTCGCTCTTCCCGTTGGGTCAGTACTACGTCAGCGAGGTCAACTGGAACCCCGACACCGAGCCGTGGAACGCTCCCGGTGAAACGGGAAACAAGGTTCGTGAAGCCCTGAACCGCGCCATCAACCGCGAGCAGATCATCAACGAGCTGTTCAAGGGCCGCGGCGAACCCATGTACAACACCATCTTCCACCAGTCCCTGGAAGGGTGGAACCCCCGGTGGGTCGAGGAGTTCGAAGAGAGGTACGGCTACGATCTGGAGCGGGCGAAGCAGTTGCTGGACGAGGCCGGCTACCCGGGCGACAACGGCCAGAACCGTTTCTACATGGAGGTCTACCAGACCAGCCTGCCCGGCCTGCCCGAGACCATCGAGGTGGCGCAGACGGTGGCCCAATCCTTCGAGGACATCGGCATCGACGTGAAGTTGGTTGAGGTGGAATTCGCTCGGGCGCTGGACGCCTTCCGCGACCAGCATGACGCCCACTTCATCCTCCCTGCGCGCCAGACCATTCGGCAGATCAACGCCAACACGCGCATCTACTACTACACCGGCCCCATCGACCCCGAGCTGGGGCGGCCCACCGGGGGCGTTCTGTACATGGAGGGCCAGTTGTACGACGATACCTACGAACAGTTGCTGGTGGAAACCGACCCCCAGGTGCGCCACGAGCTCATCCAGAAAATGGGCGACGACATTTACGACACCTACCGCACCATCCCCGTCGTGAACATCCGCTCAACGTTGGTGGCCAATCCCGAGGAGGTGGCCGAGTACAAGTTCGGCAGCCTCACCGGAGTGTTCGGTCACTTGGAGTACGCCAAGCGAGCCAAGTAGCCGATCCCGATCCACTCCGGCCCTGCGACATGACGGGGCGTCGGTCAACCGACGCCCCGATGTTTTTCGGTCGCAAATAGGGAAGTTACTGAATGAATTCGTCAATAATACATTGTATACTGCATGATATTAGAAAGTCTTGCTGCCTTAACATAGTGTAAACGTAATGGGATGTTATCAGCAGAAAAGTATCCAATTAAGTGATAATTGACATTGTAAATTGCTGGTGATACTGTCTGCCGGGAAATTAAACGGCCTCAATTTTTAGAGAGGCCGTTTCTAACCGAACGGCAGGAGGTAATCCTATGGCAATTTACCGTCCGGCTCGCTTGTCCCGGATCATCGTCGCCCTGGTGCTGCTGTTATCCCTGGCGGCCATCTGGGCCTGCGGCGGCTCCGAAGCCCCGGCGGCACCGGCCGCAACCGCGGTGCCGGCGGCCCCCGTTCAGGCCGCAGCCACCGCCGCTCCCGAGCCCACCGCCATGCCGGCCATGGCCGACGAGGATAGCTATCTCCACCTGGCCGTAACCCCGCTGCCCCAGGACACCTTCTTCCCC
>DAOUIF010000034.1:0-23254 GCA_034423575.1 Dehalococcoidia bacterium | reverse complement strand
GCAGATTACTCACGCGTTACTCAGCCGTCTGCCGCTTTATCATTGTGGCCGAAGCCACGATCACGCTCGACTTGCATGCATTAAGCGCGCCGCCAGCGTTCACCCTGAGCCAGGATCAAACTCTCTTAATGAGAACCTTACTTCCTTCCACTATTCAGCTGTTAAAGAGCCCTCACCACCGGTGGCTTGAAGCCTCAACGGGCAGTGAGTTCCGCAACTTTATCGGTTTTCGCCCGCAATGTCAATACCCGCACCGCGTCCGAAAATGGCTTGTGTGCGTGGAATCGTTCCGTGACTCGAAGCACTCCCGCCGAAGCGGGATCGCACCGGCCGCAACGGGTGGGACCCTCGCTCATCGGCCACACCCCATGATCCGCTGGCGAGCCACGTCCGCGAGCGCAAAAACCCGCTGAGCCCGTCACTCCCGTGCGTTGACCGGCCGCCGTGCGGCTGCATACACTGCGGCATCTACCAGACCCGTTGCATCGCGCCGATGCGCACGATCAGGAGCAGATGAGCACCGTCGCCACAGAACACTCGCCCCAGGAGTTCCCATCCTACCGATGGGTGGTCATGGGCATCTGGCTCACCTCCAGCGTGGTCGGCTTCATGATCATGTCGACGGTCGGGATATTGATGCCGGCGATCAGCGCTGAGTTGGCGCTGTCTCCTTTCCAGCAGGGAATGCTGGGTTCCGCAGCGTACTGGGGGAACCTGGTACTGGCCATTCCTTTGGGCTGGTGGGCATCCCGTTTCGCCCCCAAAATCCTCACCACCGTGACCATGGTGTTAGGGACCCTCTTTCTGCTGTCCCAGGCCCTGGCGCCGGGATTTGCCGTGCTGCTGCTGGGTCGTGTTGCCTTCGGCGTCAGCGTGGTCGCCCGGCAGCCGGCCCGTGCACTGCTGACCCAACAGTGGTTTCCGGCCGGGCAGGTCGTGTTGGTCAACAGCATTTCCAATGCCATGTTTGGCCTCGTGGTGGGCGGAGGCGTCGCGGCATCGCCCTTCATACTCGCCGCGCTCGGCGATGACTGGCGCGATACGTTGCTCTGGTTTGCCGCCCTGTTCGGTGGCATGGCTTTCCTCTGGATCATTTTCGGCAGGGAGCGGGTGACCGCCGATTACCGCCGGCGTCTCGGTTCCCAGGACGTGAACGTGCTGAGTGGAGCCTTACGATATCGCGACCTCTGGATCGGCGGCCTGGGCTTCGTCGGCGCGACGGCCTCGTGGTCCGGATTTCTGAGTTTTTACCCTACACTGATGTTGGACACGTACCAGATATCCCTGATCTGGTCCGGCGGCATATTGGCCTTAGGGATTTTCATGGGCGGCGTTTGCGGGTTGGGATTCGGATGGCTGGTCATGGTCTCCGACCAGGGACGGGTGATCCTGCTGAGCACCGGAGTGACCATGGCGGCGACGTTCGCGGCGATGACCATCACCGGGAATCTGCCGGCACTGCTGGTCTTGACCTTTGTCAACGGCATCGCTTGGGGATTCTGGCCAGTGCTTTATTCGGTGCCGTTCAATCTCCCCGGAATTCGCCCGCGCGAAATCGCCGTCAGCCTGGCGTTCATTCAGATGATGAGCTCCGCCGGGATCGCGCTGGGACCGCTGGCCACCGGATTGCTTCAGGAATTCACCGGCGACCTCAGGATCGGGCTGATGGTGATCAGCTTCGCGTCACTTTCCCTGAGCGCCGCCGGGCTGACCATGAGGCACGGGTTGTCCAGCCGGGCGGCTCACTGACGGAGCAACCGGCTATCCGCTGCCCGCTTTGGCCTCCGGCCGTACCACGCCCGCAATCTCGCCGGCGTTCATGGCGCGCAACTCATTCGACGCCAAGCGAGCCTGTGTATAATCCCCGGATGCCTCACGCAGCCTGGCGGTTTCGGCTCACGAACCGCTTCTGTCACCGGCCAGACCCGCGCCACCGGCGCCCCGGGCAATCTCGAGCCGGCGCATGTTGAGGTCTGCCCGCGCCCGCCTGCACTACGGTTGGGTGATCTTCGTCCTGTCCCTGGGCAATCTCACGGTTGAGGGTGGCACGAAAAACAGCGAGGCGGTGTACTTCAATGCGCTGAAAGATGCGTTCGGGCGCAGCGCAACTTACACGTCGTCGGTATTTTCCCTGGCTGGGCTTATCGGCGCCATCTGCGCGCCTCTGCTGGGCATCCTGTTGGACCGCTGGGGAGCCCGGGTCCTGTTTCCAATGGCCGGTTTATTCATCCTCGTCGGCTGGCTGGCGTCCAGTTGCACCACCGACCTGTGGCAGATGTTCATTTGCTACAGCCTGTTCGCTGGCGTCGGCCACACGGCCATTTCGTCGTTCTCAATGACCGCCACCGTCGCGCCGTGGTTCCCGCAGACTCGCGGCCGAATGCTGGGGCTGGCGGACAGTGGCAACCCCATTGGGCAGGCAATTTTTGCCCCGCTGGCGGGGGTCTTGACCACCGCGCTGGGATGGCGGTGGGCCTACCGTATTTTCGGCGTGATCTTCGCCGTGATGATCGCGGTTCCCAACGGTTTGCTGCAACGGCGACCTCCCTCAACCACTGACATCCGGCCGGCCCCAGGAGCAGCGTCTCAGCCTCAACCCGGTCCGTCGACTTCCGAAAACCGTCCTGTCCGACCTCGGGCCGATGCGACGTCCAGTTTAGGGGACGTTGTGGGCGACGCGGCGATGTGGCTATTGGTACTGACGCGCGTGTTTGGCTCCACCGGTACGCAGATGATAAGGGTCCACTTGGTCACCTTTTTCGTGTTGGCCGGCTACAGCGTTCAGACCGCCGCGAATGCCCTGGGCGCGGTGGGGTTGGTGAGTGTGTTCGCTCGACCCTTGATAGGTCTGGCCGCCGACCGCTGGGGGCGTGAGTCGGTTTACACGGTGGGCATGACCGTTGCCGCTGCGGCCGTGCTGGTTGTTTTGTGGCTGGCCGACGGCAGCAGTTTCTGGCCACTGGCCATCTACGTAGGCCTCGCGGGGATCACGGACGGGATTAGCGGCCTGATCATCGGCGCCAAGGCGGCGGACATCTTCCCCACTGAGTCGCTGGGTACCGTCATGGGGTTCGTTGAGATGGGACGGGGAGCGGCAATTTTCCTCGGTCCAATCATAGCCGGCCTGATGTTCGACCTGCAGGGCAATTACGTGCAGGCGTTCATCCTGTCCGCAATGCTCACCGTGGCATCGGTTTGCGCCATATGGATCGCCGATTTCATCGGACGCCGGCGCCGGGCCGCTTTGGCGACCCAATAACAGACCTGCCAGCAACTCCGCAGCGCAAATGTCTGCGCCCGGTGGGCTATGGTTCCAAATGACGTCCGGCCCGAGCCATACGCCGTCGGAACGGGGCGAGATAGTCCGGATCGGTCACGGAACCGCGCGGTGCTCGCGTGGTCAAAACGTGCTTGTTTGGCCCGCAATCCTTTGTTACAATTCCGGCGCACGAAGGATACCTCTGGCGGGCGTGTTCAGCCACCGCCGAGCCGCCGTATCACTGGAGTTCGCGCAACCATTGGAGGAGGAGATACTATGCCGTCGTTCTGGGAAAACATTCGAATGCCTGAGCCCGCGGATGAACGTGAATCAGGAGCCAACATTGCCGAAGCCGGCGATATGGCCGCCTACGTCAGCTTCCCGCCGCCCAGCGCCGGTACGAGCTTGCCGTCCATCATCGTCGTGCAAGAAGCGTTTGGCGTTAACCAGCATATCCAGAAAGTAGCCGATGGGTTCGCGGCCGCAGGCTACGTGGCAGTGGCTCCGGCGCTGTTCCACCGCAACGAGCGCAACCCCAACCCAATGCTGGGCTACACGCCGGATGATTTTGACGCCGCAATCAACACGTATATGCCGGAGTTGTCGGGACAGGGGATCATCGCCGACATCAACGCAACCGTGGACTATCTGCAGCGCACCTACCCGCGAACGCGCGGGCAGAAGATCGGCATCGTCGGTTACTGCATGGGCGGGCGCGTGGTCTATCTGGCCGCCAGCGCGTGCGGTGGCCTGTCCGCAGGCGTGTGCTACTACGGTGGCGCCATTCTCGCTCCCTACAGCGATGGCGTAACCCCCATCGACGGCACCGGCAACATCAGCATCCCGCTGATGGGCAATTTCGGCGAGACTGACGGCAACCCGACGCCCGCAGACGTCTCGCAGATCGAAGCCGCGCTGGACGCGGCCGGGAAGTCCTACGACTTCAAGATGTATGCCGGGGCCGGCCATGGCTTCAACTGCGACGACCGCCCCGGCGCCGACGACGCTGCCGAGGCCGCCCGCCAGGCGGCGGCTGAGGACGCGCAGGCACGCACCCTCGCCTTCTTCAACGAGCATCTGAAGTAAAGGCGCATCACAATCACGGGTGGTGCGACCCCCGCGTCGATGACGCGGGGGTCGTCTTTTGCGTGCCCGACTCCCGGGAGAACGCCAGAGCGAGGCGACGTTAGGGACATTCGTAGCTCACCGAGACGCGTCGCTGCGGTCTGATGCGCTCCACTCATTTACGGAACCGTAATCCGGAGGCAATACCCTCGCAATATCGGGCGACTAGGCTATTTGGAGCGGGTTACCTCAAACCGTTCGCCGTGTCGTGTGGAGCAGCCTCCGATGAACAAAGTAGAAGCCATGAAATCCGTCAAAGACGGACTGGAAGTATTGCAGGATATTCCCGAGTACGCCGCCGCCGGGTGGGAGTCCATACCGGTGGAAGAGCGTGACCGCCTGAAGTGGGCCGGCGTGTTTTTCCGCCGTCAAACTCCGGGCCGTTTCATGATGCGCGTACGCATGACCAATGGCTTCAGCAACTCGGATCAGTTCCGCGCGCTGGCGGATATCAGCGATGGCTACGGGAAAAGTTTCGGCGACTTGACCACGCGCCAGCAGATGCAGTTGCGCGAGTTTGGAATCGACGACGTACCGGTCATCTGGGAACTGTTGCGCAAAGTCGGGTTGGTTTCGCTGCAAACCGGCATGGACAACATTCGCACTGTCGTCGGATGTCCGGTGGCCGGTCTGACCCCAAGCGAACTGCTGGATGGGTCACGCGTTGCGCACGAATTCACGGAAATGTTTGTCGGCAACTCCGATTACACCAACCTGCCTCGAAAGTTCAACGTTGCCATCACGGGTTGCCTGGACAACTGCATCCACACCTCGAACCAGGACGTGGCCCTGACTCCCGCGGTCCGAGACGTTGACGGGTCCGAGGTCGCCGGCTTCAACGTGGCGGCAGGAGGCAAAATGGGGTCCGGCGGCTATACGTCCAACACGCCGCTGGACCTGTTTGTAACGCGGGAAGAGGCGGCGGAAATCTGCGGCCACATCGCGCTGGGGTTCCGCGACCACGGCTCGCGCGAGGCGCGCAACAAGACGCGCCTGGCGTTCCTCATCGCCGAGTGGGGCGCAGCGCGGTTCCGCGCCGAGATAGAAGCCAGGGCCGGTCGCACCCTCCTTCGCGCCGGTAAAGAGGCGGTGAACCCGGGGGACACGGACCACGTCGGGATGTTCCCGCAAAATGTGCCGGGGTTGAACTATGTGGGGCTCAACGTGCCCGTCGGCCGCATCACCTCTGACCAGATGCGGCAGGTCGCGCGCCTGGCGGATACCTACGGCAACGGCGACATCCGGATCACTACGGGCCAGAACCTGATTATCCCCAACGTGCCTGACGCCATATTGGCGTCCCTGGAAGCGGAACCACTGCTCGCTACCTTTTCCCATCGCCCCAGCGGCGTGATGAGGGGTACCATCAGTTGCACCGGGATCGACTACTGCCACTTTTCACTGATCGAAACCAAGGAACGCGCGGTCGAAACCGCACAGGCTTTGGAGCAACGCGGGATACGACCCGAGAAGCTCTCGCTGTTCTGGTCTGGATGCGCCAATGGTTGCGCCAACCACGCCCTGGCGGACATTGGTCTGGTGGGCAAACGGGTGCGCGTCGAGGGTGAGATCCTGGAAGCCGTTGACGTTTACCAACGGTCCAAATCCGTGGCAGCCGGCGCGCCACCCGCACCGGTCATGACCAGCGTGCTTTGCAGCGAACTTCCGTCCATTCTGGAACAAATGCTGACGGGAGAAGACGGCGACATCTGCTAACGCCGACCGTGATTCGGTGGGCCAACTGGGTGTCCGTCGTGCGGCGCTATCGCCCCATCACCCCAAGGGAGATATCCCTCGCACCAGCCGCATAATGTCGTTCGCCGAGATAGCGATCACCAGCGCCAACAGGGCGACGAACCCGATCAGGTGGACCAGGCCTTCTTTTTCCGACGGTACCCGTTTGCCGCCGCGGATCCACTCGATGAATACAAACAGGAGCCGCCCGCCGTCCAGCATGGGCACGGGGAGTATGTTCAAAATCGCCAGGTTTATGCTCAACAGAATTGCCACCAGCACCCACCCTTGAAGACCGCCTTGCTTGGTCACCTCTCCGGTGATCTGGGCGATGCCAATGGGCCCGCTCAACTCCGGTCCGCGTCCGCCGCCGAACCAGCCTCGGATCTCTCTCCCCATCAGCGTCAGCATGTCCCAGGTGCTGGTGACGCCGAGGCGCGCGGCGGTCCATGGAGGTTCGATCTTCCGGACCTCCTGCTGGTCCACTATGGAAAAGGTGATCCCGACCGCGCCCTGACCGGGAGGTGGGTCCACCCGCGGGGTCACCTGGGCCACTTGTTGCTGCCCGTCCCGCTCGATGAGCCACGTCATCTCGGTACCAGCAGCCAGCCGGACTTCCCTCGGCAACTCTTGCGGCGTACCCGACGGCCGGTCACCCACCTGGACCACACGGTCCCCGGGCAACAGGCCCGCCGCTTCTGCCGGCGAATTAGGCGCAACCGACGTGATCTCCGCCGACCCGCCGATCATCTCGGTGTGCGGGACCATGAACATGATGGCGAAGGCCACGATCGGGAAAATCGCGTTCATTGCAGATCCGGCTGCCAGCACAATCGCACGTTGACCCAGGCTTCTGCGCGCCAGGCTCCCCGGCGCGGCGGGGTTGTTCTCGCCCGACAGCCTTACGAATCCGCCCAACGGCAGCCAGTTGACCGAGTAGATCATGTCGGCCAGGACCACGCGGTCGGGCAAAACCTCCCGAACTCGCCCCTCGTGGCGGAGGAACTCGTCCGTCTGCACGTCATCCAGCCGTCGACCCGCTGGCTGTCCTTCAAGCTCCGTCCGCTGGGATTGGCCGCCGAACCCCGCCAGACCGGCCAGGGATCCCAGGGTTCCCCCGGCTCGCCCGGGTTCGCGGAGTTCAATGTAGCGGGCTACCAGTTGTCCGTGGCTGTCTTCGCCGGACAGCACGCGAACAACCTGGCCCGGGTGAATGGCCCCCAGGGCGCCGTTGAGGCAAACCGTGGTAGGGGTTAGCAGCGTTTCGGTGCGGCCAGTGTAGATGCCAAGGGCCCGAGGCGGATAACCTACTCCGAACTCGAGCACCTTGATTCCGAAAGCCCTGGCCGACCAGAAGTGGCCCAACTCGTGCACCACCACCAGAAGCAGCAGCATCGGCACGAACGACGCCACCGCGATAATCCACGTGTCCATAGCCTTGGGCCGCGCGGCCGGTTATTTCATGCCGCTGCTCACGATCTCGGCAGCGCGCAGGTTGGCCCAGCGGTCTGCTTCTACTATAGCATCCAGGTCGGGCGACGGTTGAGATTCGTGCTCGCTGAGCACCCGTTCCACCAGTCGGTAGATGTCGGTGTAACCGATGCTTCCGGCCAGGAATGCCTGAACCGCTACTTCGTCGGCGGCGCTGAGCACGGCGGGCATGGTTCCACCGGTCTTGCCGGCGGAAACCGCCAGGTCAAAGCACGGGAACCGTTTCGGCTCCATCGGTTCGAAGTCCAGGGTCCAAGGAGCCCCAATGTCCAGGCGGGGAATCTCATCGTTGGCGAACCGCCTGGGGTGAAACAGCGCGTACTGGATGGGCAGGCGCATGCTGGGTGGACCCAACTGGGCCTTCACCGATCCGTCATCAAACTCGACCATGGAGTGTATGGTGCTCTGGGGGTGCACCACCACCGCAATGTCTTCCCACGGCACCGCAAACAGCCAGTGCGATTCAATCACCTCGAAAGCCTTGTTCATCAACGTGGCCGAGTCGATGGTGATCTTGTCGCCCATGCGCCAGGTCGGGTGCCTCAGCGCCTGCTCGGGGGTTACATGTTCGAGTTCGTCCAGCGACGTACGTCGAAACGGCCCGCCGCTGGCAGTAATCATCAGTCGCCGGATGTGGTTGTCTTCCCCTTGCAGGCACTGCCAGATGGCGCTGGGCTCGCTGTCCACCGGCAGGATCACCCCGCCGTAGGCGGCCTCGGCCTCCTTCAGAATCTGGCCGGCCATCACGATCGGTTCTTTATTGGACAAAGCCACCTGCTTTGCTGCCCGCAGGGCGCTCAACGTGGGAGCCAAGCCAACCGCCCCCATCAACGCGACCATAACCTGGTCGACCTCGGGCAGCGTGACCATTTCGACCATCGGCAGCATTGTGGCGCCGGAGGGCAGTTCCTCAGGTGGGTTCGAGCACCAAATGTAATTGGGATTAAACTCGGCCACCTGTTCCAGGAGCAAGTCGGTGTTGTTTCCGGCCGCCAGGCCGACCACCTGGAACTCGTCGGGAAACGCCCGCACGATGTCCAGCGTTTGACGTCCGATTGATCCGGTGGAACCGAGTATGACGATGCGCCGCATGTATTCGCGTCCAGATCGGTCTTAAGGGGTGCTCACGGCAGCGAGAATATACACCACGATGAGAGAGGGGAGCAGGCTGTCCAATCGATCCAGCATCCCGCCGTGGCCCGGAAACAGGTTGCCCGAGTCCTTGGCGTCAGCCAGGCGTTTGAGTTTGGATTCCAAAAGATCGCCGATTGGCGATACCGCGCCTAAAATAACACCGATTATCGCCAGGTGCCAAATCTCCAACCGCAGCGGAAACAGCACTCCAAGAACCACTACAGCGAGCACCGCGAACACCATGCCGCCGGCCGTTCCCTCCCACGTTTTCCCTGGACTGATGCCGGGGGCCATGCGATGCTTGCCGAAGACCCGACCCACGGCGTACGCTCCGGTGTCCGCGGCATACACGGCAAGAATCGCCAGCAGCAGCCACCAACAACCGGTTTCCGTGAGTACGGTTAGTTCCCGAGCGAGATCGGAACCGGTTATGTCCGGCAGCAACCAAACCCCGCCGTCGGCGCCCGGCACCTCATAGACGGTTTCGAAAGCTTCGCCGAGGCCGTCATCTTCGATGTGTGGCGGCACTGACAACGGAGGTGCCGGTTCTTCGTCTGTTGGTCGCCATAGATCGGGCAGTCCATTTACGCCGCGAAGCGCCACCGCGGCCGCCAACGCTCCGCCGATGTAAACCGGAGACAGGACCAGATAGCTCGCCGCCGCGATGGTTCGCCCCCGGTGCCAGGCGGCAATCATCCACAAACCGGCCACAATGACGCCAACGACGCATATGCTCAGGAAGGCCCATCCAAAATCCCCGGGCCGCACCGCCAGCTCTCCTGCCAACACCAGCGCCACCGCCCACGTGCCGCCCAGAAGCAATGGCAACCTCGTGTCGCCGTCGTCTGCATCCCCCGAGCCGCTCGGGCGGGCGGGAAACAACCGGTACGCCTCCCTGACGCCGATTACCGCGGCGACCGCAGTCAAGAGGGTGATCCATGGCGGACCGAACCAGATGCAGGCCAATACCACCGGCACGCCCACCAGGGCAGTCAGAACCCGGTGGAGCAGCACCCGCTTTATGCTCCAGAGGGACGGTCCGAGGTATCCAGGGAGCCGAACCGCCTTTGGCGCTGCCCGTAAGCGCTCAGCGCGCGATCTAATTCCGCAGCATCGAGGTCGGGCCAAAGCACCGGCGTGTGGTAGTACTCGCTGTAGGCCGCCTGCCAGATGAGGAAATTGCTCAGCCGCTGCTCGCCTCCCGTACGGATGATGAGGTCGGGGTCGGGGCAGCCGTCGGTGTACAGGTAGCGGCTGAACAACGATTCATCCACTTCTTCTGGAACCACGCCGTCCTCCAGCATCCGCCGGACCGCCTGCAGGATCTCGTCTCTCCCGCCGTAGTTGAAGGCGATGTTGACGGTAATCCCAACGTTTTGCCTGGTGATGTCCTGAGCCTGCCGTATCGCATCCTGCAGCGCGGGATCCAACGGGCTCATGTCTCCCAGATGCACCAACTTTACACCCGCTTTGTGAAGTTCCCGGGTCTGCGGCTCGATCTGTTCCGCCAGGATCGACATAAGGCTGTCCACTTCATCGGTTGGGCGTCGCCAGTTCTCCGTTGAAAAGGCGTACAGCGTGACGACCCGGACGCCGCGTTGCGCCAGCAGCTCTACTATCCGCCGTATATTGCTGACCCCGCTCTGATGTCCCACCTTGCGCGGGAGCCCCTGGCGTTCTGCCCAACGTCCATTGCCGTCCATGATTATCGCCACGTGGCCGGGAATTAAATCGCCTCCGGCACCGGTCACTGGTGCCGTGCGGGGTGTGTTGGAAGAATATTGTTGACTTGACATGTATAGAGCTGTTGACGGCGAGGCTCCGGAGCTCTGCGCCGGCGCCATGATTCACGGACCCACGCGGCTCCGTGGCTGCCAAATACGGATGTGGTTGATCGAGATAAATGCCCCTGAGGCAGGGGCACACGTTTACCCGCCTATCGGTTCTCTTCAGGACGAGGCCCGATACGGCGGGCGCCCAACGGGGTTGAAGGGACGCGCTAACGCGTGCCACGGGAACTCGGGGGCTACACCTCCATGATTTCCGCTTCCTTCGTCGCTGCGACCTCGTCGATGGCTTTGACATGGGCATCCGTGGTTTTTTGCAGCGAGTCCTGGCTCCGCCTGTTCTCGTCCTGGGAGATGGACTTGTCGCGCTCCATTTTGCGCAAGGAGTCCACGCCTTCTCGCCGCACGTTGCGGACCGCCACTTTGCTATCCTCCGCCTTGCGCTTCAGCAGGCGCACCATCTCCCGGCGCCGTTCCTGGGTCAGCGGCGGGATGGGAACGGTGATCACGTTCCCGTCGTTCGAAGGATTGAACCCCATTTCGGACTGCGTGAGGCTGCGCTCGATGTCACGCAGAGCCTGCCGGTCCCAAGGCTGCACCATTATGGCGCGGGCGTCGGGAGCGGATATGGAGGCGATCTGTTTCAGGGGGGTGGGCGACCCGTAGTAATCAACCATCAGGTCTTCGATAAGCGCCGGCGCTGCCCGTCCCGTCCGGAGCGTGCTTATGTCGCGGCGCATCGCTTCAATCGATTGCCCCATTTTGCGCTCCGCTTCGGCCAGCACGGCCTCGATGGTCGGCCCATCCTGATCGCCGCTGTTGCCCCTGTTGTTGCGATCCGGCATTTGGTCCCTCCTTTCGGCTGAGCGTCGTTGCTAGGCGGTCTTCGTCTTACGATCCGTTGCGCCGCGAGCCGTCGTCGATGGTCGTCCCCACCACGTCCCCTTGCAGAATGCGGCCCATGGCGCCTCGCTCAAATATATCAAAGACTATGATCGGCATCTCGTTATCCATGCACAGCGTCATCGCGGTGGAATCCATCACCTCCAATCGGCGATTTACCGCGTCCAGGTATTCCAGGTTCCCGAACCTCACGGCGCCCGGGTTGGTTTTTGGATCTGAATCGTAGACCCCATCAACTCCGTTCTTGGCCATCAGCAGCACTTCTGCCCCCACTTCGAGGGCACGAAGCGCCGAGGCTGTGTCGGTAGACATGTAAGGGTTGCCGGATCCGGCGCAGAACAGCACTACCCGCCCCTTCTCCAGGTGACGGATGGCCCGGCGTCGTATGTATGGCTCCGCCACCGCCTGTATCGGCAATGCCGACTGGGTCCTGGTGATGATCCCCCTTCGCTCCAGCGCGTCCTGCAAAGCCAATCCGTTGATGATTGTGGCCACCATGCCAGCGTAATCCGCGGTGGACCGTTCCATGCCCCGGCGTTCGGCAGCGGAGCCGCGCCAGATATTGCCTCCGCCCACCACGGCCGCCACTTCCACCCCTTTCGAGTGCGCGTCGATGATCTGATCCGCGATATACCCGACAGCCTGGGGATCAATCGTATCCGGACCGGACCCTTGCAAAGATTCGCCGCTGACCTTCAAAAGGACGCGGCGATAGATCGTTTCACCCGTGACGCTGGCGGAAACCATGTGTCAAAACCGACCCAGCATCGACTCAGGAGGGATGCCGTTTTCGCTTGTCGCCTTATTCACCCAGGGCCAGCCTGCGGAAGCTCACTACGCGAACGTTCTCACCGGTTTGCGCCGCCGTCTCCCGGACCAGGTCAGCGAGAGTCCTAGACCCGTCCTTGATGAACGGCTGTTGCATCAGGCAAACCTGGGCGGCAGGGCGGTCGTCTCCTTCGTCCTTGTCCTCTTCGTCCAGGTACACCGGAGACATCGCGGCAACCTGCATGGCGATATCGTGAGCCAGCACGCGAAACTGTTCGGTACGCGCCACGAAGTCGGTCTCGCACCCCAACTGCACCATGGCTCCAACCCGACCACCGGTATGGATGTAGGCCTCGACCAACCCCTGCGAGGTTTCGCGATCGGCTCGCTTGGCGGCTTGTTCGAAACCCTTCTGGCGGAGGGCTGCCATGGCCTGCTCCAGGTTCCCGCCGTTGTCCTCCAGAGCTTGTTTGCAATCACTGATGCCGGCGCCGGTCTGTTCGCGCAAGCTTTTTATCAGTTCCACGGTTACTGCAGGCAACTTTTGAGCCTCCTGTGGTTGGCGCTGTCAAGCGTTTGCCCGTTTTTAGCCGTCTACGGCTCCAGCGGGCGCGAGGACATCATCTGGCCGAGCTCTTCCAACGTCACGGTGTTGCTGAACGGCCGGGCATCCTCGTCAACTTCTTCACCGTCGGATTCAGCAGCTTCGGTCTGCGCGATTTGCAGGGCTTCCCGCTGCGCCTGTCCTTCTTCGATGGCGGCGGCCATACGCCCGGTTATCAGCCGGATCGACCGTACCGCATCGTCGTTGCCAGGAACCGCATGGGTGACCTGACCGGGATCACAATCCGTATCCACGATCGCGAAGATGGGGATGTTCAGCCGGCGCGCCTCGGCGATGCAGATATCCTCTTTGCCGATATCGATGACGAAAAGGGCGGAGGGCAACCGGTCCATGTTGCGCAGGCCGGTGAAGTACTTTTCCAGCTTGTCCAGGGTGTGCGTCAGACGCACCGTTTCCTTTTTGGGCAGCCGCGCCAGATAGCCCGTGTCCCGCTGCTCCTGCAGACGCTTCATGTGGTCGATGCGACCCTTGATGGTCTGAAAGTTGGTCAGCGTGCCGCCGAGCCACCGCTGGTTCACATACCACTGGTCCGTGCGCTCGGCTTCGGAGGCGATGACATCCTGGGCTTGCTTCTTGGTGCCGACGAACAGCACCTTGCCCCCGCTGGCGGACAGCTCCACCATCGCCCGGTACGCGTCGTTGATCAACCCCATCGTCTGTTGCAGATCGATGATGTGTATCCCGTTGCGCTGCGTGAAGATGTAGCGGCGCATCCTCGGGTTCCATCGCCTGGTCTGGTGGCCGAAGTGAACGCCGGCCTCCAGCAGGGACTTCATGGTGATCGGTTCCAGGGCGGGAGCCGCGTTCATCGCACTCTCCGCGGGGCGTTCCGGGGCTTGTACCATAAGCTGTGTGCCTCTCTATTCGTCTGGGTTCGGATCGGGCGTGAGTATAGCACACGCAAAATCTGAGCGGCAATCTGAGCCGCGCCCGCCGAGGCTCATGCTCCTTTCGGTCCGGTGCCGCGCCTCGATCCTATTTCCCTTCCTTGCCTACGTACCACGCGATATGTAAACTCGCGCCCAATCGCGACCATCCGGGAGGTGTGGCCAATGCCGATTTCCGATGAAACCATGAAGCGAATAATCGCAGAATACGGCGGGTTCGAACTGTCCGACGCGGAGTTGGAGCTGGTCAAACCCGAGCTGGAAAACTACCTGACCGAGCTGCAGAACCTGCGCGACCTTGACCTGTCCGATGTCATGTCCGCGCGCCTGCTCCGGCCAGCGGATGGAGGAGAAACCGATGCCTGATTCCGAACTGCTCCAGTTGACCATCTCCGAAATCGCCCCGCTGATCCAGGCGCGGGAGGTCTCGCCGGTAGAACTCACCCAGGCTGCCCTTGACGAAGCCGAGCGTCAGCAGCCCGCGCTGAACTCGTTCATCACCATCATGAGGGAGCAGGCGCTCGCCCAGGCCGAGGAGGCGGAGGAAGCCCTGTCCCGTGGCGAGTACCTGGGTCCTCTTCACGGCATTCCCATCGGCATCAAGGACAACATCGCCACGGGCGGCATCAACACCACCCTGGGCACCAAAGTCCTGCGGGACCACATCCCCGCCGACGACGCCGAGGTCGTCCGCCGTTGCAAAGCCGCCGGCGCTGTCATCATCGGCAAGGAAAACCTGGAAGAGTTTGCCGCCGGCGCAACGTCCAACAACCCGCACTACGGCGCGGTGCACAACCCCTGGAACGTCGATCACATCCCTGGCGGCTCCAGCGGTGGCGGCGGGGCCAACGTGGCTGCCGGTGTCACCTTCGCCTCCTTAGGAACCGATCTGGGCGGTTCGGTGCGGCTGCCCGGGGCCTTCTGTGGCGTCGTTGGGCTCAAGCAGACCTTCGGTAGAGTCAGCCAGCGCGGGTTGCTGGTCACCAGCTTCAACGGCGACCACATCGGCCCAATGACCCGCTCCGTGCGCGACAGCGCCCTGGTCCTGCAGGCCATCGCCGGTTACGACCCCCTGGACCCCAGCACGGTTCCGGTCCCGGTCGATGACTACGCGCTGATCATGGACCGCGGGCTCAGCGGGCTCACCATGGGCATTCCCTCCAACTACTACTACGACCACCTGGATCCTGAAGTGGAAGCCGCCGTGCGCCGCGCAATTGCTGCGCTGGAGGAACTGGGAGTGGCCACTCGCGAGGTCAGCGTGCCCAGCATGCAGTACGCCGGAGCGCTTCGTTTCTCCAGCATGGCGGATAGTGTGGTGACCCACGAGCCGTACATCACTTCCAATCGCGAGGACTACGGCCCCGACACCCTCTACCGCACCCTGGCCGGGCAGTTCGTGCTGGGCCGAGACTACTCCAAGGCCATGAAGGTCCAGCGCATCATCAAGGAGGAACACGCCCGCGTTCTGCAGGACGTGGACTTCCTAGTGACGCCGACCACGCCGCTGCCGGCGCCGCGCATCGACGCTGCGACCATCGAAGCGGAGGGACGGCAGCAGAAGGTGCGCGGTCCTGGCTCCGGCCACGTTTCGCGCAACACCAGCCCGATGAACGCCACGGGTTTCCCGGCCATCACCGTGCCCTGCGGCTTCAGCGAACTCGGGCTGCCCATCGGCCTCCAGTTCATCGGCCGCCCCTGGGAGGAAGGCAACCTGTTCCGCATCGCCAATGGTTACGAAGGCGTTTCGCCCAGCCAGGGCGTCTGGCCCGACCTAGGCTAGCCACCAGTCCACGCCTTCCGCGTCAGGAGCGCTGCACAACCGTAGCGCTCCCGATACCCTCTTGCGTTTAGCCCGGACCTCCACCACCAACGCATAAAACGATCCTGTGCATCCCGTTGATCCTGTATATCCCTGTGAATCAAGCCTTACTCCAAACTACGCCGAGCATCTCAGGAGCATCGTCATGGAATACCGTCGTTTTGGCCCCACCGACATGACCGTCTCCGCCCTGGGCTTCGGCTGCTGGGAAATGGGCGGAACCTACGGCGACGTGACCGGAACCGAGCTCGACGCTGCGGTGAACCGCGCCATCGACCTGGGCATCAACTGCTTCGACACGGCGCCGGCCTACGGCAGGGGCGAATCAGAGGTCGTTCTGGGCAAGGCGCTGGGCAGCCGTAGACAGGACGTGGTAGTGGTCACCAAGTGTGGCGTGGGCTACACGGATCGTCCCAAGGGACGGGACAGCCGCATGGTCTCCATCTTCGCCTCGGTGGAGCAGAGCCTGCAGAACTTGGGCACCGATTACCTGGACGTGCTGCTCATCCACTGGCCGGACGTCAACACGCCCTTCGACGAGACCATGCACGCGCTGGACAGCCTCGTCCACCAGGGCAAGGTCCGCGCCGTCGGCGTATCGAATTTCACCCTCGACCAGATCCGAGAGTGCGAAGCCGTTCGCAGCGTGGATATCGTCCAGTACGGCCTCAATATGTTCGACCGGCGTATGGAACAGCAGATATTCCCCTACTGCCTGGAGCGGGGCACCGGCGTCATGGTGTACGGGCCTCTGGCCTTTGGTCTGCTGACGGGTACGATGTCTGCCGATACCGCCTTCGGCAACAACGACTGGCGGGCCACCGGCGGCCGGCCCGGCTGGAACGTGGGCGTCTTCGCCGAGGAGCATTTCCAGCGTAACCTGCACGTGGTCGAGAACCTCAAGCCCATCGCCGAAGGCAGGGGCAAGGGGATGCCCCAGCTTGCTCTACGGTGGGTGCTGTCGAACCCGGCGGTCAGCGTCGCGCTGGTGGGCACCCGTACCGTGCAGGAAGTCGAGGACAACGTTGCGGGCTTGGAATGGGCCCTCTCCGGAGCGGACCTGGCGCAGATCGACAACGTGTTCGCCCGGTACGGCGTCGACACCCACCCCGAAATAGTGATCGACCCGGACGAATAGGTCCGGGTCGATTGCTTCGCATGGATATTTGCGCGGCGCGAAGAGCTAACCGGCCGCGACCCAATCGGCCACGCGCTCGCCGACCATGACGACGGTGGGATGGATGCCGCCGGAGCGCGGCACCCGCGGCATCACCGAGGCGTCAACCACCCACAACCCCTGCACCCCGCGCACGCGGCAGTACTGATCGGTGACCGCCATGCCATCGCCATCCGGACCCATGCGGCACGTGCCGGAAACGTGACGGGCAGTACCCACGGTCTGACGGGCCCACAGATCCAGGGCGTCGTCGTTGTTCAGGATGTCGTCGGGCGGGTTGATCCGGAAGTCGTACACATCCCCGAAGGCGTCGGACTCGAGCATACGGGCGGCGAAGCGTATGCCCTCGCGAATGCGGCGGGCGTCGCTGGGGTGATGCAGGTACCGATAGTTGAACTCCGGCTGCACGTCGGGATCCGATGACTGCAACTGGACGAACCCGGAACCGTCGGGCAGTCCCAGCGTGCAGGAGATCCGGGCCGCGCGCTCCGGCGGCACGTCCCCGGTGTTGTAGCGGGTACGCACCCCGGGCACCTTCTCCTCGCGCTCGTCCACCACAGTGCTGACGCGGAGCACCATGTCGTTGGTGTAGCCGGAGCCCTCGGAGCTGTAGTGCAGCCCGAAGTGGGGCGCGTCGAGGTCGCCGGTGAGTGTCTTGCCGTCCTTCACCTTGTAGGTGACATGGACGCTGAGGTGGTTCCACAGGCCCTGGCCGACGCCCGGGCTTTCGTGGACGACGGGGATGCCGAACTGCTGCAGGTGTTCGCGGGGGCCGACACCGGAGAGCAGCAACAGTTGGGGAGACCGGATCGCCCCGCTGCTCAGCACGACGCGGTCGGCCTCCACCGTGAAGATCTCGCCGCCACTCTCGGCTTCCACGCCGACAGCCCTGGTGCCCTCGAAGAGAACCCGGCGCACGTACACGTTGCCACGCACCGTCAGGTTAAGCCGGTGCCGCATCGGGTTAAGGTGCGTCATAGCCGCGCTCATGCGGATGCCGCCCAGGTTGTTGGTCGGCGACACGCCCACGCCCGTGGGATTCGGCCCGTTGGTGTCCTCCACGGCGGGGTAGCCTTCGGCCAGGCAGGCATCATAGAACGCCTTCTGGATGTCCGCCCAGGTGCCGGTCCGTCGCCGGCGCACCGGCATGGGGCCGTCGGCGCCGTGGTAGTCGTCCTGGATGTCCATATCGTTTTCCATCTTGCGATAGAAGGGCAGGACCTTGTCGTAGGACCACTCGTCGTTGCCCCGGGCAGCCCAGTCGTCGAAGTCTTCGGGGAAGCCGCGCTGCATGGCCTGGCCGTTGATGGACGACCCACCGCCGATGACCTTGCCCTGAGCGACGTGGATTTCGCCCTGCTCGGGGGTGATGGTGCCGCGCAGCGCCCAGTTATGGATCGAGTCCTGGGCTTCCGCGTAGCGCGTGCCGCCGAACTTCACGTCGTCCGGCAGGGTGGCCACGTCTGGATAGTCGTTGCCGGCCTCCAGCAGCAGCACCGAGGTGTTGCTGTCCTCTGCGAGCCGGCTCGCCAAAGTCGAACCCGCCGCGCCGCCGCCAACCACGATAACGTCGTACTTCATACGCCCTCCTTTGGGCTATCATTTTCCCGTGAAGAGTTGATGGGCTAAAATCGAACGGTAGGATTATAGCGCAGAGGTTTCCCAGGAGACCGCAGGGGTGCAACCATGTCAGAGCCCACTCCGGACCAGAGCCTCCACCTCCCCAGCCTGGTCATCAAGAACTTCCGCGGCATCGACGAACTGACCATCCCACGGCTGGGCCGGGTGACACTGCTGGCGGGGAAGAACGGCGTGGGCAAGACGACGGTGCTGGATGCGGTGCGGGTATGGGCGGCTGGTGGACGCTCCAGTGCATTTGACTCGGTATTGATCGACAGAGGCGACTCCTTCACGGAAATTGAGGATGATCAATCGACGGTTTTGGTAGACCGAGTAGCGCTATTCCCTAACCGCGACTACGCTTCCGAGACAGTAATCTCCATCGGCCCACAAGGGGACAATGTTGGTGAGGTCCGGCTCGGGGAGAGCTTTACCGATCGGTTTGGTCATCCTCTTACCGGCTCTACTCTCAGTAAAACTGTCGGGAATATTGGGATCGAGTTTCAATTTCATGAAAGTGAAAATGCCCGGCCGATCCCAATCACCTGCAACATTACAGGACCCAGTGGTCCTACTGATGAGATTATCGAGCGGCATTGGCACGATGTAGCCCTCACCCCTCATGAAGATCGCGCCGTCGAAGCGCTGAATCTGATCTCGGAAGCTCGGGTTAAGCGGTTTGCAGTGGTAGATCCTGCGGTCGAAAGTGGCCTGCGTATGCGACGCCGTTTGATGGTAAGAGTAGAGGGCACGGATCATCCGGTGCCGCTGCGTTCCTTGGGCGACGGGGCCACGCGATTGTTCGGTTTTGCATTGGCTCTAGCCAAAAGCAGCGATGGTTTTCTCCTCATCGACGAAGCCGAAAACGGCATTCACCACTCCATTCAGGCCAAGTTCTGGAACATGGTGCTGCAAACTGCGCAACGCAACAACGTGCAAGTCATCGCCACCACGCACAGCTGGGACTGCGTAGTGGGTTTCGCGCAGGCGGCTAACGAACTGGAGGACGTAGAGGGGCTTCTGGTCCGCCTCGAGCGTCCACCCGCCGGGCTGCGGCCAATTACCTACGACGAATCCCGACTGAAAAACATCGCGAAATACGGGATCGAGGTACGCTAATCCATGATTAACCTCGACCCGCGCCCTTATGACCCGTTGTTGTTGGTTGAAGGAGTGGAAGACAAGCACGTCATAAGGCATTTGGCGGAGCGTTGGAACCGGGCGTCGGAGTTCGCAATCAAAGACTACGAGGGTATCGAAAACGTCCTTCGCAACATCCGCGACCATATTGACGAACCCGGCCGTCCTGCTGTCGGCATCGTGTTGGATGCGGATACCCACGCATCCAACACTTGGAACCAAGTCCAGGACCGCATCCATGACGCGGGGCGGACCATATCCCCGCTTCCTCCGACTCCCGACCCGAACGGCACGATCATCCCAGAACGCCCAGACACCAACAGCCCCCGAATCGGCGTCTGGATAATGCCCGACAATTTAAACCCAGGCGAACTTGAAGACTTCGTTGAGAGGATGGTTCCCGCCGGCGATCCAGTGTGGCCATTGTCCCAGCAGTATATTGCCGGTATTCCGTTAACGGACCGAAAATTCGCAGAAGGCAAGACACTCCGCGCCCAGACCCACTCCTGGCTTGCCAGCCGAGAAGATCCGCGACAAATGGGCTTGGCTATCCGAGCGCACGATCTGGAAACCAACGGCCCCCTGTGCCAAAGATTCCTCGCCTGGCTCAACCGCCTCTTCGCCTGATCACCAGTGTCTCGGTGGCGGTGTGTTATCATCCCGCCATCGCCTGTCCTTCTCCCGCCGGCATGTCCGGAGGTCGCCCATGCTCTACCAGCGCTACCGCTATTCCCAGTGGGATGGCACGCAGCAGATTTTCGATGTCGACGCCAGCGAGGTGATGGACGCCCTTTCGGATGACCTGCTGCAGCACGGCGACCTGGCGCGAGCCCTGCGTGACCTGTTCCGCAACGGCATGCAGAACCGCGACGGCGCCCAGATGCCAAACCTCCGTCAGCTCATGGAGCAGCTGAAGCAGCAGCGCCGACAGCAGTTGCAGCAGAGCAACCTGGACTCGGTGGTCGAAGACCTCAAGGAGCGGATGGACGAAATCCTCCGCACCGAGCGGGCCGGCATCCAGCGCCGACTGGACGAAGCGGCCGACCAGCCGGAACCGTCCGACATGGAGGGCAAGGAGCAACAGCCGGCCCTGAACCGGATGCTGCAAGATCGCGCCCAGCGCAACCTCGATAAGCTGGATGATCTCCCGGACAGTCTCGGTGGGCAGATCCAGGAATTGATGGATTACGACTTCATGGACCCGGACGCCCAGCAGATGTTCCAGGAACTGCTGGACATGCTCAAAGGCCAGATGGCCCAGAACATATCCCAGCAGATGCAGGACCAAATGCAGAACATGACGCCAGAGCAGATGGAAGCCATGCGTCAGATGATGCAGGACCTGAACCAGATGCTCCGGGACCGCATGGAGGGACGGGATCCAAACTTTGAAGGCTTCATGCAGAAATGGGGCCCCATGTTCGGCGACGATCCGCCCCAGAGCCTCGACGAACTCATGGAGCGCATCCAGCAGCAGATGGCCCAAATGCAGTCATTGATGGACAGTCTGTCGCCCGACATGCGCCGCGAACTGGAAGACGCCATGCAGTCCGCCATGGACCCGCGCCTGATGGACGAAATGTCCGAGTTCGCCAGCCTGATGCAGTCGCTGATGCCCCCGGACGAACTGGCCCGCCAGTACCCTTTCCTGGGCGACGACAGCATGACTCTGGAGCAGGCCATGGAGGCCATGCGCCAGATGCAGGACCTGGACCGGCTGGAGCAGTCACTGCAGCAGGCCATGCGCACCGGCAACCTGGACGACGTTGATCCGGAACAACTGGCGGAGTTGCTTGGCGAGGAGGCCCGGCGTGCGTGGGAAGAACTGGACCGCTTGCGCCAGCTGCTGAAGGACGCCGGTTATATCACCGACGACGACCAGCTCAACCTGACCGCCCGCGGCATCCGGCGCATCGGGCAGAAAGCCATGCGCGAGGTTTTCCAGCAACTCAAGAAGGACCGCATCGGCAACCACGATCTGGACACCCGCGGCGCCGGCGGGGATCTCCTGGGCGACACCAAGACCTATGAGTTCGGTGACCCCCTGCAGTTGGACCTCCAGACCACGGTGAAAAACGCCATCGTCCGGGGCGGGCCGCAGGTGCCCGTAAAGCTCCGTCCCGACGACTTCGAGATCTACCGCACCGAACACATGACGCGCGCCGCCACCATCGTTCTATTGGACCAGAGCCGTTCCATGGGTCTGTTCAATAACTGGGCGGCGGCGAAGAAGGTCACCCTGGCGCTGTTCGCCCTCATCCGCCAGCAATACCCCAGGGATACCCTCCATGTCGTTGGATTCTCCGACTACGCCCGCGAGCTGGAGGAGAAAGACCTGGCCGGCCTCACCTGGAACAACTGGGTGTCGGGCACCAACCTGCACCACGCCCTGATGCTGTCCCGCAAGCTCCTTTCCCGCGAAAAGGGAGGCACTCGGCAGATCCTGGTGATCACCGACGGCGAGCCCACCGCTCACCTGGAAGGCGAGCAGGCCTACTTCTCCTACCCGCCCAGCTACCGCACCGAGTTGGAAACCCTGAAAGAGGTGCGCCGCTGCACCCAGGAAGGCATCGTCATCAACACGTTCATGCTGGAGAACAGCTACCAGCTGGTCAACTTCGTGGACCGCATGACGCGCATCAACCGGGGACGGGCTTTCTACAGCAGCAGCGAAAATCTGGGCGAATACGTCCTGGTGGACTACATCAACAACCGGCGCAAGCGGGTTTCGGGCTGATCATTTCGGCTTCGGACGGGTCGCGGCAGTTGCGGCTTCAAAGCCTCGTTTGCTAAACTGTAGCCCCGCTAGCGCGTACGCGTTAGCGATTCTGTGGGGCTGTAGCTCATTTGGGAGAGCGCTTCAATGGCATTGAAGAGGTAGCGGGTTCGATTCCCGCCAGCTCCACCACCATATCTGATACTGCGAACTCCGCCGTTCAGGGCGATTTCGGCGGCGTCCGCTCCCCCAATGGGACTATCCTCCGGCGTGGGGATCGTGTAGATAATCGTCGCCCCGCCGGGCCGCACCAGCACCTCCTTGACGAACGACCGCACGAAGGCTTTGGTCTCGGTGAGTTCACTGGTCCTGAGGAACGCGCTCATGTCGGCGGCGAAGGCGGCGATGGTGTCGGCGCTGTCCAGCAGTTCCCGCCTCTGGGCCAGAACGGCCCGGGCATCCTCGGCGGCGGCCTCCAGTTGCTCCCGGCGGTGGCGGTGTTCGAGGATGCGCTCCGAGGCGTCGGCCATGTCCAGGTCGGTGCTCTCCACGAAGTGCCAGATCCGGTCCAGCTTCCGCCTCACCTCTTCCAACTCGGCTTCGACGGTTTCCAGGTTCTGCCGCTGCTCCCTGGCCACGCCGTCCATCTCCTCGTCCAGCAGCTTCACCAGGTCGCGGATGTTGGACTCGGTGAGGATGTTCTCGCGGATGTTGGAGACGATGACGTCCTCGAAGTTCCTGGCGTTCAGCCTGGGGGTGTCGCAGGAGCCACTGCCCTGCTTGAGGATGGACTGGCAGACGTAGTAGGTGTATTTGCCGCTCTTGGCCTCGGCGGCGGTGAGGGCCTTGTTGCAGGTCTCGCACTTGGCCAGGCCGCTGAGCAGGTAGGGGCTGGAAGAGCGGCGGGGATGGGTGACGGCCGGGGCGCGGGATTCCAGCAGCTTCCTGACCCGCCGGAACTCCTCTTTGGTCACGATGGCGGGGAAGGCGTTCTCCACCCTTACCGGCTCCTGGCCGTCCCTGCTTTTCTGTCCCCAGACCAGGGTGCCCATGTAGGCTTCGTTGG
>DAOUIF010000033.1:0-202646 GCA_034423575.1 Dehalococcoidia bacterium | reverse complement strand
GTGCAGCGTGAGGCCGTACTCGGTGGTGCTGCCGACAGCATCCACCTGGCCAAAGCCGTGAGCAGCGCCGCCTACTACAACGCGTGCAACCATGCTCACGAAGTCCACGCCGGCGTCGGCAGCACCACCGAGTACGGCCTCACGCTGCACACCACTGCTTCGAGAACCCTCTACCAGTTCCTCGGCGACCCAAAGTTCCATCGGCGCCGCCTGGCGGACGCCCTGGGTCTGTAGACTTATCTACCCGCCCATGCCCTGCAGGGCCTTGCGGACCTCGGTCTGCAAGGCCTCAAACACATCTCCCACGCTCCCCCGACCATCCACGGTGACGAACTGGTGCTCCTTGGCCAGTTCGCGGAACTCGTCGATGAGCGCCGACTGGTACCGGATGAAGTTCTCGTACAGGTCCGGTCCGCGCAGGAAGTCTTCGCCCGACTCCCAATGATCCAGTTGTCGCACGGACAAGACCCGCGGCACCAGGTGCTCAACATCCACATCCAGGTACAGCACCACGTCAGGCACGACTGCGAATTCGAAGACGTCGTTCAACCAACGCGGAGACACTCCGCGCACCCGGGCTCTGGCGATGATGGAAAAGATGTAGCGATCCACCAGCGCCACCATGCCGGAACGCAGGGCCGGCACGATGTTCTTTTCCAAGCGGTCCCAGAAGTCGGTGGCATAGAAAAGGTTGAGCGTCAGCGGGTCCAGGGTATTGCCGCGCATGGCCCGGTCGATCCCGGTAGCCGCCAACTGCGACCTGCGAAACCCGGTCACCAGCACCGCGTACCCTTCGGCTTCAAGCCATTCTCGCAACATGGCGATTTGCGTTGATCGCCCCACGCCGTCGGTGCCTTCCACCACCACCAGCCGTCCCGGCGTCTCTTCGTCTCCGGCTCCAGGTGGGGTGTGACCGTAGAACCTGACTTCGTTCATCTTTATCGCTCCAGGTTGTCACTCACTTGGAAGAACTGTCTGGCGGAGGTAGCAGGTCGGCCAGCATCGCTTTAGCCGTCTGAACCGGCCGCCAGCGCCTCCTGCTCCGTAAGCCGCCGCCGCACCGGTGACGTGACGTATCGACCCGTGAGCCCGGCGCGACCGAGGGCCTCGGGAACGCTCTGGCCGCTGATCCTCATCACATCGTCCAGCAGCGGCTCCACGTACCGCCGCACCTGCTGCTGCTGCACGGCGATGGGCTGGGTGGCGTCGATGGTCATCAGGCCGAACTCTTCCGTCAGGGCGTCGTATTCGTCCAACAGCCTGCCCTGGAAGATCCGGAACGACTCCTCCCGGTCGCTGGAGAACCCCATGTCCTGGCCCGACTCGTAATAGCCCAATTCTTCTCGTCCCACCGTGATGCGATGGATGGACACGTCCAACGGCACCTTGAAATAAAGCGCCAACGAAGGTTGCACCGCGAACGAATAGACCCGTCGCAACCACTCGCGGTCGACTCCCCGGGCCGCGTCGCGGGCAAAGGCGGTGAATACGTACCGGTCGGCCAGTACGGTGGCGCCCGCCCGAAGTGCGGGAATGATCTGAGCGTGCACCCTGTTGGCGAAGTCGGCCGCGTGGATCAGGCTGAACGACATCGGGGTCAGCAGTTCCTCGACCTTTCCGCGCTTGGTGGTCCGCCGCACGATGGGCGACGAATTCCAATCCGTAGATACGGTCACCAGGTTCTGGCTGTTGAGCCACTTACCGAGCAGGTCGATCTGAGTACTCTTCCCGGATCCGTCGATCCCCTCAACAATTATCAGTTTGCCGGGGAATTTTCCATCGTCCGGATGGAGCCCGTAGCGCTCGCCCATTTTGAACGCCTGCTCTTTTTGCAATACCGTCATGGTGCACCCCTTTCGATCCGCACGTTTTCGGCGAACGCTTTTCTCCATCTACCAGGCAGACCCGGGCCGGCCACGGGTGACCAACTTGGCGTAACGATCCGCCAGGTTCCTTCCTCTCGTCCTATTGTAATCGCGTTTGCCGCCGTTCCCGGTGGCAATCTGCCGTCCAGTTCATCCGCTGTCACCAGAATAGCGGCCGCCTGCTGGATCAACCGTAACTCCGCTGCCGACATCAGTCGACTTTGTCGGAATCTGCTAGGCAGCGTCTCAAATTCCGCCGCCAGCAGGATGGCCGCGATCTGCGCCGATTCACCGTGAGTGAATCCGGGCAGGTCGGTTCGCACTATTATACTCGCTGTCCGATTGTGGCGATTGTAATAGTCCACCGCATTCCCGATGTCCAGCAACCGCGCCGCGCATCGCACCGAGCTTGCGATTTGGCCATTGCCTCCATCCCAAACCGCATCGGCGATACGTCCCGCCAAATCGGCCCGCCTTTCTCCCCGTTGCCCGAATCGGGGTGCAAACCTGCTCACCAGGTCCGCCAACGATTCCGACCTCACCGAACTCAGCGCGGGTAGCCGTACACGCTCGCACTCCCCCGGAGGATCCGGATGCCGCGCCAACCCCTCGCGCAGCCCTTGTCCGGATACCAACAGGCGGTCCGTTCCCAGATGCTGTGTCAACGCGTGCGTGACGACGGCTCCACCGATTACCGAGTGGCTCCGCTCCGGGTTCATGCCGGGAATTCCGGCCCGTTCCGTCCGGGACATGGCCGACATCTGCGCGATCTGATCTGACAGGGCATCGGCATCGATTTCGTACCCGTGGAGTTTAATGATTGGATACGGTTCCCTTCCTCGATCCATGCGGGACATCAGACGCACCGAACCGCCCGATCCGACCAATGTCTCGCCATCCTCCAAAGGCTCCACGCGCGCATCGGAGAGTACCGCCCGCACATATTCGTACGCGGCAAGTACCGATTGTTCAGTCGGCAGGTCGCTCAGGTCAAACTGGTTGGAGAGCCGCAGACTTCCCAGGGGCAATGACGCGCTGGAAACCAGCTGCCGGTCGCGGAACCTGACCACCTCGGTGCTGCCCCCACCGATATCCGCGAGCAACCCGCTGTGCGCTCTCAAACCGTGGATCGCCCCAACAAAGCAGTAGGCCGCTTCATCGGCGCCGTTGATGATCCTCAGCGGGATACCGAACCTGTGCTGGGCCGCGCCGGTGATGATCTCGACGTTGCCCGACTCCCGCAGCGCGGCGGTGCCCACCGCGTGAATCGCATCGATCCCGTAGGCCCGCGCCAACAGAGCGAAGTCCTCCAACGCGTCCAGCGTGCTCGCTACGCCGCTGTCGTCCAGGTATCCATCGGCCCTGACGTGGCTCATCAGGTTGAGCGTCACCCTTCGTTGGGCAACAATTTCGATCCCGCCTCCTTGATTGACTTGCATCACCACCGCCCGCGCGGAGCCGGAGCCGATGTCTATGACCGCGGTAAATTGCGGGAACGGGTTGGATCCTGTGTAACCCGGCATTTGGTTGGTGACCGCTTCCAGGGCAACGTCCGCTGTGTCCGCGGGCGGCGTCGGATTGGGGGTTTGAATGGTAGTCATCGATACCTCAAGTCCACGAAGTGGGCCGCCGGGGCGATGCTATAATCCGGTCTTCACGGAACGATTTGCAGACCCCGCAGGAGGATTGCCATGGCCAGGCTGGAAGGCAAGATCGCCATCGTCACCGGGGCAGCGCGCGGCATGGGCGAGGTCGAAGCCCGCTTGTTCGCCGAAGAGGGCGCCACCGTCGTGGTATGTGACGTTACCGACGACACCGGCCAGCGTGTGGCCGATGACATTGTCGCAAACGGCGGCAGTGCCGTTTACTCCCACCTCAACGTCACCGACGAGGACAATTGGCGACAGGTGATCGCCGAAACGGTCGACCATCACGGAAGGTTGGACATCCTGGTCAACAACGCCGGCATCTCCGGGTACGACGAGGAGAACAATCTGGGCACCACCACCTGGGACCGCCTGCTGAATATCAACGCCAAAGGTGTGTTCCTCGGCATGAAACATGCTATCGCCGCCATGGAACAGGGCGACGGCGGCAGCATCGTCAACATTTCTTCTATTTCGGGCATCGTGGGCCAGGAATTCATTCACATGGGCTACAACGCCTCCAAGGGAGCCGTCCGCCTGATGACCAAATCCGCGGCCGTGCGCTGGGCCGAGGCTCGCATCCGAGTCAATTCGGTTCATCCCGGCTTGATGCCGCCCATGGCCGGCGGGACCGCCAACTCGGAAACCCGCAACACGATGCTTGCCAACATCCCCATGAAACGCGTCGGCAACCGCGAAGAGGTGGCTTACGCTGTCCTCTTTCTGGCCAGCGACGAGGCCTCCTACATCACCGGAGCCGAATTGGTCGTCGATGGCGGTTTCACCGCCCAGTAGTACCCAGTCGTCATTGCCCAGTGCCGTCATTCCCGCGAAAGCGGGATTCCAGGACATCCTCGCGTCGCGGGGCTCCTGGCTGGTGCGATCTCCAGATTGGCCGCCGGACATGGACCCGTGCCCGGCAAAAATAAAGCCCGTCTGCCACCAGGCAACGGGCTGGAGATAGGGTCGCAAACTCACGGCCTATCGACCCGCTGGCAGTTGTGCAATTTCGGCCTCCAACCTCTCAATATCCGCCTCGTCCAGGTTGAAATACTTAGCCTGCGGATGGTGGAACACCACGGCTGAGACCGACCCCTCCGGGTCCATCATATAGCCGTCGGTCAGCTCAACGCCGATGTTCGCCGTCACGTCCAGCAGAGCGAACAGCTTCTCCTGGTCTTCCAGCCGGGGACACGCCGGGTATCCGAACGAGTACCGTTTTCCCCGGTAGTTGGCCCGGAACAGGTCCCGCAACTCGTCCTCGCCGCTGACCTTCAACCCTGACGGTTCGCCTATGTTCCACATCGTGCGGATCCGCTTATGCAGTAGCTCCGCGAAACCCTCTGCCGATTCGATAGCCAGGGCCTGAAGGGTGTGGGAGTCCAGGTATCTGCCCTCGTTTTTCCACCTTTCGGACAGATCGCGGACTCCCGGTCCCACGGTGGTCGTAAACATCGCCAGGTAATCGTTGGGGCCGTCACCCACTGGTCTGGCGTAGTCGGACAGGCACAGGCCTTCCCGTTCCTGCTGCCGGCCGAAGTAGAACCGTTCCAACTCGGTTGTGCCGTCCGATTCGTAAACGACAAGCCACTGGCCTTCAGACCGGCACGGGAAAAACTTGAACACCGCTCGGGCCCCGATGTCCGATCGGGACAGCATCACGTCCTCGACCTTCTGCACCTGCCGGCGCAATTCAACGGCTTTCGGTTCGTCTTCCCGCAACGCTTCCCAGAAACGTCCCCGGTACCCCAGATGCCGCACGTAAAGCATCTGAGGGTTGATGTATCCGAAGATCTCGTCCAAGTCGTGGTCGTCCAGCACATGGATCCGGAGATCAGGCGGCCGCGGTGACGTTTCCAGCGTAGCTACGCCGGATGCGGAGCCGGCGCTACCCACGTGCGGCCACTTCCGCTTGGATCTCGGCGCTTTCGGTCGCGAGCCGCGCAATCAGCCGCTCACGCTCATCGGCATCCTGGATAACGTTGGCCAACGCGAGTCCGCTCATGGCGTCTGGCGAATACGCGACCAGGCCGTCGTACTCCGGTGCGATCCGCAGGCGGGTGAACCGGTTGGACAGGGCCGCGCCGCCAACCAGCACCGGCGCTGCGATGCCGGCCGAGCGGAAGTCCTGCACCGTTTCGACCATCATCTGGGCCGACTTCACCAGCAATCCCGACAACCCGATTATGTCCGGCTGGTGCTCCCGGTAACCCGCGATCAGTTCCTGGGCCGCGACCTTGATCCCCAGGTTGATCACGCTGTAGCCGTTGTTGGACAGGATGATCTCCACCAGGTTCTTGCCGATGTCATGCACGTCGCCCTTCACCGTCGCCAGCAGGACGCGCCCTCGCGACGCGGCGTCCGTACGCTCCATGTGCGGCTCCAGGTGCGCCACCGCGAACTTCATGGCTTCGGCGCTCTGCAACACCTCGGCAACGATCAGCTGGTTGGCGTTGAACTGCCGGCCCACCTCGTCCATCCCCGCCATCAACGGGCCGTTGATGATCGCCAGCGGTTCCCGTTCCTGTAGCGCCAGGTCCAGGTCCTCGGCCAGTCCTTCCTTGCTGCCCTCGATGATGCACTGCGCCAGCCGGTCGTCCAGCGGCAACGCCAACCGCTCCTCAGCGGTGGCTCTCGGAGCGCGGTCGCGGAAGTGCGCGGCAAATGCAGCAACCGGATCCTCACCCCGGTTCCAGATCAAGTCTTCGGACAGCTTGCGCTCATCCTCAGGAATGCTGGCATAACGCTGCATCATCTCCGAGTTGACGATAGCCATGTCCAGGCCGGCCTGGGTGCAGTGGTACAGGAACACCGAGTTGAACACTTCGCGGCCGGCGGCCGGCAGGCCAAAGGACACGTTGGAGATCCCCAACACCGTTTTCGTTCGGGGCAACGCCTCCTTGATCATCCGCACGCCTTCGATGGTCTCTGCTGCTGAACCCACGTAGTTCTCGTCTCCGGTTCCGGCGGGGAACACCAGGGGATCAAAGATGATGTCCTCTTCGGGCACTCCGTACTTTTCGGTCAACAGCTGGTGAGAACGATGGGCGATCTCAAGTTTCCGCTCCCGCGTGATCGCCTGCGCCTGGTTCGGATCGTCGTCGATGCATCCCACCACCAGCGCCGCGCCGTACCGACGGGCCAGCGGCACCACGCGCTGGAATCGCTCCTCTCCATCCTCCAGGTTGATGGAGTTGATGATGGACTTGCCCTGCAACCGCTTCAGCGACTCCTCAATCACGGCGGCGTCCGTCGAGTCGATCATGATCGGTGCTTTGACACGCCGGTTCAACTGGTCCAGGAACTTGATGACGTCCGCCGTCTCGTCCCGGTCCGGATCTTGCAGGCATACGTCAAGCACATGCGCGCCGTTTCGCACCTGACGACGGCCGATCTCGGCCGCTTCCTCGAACCGCTCTCCGGCTATCAGCCGCTTGAACCGGCGGCTGCCCAGCACGTTGGTCCGTTCCCCGACCACCGTGGGCCGCGTGTCCTCGTTGACCACAACGGCTTCGATGCCCGAGACGCGCGTTTCCGGCATCGGTTCGACAACCCGCGGTTTCTTGTCCGACATAACGTCGACAATTTGACGGATATGATCCGGCCCGGTGCCGCAGCACCCGCCAGCGACATTGAGCCATCCGTTGGACGCGAATCGTTCCAGCGTCGACGCCAGCATCTCCGGCGTTTCGTTGTAGTTGCCGTCCTCATCCGGCAGACCGGCGTTCGGCACGCAGACGATCCCGAACCGCGAAAGTTCGTGCAGCGTGCGGATATGGTCCGTCATGAACTCGGGGCCGGTGGCGCAGTTGAAGCCGACCCAGAGCAGATCCCGGTGCGCCAGCGATGTGTAGAACGCCTCGGCGTCCTGGCCAGCCAGCAGAGTGCCCATGGGTTCTATCGTGCCTTGCACCGCCATCGGGACATCCGATTCCAATTCGGCGCGGGCCCGGTCGATGCCCTCGAGCCCCGCCTTGACGTTGATCGTGTCCTGACTGGTCTCCAGCACCAGTACGTCGGCGCCGCCCTCGATGAGTCCGGCCGCCTGCTGGTGATAGTCGGCCGCCAACTCGTCGAAGGTGAGATTGCCGGTAACTGATATCGTTCGCGTCGTCGGGCCCATGGCTCCGTAGACAAAACGCGGCTTGGCGGGGTCGCCAGCGGTACCGTCGTCTGCGGCCCTCCTGGCGATACCAGCGGCCTCCCGGTTAATCCGGCGCGCCTCGTGAGCCAGGTCATACTCTCCCAGCACCAGCGCGGTTGCGCCGAAGGTGTTGGTCTGTATGATATCCGCGCCGGCCTCCAGGTATTCCCGGTGGATGTCTTCGATCACGTCGGGACGAGTGATGTTCAGGTACTCGTTGCACCCCTCGTACTCCTCGCCTCCGAAATCGTCGGGTCCCAGGCCCCGGGCCTGGATCTGGGTTCCCATCGCCCCATCGGTGACGAGGATCCGCTGACGGAGCAGCGTTTTCAACGCGCTGATGCGTTCTAAAGCGTCCATAATTTCAGTGCCATTTGTTCCGTAAATCACAATCAAGGCTACCCGCATTCGGCAAGCGTGTCAAACCGAAGCGGGCCCGAAACCGATGGTTACACCACCAGTATTCGACCAGGAGACGACCCCCAATGCCCGCCCGCGAAATCGTATCTCTAGCTCCCGGAACCTCCCATTGGATCGCTTCGGCAACCGCTGTCAGACCCATACGGGAAGCCATCTCCGACCGAGCCCGCGGCACGCTCCTTGGCATCTCCGTTGGCAATCTCCTGGGTCTGCCGGTCGAGGGCCACCGCTACGACTGGATCGCTGATTCATACCCAGGCGGGCTGACCGAAATCGACCCGCGCGAGGCTGGCCTCCCCATGGACGACGACCTCGCCCAGGCAGTCGATCTGGGGGACGCACTGCTGGCTGGCGGTGACTATCCTCGCGATTTCGCGAACAGGTTGGTAGTTTGGGAACGCGAAAATGGGCGCGGCATCGGCATCACCACGAGCGATGTGATCCGCGAGATTTCAACCGGTAAGCCGATCCCCGAACCGGCCCGCACCGTTTACGAGCGCAGGAACCGCATCGCCCCCAACGGCGGCGTCATGCGCTGCGCCCCGGTGGCTATTGCACGTCGCGACAGCCCGGACCTGCTGGTCGCCGATTCCGCCCTGACCTGCGCCGTAACTCACTACGCCGCCACCTGCCAGTGGTCCTGCATCCTGGTGAACGCCGTCATCGCCGCCCTGATTAACGGAGTAGCCCCGGACTTGCCGGGTCTCCTGGAGGCGGCACGTACCGACAGTTGCCCCGATCTGGCCGCCCAGGCTAACGCAGACGGCATCCCCGCGGACACACTGGACGCTCTCGCCCGGGGACACCAACCGCCTCCCGACGTAGGCTGGCTGATGCGTGACCACCGTCTCATCGGACACACCCTGCTGGCCATGCAGTTCGGCCTGTGGGCCGCCGCCACGCCCCTAGATTTCGAGGACGCGGTGGTCGCAGCCGTCGCAGCCGGGGGCGACACCGACACCAACGCTGCGGTCGCCGGCGCCGTGCTGGGAGCGCGTTACGGCGCGTCGAGTATCCCCCAGCGTTGGCTCGCCTGCATTCCCCAGCGCGAACGCATCGAGCGCCTGGCCGAAGACCTGCTGGCTGTGTCTGGAGCCTAGCCGAAGTACAGCGCCAGCTCGTCCCGGTTACGGTCCAGCCAGGCCACATTCAGCGCGATGCGTTCCAGCGCCTGGCGAATGGTGCGCTCTGCTGCCGGCGTGGGGTGAGCCTCGAAGAACGCCTCCACGTCGTCTCGCATCTGCTTGGTGGTGAACGCGTTGGTGATCGCTACCAGCCGCATCAAGCCGAACCCGCCACCGCCGTAGCGCCGGTCGAACTCCTCCCACTGCTCTTTCAGGAAATCCCATGCCAGGCTTCGGCCCTTATTGTTGGCCGCCACTGCAGCAACGATGAAAATCGTGTCCTGCAAACGAACGTCGTCCGAAAGCGACCGCTCCAGGGTCTCTCGAAGCAGATCCTCCTGCTGGAACCGCGCCATTGAGACCAGGAACCGGATTTTCTCCTCGTGTAGCTCGGCTGCGCGCTCCAGCTCCCACATCCGATCGTATACCGCCCGGTCGCCTGACTGAGCCACCAGGCTGAACACCACGCCGCGGAGGTCGGGGCGCACGTTGCCTGAATCTGCCTGATAGGCTTCGAAAAGGTGCTGGGCCTGCGTGATGACCTGCGCATCGCCGTAGACGCCGGCCTGGCTCAGCACGGTCGACCGCGTCAGCGAGTCCAGGTGTCCCTCACCCGGCCGAGCTTCCCATCCCGACCGCCGCGCCGCGGGCCCGAACAGTCGCCGCCCGAAGGCTCGGTACGCGTTCAGGTATGGTTCGTCGGCGATAAGGCTCTCAATCTCCCGCAGGTTAGTGGCCAGGTCGCTCCATACCGAGGCATCCGTTTCATCCTGGTAGGACTCGGCCAGCGCCAGGAAGCGCGTCACCGGCAGCAGACCCGCCCGGGACAGCGCAAACGCGTCGTTCTGGATACCCAGACGGTCCGTCGCCGGCAGCGTCCTGTCGGCCACCAGCGAGGCCAGCCTTTCCCGGTCCGCATCCGTGTAGTTGACCCGGTAAAAGCCGGTCTGATCGGGATTGACCTTGAACCAGTCCGGCTGTGCCGGCGCGGCCACCTCCACAGTGCCCGTTGCTCCGCTTACGAGATGCGCGGTCACCGGAGCCCCATCGGCGGCGACCGTCAAGGGCACCGGCCACACCTGTTCCTCATCGTCTCCCGTGTCCTCGCCCAGCACCGAATCGAACACGAACCGCTCCTGCCGTACCTCCAGCGAGAGCCCGTTTCCGGTGTTTGTCGCCGCCACATCCAGCACCGGGTAGCCCGTCTGGCCGGTCCAGCTGCTCATGATGGAGTTCACCGGCTGCCCCGAGGTTTCCTCCAGCGCCGTCCACAAGTCCGTCGTCCGCGCATTCTGGTATGAATGTCGAGTCAGATACACGTTCAAGCCGGTACGAAACACGCTGGGCGTGAGGAAGTGCTCAAGCATCCGCAACACCGATCCGCCCTTGCTGTAACTGATGGCATCAAACAACTGGCTGACCTCGGCGGGGTTTGCCACTTCCTGTTCAATCGGGTGCGAGTTCTTCAGGCCGTCGAGGCTGAACGCGCGGTTAGTGTCCATGTTCACAAACTGCGTCCACATCGACCATTCGGGGAAGAGCCAGTCCACCGCCTTCGTGCCTACCCACGTGGCGAAACTCTCGTTGAGCCACAGGTCGTCCCACCAATCCATGGTCACCAGGTCGCCGAACCACATGTGCGCCATCTCGTGGGCGACCACCTCGGCTACCCGCTGTCGCGTGCCCGCCGATGAGTTCTCCGGATCCACCAGCAGCGCCGTTTCCCGGTAGGTGATGCAGCCCCAGTTCTCCATTGCCCCGGCGGCGAAATCGGGAATGGCCAAGTGGTCCATCTTTCGCAGGGGGTAGGGGATGCCGAAATAGTCGTTGAAGAAAGACAGCAGCTTGACCGACGTGTCCAGCGCGAACTGCCCTTGTTCCTCCTTGCCCCGGGTCATCCACACCCCGACCACCGTGCCGTCGGCAGCCTCTTTCTCGATGTGGGTCAGGTCGCCGATCACGAACGCCAGGAGGTAGGTCGACATTACCGGCGTCTTGTCGTACAGCAGGGTTTTCACCCCGTCACCGCTGCGAGTTTCTTCGATGATCGGCGTGTTGGAAACTGCCTCCATGTCTTCCGGCACAATTAGCGTCACCTGGAAGGTCGCCTTGGCTGCCGGTTCGTCCCAGCAAGGCAGGGCCCGCCGCGCATCTGTTGCCTCAAACTGGGTGGTGGCCAGGTAGCTGGTCTCACCTTCGGGGTTCACGTACTGGCTGCGGTAAAAGCCACGCAGCTTGTCGTTGAGTTCGCCGGTGAACGACATCCGGAGGTGCGGGTTGTCCACCAGCCCGATCGCCGGCGTCCCGGGGATGGTGATGGTCGCGGTTTCGGCGTCGGCGTCGTAGGTGATGTTGCCGGCCGCCTGTTCCTGGTCGCCGTTCGTGTCCGTCCAACTCACGGTCGCCGAATGTATCTCGATCTCGGCGCAGTTGAGCATGATCTCGGTGGTTCCGGGTTCCATGCTCACCGTCACGTCGACCTCGCCATCAAAGGTGAAATCGCCGAAATTCGGCGTCAGAGTCAGGTCATAGTGGACGGGTCGAACATTGTCGGGCAGTACAACAGCTTCGGCGGACGGCATCGCGATTCCTCCGTGATTTGCGTTCAAACATGGGACGGGCCAAGTTTATCACAGGGGTCAGGGGCCGCTTGTGCAATAACTGTGGTTACGGAATAATGGACCGGCCCTAACGGTCGGAGACAGGGCAATCGCGTTTTGATTTCGTCCGCCCTCGTCATTCCCGCGGAAGCGGGAAACCGGTAATCCAGGGCCCTTGTTTCGTTACCGTTTCTTACGCTTTCCCGCCTCTGGAATCCGGCTTCCGCCGGAGTGACGGTTGGGGAGCGTTTTTAGTGCAATTGCCCTGCGGCGGGAGACATGCAGAATGCTGGTTGAAGGATTTTGGCCATCGGAACTCGCCGCGCTGTTCAATTTTGCCGGCGAGTCCAGCGAAATCCGGGACTCGCTGCTGTCGCTGGGCTTGCTGATTATCGCCGCAAAGTTGGCGGAGGGAGTTTTCCGCCGATTGCGTCTGAATGCCATCGTGGCCTATGTAACCGTGGGCCTGCTGTTGGGCCCGGCCCTGGAACTGTCGGGCCTGTGGTCTATCCATTTCACGAACCATATCGAACTTCTGCTGACGCTGGGAGTTTTCATATTCTTTTTCCTGATTGGCCTGGACGAGATTGACATTTCCAGCTTTGTGGCAACCCTGCGCGGCCATTACTTCCTGGCCGCGATACTCTCCGTCATCTTGTCGTTGGGCATTTCCCTGCTGGTGACCGCCGGCGTGATTTACGATTTCGGGCTGGGGCTGGGGATAACGCAGGCCCTGGCCCTGGCCGGGGTGCTGTCGATGACCAGCCTGGGCATCGTCGTCAAGGTGCTGGCCGACGACGGTCAACTGAAAGGACACATCGGACTGCAGATCTTCACAGTGGTGATCATCGCCGAGCTGATTACGCTGTTGCTCATCGGGTTCAGCATAGGCGAGCAGGCCCACGAAGTGTCAGCGGTAGGGATACTGGTCCTGCTGGGCAAAATCGCCGGCTTCACCGCGGTGTGCTGGGTTTTGTCTTCCCGGGTGCTGCCGCCGTTGGTGGCCCTGCTCCAGCGCGTCATACAGGTGCCGCAGCTGTCCCTGGGGCTGTTGCTGGGAGCGCTGTTCCTGATCGTGGACGGCGCTGAGTTCATGGGCTTGCACGGCTCGCTGGGCGCACTGCTGTTCGGCGCGGCCCTGTCCGGGTTGCCCTACCAGGTGCGACGGGAAATCATTCCGGGAATGCGTGGCGTCGCGGAAGGGTTGTTCGTGCCGCTTTTCTTTGCGTCGGCGGGACTTCATTTCAGTTTCAACTTCGTCACGCTGTCGCCGTGGACCATGGCGGCTCTGGCGGTAATCCCGTTCCTCGGCAACTTCGTCGGGGCCTTGGTTGGGGCCTATGCCGCCCGACTGACCGTGCCCTACGCAGTGGCCGCCGGCCTGATGGGCAAAGGGGTTGCCGAAATTGCCCTGCTGTTGTTGATGCGGGAGTCGGCAATCATCAACGAAGCCGTATTCTCGTTCCTGGTGCTGGTGATGTTCTGCTACATCCTGTTCATGCCGCCGGTGATCAGCTATGCCGTGAACCGCGCCAGCCGTCGGACCGACCTTGCGACGGAGCTGACCGACATTCCCCAGGGGATCGTGCGTTTCGCGCTGGAAGACATTACCGTGAACGACATCCTGGACCGGACGCGCCGGCATCCCGATCTCTCGGTGTCGGTGCGGACTTTCACCGAGCGGTGGACCGTGCCGCGCCAGCACGATTACGTGGTGTCCGACCAGGGCGAGCTGGGGGGTGTCGTGTCCCTGGAGATGTTCCGATACCTGCCCAAGGAGGCGTGGGGCAGGACCCCGCTGGGCGACGTGGTGCGCAGCGAAACACCGTTGGCTTGGCCCGACGAGCACGTTGAAGACGTGCTGCGCCGGATGTCCGAGCACTCCCTTTCCGTCATGCCCGTGGTGGAAAGGGGTACGGAAAAGTTCCTGGGCGCGGTCACCAGCAACGACATCGTGGAACTCATGATCAGCAGGACGGGCGGCAGTCACTGAGGCAGAGGCCCGGCGCACGATGCTATAATCTCAATCCGTACCGTGAGTGACGCCGGAGCATGCCGTATTTGCCCCGGAATGAGGAGGAAATCAATTGGTCGCCCGCACTATGTTCGAAAAAATCTGGGACGCCCACGTGGTTCACGAAGAACCGGGCCAACCCTCCCTCATCTACATCGACCTGCACCTGGTGCACGAAGTCACCTCGCCCCAGGCCTTCGACGGCCTCCGCATGGCCGGGCGCAAGGTCCGCCGACCTGAACTCACCGTCGCCACCGCTGACCACAACACCCCCACCTGGGAACTCACACGACCCATCGAAGACCAGATTTCCAAGGCGCAGCTGGACGCACTGGATCGCAACGCGGCGGAGTTCGGGCTGCCCTTCTATTACGACCGTTTCAGCGAGAACCAGGGTATCGTCCACGTCATCGGCCCCGACCTTGGCTACACCCTCCCCGGCAAGACCGTCGTGTGCGGCGACAGCCACACCTCGACCCACGGCGCGCTCGGCTGTTTCGCGGTGGGCATCGGAACCTCCGAGGTCGAACACGTCCTCGCCACCCAGACCCTGCGCCAGTTCAAACCCCGCACCATGGAGGTCCGCGTTGACGGCGAGCTGCCCAACGGCGTTTCCGCGAAGGACGTCATCCTGGGCATCATCGGCCACATGGGCGTCAACGGCGGCACCGGCCACGTCATCGAATACACCGGCGAGGCCATCCGCGGCCTGTCCATGGACGGCCGCATGACCGTGTGCAACATGAGCATCGAGGGCGGTGCCCGCGCCGGCATGATCGCCCCTGACGACACCACCTTCGACTACGTCCGCACCCGCCCCTACGCCCCCAAAGGCACGGAACTCGAAGCGAAGATCGAGGAATGGCGCAGCCTGGCGACCGACTCTGGCGCTACCTACGACAACACCGTCGTCATCAACGCCAACGACCTGGCTCCCTTCGTCACCTGGGGCACCAAGCCCGACATGGTCGTTCCCGTAACCGACCGGGTGCCGGATCCCGCCTCCTTCGAGACCACACCCGAGCGCGAGGCCGCCGAGCGCGCCCTGGAATACATGGGCCTGGAACCCAACCAGCGCATCGAGGACATCCGGATTGACCGCGTGTTCCTGGGCGCCTGCACCAACGCCCGCATCGACGACCTGCGCGCCGCCGCCAGCGTCATCCGCGGCCGCCAGGTCAGCTCGGATGTTTACGCCATGGTCGTCCCCGGTTCCGCCCGGGTCAAGGCCGAGGCCGAAGCCGAGGGCCTTGACCAGGTGTTCAAGGACGCCGGTTTCGACTGGCGCGTGGCCGGTTGCTCCATGTGCCTCGGCATGAACCCCGACATCCTCGATCCCGGCCAGCGCTGCGCGTCAACCTCCAACCGCAACTTCGAAGGACGCCAGGGCAAGGGTGGCCGCACCCACCTGGTCAGTCCCGAGATGGCCGCCGCCGCCGCCATCGCCGGCCACTTCGTCGACGTCCGCGAATTTTAATCTACCCCGTCATCGCGAGCGCAGCGCGTCAAGCTCGCTGCATCCAACATCCGAGGGAACAACCATGGAACCCTTTGTGCAACTGGAAGGCGTCGTCGCCCCGCTGGACGCCGTCAACGTCGACACGGACATGATCATCCCGGCCGTGTACCTGAAGAGTATCGAACGTACCGGCTTCGGACCGAACCTTTTCGACCGCTACCGCTACAACGAGGATGGGTCCGAAAATCCCGACTTCATCCTCAACCAGGGCCCCTATCGCAGCTCAAAGATCCTGGTGTCCGGCCCCAATTTTGGCTGCGGCTCCTCCCGCGAGCACGCACCATGGGCTTTGGAGGATTTCGGCATCCGGTGCATCATCGCGCCCAGCTTCGCCGACATCTTTTTCAACAACTGCTTCAAGAACGGCCTGCTCCCGCTCACACTGCCCGAGGCCGACGTCCGTCGCATCATGGACAAGGCCACGGCAAACCCCGGCTTCCAGATCACGGTGGACCTTGAGGCCAAACAGGTCCGAGACGCCGACGAGGAGATCGTCGTCGACTTTGAGGTTGATGACTTCCGCCGCTACTGCCTGCTGAACGGCCTGGACGACATCGGCCTCACCCTCCAGCACGAGGATGCCATCTCGGCTTTCGAGGCGCGCCGGGGCTGAGGAGCCCAGCAAACGGTCAAGCAAATTGGGGGCGACCGGTTGGTCGCCCCCGAACAATTATTCACCAGTGCCAAACCACTGCGCTACACGTTCGGCGTAGTCGGCCTCGTAACGCTGCATCCGGCCTTGGCGCACCTGCTCGTCCAGGGATGGCCTGCGCACCCCCCTCGGCGACAGCGGTGCGTATCCGATGATCTGCGCCCCTTCCAACTCGGCGATTTCATCATCGGTTCTGCCCAACAGGCCCGCCAGTATGTCACGGTTGTGCTGACCCATGATCGGGGCCGGCTGCGGCGGAACTGCCGGCGTGTCTGACAGTTTCCAGGGGCGCCCGGCGTAGGGCAACGGCGGCATGCCCGTGTCACGGTGGTGTTCGACAACCTCGTAGAAACGGCGCTCTTTCAGGTGTTCGTTGAACAGCAGATCCCCGCTGTCCGCCACCGCGCCGGCCGCGACGCCCTCGGCCTGCAGCCGCGCCATCAACTCGTGGCTGTCGTGAACGCGGGTTTCGAAGCCCAGCATCCGATCCAGTTCCGCCCGGTATCTGATCCTGCTCAACACGTCGGCGTACCGGTTGTCCACCGCCCAATCCGGCCGGCCCATCACTCGGCACAAAGCCAGCCAGGACTCGTCGCTGTCCACGGCGATGGCGATCCAGCGGTCGTCCCCGGCGCAGGGATAGCAGCCGTGGGGAGACATCGCCGGGTCCTCATTCCCGATACGCTCCGCGATGCGTCCGTTTACCGTCCAGTCCAGCAACGCCTCGGGTATTGTGGCGGAGCAAGTTTGGGTCTGGGAGACATCGATGAATTGCCCCTGGCCGGTGTTCAGGCGGTGCATCAGCGCCAGCATGACGGCCGCTACGGTATGCTCGCCTGCGGTGTAGTCCGTGAACGGAATCTCCGACATCACCGGTCCGCCGCCGCGGTACCCCGTGATATAAGCTAGTCCGGCCGCTCCTTCGGTCGCCGGCCCAGTGGCGCCGAAGTTGGCCCAGGGCCCATCGAATCCGTAGCCCGTCGAGGACACCATGATGATGTCCGGCCGTATTTTGCGCAGGTCCTCGTATTCCAACCCGAAATTCTTTATGACCCGCGGCGTGAAATTCTCCGCGAACACGTCTGTGACGGCGACCAGGTCGCGCAGCACTGCCCTACCCTCGTCCCGAGTCAGGTCCAGCGTCAGTCCCAGTTTGTTCCGGTTCTGCTCGTAGAAGTTGGCCCCCCGGTTCCAGAATTCCCCATCGACGTCATTGTGGTACAGCGAGTCCGTGCGGTAGCTTTCCAGCCGCTGCACCGACTCCAGCCGTATCACCTGTGCGCCCATGTCAGCCATCCACTTCATCGCCGACGGAATGGCGATCAGTTGGCCCACTTCCAGGATGCGTACGCCTTCCAGCGGACCGGCCATATCAAATCACCTCCGAAGCACGCAGCCAGGCCAGTTCCCGCGCGCTGTACCCCATGCTTCCCAGCACGTCGCGGTTGTGCTCGCCCAGGCGGGGCGCAGGCTCCCTGACCTCCCAGGGCGAGTCCGACATGAGGAACGGCGCGCCGGGGAACGTGATCTCGCCCAGGTCAGGATGTTCCACCGGCGCGTAGTAACCCCGGGCTTGTATCTGCGGGTTGTCTACTGTTTCTTCCGGCGAGTCGATCACGCCGTAGATGAACCGCTTTTGGTGGGCCGCATAGAAGATCTCCTGCTTTTGCTTGGTCGCAAAAATCTGATCAAGGATATCGCCCAGCGCTTCCGCATTCTCCAGCCGCGCCGATGCGTTGTCGAACCGTTCGTCATCCAATTCGGGAGCCTCCAGGAAGTCCACCAGGACCTTCCAGTCCAACGTCGCGCCCATGCCGGGGTTGGGCAGCACGTATCCGTCGGACACCGCCCTCAACCGAGTCAGGTCGCCGGTATGGTTCGGCTGTCGACGACGCACCGCCCCGGTGTAGGTGTAGTTGTTGGTCACGTCTCGCAGCGCCGACGCGATGCTCTCCTGTATCGACACGTCCACTAGCTGCCCCTGGCCGGTGAGTCGCTGGTGGTAAAGTGCCATCAACGTCGCCGACGCCAGGTTGGTCCCGGCCTTGAACTGTGCCTGGTGCAGCGCGTGTTTCAGAGGCTCCCGGTCGTACGCGCCGAAAATGTACATCAGCCCGCCCAGCGCGTACTCAACGATCTCGGTCGCTCGATAATCACGCCATGGTCCCGTTTGACCGAAGTTGGAAACCGACGCCACCACGAGCTTGGGGTTGTGTTGACGCAGTGTCTCTGCGTCCAGCCCCAAGGACGGCATCACCCGCGGCGAGAAGTTCTCCACCAGCGCATCTGCATCCGCCAGCAGGTCCATCAGGATCGACCGTCCGGTATCAGACTTGAGGTTCAGCGTGATGCTGCGCTTGTTGGTGTTCAGGTAGAGAAACGGAAGGCTTTTCTCAGCTTCCGGTTCGTCGCGGTAGAAGGGCGGCAGCCGTCGCCCGGGGTCACCGCCGGGCCGCTCGATCTTCAAAACGTCGGCGCCGAAATCGGCCAACAGCTTGGTGGCGTAAGGGCCGGCTATATGGTGCGTCAGATCAATCACCTTCACGCCGGCCAAGGCTCCATTGCTCAAAATCAGACCCCCCAACTGGTTCGGCAGCCATTCTAGCCCCATTGCACCTGCCACACAATCGAAACCGCAAACGCAGGGTCGCCGGCGATCGCCTGCAATCCCCGACTGAAACCCACCGAATCCACTTTGGAGGCTTGGCAGGGGACCTCGGGGCGGTCGTTGATGCGGTGGGTGATATACTCGTGACCGGCCTGCCCTGCACGAACGGGGCGCTACAATTCGCCCACGCTAGGAAGCCATTCTCGGCCACATCATCATGACCACCGCAATCGAACGCACTTACGATCTCCGTACCTTTTGCTCCGCCGAGTTTCGCGCCATGGTTGCCGCGGGCATCCTGGGCCGGCAGGACCGCGCAGCAGTTCTCGACGGCAGCTATCGGTTCACCGCGGACCAGTACCAATCTATGGGTCTGGCCGGCATCCTGTCGGAATACGAGCCCATCGAGCTGCTGAACGGAGAGATCGTCGAAATGGCCCCAATTGGAAACGCGCACAACGACTCGACCGATTGCATCACCCCGCTGGTCATTTACGCCTTCAGCGACCGCGCCCGCGTCCGAGTTCAAGGTTCTGTTCGGATCAACCCGCGCAGCGAGCCGCAGCCCGATTTCGCTATTCTCCGCGACCGGCCGGATTACCACTTGTCTCCCGCCACTCCCGAGGACGTGCTGTTCATCATCGAGGTCTCCGCAAGCTCATTGAACTATGACCGAGGCGAAAAGTTGGCCGCGTACGCGGCGGCGGGCGTACCGGAACTTTGGATCGTCAATCTCAGGGAATACGCGTTATACGTTCATACGGACCCGGTAGGCGACCAATACCAAACAGTCCGCCGTTTCCAGGCCGGCGATACCGTCAGTCCCCTCGCCTTCCCGGACGTTTCCCTGCCCGTGTCCCGCTTCTGGTCGGGCATGGTCGGCTCGGAAACCGATGCTGAATAGCCTACTATCGGCCAACGCTGCCGCACAACCCTCAATCGCCATCACACCATCAACGCCGAGGTAACACCGTGCAAACTATCGATGCCATTGCCGAAATTCTCAAGCGGGAGGGTGTCCAGTACCTGTCCTGCTTCCCCACCACGCCCGTAATCGAGGCTTGCGCCGCCGCCGGCATCCGGCCCATCATCTGCCGTCAGGAGCGCGTGGGCGTCGGCATCGCCGACGGCTACAGCCGCATCACCAACGGCCGGCCTCCCGGCGTCTTCGCCATGCAATACGGTCCAGGCGCCGAAAACGCCTATTCCGGCGTGGCCACATCCTTTTCCGACTCGGTGCCGATCCTGCTGCTGCCGCTGGGCCACCCGCGGGAGCGGCAGGAAGTCTTCCCCATGTTCGACTCCATCGAGAGCTTCGCCAGCGTCACCAAGCACCTCGAACGGCTGAACCTGTCCGGCAGCACCAGCCAGGTCATGCGCCGGGCCGTCAACGCTCTGTACACCGGCCGGCCTGGTCCATCGATGGTCGAGATCCCGGCCGACGTGGCATTGGAAGAAGTGTCCGAGGAAGCCTTCTACTGGGGCGGCAACGTCCGTCGGTCGGCGTCCCAGGCCGATCCCGTCGACGTGGAAGCCGCCGCACGCGCCCTGTGCTCCGCCACCTACCCCGTGATCCACGCCGGCCAGGGTGTGATGTACGCCGAGGCCACCGATGAGCTGGTCGAACTCGCCGAGCTTCTGTCGATCCCGGTAATGAGCACGCTGCTGGGCAAGAGCGGCTTTCCCGAGCAGCATCCTCTTGCACTGGGCAGCGGCTCCGGCGTCATGTCAGGCACCGTGTACCGTTTCGTGCGCCGCTCTGATGTCATCTTCGGCGTTGGCTCCAGCTTCACCAAGCACGGCATGTCCATGAACCTGCCCGCCGGCAAAACGCTGATCCAGAACACCAACGATCCCCGCGACCTGAACAAGGACTACGACGTCCAGTTCCCGCTCATCGGGGACGCCAAGCTGGCCCTGCGCCAGATGATCGAGGCCTGCCGCGAGATCGTCGGCGACAGTCGCCGGAACAACGCCGAGATCACAGGCGAGATCGCATCCGTGCGCGAGGCCTGGCTCGCCGAGTGGGAGCACAAGACCACCGACTCCGGCCCGCTGGTCAACCCCTACCGCGTCATCACCGATTTCCAGAAAGCTGTGCCGGCCAGCGAGGCCATCATCACCCACGATTCCGGCAGCCCCCGCGATCAGATCACCCCGTTCTACCGCTCGGGCGGACCGCGCACCTACCTTGGCTGGGGAAAGTCCCACGGTCTCGGCACCGGCTTGGGCCTGGTGATCGGCGCCAAGCTGGCAGACCCGGAGAAGATGTGCGTCAACTTCATGGGCGACGCCGCTTTCGGCATGGTCGGCCTGGACTTCGAGACCGCAGTGCGCAGCAACGTGCCCATCACCACCGTGGTCCTCAACAACTCCACCATGGCCGTGGAAACCAACGCCATGCAGCGCTCCCACGAGCTCTATAACACCCGCGACCTTGGCGGCAACTACGCGGACATGGGCCGCGCCATGGGCGGCTACGCCGAGCGCGTCACCGACCCCAACGAGATCATCCCGGCGTTCCAGCGCGCCCGCCAGCAAAACGAAAACGGGAACGCTGTCCTCCTTGAGTTCATCACGAACGCGGAGATCAACTATTCCCACCGCCGCGCTTTCTGATCCACCGTCACGGCAGTTCTGGGGCGGCCCTACCAGGTCGCCCCTTGCCATACCCGAGCTCCCAACTATGCAGCGCGCCGAGCGAAACCGCTCCCCGTCGGTTACCGAACACATGCGGAGCGCCCAAGCGCACATTGCCAACGGCAACCCACGCGCCGCTCTCGCCGACCTCGACCTGGCGTTGCTAGCGTCGCCCACCGCCGCTGACTTGCGCCTGCTCCGGGGCCGGTGCTTGATCATGCTGGGCCGCACCGATGCGGCGCTGGCCGATCTGGACGCGGGCATCACGCTGGACTCAGGCCTCGCCGGTGCTTGGCTCGAACGCGGCGCCATCCACCTGGACCGGTCCGACTGGCCCGCAGCTGAGACCGACGCAACCCGAACGTTGGAACTCGAGCCCGGCCTGCCTCGCGCCTGGCGCGTCAGGGGCATCGCCCGGTACAAGCTGGGTTTCCTGGCCGAAGCCGCGGAAGACTTGAGGCGATCCGTGGAGCACGAACCGGACGATCCATCCGCCCATTACTGGCGAGGCCTGGCCCTGCGGGACTCCGGCGACAACCACGCCGCCGTGGCCGAGTTCGATAACGCCATCCGTCTCGACGATCGCTACGCCGAAGCTTATGTCGCTCGTGGTAGGGCCCGCTCCAACTTCGGCGACATGACCGCCGCCCGTTCCGACTGGGCCATCGCCGCGCAGCTGCTGCACCACTCACACTGACCAACGGAGGCGCCACCATGGCAGACCTGCATTCCAAGTACCTGTTCATTGCCAGCATGGACATCGACCCCGACCGCGAGGCGCTGTTCAACGAGGTCTACAACACCGAGCACTGCCCGCTGCTCAACGAGACCCCCGGGGTCGTGGGGGTCACCCGCTACGAGACCCACCGCCTCCTCATGGCAATGGGAGGACAGATCCAGGAGATCGAGATCCCAGGCACGCCCAAGCATCACGCGGTCTACCAGATCGAAAACCCGGAAGTGCTGACCAGCCCAGAGTGGGCCGAGGCCGTCGACGCCGGCCGCTGGCCGGAACACGTACGCCCCCACACCAAGAATCGCCGCCACGTCCTGATGAAGCTCACCTACCCGGAAGCCTAGACGTACCGGCACGTAAAACGGGGAGGGTTGTGAACCCTCCCCATTTTTTCGCATCGCCGCGCCGACGATGTGGCTTAATTCGCTCCGCGCATCCTCGGGTCCAGCACGTCCCGCAGCGCATCGCCAAGCAGGTTCACTGCGAACACCGTGATCGCGATGGCCAAACCCGGGAATACCCCCAGCCACGGCGCCACGTCCAGCGAGTTCTGCGCCACGCCGTTCAGCATGCCGCCCCACGACGGAACGTCCGGCGGAATCCCCACGCCCAGGAAGCTCAGCGACGCTTCCACCACGATCGCCCAACCCAACGAGATGCTTGCCAGCACGATGAACGTGGCGGCGCAGTTCGGCGCCATGTGCCCCAAAATGATGCGCCAGTCCCCGGCGCCCACGGCCCGCGCCGCCAGCACGTAGTCTACTTCCTTGATGCTCAGCGCCTGCGAACGGATCGTCCGCGCCGCGCCGGGAATGAACACCGCGCTCAGCGCAATGACCACGTTGGTCACCGAAGCGCCCAGGATGGCCATTATCGCTAATGCCAGGATCAACGCCGGGAACGACATCATGGCGTCCATGATCCGCTGGATCACCAGGTCGGTGATGCCTCCAAAGTAGCCGCTGACAATCCCGATGAACGATCCGATGGTTACTCCGAAGAACACGCTCAAGAGGCCAACCACCAGCGAGATCCGCGTGCCGTAGACCAGCCGGCTGTACACATCCCGGCCGATCTGGTCTCCTCCCAGCCAGGTCTCGGCATTGGGCGGGTTGAAGCGGTAGGCCGCGTTGGTCAGCTTCGGGTCGTCCGTTGCCACGACTGGCGCCAAAATTGCGACGACCACAAGGATTATGACGACCACGGCGCCGAACGCTCCCAGCGGCTTGCGCTGGGCGAAGTTGATTATGTTCTCCCAAACCGTTCGTTTGGGTCGCATCCCCGAGCTAACCGACTCGGTGGGTGCCAATACTCCCGTTGCTTCCTGGGCCATCTTCCTGTTCCTCGCCGGAGACTGCGGTCCTGATCTGCGAAGCGAAAGCGTTTACTCGTAGCGTATCCGTGGGTCCAGCCAGGCGTAGAGGAGGTCGACGATCAGGTTCAGCGCCAGAACCATGAACGCGATCACCATCACGATGCTCTGGATCATGGTGTAGTCGCGATGCAGGATGCTGTCCACCAGCAGACGACCCATCCCGGGCACTAGGAAGATCGTCTCGATGACCACCGTCCCCGCTATCAGCCTTCCCACCTGCCAGCCCGATATGGTGAGAATCGGCAGGAACGCATTCTTCAGCGCGTGCCTGATGATCACCGCCCTCTCCCGCAGGCCCTTGGACCGCGCCGTGCGGATGTAGTCCTCCCGGAAGACCTCCAGCATCGACGAGCGGGTCACGCGGGCGACCAGCGCCATGTTGTAGAACCCCAACGCCACCGCCGGGAAGAACATCTGCTGCAAGTTGGTCCACGGGTCCTTCCACAGGTTGGCGTACCCTAGCGGCGGTAACCAGTCGAACCACGTAACCAGGAAGTACACCACCAGGATGCCGATCCAGAACGTCGGCATGGCCACGCCGGCAATGGCTATTATTCTCGACGCGTAATCCGCAATCGTGTCCTGCCGCACCGCCGATAAGACGCCAAGCGGGACGGCCACCACGAACGCTAACATCAACGCCAGCGCCGACAATTCCAGCGTGATCGGCAGCTTGGCAGCAAGGTCCTCTGATATCGGAGTGTCGAAATACATCGACACACCGAAATCTCCGCGGAGCATCCCCCAGATCCAACTCAGGTACTGGATGGCGAGCGGCCGGTCAGTGCCCAGTTTGGCCCGCAGGTCGGCCAGCTGCTGCTCGGAGAATTGCCCGTCGCCCTCGAATCCCATCAAAAGCAGCTCGGCCGGATCGCCGGGCACCAACCGCATCAACGCAAACACCATGAGCGTGACGAGGATGAGCGTCGGGATGAAGAGCATGAAGCGTTTGATGACGTAGGTATTCATAGCTTCTCCTCAGCCTCTGCCAAATTCCCGCCGGCGCGGTTGGCCGTAGTCCATGGTTCTCCCTCGGGTTCCGTTAGCCCGTATCCGCTCAGCACGCCGGGTCGCACCAGATGTATTCGTGCTTCAACTGCACCCACAGGCTCACCGGCATGTGGTAGTTCTGGATCTGCTTATTCACGATCTGGTCTCGGAAGCTCCAGTAATACACCAGCAGTGGCCCCGGATCCACGGTGAGCATCCAGTCTTCCATCTCCCTGAGGATCGCCGCCCGCTTGGCCCGGTCAAGCTCCTGGCTCTGGGCATTGAACCAGTCCTGGAACTCCTGGGGCGCCTCCCATCCGGACCATTGGATCCACAGCCCGCCGGGCATGAAGATTTTGCCGATGATGGGATCAGGCTCACCCAGCAAGAGAGCCGTCCCCTGGGCGGCAATCTGGTAGTCGTGCTCCTTGTACCGGCTGAAGCCCGTCGCGCTGTCGATCGGCTTGACGGTGGCTTCCCAGCCCAGGTAGCGCCGGAATTGGTCCGCCAGCAATTGCGCTAGGTCGACGTACTCGACAGCCGTTCGGGCCATAATGTCAACCTGGAACCCTTCGGGGACGCCGGCCTCGGCCAGCAACCTCTTGGCTTCTTCAATGTCGCCCTGATGCTTGCTGCCGTCGGCCTCACTCCGGAAACCGGGCAGTTGGAGAGCTTCTTCCTCGGTACGGCCAAACCAAGTATCCGGCGGGAGCGGCGTGCCAACCGGGGCTATGCCTCCGCCAAATATGGTACGGAATTCGGCGCGGTCCACGGCAAGGTGCATCGCGCGACGCACCCTGACGTCATTGAACGGTTCGATGGTGGTGTTGATCAGCGTTCCCAGCAAACTGGTGTTCGGAATGAGGTACACATCTAGGATATCGGCCTCGGCTTCTTCCAACTCCAGGATTTCAGTGTTGCTCAGGTTGGTCACCGGGAACGTGGTCATCAGAACCTGCTGGGTCCGGTACGCACCGATAGCCGTGCCCTTGTCCGCTATGTAGTGATGGATGATCCCGTCAATGTACGGAAGGCCTTCTTTCCAGTAATCTTCGTGCCGGGCCAGCTCGATTGACACGTCCTTCTCCAGCTTGGTGGGAACAAATGGCCCGGACCCCATCCCGTTTTCCCACTTGGACGTGTCCACTCCCGACTCGTCCCAGGTTTTGGACATCATCTTGAACGCGTCGGCGGCCAGCATGGGAATGAAGTCCGGCGCCGGGTTGTTGGTCTTGATCTCCACGGTATAGTCGTCGATCACCCGCGCGTTCCCGGCGGAATAATAGGGAGCGATGATCAACGTCTGTGGCCGGCTCTCCTCGGTGTTGACCAGGCTATCCATGCTGTGAACCACGTCCACGGCTGTGACCGGGGTCCCGTCGTGCCACATCGCATGCTCGTGCAGGTGGAACACGTAGGTCACGCCATCGGGCTGCAGCTCCCAACTTTCCGCCAGATCCCCCCGGATGTCGTAGGGATCGTCGGTCTCCGCGTTGTATTCGATCAACCCGTTGTAGATCGCGGAGTTGTTCTTGAACTGGTTTGAAAACTCATGGGGATGCCAGATCAGGTTGGGGAAGGCGTAATCGTGCATGGGCACGATCCCGCCGTACTTGCCCCTGTCGGCCGTCTGTGCAGCCTCGTTGGCTTGCGCCGGAATGGCGGTGGGCGCCGGACTGTCGCCCGACGTACTCGCCGCCGGCTGCGCTACTGGAGCGGTATCCGCGGCGGGAGCGGTGCTATCGGTGGGAGCCGTCGCACCGCAGGCGACCACCGCCGACAGCGCCATCGCAACAGCCAGGGTGATAAATACCCTATGGGCAATGAATTTCAACGAGCGGCCCAGCATGGGAATCCTCCTTGCGTCAAGACATCACCATCCGATCCTCTATCGACTCCGGAACTGCCTTCCTTCAGCACTCCGGGTCGCACCAGATGCGCTCGTTCTTCAATTGTGTCCAGAGGCTCGCCGGCATATGGAAGTTCTTGATGCGCTTGTTCACCACCTGGTCTCGGAAACTCCAGTAATAAACCAGCAGCGGTCCCGGGTCTTCCGTCAGGATATAGTCCTCCATCTCACGCAGGATCACCGCTCGCTTGGTCCGGTCCAGTTCCTGGCTCTGGGCGGCAAACCAGTCCTTGAACTTTTGCGGCGCCTCCCATCCGGACCACTGGATCCACAGGCCGCCGGGCATGAATATTTTTCCGATGATTGGGTCGGGTTCGCCGACCAGCAGCGCCGTGCCCTGGGCCGCGATCTGGTAGTCCTGTTCCTTGTACCGTGTTATGCCGGTCGCGCTGTCGATGGGCTGCACGGTCGCATCCCAGCCCAGGAAACGGCGATACTGGTCGGCCAGCAACTGGGCCAGGTCAACGTATTCCACGGCCGTCCGCGCCATGATGTTGACTTTGAATCCCTCTGGCACTCCGGCTTCCGCCAGCAGCCGACGGGCTTCCTCTAAGTCCCCCGGATGTTTTCCACCATCCGGTCCCAGGCGATAACCGGGCATTTGGCTGGCGTCCTCTTCGCCGCGGCCGAACCAGGTTTCCGGCGGGAACGGGGTGCCCATGGGCGCTATGCCGCCACCGAATATCTCGCGGAATTCCGCCCGGTCCACCGCCAGGTGCATCGCCCTGCGCACCCTCACGTCGTTGAACGGCTCGATGGTAGTGTTGATCAGGGTGCCCAGCAGACTGGTGTTAGGAATCAGGTAGACGTCCAGGGTTTCCGCCTCGGACTTCTGCAGTTCCAGGATTTCAGTGTTGCTCAGGTTGGTCGCTGGCCACGTTGACATCAACACCTGACCCGTGCGGTAAGCGCCGATCGCAGTGCCTTTGTCTGCGATGTAGTAATGGATGCTGCCGTCGATGTAGGGTAGGCCTTCCTTCCAGTAGTTCTGGTTTTTCTCCAGGGCGATGGAGACGTCCTTTTCCAGGCTGGTCGGCTTGAACGGGCCCGAACCCATGCCGTTCTCCCACTTGGAGGTGTCCACACCCGATTCACCCCAAGTCTCCGACATCATCTTGAAGGCGTCCGCAGCCAGCATGGGAACGAAATCCGGCGCGGGGTTGTTTGTACTGATCTCCACCGTATGGTCGTCAATCACCCGGGCGTTGCCCTGGGAGTAGTACGGCGCGATGATCAGGGTCTGCGGCCGGTTGGCCTCCGTGTCCACGAGGCTGTCCATGCTGTAAACGACATCTGACGCCGTGACAGGCGAGCCGTCGTGCCACATGGCGTTCTCGTGCAGGTGGAATACATAGGTCACCCCGTCTGGCTGCAGTTCCCAACTCTCCGCCAGGTCACCGATGATATCGTAAGGATCGTCGGTCTCGGCGTCATACTCCAGCAGCCCGTTGTATATGCCCGAGATGTTCTTCACCTGGTTGGTGAACTCATGGGGGTGGAAAATCAGGTTGGGAAAGGCATAGTCCTGCATGGGAACTGTCCCCCCGTATATCCCCCGATCCGAGGTCTGTGGCGCGCCCGCCGCCTGGGCCGGAACCGCAGTAGGCGCCGGCGAATCCCCCGAGGTGCTCGCGGCCGGTTGAGCCGGCACCGGGCTGTCGGTTTGGGGCGCGGTGCTTTCAGTTGGAGCGGTGGCCCCGCAGGCCACCACCGCCGTGAGAGCGATGATCATCGCCATCGCTGCCAATATCCGGCCGGTAAGACGATTCGATGCACGGTTCAGCATAGTACCCTCCCCTTGCAGCGCCGTAAGTCGCTCTTTCAATCGGCTGTCGGACTTCAGTGGCAAAAAGCCTAGCAATGCACATTAACGGTGTCAAGACAGATTTTCATGCAAGATTATACGTGATTTTATTCACAATACAACGTATTTCGTAACCTATTTTGTGAATGGGTTCACAATACAAAACGCCGGTTGTTCACCGGCGCTTTCCTGAACCCGTCACCGCCGCAACGACCGCCCAGTCGTCGCCGCACTATGGGCGGTGTCAATTTCGACCCAGTTCCGCCTCGATACGGTTGGCCCTTGGCTTCAGCACAGCGTACAGTGCGTCGTTCACCGGCGTGGGCACGCCGTGTTCACGGCCCATCCGAAGCACCGTGCCGGTCAGCCCCTCCAGCTCCACCGGGCGGCCCTCCGCGAAGTCCTTCGCCAGCGACGCCATTCCGGTTGCCGGAAAGTTGTCCAGCGCGTTCATAGACCATTCCAGCGAGTCGGGCTCCAAAGGCGCCCCTGACGCTTCGCCCACCGCTAAGGCCTCGGCAATGGCCGACTGGATGGCGGCCCTGGTTTCCGGCACGCTCCTCAGCTCGCCGTAGGCGCAGCCGCTGGCGGCGCACACGCCGGCCGATCCCGACAGGTACGCAAATTTCTTCCACAACATGCCGGTCATGTTCTCCAGCAGATCCACACGCCAACCGGCCTCCCGAAACACCTCGTAAAGCCGCTCTCCCCGCTCGGTGATGCCCGTGGTCCGCTCGCCGAAGGACGCCGCGCCGGGCCCTCCCTGCGTCACCACGCCAGGCTCGCTGATCCGCCCCTCCAGATAGGCAGAGCCGATCATCACTCGGTCCGCGCCGTACGCCTCCACCAACTGCTCGCCGTTGTCGATTCCGTTCTGCAGCGTCAGCACGATCGTGTCCGGCCCAACCATCGGGCCGATGGCGTGTATCGCGTCATCATTGTCGTACATCTTTACGGCGAACAGCACCAATTCCTGCGCACCCACCGAGGTCGGATCATCAGTCGCCTGGCCAGGAACCGTAAAGATGCCGTCGTTGCCGCTTTCCACCCGCAGCCCATCGCGCCGGATCGCCTCCAGGTGCTGTCCCCGGGCGATGAAGGTCACGTTGTGACCCGCGCGAGCCAGCAGCCCGCCGAAGTATCCGCCCACTCCGCCAGCTCCCATCACCGCTATATCCATGCCGTTCCCTCCGAAGACGCGCCGTTTACCATCACATTTGCGGCGCCGATTGACCGAATTCCGCGCGCAGATCCCGTTTCAGCACCTTTCCCATCACGTTCCGCGGCAGTTCGTCAACAAACACCACCGATCGCGGCCGTTTGAACCCGGCCAGGCGGTCCCGGCAAAAATCGATCAGTTCCTGCTCGGTGACTGCTTGGTTGGACGCCACCACCACTGCCTTGACTTCTTCGCCCCAATCCAGATCGGGGACGCCGATGACTGCCGACTCGGCTACGCCCGGATGCTCGGCGAGGGTCGATTCAACCTCTTCCGGGGAGATCATCTCCCCGCCGCGCTTGATGAAGTCGCGCGCCCGTCCCGCCAGGTAGATGTAGCCGTCTTCGTCCTGCCACGCCAAGTCGCCGGTGTAGAGCCAACCGTCTTTCAGCGTATCCCGCGTGGCATCCTCCTGCCCCCAGTAGCCGGTCATCATCCGGGGTCCCCGTGCGACAATCTCGCCGACTTCGCCCTGGTCAACCGGGTCGCCGTTCTCCGTAACGATCATCACCTCAACGTCGTCCAGGGGCTTTCCGATCGACGTGAGCCGGCGCAGCTTGGTCTCGACCTCGTCCTCCGTTCCCGCCAGGTCGTGGTCACTCGGCGGGAGCATGGTTATGGTGGATGCCGTTTCAGTCTGGCCGAATGCGTTAATGAAACGCGTGCCAGGGAACTTGTCCAAAGCCTGCCGAACCACCGGCAACGGCATCGGCGCAGCGCCGTAGGTGATCACGCTCAGCGACGACAGGTCGAAGTCGGAAAAGCGAGGATGGTCCATCACCATCTTTAGCATGGTGGGCACCAGCATCGCCCGGTCCGCCCGATGTTCTGCCACCAGGCTCATCCACCTTTCGGCGTCGAACTGCGGCATCACCACCAGCGTCCGTCCGCCGAAAACCGCCGCCAGGGCCGCCTGCAGCCCCGCCACATGATACATCGGCACGGTCAGCAGGTTGGTTTCCTCCACGTCCGGGTCAGCTGGCTCGACGTTGGTCAGCAGGAATGTACTGAAACTGTCGTGGGTCAGCTGAGCGCCTTTGGGCACGCTGGTAGTTCCCGAGGTGAACATGATGACGGTCGTGGCGTCCTCGTCGTCCTCGGGAAAGTGCAGTTGGTCGGGGTCCGCGTTGGCCAGCAGGTCGTCGTAGGCGTATCCGCCGCCGGTGGCCGGAGCGTCCAGCATCACGACGCGTTCCGGGGGCAGCGATCCATCCGTGGGTACCAGCGGCAGGTAGCGCTCGCCGAGGAACAGCAAGTCAGGTTGCGCAATGCCCAACATGATCGCCAATTCGTCCTCCTTGGCGCGGAAATTGATGGGCACGTAGATCGCGTCCAACTGCGCCGCCGCAAAGTAGAGCTCGATCAGGTGATGGCAGTTGGTCTGCATCGCCGCAACACGGTCCCCTCGCCCTATCCCCACTTCGGACATCGCGTTGGCCAGACGATTGACCCGCTCCTGCAGCATCTCGAAGCTGATGCGGTCACCGTCAAATACTACGGCCGTCCGGTCCGGAACAATCGCCGACGCGATCATGAGAAACTCGGTGGTGTTCATCCTTTCTCCATGCTCTGATTCTTCGCTGATTACAGGGCGGCGACTCCGGCAGCCAATCGCCGTTCCAGGTCCAGCGCCGCATCCGGCGGCATCCCGCCCCCGGCGTTGCATGCGCGTTTCAACCCGGCGGCGAACTCGCGCGGCAGATCCGACAACTCTCCCGCGGTTTCCCAGGCAACCGCTGCCACATGCTCAGGTTCCACCACCCGGCTGATTATTCCGCAGGCAACCGCCTCGGCCGCGCCAAACCGTCGCCCCGTGTACAGGAGATCCAGTGCGACGGAAGGACCGGCGCTGGCCGGCAGTGTCTGGCTGCCGCCCGCGGCGGGGATCATCCCCAGTTGCACCTCGGGCAGCGCGAATAACGTATCCGACGCGGCTATGCGGAGATCGCCAAGCAGCAGGATTTCCACTCCCGAACCGATGCAATAGCCGTGCACCGCCACGACTATCGGCTTTTCGAGGTTGATCAACTGACCCCAAACGTCTCGCTGCCACCGCGCATTCCGCGCAATCACCTGCGAAGGAGCGGTCCCGAATTCGCTCAGGTCCGCGCCGGCACAGAATGACCGACCCTTTCCGGTGATGAGCAGCGCGCCGATTTCGTTGTCTTCGGCCGCCGCGTGCAGCGCCTCGGCAAATTCGTCCCGCATTGCCACCGAGTATGCGTTCAGCCGATCCGGGCGGTTCAACGCCAGGTGGGCGACGCCGCCCACCTGTTCAAAGACAATCGTGCGAAACGCCTCGCTCATGGGGTCACGCCATCAGTCCAGCGGTATCGCCCGCCGCATCATCTCGTCCAGGTCGACTTCAGTACTCTGCGCTCCAATCTCGGACAGCACGTTGGCGTCGCTTACCGAGAATGTGAGCAGACCGTGCTCCTCGGCCACCCGTTCCGCTTTCGGACGACGAATGTGCCAGTCGTGATGATGGTTGGCCACTTCGATCCCGTGAACCCCGTCTTCGATCACGATGTTGGGGGTGTAGTAGCCCGGGTGGCAGTACGTGCGGAACAACCGCCCGCCCGGCAGGTAAAGCTCAGTGCAGTGGTACTCGTCGAATGGGCTGATCGCCGGGCGAACGTCGATCTCCCGGCCGGGAATGATTATCACCTCGTTGGGGAAATGCTGTTCCACCACGCGGTGCAGCGCCATCCCCCAGTCCCGCCGCCAGTGGTCCGTGACCGCGATGCCGTCCAGCCCGGCTGCCCTGATGCGGGAGATCACGGTCTCCGCGATCTCGGGAGTCGGGTTTTGAAACCCGAACATCTCACCCACGTGCGTGTGTATGTCCAATCGTACGGTCATGTCCTCACGGTTTCTCAGCGTCCGGTGAAGTGCGGCGCACGTTTTTCGGCAAAAGATCGCAGACCCTCAGCCCGGTCGCCGGTACTTTGCAGAATGATGCTCAGGTCGGCCTCCAGCCGCAGCCCCTGGGCCAACGGCAGGTTTCCGGCGGCGGCCACCGCCTCCTTTGCGTAACGAGCGGCAATGGGCGCTGCGGCAAGGACCCGTTCAACCATCTCGACCGCAGTTTGCTCCATCGCGCTCCGCTGGACAACCCGATTCACCAGTCCACAACCCAACGCCTCGGCAGCCGATAGCGACCGGCCCGTCAGGAGCATGTCCCGCGCCAACGCTGGTCCGATCAGGCGGGGCAGCCGCTGCGTCATCCCATCAAAGGGGAACCCGTCCTCCGCAGGCAGGCCCGCTCCCATTCGCGCGGTGTCCGCCGCAATCCGCAAATCGGCGGCCAGTGCAACTTCCAGTCCGTGCGCCGTGGCGTCGCCGTTCAGGATCGCCAAAACCGGCATGGGTAGCCCGGCCACGGCGTTGGCCGCGCCCATTCTTTTGAACCGTGCCATGCGCTCCGTCAGGTCGGCCTCCAACAATTCGTCGGGCAAATTCTGGCGACCCGTGGCGAACGTGTCGCCCTCACCTGTAATCGTCACCACCCGCAAGTCATCGTCGAGGCTCAACTCGCGGCAACAGTGGATCAGTTCCTCGGCCACCGTTTCGCCGATGGTTGCGCCGGACTCGACGAGCGGCAAAGTGAGCGTCGCCTGGAACTTGGTCCTGTCGCACCTGATAGTCTGGTAACGCATTGTCTCAGTGGGAATCCTGGTTAACTGGCGCGGACAGAGCCGCTTTATCAGGCCAACGGATTGGGCTAAAATGGCGACCGCTCCCGGAACCCGATCATGGCATCCACCAAATTATACGACAGCGCCGCCGCCGCCGTGACTGATATCCACGATGGCGCGACATTGCTGATCGGCGGGGTTTCCGGCGCCAACGCTCCCGTCGGCCTTCTGGATGCGCTCGCGGATCGGAAAGTCCGCGACCTGACCTGCGTCTGCGACTCGACCTACTACGGGTCCGAGGCTTTTCACCGTTTGGTGGCCTCCGGTTGCGTTTCCCGCATAATTTCACCGGCGCCATTCGGTTCCGGGCACGAGGATATTGTCCAGGACCTTTGGCGTTGCGGCGACCTGACCGTCGAAGTGGTCCCGTGGGGAACGTTAGCGGAACGCATGCGCTCCGCCGGCGCCGGCATCGGTGGCGTTTTCCTCCCGGTGGGCATCGGCACCCGCTTCGCCGAGGGGAAAGAGACCCGGGTGGTCAACGGCGTCGAGTGTGTGTTTGAGACTCCTCTGCACGGGGATTTCGCATTGATCCGGGCCTCGCGGGCCGATACCGTGGGCAATCTGGTTTACGCGGGGGCCCAGCGCGGATGGAACTCCGCCGTTGTCTCCGCAGCCCGCGTCGCCATCGCCGAGGTCGACCAGGTCGTCGAACCGGGCAGCATCGACCCGGAACTGGTGATTACGCCCGGCATCTTTGTCAACCGTATCGCCCAGACAAGCGCGACGGCCATCGGATAGCCCGCCATGACGCTTCAGAGACTGGAGGCACAGAGCGTCGCGCGAAGGGCCGCCGCCGAAATCGTTCCGGGGTCGGTGGTCGCCGTGGGCGGCGGCTGGTCGGACCAGATTGCCGATCTCGTCCCTGAAAACAAGGGCGTATGGTTCATGCGAGCGGGCGGGACGCTGTCGAATCTCCCCATCAACGCCGCCGACGCCGGCGCAGCCCTGCGCGGGGGCCATGTGGACCTGTCCATCCTGACCGCCGCCCAGGTCGACTCCGACGGGAGTTTCGCCAGTTACCACGCCACCGACTACCCCGGGCCACTGGGGCACGCCGGCCTCATCGACCTGGCGTCCGGCGCTCGGCGCGTCGTCGTGGTATTGCCGCAGACCGGCCATGGAGGCTCTCACAACATCGTGGACTCCCTCTCGTTGCCGGCCGACGGGATCCGTTGCGTCGACACCATCATTACCGACGTCGCCGTTTTTCGCGTCGCCGACACCGGGCTCACCCTGACCGAGGTTGCCCCTGGCTGGGCCGCCGGGGACGTTCGAGCCATCACTGGAGCCGCCTTCACCGTCGCGGCGGACGTCCGGGAGATGGACTTTACTCCCCAGCCCGGCAAACCGCCCAGCAAGGTCTACGCCGACGGCCCTTCCGCCATCGCGGATTTGCCCGACGGGGCCACGGTCTTCATCGACGGTTTCGGCGGCCCCGGCGGCATGGCCCATTACTTGCTGGTGTCCTTGCGGGATCGAGGCAGCCGCAACCTGACCATCGTCAGCAACACCGCCGGCATCGCCCGGGTGGTCAGTTTCGGCACCCCGCCGGGTCACACCGCCATCGACCACAGCGTGCTCGTCGAAAACGGCCAGGTCGCCAAGGCCATCGCATCGTTCCCGGTCTCTCCGTCTCCGACCCGCCCATCAGAATTCGAACTGGCGTACCGACGGGGCGAATGCGAGTTGGAACTGGTCCCCCAGGGCACTCTGGCCGAACGTCTCCGGGCCGGTGGCGCGGGCATCGAGGCCTTCTACACCCCGACCGGCGCCGGCACCCTCATCGCCGAAGGCAAGGAAAGCCGGGTCATCGACGGACGCGAGTACATCCTGGAACACGCCCTGCGTGCCGATTTCGCCCTGATCCGCGCCCACAAGGCCGACACCCGCGGTAACCTCGTGTACCGGGGCACATCTCGCAACTTCAACGCGGTAATGGCCCCGGCAGCGCGAACGACTGTGGTCGAGGTCGACGAAATTGTCCAACCCGGCGAACTGGACCCCGAGGAGGTGGTAACACCCGGAGTATACGTGCAGCGCATCGTGCGCCGGCCCGACGGTTTCACCGGATACGAGTAACCGGAGACCCGCTATGACTGAAGAGAAGGAACGGCTCGACCGGGCGATCATCGCCATGCGCGTGGCTAAAGAGCTGCCCGCCGGTGCCTGTGTCAACCTGGGTATCGGGATTCCGACACTGGTGTCCATGTTCGTTGACGATGAAAGCGTGGTCTTTTACCACAGTGAAAGCGGCGTGCTGAACTGCGGTCCCCTGGCAGAGGAAGGGAACGAAGACATCGACCTGATCAACGCCGGTGGCCAGTTCCTCCAACCCGTTCCGGGCATGGCCTATTTCTCGTCCGTGGATGCTTTCGCCATGATCCGCGGTGGGCACGTGGACGTCACCGTCCTCGGCGCGCACCAGGTCTCCGCCACCGGTGACCTGGCCAATTGGATGCTGCCCGAGCGCGGAGTCGGCAACATCGGTGGCGCAATGGACCTGGCCGCCGGCGCCGATAAGGTCATCGTCGCCATGGAACACAACGACCGTGCCGGCAACCCAAAGGTGGTCGAGGAATGCGACTTCCCCCTCACCGGAAGAGGCTGTGTCTCCCTGATCGTCACCGACGTCGCCGTGATGCAACCCACAGCCGACGGCATGGTCCTGAGAGAAGTTGCCCCCGGCTGGACTCCGGAAGACGTGCAATCGGTAACGGGCGCCCGTCTCATCATCCCGGACGACATGACCGAATACGAAGTGTAGAGCCCCGAAAGATTATGGGCACGTTCTCGGTAATGGTCAGCGTCGGCAACCCTATGGGCGGTGACCAGGTTGAAGTAGAAGCGTTGGTCGATACGGGCGCCTCCGACTCGATGTTCCCCGCTTCATTGCTGCAAGATCTGCATCTGGAGCCCCGCTCCCAGGTTGACTATGCATTGGCCGATGGAACCGTAGTGAGGTTCGGGCGAGGCCAGGCAATTATCAACATTGACGGTCGGGACGGAATCTGTCCCGTGATTTTCGGGCCCGAATGGAACGACAACTGCCTGATCGGTGGAACTACCCTCCAAATCTTGATGTTCGCGGTCGACCCTGTCTACGAAGTTTTGACGCCGACTAATCGGGGTCGGCTTGGCTTCGGCGGCAATTTGTGACCGGCTTTCTGCAATTGTGTTCCGAGCGGTTTTGTTTGACTTGCCCCGCCCGTAGTGCTACATTCAGCCCACAACTGAACGCCTCACGCGATTCTGGCGGGAGCTTGGGCAAACCAGGCTGAGAGGGCGGCCTACTTCGTCGCCGACCGTCTGTACCTGACCCGGGTAATGCCGGCGGAGGAACAGTAGGTAGCACTGACATTCGGCCGCCGGGTACCTGCCTGGCGGTCTCGCGTTTTCGGGCAGTTGCCGGCGGACAACCCTCCGTATCCGGCATCACATAGGAGAGTGATAGCGATGGCCGACGAACTGGTTATTGGTGGCGTGCCGTTTTCTTCCCGGCTGATCGTCGGCACCGGCCGGCATCGCAGCATGCAGGAAATGATCGATTCCCTCGAGGCTTCAGGCACCGAGATGGTCACCGTGGCCATTCGCCGCCTTGACCTCGACAACCCCGAGCAAAATATCCTCGAGCATATCAACCTGGACAAGTACCGGATCCTGCCGAACACCGCCGGTTGTCGCACCGTCGAAGAGGCCCTCTTCGTGGCCCGGCTCGGTCGCGAGGTCGCCCAGACCGACTTCGTCAAGCTTGAGGTGATCCCGGACGCCAAGTACCTGTTCCCCGATCCCAACGGCACGCTGGAAGCGGCGCGACAACTCGTCGATGAGGGCTTCAAGGTCCTTCCCTACATCCACGCCGACCCGGTGCTGGCCAAGAACCTAGAAGAGGCGGGTTGCGTCACCGTGATGCCCCTGGGCTCCGCCATTGGCTCTGGCCAGGGCATCCATACCGTCGAAGAGGTCCGCATCATCCTCGAAAACGCTACGGTGCCCGTGGTGGTGGACGCCGGCCTGGCGGTCCCTTCCGACGCTTCAAAGGCCCTGGAAATGGGCGCCTCCGCCGTTTTGGTCAACACCGCCATCGCCCAGGCCGAGAACCCGGCCATGATGGCCGACGCCTTCCGCAAGGGTGTGGAGGCCGGGCGTCAGGCCTACCTCGCCGGCCGCATTCCGGTGCGCACCGAGGCCATTGCCAGCAGTCCTCCCACCGACGTGCCGGAACCCGTCGCGGCTGCCTGACCGACCACCGTGGTCGCCGCATTGCCATATCCCGCCCTGTGCCTGGTCACAGACCGGCGTGTTTGCCCTCCGGACGACTTGCCTGCTAGAGTCGCCGCTGCCGTGGCGGGTGGCGTGGACATGGTGCAGATCCGCGACAAGGAGGAATCCGGCGGCGCGCTGTTGGAGCTTGCCAACGCTTTGCGCGACACCACTCACGGGTCCGCAATTCTCCTGGTGAACGAGCGCGCTGACGTGGCAGCGGCCTGCGGAGCCGATGGCGTCCAACTTGGCGAGGCGGCCATGCCCATCGGCGCCGTGCGACCGATCCTTTCCGACGGATCCATCATCGGCCGTTCCGTCCATTCTGTGGAAGGCGCAACGGAGGCTCAGGCATCCGGCGCCGATTTCCTGTTGGTAGGCACCATGTTTGCTACTCGGTCCCATCCGGGCGAGGAGCCGTCCGGGCCCGGTTTACTGGAACGCATCCGCGCAGCCGGCGTACGTACTCCCCTGTTGGCCATCGGCGGCATCACCGCCGACAACGTCGCCCAAGTGATGCAGGCCGGCGCCGACGGAGCGGCAGTCATCACCGCCGTCCTCGCGAGTGACGACCCTGGGAGGGCGGCGTCACGGATCAAGTCGGCCATGCTTGGCGCGATCCCTGACATCGACCGAGACCGTAGATCCGGCAACCGCTATACTACGAGCCGGAGGTGAGCGCCAGTATGATCACGCTTCAAGTCAACGGCAAGCCTCGGGATATCGACGAAGGCCTGAACCTTCAGTCATATCTGGCTACCATCGACGTCAACATGCGATTCATCGCCGTGGGCTACAACGGCCAGGTGATCCGCAAAGAGGACTTCGAAAAGGTCAAGCTTCACCCGGGCGACGCGCTGGAAATTGTCCGGCCGGTGGGCGGCGGCTGATCCCATGGCAACCGATTCGGGCGGCGCGGACGCCGCCCTGGATCACCTTTTCGAGCAGCTCGCGGACGCCCACCCGGACCGCGTGGATGGATGGCTGCTCGACGAGCCCGGCCATTGGGGCTTCTTTGCCGGTCAGGCCGTGTTAGCTGTACGCACCCTGATCGGCCGCAGCCTGGAAGACCCGGAGCGGCGCTACGTCTGGCATCGGATGTGGCTCGTCCTCCAGAAGCGCCGCGCCGACCTCGAAACGTGGCACACGTGATCTGATCTAATTGGCCACCGTTGCTTGTTCCGCGGTTTCGCCCAGCCATTCGTTCAGCGTCATACCGTCCGGTTCGGCAGCAGCGTCAGCGGCCTGATGCACGTCGGCGATGACTTGGACTTCCTTCGCCCCGGTGAAAGATTCATCCCGCTTTCGACCGCGCTCGATGCAAAATTGCAGGTAGTCGTCGAACGAAATTCGGAACTCTTCCTTCACTTGAGTCGGGGTACTCCCAATAAAGGTGAATCCGTCCCTCTTGCCGATTACCCGGCCAAAAAATTCAGCGTTTTCCTCGTCATAAACCACTACCACTTCGTAGTCAGCGTCTGCCACGGTGCTACCTCCTGTCTCCTTCGGGCGCGATACCGGCTTTCATCAGGAATTCCCGCACCGTAGTCACTGCCCCTTTATCGACGAGGTTCCCTGGATGTGGGCGGTGCAAAGTCCTGCCTAATCCGCTCAATTCCACGTACACCCGCGAACCAGCCCGCTCCTCGATATGAGCGCCGCACGCCAGCAGCAACGACTCAACCTCAGACCAGCGAATGTTGGCCGAGGTAGGGCGAGCAAATATCGCCGCCAGCGTGGCCCGGTGCCGCCGCCTCAAGAATACCATGCCGAGTAAAACCGATTCGCCCCCTCTCAAGCAACCGGGAGGGGGCGTTATTCTTGCAGGTTACCCCACCACGGCGATTGACTCGATTTCCACCACGTAAGCCGGGTTTGCCAGCTCGCTGACCACCAGCAGCGTGCTCGTGGGCGGGTCGCTGGGGAACAACTCCCGGCGCACCGCTCGTACCGCCGCACCGTGCTCAATGGCCGTGACGTACGTCGTGGTCTTGACTATGTCCGCCAGGGTTCCTCCGGCCGCTTTCACCGCGACCTCGATGTTCCGCCAGATCTGCCGGGCCTGTGCTTCCGTGTCCCCTTCCCCGACCACGTTACCGTTCTCGTCCTGGGCGACCATCCCCGCAATATAGACGGTGTTGCCAGCCTTCACCACCGCGGTGAATCCCGAAGGGGAAGGGTCCGCAATGCCGCTGGGGTTCATGTACTCGCTGTTGGCCATCAGTATGCCTCCGTAAGTTTGTTCGCTGGGATTATACCGTCGCCGGCGCGACGCTGGGGTCCGTTTGCGTTTCATTGGCCCGGGGCGGCAGCCGCGGCGCTTTGGCGAGGAGGATCAGCATGCCGGCGCCGGCGTACATCGCCATCAACACGATGAACACCAGGCTGTAGCTGTGCGTGAACGTCAGCAGATAGCTCCCGAACACCGGCGCGAATCCCAGCGCACCCGTCTGCAGCGGCCCCAATGATCCCAGTATCGCCCCGAAGGACCCGCGTCCAAAATACTGCGCCAGCAGCATGTGCTCCAGCGTTCCCACCGTGTTGGAGAAGAACCCCCACAGCACGGCAAACAGGTAGGCTGTCCACACCGAGTGCACCCCGGTAGCAAGGAAAATGCCCGACAGAACCGCTCCCGAAATGGTCATGACCATGCACGGTCGGGGCCCGAACCTGTCCGCCATGAACCCCCAGATCAGGGTCGTCATGGCCAGCACCGCCCCCAAGCTCCCCACTCCAACCGCCTGCGGATTGCTCAATCCCGGGCCCGCTTCGCTGACCAGAAACGGTACCAGGATATAGCCCAGCCCCGCCGACGCCGTGATGGCCAACACCGCGGTTCCGGCGATACACCAGTAGGCTCGCGTTTTCATCGCCTCGCGGGCCGTCCAGCTGAACTCTTGAACTGCCGCCTGTCCGCGGCGGCCCGCCCGACGCCCGCCGGCAGATTGCGACGCCGGATCGGATCCGGCAGCGGGCCGATCCCCATCGGGAAGCATGCCGATCTCTTCCGGCGTCCGCCTCATGATGAAGAACACCGGTACCGTCAGCACCAGCATGAACAACCCGACGTACCCGTAGGATGCGCGCCAACTGTGCGTGGCCGCGATCAGCGAAATGATTTGGATGTTGACCGCGCCACCCACTGGACGCGCCATCCCGTTGATGGCCAGAGTGACGCCGCGCCGGCGGCGGAAGAAGTTGACCGTCGCAGCCCGGGGCACGATTCCGATCAGGAACGGATTGCTCACTGTGCGGGCGACGATGTATGCCCCAAAGAATGGCCACGGCGTGCTGGTGTTCACCGCGGACAGGGCCAGCAATGCGCAGCCCACCACCACCAGCCCCAACGTGGTCAGGACCCGAGGGCCGTACCGGTCGGCCATCGCGCCGGCTAAGGGAGCCAAAACCCCTGAGCACCAGGTGCCGGCCGTCACCGCGATGGATAGAGTTCCAATGTCCCACCCAGTGTCGTCCACGATGTACACCTGAATGGCCCCCATTACCACCTGAGACACGCTGGCCCCGGTGGCCGAAGCCAAACAGGCCATGGCCAGCACCAGCCACCCGTAGAAGAAGGGCGTCGGGGGATGCCAGGCCAGCAAGCGGCGCGAAAACGTTCTATTCAGTGAGGGCCTCGGATGTAGCGACTGAGGATGGAGCGGTTGGCGCCCAATCCTGCGCAGAATACAATCGCAAAGGCAATATTACTCCCTTCCGGGGTATGGGTACAACGACGCGAAAAAATCGACCGGGGCGGTTGTTGCAACCGCCCCGGTCCCCTCTCCCCGAATGGGTTTACCGGAGACTAGAAGTCCATCGGCGGGGCGGCGGGCATCGCCGGGGTGGGCTCAGGGATCTCGGTGATCATGGACTCGGTGGTGAGCACCATGGCCGCCACGGAGGCCGCGTTCTGCAGCGCAGAGCGGGTCACCTTGACCGGGTCGATGATGCCGCGCTCGAGCATCGGCCCGAACTCGCTTACCTCGGCGTCGTAGCCGTAGTCGTCGGACTGGTCCTTGACATCGTGCAGCACCACGGCGCCTTCGCCGCCGGCGTTTTCAACGATGATCTTGAGCGGCTGCTCCAGCGAGTGCCGGATGATGTTGAGACCGACAACCTCGTCACCGGTCAGCCCGCCGACGCCCTCAAGGGCGCGCTGGGCGCGAACCAGGGCAACTCCGCCGCCGGGGACGATGCCTTCTTCCACCGCGGAACGGGTGGCGGACAGCGCGTCCTCGACACGGGCCTTGCGCTCCTTCAGCTCGATCTCGGTGGCAGCGCCAACCTTGATGACAGCGACGCCGCCGGACAGCTTGGCCATCCGCTCTTGCAGCTTCTCGCGGTCGTACTCGGAGGTCGTGTCTTCGATCTGGGCCTTGATCTGGTTGATCCGGGCCTGGATGCCGTCCTCAGAACCGTGGCCCTCCACGATCGTGGTGTCGTCCTTGGTGGACGCAACGCGGCGGGCGCGGCCGAAGTCGTCGATGGTCGCGGAGTCCAGCCGGCGGCCGGTCTCTTCGCTGATGACGGTGCCGCCGGTCAGGATGGCGATGTCTTCCAGCATGGCCTTGCGGCGGTCGCCGAAGCCAGGGGCCTTGACGGCCAGCACGTTCATGATGCCGCGCAGCTTGTTGACCACCAGCGTGGCCAGGGCCTCGCCGTCCACGTCCTCAGCGACGATGACAGCGTTCTTCTGACCGACCTGGAGCAGCTTCTCGAGGGCGGGGACCAGGTCAGCAACGGCGGAGATCTTCTTGTCGGTGATGATGACGAACGGATCTTCGATGGCCGATTCCATCCGGTCGCTGTTGGTGATGAAGTAAGGCGAGATGTAGCCGCGGTCGACCTGCATGCCTTCCACGTACTCGATCTCGTCGGTTAGGCCGCGGGACTCTTCCACGGTGATGACGCCGTCCTTCCCGACCTTTTCCATCGCCTCGGCAATGGTCTCACCGATGGCGTCCTCGTGGGCGGACAGGGAGGCTACCTGGCCGATGCGCTCGCGGGTCTCCACAGGCTGGGACATCGACTGCAGCTCGGTTACGATCTGGCCCACCGCGCGCTCGATGCCGCGCTTGATGGCCATGGGGTTCGCGCCGGCCGTGACGTTCTTGAACCCTTCCTGGATGATGGCCTGGGACAGAACGATGCTGGTGGTTGTGCCGTCGCCGGCCGCGTCGTTGGTCTTGGTGGCGGCTTCCTTGAGCAGCTGGGCGCCCATGTTCTCGAAAGCGTCGGGAAGCTCAATTTCCTTGGCGATGGTCACGCCGTCGGAGCAGACTTGCGGCGGTCCAAACTTCTTGTCCAGCACGACGTTGCGGCCGCGCGGGCCCAGGGTAATCTTGACCGAGTCGGCCAACGTGTCGATGCCGGATCGCAGCGACTTGCGGGCCTCTTCGGAGTACGCCATCTTCTTTGCGGGCATTGCGTTTCTCCTCAGATGAGTGTGTGCAGTTTTTCAGTTGTGGGTGTTAGCCGATCTTGGCGAGAACGTCCGACTCGCGCATGATCAGGTACTCTTCGTCGCCGTCCTCGTACTCGGTCCCGGCGTACTTGGAGTAGATTACCTTGTCGCCTACCGTCAGTTCCATGGGAATGCGGCTGCCGTCATCTGCAGGGCGACCCGGGCCCACGGCGACGACTTCGCCCTCCTGCGGCTTTTCCTTGGCGGTGTCCGGCAAAAGGATCCCGCCTCGGGTCTGGGTTTCCTGTTCCATGGGCTTGATGACGATGCGTTCGCCAAGCGGTGTGAAAGTGGCCACTGATTGCCTCCTTGCGGTGTTTGGTTGGCCTGATTGACGCGGCTACCCGGGCGGGCAGCGGTTACTTCTTGCGCGCGTAATCCGTGGTGTAGAAACCGGATCCCTTGTAGATCACCGGCACCGGATGGAACACGCGTCGGGCGACGCCGGAACACTCAGGGCATTCCCCTTCCAACGACGCGCCGAAGCTCTGCCTTTGGTCGTACTCGTGGTCGCAGGCAGTGCATCGGTAGACATACCTTGGCATTGTTAACCCCCTTGCAACGGCCGGTGCGCGTTCGGCCGGCTAGGCTCGACATCTATTCTCACCTGCCGATAAACGATTTCCAATGCCCTTAATGTTAAAATTGCGTTGAAAATCGTCGCGCTCCAGGTGACATCGCTCATCCGATGGTTAGCCGCTCTTTCAACTCGAACCCCGCCGGACGAACCGACGACAGCACCGTCGAGCTCCAGCCGGAACTCGAGGGCGTCCTGCGTAACGCGGTGCGCGCCCTGGGCGGCAGCGCGGCCGTCGTCGCCACCTGGGATGACGCCGTGCGCCGATTCGTGGTTACCGGAGCCTACGGGCTGGACGCTGCCCAGATCGCGCGCATCCGCCCACTGCTCAACGAGGCCATCCCGGACCTGGCCCTGAGCCGCGAGCAGTTCGCTCTCTTGTCGGCTCTGTTTCCCCAAACGGCTCTTCCCGTCTCCACCACCGGGGAAATGCAGAACCCGGTCATGGCGGTGCCCCTGTACACCAACGAAGAGACCGTTGGACTGATCTTTGTGCTTCGTTCCTCGGACGCCGCCAACTTCTCCCAGCTGGACCCGCCGGTGCTGGCGGCCTTCGCGGAGCAGGCGGCCATCGCCGTGCAGTCTGCCCGCCTCGCCCACCTGCTCACCCAGGAAAAGCAGCGCGTCGAGTCCATCCTGGAGGGCAGCGCCGACGGCATCTACACCGTGGACGCCGACCGTCGCATCGTCAGCGTCAATCCCGCGATGGAACGGCTATTGGGAAGACCCGGCGAGGAACTGCTGGGACTGCCCTGTGCCGTCGCGCTGAACTGGCGCGACCGCGAGGGACGGCCCATATGTCCCGGTCGTTGCCCCATGCTCCACGCCCATCAATCCATCTCGGGCCAGGACGGCAACGTCACCGAGCTCGCCGCCGCCGCACGGTCTTCCACCGGGCAAAGGACCGAGGTCGCCCTCGTCTATTCGGTGGTCCGATCACCGGAAATGGCCCCGCTGAACGCGGTGGTCAACGTCCGCGACATGACCCGCGTGCGCGAAACCGAGGAGATGCGGTCAACCTTCCTCTCCATGCTGGAACACCAGCTTCAAACCCCGCTGGCCATCATCAAGGGCTACACCAACACCCTGTCCCGGCCGGACGCCCAGTGGGATGGCGAGACCCTGCATCGCAGTTTCGAGGCCATCGAGGAAGAAACCGACCGCATGAGCCAGCTGATGGACCGACTCCTGTTGGCTTCCCGCCTCGAGGCCGGCGCGCTGCCCCTGAGCCTCGAGCAGGTTAACATGGCTGGCGTAGCCGAAAAGGTCATCGAACGGCTCCAGTCAACCTCGAAAAAGCATTCGCTGCACGTTTCGTTCCCCGATGACCTGCCGCCCGTGACCGGCGACCCCGGCCTGCTGGAACAGGTGCTGGTAAACTTGGTGGACAACGCCGTGAAGTACTCCCCGGACGGCGGGCCGGTCATCGTGTCCGGCGAGCAGGACAACCACGGCGTCCGCGTAACCGTCAGCGATACCGGCATGGGTGTGCCCCGCTGGGAAACCCGCCGCATCTTCGAGCGATTCCACCGGTCCCAAAACCGGGCTTCCACTCATCCCCGAGGCATGGGGCTGGGGCTGTACATCTGTGACGCGATAATGAAGGCTCACCACGGGGACATCTGGGTAACCAGCGACCCCGGAAAGGGTTCCGCCTTCACGATCATGCTGCCCAACGGAACTGTCGCTCTGCCATGACCGTTACCGAAAAACGGACCATCATGGTGGTGGACGACGAGCCCCACATCGTCCGCTTCACCGCGATGAACCTGGAGGTCGAAGGCTACAACGTTGTCACCGCCGAAAACGGTGCCCGGGCCCTTGAGACGCTGGGAGCCGGGGCGCCCGTTGATCTCGTCGTGCTCGATGTCATGATGCCCGAGATGGACGGCTTCGAAACCCTGCGCCGCATCCGCTCCGACTCGTCGGTGCCCGTCATCTTCGTCACGGTCCGGGGTGACGAGGCCGACCGGGTGGCCGGTTTGGACCTCGGCGCCGACGACTACATCACCAAGCCCTTCAGCCCCCGTGAGCTCGCGTCACGGATCCGAGCCTTGTTTCGCCGGGTAGAGGCTGCCGAACCGCCCCGCCTGCAGGAAGTGATCGTAGACGACTGGCTGACCATCAACTTCGATCAGAGCATGGTCGTGGCCGGCGGAGAGGGCATGCGCCTCCGTCCCACCGAATACCGCCTCCTCTACCAGTTGGTCAGCAACCCGGGGCAACTGCTGACCCACGACACGCTCCTCGAACGCGTTTGGGGGCCGGAGTATCGCGGCGAACACCAATACGTGCGGACCTACGTCACCTACCTGCGGCAAAAGCTGGAGCGCGACCCGCGCAACCCCGAGTACATCCTCAGCGAACGCGGCCTCGGCTATAGGTTCCGCGACCTCGACCGCTGACCGCTCTCCGCTGGCAAATCTGCGGCAATCAACCTGATGGGGAAACCGAACCCTGGCCCGCGTTCCGCGCCATCGCAATTTCCCGGGCAGTATCTTCCGGAACCACGTCCACCAGCGTGACGCTGTCCACCCACTTGACGCTGGCATAGCAGGCCTGCCCACCGCTCACTAGACGGCACGGCCCGCCGTGCTCCTCGGGCAAATCAGCGCCGTTCAACCGCGTCGCCAGCAGTACGCCCGCGGGATCTTCCAGGTCGACGCCCACCTGGAAATCCGCTGCCGCAATCGCCGCGAATTGGGCAGTTGGCAATGGCGTCACTATTTCCAGCAAAACGGCCAGTGGCACACCTTCCCACGACTGGCCCGGCGCTGACCAGCCCTCCACGCAGTGGAAGTCGTCCACAATCGTTTGGCGCGTCAGCTTCAGCAATTCCACGGCACTGAACACGGTCGGCCGCTCCACCAGCCCTTCCACCCGCAGGCCCGGCCAGACCTCGGGCTGACCGTGGTGGTTGTCGAAAACGGGCAGCGCGTCAAGAATCGGGGCATGTTCGGATTGCGTCATGATCAATGCCTCCTCTAAACCGGCGTTCCCCGGGTCATCGTCACGGCAACTACCACCACCAGGATCGTCAGCAGCACGTTGACGCGGGCGATCCAAACCACTGAACGCCGCAGCGCCGGCAGGTACCCGGGCGGCTCAGCTCCCGCCTGCATCGCCTCGATCAGCCGGTTGGTGTACGGTCCGATCACGAAATCGTGGATCGCGCTGAGCCAGATCACCACGGCCACCAGCGCCACCTTCACCTGCAGCGTCGCCACGAAATGCCCGCCCAGGCTGAAGAAGTCCCCAAACCCTATGCCGTAACGGGTCGGCAATATGTAAAGCCCCGTGACTACGAGCAGAACGATGCACACCCACGAGATCACCCGAAACCGCCGCGCCATCATTCCCAGCATGTCGGCCGGTAACACCGGCGGTTCGCCCGGCGCTGGCGCATAACGCCGCATTACCGGGATCAGGACCAGCGCCAGAAACAGGCTACCGCCGATCCAAACTATCGCGGATGCAAGGTGGATGAAAACTGCTGCCTGGTACATGCTGTTTGACTGCCCGGCGAGGCGATACCAGTTTCCACCGGGCGTGTGTTACCAGCATACACCCATCGCATCAGTTGCCTGTGCACGCCGCGGTCTTGCGATTACGCGTTGCTATCTCACCGGCACGGCCGGATCACCCATCCAGCGAGGTTGAACGCCAGCCGTTCGGCGGTTATCCTGTCGCCGAACCCGACTACTCCGGGCGCGCCTGGGGACACTTGCGTTGGGCTACCCCGGAGATGAAGCAATGCGATTGGAAGGCAAGGTCGCCATCGTCAGCGGCGGCGCCCACGGCATGGGCGCTGTCGAGTCCCGTCTGTTTGCCCGCGAAGGAGCGAAGGTAGTCATCGCCGACATCCGCGACGACGATGGCCGGCAGGTGGAAGCCGAGATCAACGAGGCCGGGGGCGAGAGCGTCTTCATCCACACCGACGTGACCAGCGAAGAGGCGTGGACCAACGTCGTCACCCAAGCCGTCTCCCGCTTTGGCCGACTGGACATCCTGGTCAACAACGCCGGGATCAGCAGCCGCGCGGTCCCCGACGACGATAGCCTGGAAGCCTGGTCTCGAATCATGGACATCAACTCCACCGGGGTCTTTCTCGGCACCAAGCACGCCATCGCCCAGATGCGCCAGAACGGCGGCGGGTCCATCGTGAACATCTCATCCATCGCCGGCCTCGTGGGCATGCTCAGCGGACACCCCGCGTACAACGCATCCAAGGGGTCCGTCCGCATCTTCACCAAGGCCATGGCCGTGCGTTTCGGCACCGAGAACATCCGGGTCAACTCCGTTCATCCTGGTTACATGCCGCCCATGATGGGCAGCATCGCCACCGAGACGGTACGCGAGGGCCGGCGCGGAATGATCGAGGACCAGGTTCCCCTGGGTCGAGAGGGCCGACAGGAGGAAGTCGCCAACGCCGTGTTGTTCCTCGCCAGCGACGACGCCTCCTACATCACCGGCGCCGAGTTGGTGGTGGACGGCGGGTTCACCGCACGCTGACCAAACCGCGCAACGCTGCCGGAAGTCCAGCGCTTGCACCGACGCTCTGCGATCAACCGCAACATCCACAAGCCCAGTTGTACAGTTCGGTATCCAGGAGGGAAAAGCATTGCCGATTACTGACGTCACCATCGTCCGCCGTTGTGCCGACTGCTCTGCCGAATTCGGCACGATGACGGTCAAGAAGGACAACATGCGGCTCATGACCAACGACCTGACGTGGTGTGACGAATGCAGTGCGGAAACCCGCGAGACCCGCGACATCGCCGAGCGGGAGGAAACCGTCATCGCTGAACAGTCCAGCTATCCAGGCAATCCGCCGGTAGAGGACGTTTCCGCCGCTGAATTCCGCCGCCGCCGCAACGCGGGAATTCGCGTCTAGTTACGACAGACCATCGAGCAGTTTATGTTCGCCGCAGACGCCATACTCGAATTGCAAAAACTCGTTGCTTCGGAGTCGGCTGACACCGTTGGCGGCGACTTCGACCTCGCTACTGGCGCCCTGCTGGTGGCCTCAACCGACGACCCCAACGTGGACATTGACGGCTGCTGCGCCAACCTCGACCGCATGGCCGACGCCGCCCGGGCCCGCACCCCGTCCGACCCGGGCGCCCTGGAGGAACTCAACGCCATCACCGATCTGCTCTTCGGCGTGATCGGATTCACCGGCAATCGCAACGACTACTACGACCCCAACAATTCCTACCTGCACCAGGTCATCGAGCGGCGAGTGGGCATCCCGATAACCCTTTCCCTGCTGTGCATCGAGGTCGGTCGCCGCGCCGGGGTGCCGGTGCTGGGCATCGGAATGCCGGGGCACTTTCTGATCCGCCACCGCGACGAAGAAAACTACTTCGTCGACGCTTTCAACGGTGGCGTTCTCATGAACCGTGATGAGTGCGGCGCGGTCTTACGTCAGGCCGCCGGCGATGACGCCCGTCTCGAGGAGAGTCACCTGAATCCGGTGACGCCCCGCGAAATTCTGGCCCGCATTCTCCGCAATCTGAAGGCGATCTACTGGGATCGCGAGGAATTCGACCGGTGCATCACCACCATCGGCGCGTTAATGGCGGTGCTGCCCGACCGGCCCGAAGAACAGCGCGACCGCGGCGTGGTGCACCTCAAAGCCGGCAACCACCAACAATCTGCCGACGACTTTGCCGCGTATATAGAAGCAGCACCCCACGCCGACGATATCGAGACCGTGAGGAACGCCTTGTCCAGATTGAGGGGTACGCTGTCCTGATCTTTTATAACCTATCCCAACGAATGGAGCGTGATAATGCTTCGATACTTGCTGGTCGGACTTGGAATAATCATCATCATCCCCGTGGCTTGGCTGGCCTGGTGGCTGCTTAGCCCATTGATCACCACCACCGAGGTCAACGAAGAATTCCCCCTGGCCCACCAAGCCGTCGTCCCCGCCAACATGACCATGGCCGAAGTCGAAGACGCCATGGCCGCGGCTGCTAACCTAGAACGTCCCGTCGACGAGGCAATGCCTGATTCCACAAGTTCCGCGGCATCCCAGGCTCAGCCGCAGGCCGGCCTCACTGGCCAGTTCCGCGACGCCGATTCCTTCCACAAGGGGTCGGGCACCGCAACCGTTTACGACCTGGGTGCTGACGCCGGGCACATCCTCCGGATGGAGGACTTCCGTGTGACCAACGGGCCCGACCTGCGAGTCCTGCTGGCCAACGCCCCCAACCCGGAGGGTCATTCCGATTTGGATGACGCGGGCTACGTTGAATTGGGCAAGCTCAAGGGCAACGTTGGCTCCCAAAACTACGACATCCCGGCCGAGGTTTCGCTGGCCGATGTCCAGAGCGTGGTCATATACTGCAACCCGTTCCGAGTGGTGTTCAGCGTCGCCACGCTGGAGAATTCGTCGGAATAATCGATTTGGGGGCCTAATTGTGGCCTATCTGCCGATAGAAGAATACGGTATCGTCGGCAACATGCGGACCTGTGCCTTGATCGGAGGTAACGGATCCGTGGACTGGTTTTGCTGTCCCGACTTCGATTCCCCCAGCGTTTTCGGCGCAATACTGGACGACAAGAAAGGCGGCTACTTCAGGATTGCTCCGCTGTTGGACTCTCCGCCTGTCCAGCGCCAGGTCTACTGGCCGGACACCAACGTGCTGATCACCCGGTTCCTCGCCGAAAACGGTGTCGCCGAAGTCATCGACTTCATGCCCGTTTCCTCGCCGGAACGTCCGCATCACCACACCGAATTGATCCGGCGGGTCAATTGCGTTCGCGGCGTGGTCCCTTTCTTCCTGGAGTGTTACCCGGCGTTCAACTACGCCAGGGACACCCACGGGGTGGAACTCAACGAAAACGGCGCGGCCTTCATCTCTGACGAACTGGGTCTGCAGCTGTCCACCAACATCCTTCTGGAGCAGCACGAAGGCGGCGTCATCGGAGCGTTCGTGCTCAACGAAGGGCAGAGTTCCACGTTCTCCATCGGCGTCATGGGCGACGACACCGTCGACTATCATCCGCCGTCAGAACGGGAAAGCACCGCTCTGTTCGAGGAAACCGTCGCCTATTGGCGCAACTGGCTCTCCCAGTGCACCTATAAGGGCCGGTGGCGTGAAATGGTCGAGCGATCCGCGCTCGTCCTCAAGCTGCTCACCTACGAGCCAACCGGAGCGATCGTGGCCGCACCCACCTGCAGCCTTCCGGAAGAACTGGGGGGCGTCCGCAACTGGGACTACCGCTACACCTGGATCCGGGACGCCGCCTTCACCCTGTACGCGTTGCTTCGCATCGGCTTCACCAACGAGGCCAGCAGGTTCATGCACTGGCTGGAGGCACAGATCGACCCCTTCGACGGCGACTGGAGCAACATCCAGATCCTCTACGGCATCGACGGCCGCCGCAGCCTCGATGAGGTAACCCTGGACCACCTCGACGGCTATCGCGGCTCGAAGCCCGTTCGTATCGGAAACGGCGCCTACGACCAGCTCCAACTGGATATCTACGGCGAGCTGATGGACTCCGTTTACCTGTTCAACCGGTACGGCGAGCCCATCTCCTTCGACTTCTGGACCAAACTCCGCCAGATGACCAACTGGGTGTGCGACAACTGGCGCCTGGCCGACGAGGGTATCTGGGAGACCCGCGGCGGTCGGCAGCAGTTCGTGTACTCCAAGCTCATGTGCTGGGTCATGCTCGACCGCGCGTTGAAACTATCGGAACTGCGTTCATTCCCCTCTGAGCGCATGCGCTGGATATCCACCCGCGACGAGATCTACGAGGAGATCCAGAGCCGTGGCTGGAACCGAGATCGCCAGGCCTTCGTCCAGCACTACGGCAGCGACTCGCTGGACGCATCCAACCTGCTCATGCCGTTGGTGTTCTTCATGTCGCCAACCGACCCTCGCATGTTGAGCACCATCGACGCCATCAACCGCAGTCCCCAGCAGGGCGGGCTCGTGTCCGACAGCCTCGTCTATCGCTACAACCACGAACAGTTCGCGGACGGCCTCACCGGACACGAGGGCACCTTCAACATGTGCACCTTCTGGCTCGTCGAGGCCCTGACCCGCGCCGGTTGGGGTGACCCTCGACGGCTGGACCAGGCCCGCCTCATGTTCGAGAAGATGCTGGGCTACGCCAATCACCTGGGTCTGTACGCCGAGGAAACCGGGCCTAGTGGCGAAGGCCTCGGCAATTTCCCCCAGGCTTTCACCCACCTCGCCCTCATCAGCTCCGCGTTCAACCTCGACCGCGCGCTGTCGGGCATCCGCTGACCCCAAGGAGCAGAAACCATGCCCATCGAACAGGTGTCACCTAGTCTGGAAATGATCATCGATCTGGATCAGCAAGTCGAATGGCTCGCCAGCGGATTCGGCGGCGACGGCTCCGCGCTGGGTGTCCCTTGGTGGCCGGCCGAGGGCCCGGTCTGGTTCCAGGAGGGCGGCTACCTGCTCTTCAGCGACATCGGCGGGAACCGCCGCATGCGGTACAACGACGCCGATGGTCTGTCCGAGTTCCAGGCCGGCACCAACGAGGCCAACGGGCTGACCCGTGACCCCCAGGGCCGCCTCCTGGCCTGCGAGCACGATGCCCGCCGCGTCACTCGCCAGGAGGCCGACGGCAGCATCACCGTCGTGGCCGACAACTACCAGGGCAAGCGGCTCAACCGACCCAACGACCTGGTGGTCAAGTCGGACGGCGCCATCTACTTCACCGACCCATACCGCGACACATACCCCGGCATGGAACTGGGCTTCGCCGGCGTGTATCGGGTGTCTCCCGACCTCAACGACATCACGCTGCTGATCAACGATTACGTCGGCCCCAACGGCCTCTGCTTCTCCCCGGGCGAAAGCACCCTCTACGTGAACGACTCCCGGGTGGGCCTGATCAAGGCGTGGGACGTCCGACCCGACGGCGGCATCGAGAACGGCCGCCTTCTCTGCGTCCTGGCCGATGAGCGACCCGGCGTGCCCGACGGCATGAAATGTGACCTCGAAGGCAACATCTATGTCACCGGACCCGGTGGCGTCTGGATCCTATCTCCCGATGGCCGGCACCTCGGCACCATCGCTTTGGGCGACGGCAAGCGCGCCACCAATGTCGGATTCGGCGGCGGCGACTGGAAGACCCTCTACATCACCACCTTCGAGGAACTTTGCCGCGTTCGCGTCAACATTGCGGGCGTGCCCGTCCCTAGAGTGATCTGAACCGGTAGTCGCAATCCGCAGGGGCGACGCTAACGTCGCCCCGGTCGATTTCAGCCGTGGTGCCCATTCCGGGGGTGCCGGATCACCTGCCCGTGCGAATGTAGTCCGCCACCTTCTCGCCGATCATGATCGTTGTGGCGTTGGTGTTCGCCCGGATGCAGTCCGGCATGACCGACGCGTCGGCCACTCGAATATTTTCCAGCCCGTGGATCCTGCCCTGCTGGTCCACCACCGCCATGCCGTCACTGGCCGGCCCCATCTTGCATGTCCCCGAAACGTGGTGGGACGTGCCCGAGTTCCGCATGAGCCAATCGTCCAGCGCCGCGTCGGACTCCAGGTGGGCGTCAACCGGGTTGACTCGCTCCAGCAGGATATCCCGGTAGGAAGGGTGCTCCCCGATTTCGATGCACGTGCGAATCGCTTTGCGCATCCGCTCCAGGTCGAAGGGTTCTTCGTAATAGTTGTAGTCCAGGAACGGGTATTCCAGCGGGTCATTGGACTTAAGCCTCAGCTCGCCCTTGCCCAGCGCCAGTTGCAGGCTCGCGCTGATCCCGATGTAGTTTTCATCATCGTCGATGACCACCTGCGCCGGCCGGTGTTCCGAGGTCATCAACAGCGGCGAAATCTGCATGTCGTTGCGCAGGTATGAGTCTTCCACCGTGTACCGCAGACCCACCTGTATCGCCGCCGCCTGCACGTCCGGTCGATCACCAGCAGCCCGAAACAGGACGCACGCCGAAGGATGGTCTCGCAGGTTCTGGCCCACGCCCGGCAGTTCATGTACCACCGGTATCCCCACCTCGCGCAGGTGGTCCGCCGGCCCGACCCCGGACAGCAGCAGCAGTTGCGGCGACGCGATGGCCCCGCTGCTCACAACGACCTGGTCGCCTTCAACGACGAAACGCTCCCCGCCGCTTTCCACCTCGACACCGATAGCCCGTTTGCCGTCGAATACCACCCGGCAGGCCTGCACGTTGGCCCGCAGCGTGAAGTTCAGGCGATGGCGGGCCAGGTTCAGGTAGGCGAGCGCGGTGCTGATCCTGACCCCGTCCAGCGTGTTGCGGGCCCGCGGCGACACGCCCGTGGACTCGGGGTGGTTCTGGTCCGGGTCATCGTTGAACCCCAGCGCGAGAGCGGCCTCCTTGAACGCCACCGAGTGCGGGAGCCATTCGCCCTGGCGGTACCGTCGCACCGGTATGGGGCCGTCCGTCCCGTGCCAGTCGTCCTGGAAGTCATGGTCGTTTTCCATCCGGCGGAAAAACGGCAGCACGCTGGTGTAGCCCCACTCGTCGTTGCCCCATTCCGCCCATCGGTCATAGTCTTCCGGTATACCGCGATACAGAACCTGCCCGTTGATGGCAGAGGAGCCACCCGTGGCCTTACCGCGCGGGATAACGAGGTCGGTTTGCTGCCCGGTGACCCGGGCGCTGTACGCCCAACTGTGCGGGCCATAAGCGGAAAAGAATACGTTATTGCCCAACTTGAGATCATCGGGCAGGTGGTTGAAGTCCGGATAGTCCGGCCCCGCTTCCAACAGCAGCACGCTCTTATCCGGGTCTTCAGAGAGGCGGGTGGCGATGGTGGACCCGGCCGAGCCGGCGCCGACCACAATATAGTCGTATCGCATCGGGACCTCCTGTGGCTGCGTGTGATTGGCTGGCGCAATACTAGCCCACTCGGATAGCGCGGGCAAGAAATCCTCGAGCCGACCCGTGCACGGGCAGCAGCTTAGCCGGAGCCACTAGGTGGCCGCCCCGCATCCACTGAAATAACTGACACTGACCTGCCGTCCCGGCGCGAACCCTGTGCTAAAATCCCCTGCCATGAACGCCACCCCTACCGATTCCCTAGGCTACTGGATAGCCCTGACCCGCGTCCCCCGCCTGGGTTCCGCCCGCTTTCGCCTCCTCGAAACCCATTTCGGCAGCGATTTGTCCGCAGCATGGGAGGCTCCCGCGCGCGAGTTGAGGGCAGCAGGAGTGGGGCGGGCTGTCGCGCAGTCCATCGTCAGCGCCAGGGAATCCTCCTCGCCCGATGAGGAGTTGTCACGGCTGCGTGACGTCGGCGTTTCGGCGATTACATGGCACGACCCCGATTACCCCCATCGCCTGAAGGAGACCGACGACGCGCCGCCCGTGCTCTACGTGCGGGGCGTCCTGCCACCGGTTGACGCCCCGTCCGTCGCCGTCGTGGGCACGCGCCACCCCACCGATTACGGGTATCGAATCACCGCCGATTTATGCTCGTCCCTGGCCGCCCATGGGGTGGTGGTGGTCAGCGGCCTCGCCTTGGGCATCGACGCCCGGGCGCACAGGTCCACCGTGGACGCCGGTGGTGTGACCGTAGCCGTATTGGGAAACGGACTGGACACCGTGTATCCTAGGGAAAATCTGCGCCTGGCCGAACGCATCGTCGCCGAGGGTGGAGCCATCATCAGCGAGTTCCCCATAGGCGTGCGGCCCGAGGCGTCCAATTTCCCGCGCCGCAACCGCATCATCAGCGGAATGACCCTCGGCACGCTGGTGACCGAAGCCGGCGAGACCAGCGGGACCCGTTGGACCGTCTACCACGCTCTGGAGCAGAATCGTGAGATTTTTTGCGTCCCGGGCAGCGTATACTCGGAGTCCAGCCGCCTCACCAACCGGCTCATCCGCGAGGGCGCCAAGCTGGTGTGCAACGTTAACGATGTACTGGTGGAAATCGGCCTCGAAACCGCGGAACGGCAGATTCCCCTGGAACTGTCCGCATCCGATCGTTCGACTGCCTCTCGCGCAAAAACTGGCGTCGATGATCATACTCAAACGGCACCCGACCGCTACCACGATCCGATAGAATGTCAGTCGACCGCTCCGGACCCCCCCGACCCTGACGAAGCTGAACTGCTTCAGCACATCGCCCGGGATCCGGTACACATCGACGACCTGGTAACCCTCAGCAGCAGGCCCATTGCGGACGTCAGCGGTCTGCTCACAATGCTTGAACTGAAAGGACTGGTCAGGCAGGTTGGTACCATGCATTACCAATCGGTCGCCTGAACTGGAGACGAACTCTTTCTATGCCGCCCAAGACAACAACTCCGGCCAAATCAACCCGAGCTGCCAAGGGCCGCCGCAATAGCCGGTCCGGCGGTCGCGCTGCCTCTAAGTCCGCTCCCCAGGACTCGCCCAGCGGTGGATCCACCCGCCGCACCGCTCGTATGCCCTCTTCCCGGGGCAAGCGTCTGGTTGTCGTTGAATCTCCGGCCAAGGCCCGAACCGTGGGGCAGATCCTGGGCAACAAATACCTGGTCACTGCGTCCATGGGCCACGTGCGCGACCTGCCCAAGTCAACCCTCGGCGTCGACACTGAGCAGGACTTTAACCCCAAGTACCTGACCATGAAGGACAAGCGCGACCTGGTCAAGGAGCTCAAGGAAGCCGGCGCCAAGGCATCGGACATCTTCCTGGCCACCGACCCGGACCGTGAGGGCGAGGCCATTTCCTGGCACCTTCAGGCCGCCGCCGGCTGGGACAAGTTTGAAAAGCCCCCCAAGCGCGTGGTGTTCCACGAGATCACCAAGCAGGCGGTCGAAGAGGCCTTCGAACACCCCCGCGAAATCGACATGCAGCTGGTCAACGCCCAGCAGGCCCGCCGCATCTTGGACCGCCTGGTGGGATACGAGATCAGCCCCCTGCTGTGGCTTAAGGTCAAGCTCGGCCTATCGGCGGGCCGCGTTCAGTCCGCCGCCCTGCGCATGATCGTCGACCGCGAACGCGAGATCACCGCTTTCGTCCCGCAGGAATGGTGGTCGCTGGAGGCGAAGCTACACAAGGACACCGACCCCAACATACCTGCCAACCTGTTCACCGCCATCCTGCATTCGCGCAAAGGCGCCCGCAAGCTGAACATCAACGACGAGGCCACCGCGCGCGGACTGGAAACCGAACTTCGGGGCGCTGCCTATTCGGTCGACACGGTTGAAAAGAAACCGCGTCGCCAGCGTCCCGCGCCACCCTTCATCACCAGCACCCTCCAGCAGGACGCCGGACGCAAACTGCGGTTCACCGCCCAACGCACCATGGCCCTGGCTCAGCAACTCTACGAGGGCCTGAACGTCGGCAGCGATGGTTCCGTCGGCCTCATCACCTACATGCGAACCGACAGCGTCAACGTCGCCGACACCGCCGTGCGCGAAACCCGCGATTACATCCGTCAACGCTTCGGCAAGGATTACACCCCGGACAAGCCGCGCGCTTACCGCACCCGCAGCAAGAACGCACAGGAAGCCCACGAAGCCATACGCCCCACCTCGGTGGCACGCACACCCCAGGCCATAGCCGCCTTCCTCGACCGTGACCAATTGCGCCTTTACACCCTGATCTGGGAGCGCATGGTCGCCAGCCAGATGTCGGACGCTATGCTGGAAGCCACCACTGTGGACATCGACGCCCGGTGCGTCGCACCTTCGGACAGCGTGTTCCGTTTCCGCGCTACCGGATCCGTGCTCAAGTTCCCCGGTTTCCGCGCCGTTTACCTCGAAGGGCGCGACGATGGCGCCGATGGCAGCGAAAATGCATTGCCCGAACTGGCTGCCGGTGACGGTTTGGTCAACCAGAAGCTCGAGGCCAACCAGCACTTCACCCAGCCTCCTCCGCGTTTCACTGAGGCTACCCTCATCCGCGAGATGGAGGAAAAGGGTATCGGCCGCCCCAGCACCTACGCGCCGACCATCGCTACCCTGGTCGAACGGGAATACGTCCAGCGCGAACAGCGCCGGTTGTCTCCCACCGAACTGGGCTGCACGGTTACCGACCTGCTGACGGAGCGTTTTGCCGACGTCATGGCTCCGGAGTTCACCGCCAAAATGGAGGAGGATCTGGACAGCGTCGCCCAGGGCGAACAGGAATGGGTGCCCATGCTTCGCGACTTCTATGGACCTTTCCACCAGGCGGTCAACCTCGCTGAGCAGGCCTTCACGCCCTCATGCGAGAAATGCGGCCAGCCGATGATCATGATGATGGGCCGGTTCGGCAGATTCCTCGCCTGCAGCGCCTATCCCGAATGCCAGAACACTCGCAACATGCGGGACAACGTCGAGCGCCCCGCCGACGAACCCACCGACGAGGTCTGCGAGAAATGTGAGCGTCCCATGGTCATTAAAACCGGGCGCTACGGTCGCTTCCTGGCTTGCACCGGCTACAACGCCGACGAAAACCCGTGCGACAACCGCCGCAACATCGTCATCAAGAGCGACGTCCCTTGCCCGAAGTGCGGCGGAGACCTGGTGCAGCGTCGCGCCCGCAAATCCGGGCGCCCGTTCTGGGGATGCTCCCGCTACCCGGAGTGCGAATTCCTGGTGAACACCGAGCCTCTGCCCGCGCCCTGCCCCGACTGCGGCGGCATGCTGGTCGCTGCCGCTCGCGGTCGCGCCCGGTGCAGCGATTGCAAGTGGAAAGGAGACCCGCCCGCGGTGGATTCTGCGGACGCAACCTCCGCTCCCGCACCGGAGTTGGCTGGCGTTGGCGACTAGCCCGGCAGACCTCGCGGCCACCCCGCGGGAGAACAGGAGCTCCGCTCCGGCAACCGCCGACCTGTTGGAGCGTTACGGCCTCTACCTGACCGGGCAGCGGTCGCTGTCCGACAACACGCGGCGCATCTACCTCGACGACCTGCACACCTTCCTGGACTATTGCCGGCGCAACGCCCATAGCCTTCGCGACATGGACCGTCAACTCCTGCGCGGCTACGTCGCCTTCCTCGCCACCTCAGGAAGGTCCGACGGACCTCGACCCGCCGGATACGCCCGTGTCAGCATCGTCCGCAAACTCACCGCCCTCCGCACCTTCTACAACTTCCTGGTTCAGGAGGGCTGGTTCAAGTCGACGCCGGTGCCGTCCGCTCGCTCTTTCCCGGTCAAGGTCGAAAAACCGCTGCCCAGCTTTCTGGGCCGGCAGGAAGCGACCCGCTTGCTGGCTGCCCCCGATGACGATACTCCGGCCGGCCTCAGGGACCGTGCGATTCTCGAAGTGCTCTACGCGTGCGGGGTTCGCCTCGCCGAGCTCCAGGGCATGAACCTTGGAGATATCAACGGCGATCGGCGCGAGATTCTCGTCCGTGGCAAGGGCGACAAGGAACGCTGGACCCTGTATGGCGCCCCCGCCCAGGATGCCTTGGAACGCTACCTCGCGGACGGGCGCCCCCACTTCTCCGCCACCAGCGACCATGGCGACCCTCTGTTCGTGAATCGGTACGGTGGCCGGCTGTCCCGCCGGAGCATCGAGAAGATCGTCCGCGATTGTGCCGCTCGCGCCGGCCTCAAGGAGGGCATCCACACCCACACGCTGCGGCACAGCTTCGCCAGCCACATGCTCGAGGGCGACGCCGACCTCCGCGTGATTCAGGATCTCCTCGGGCACAGCAGCGTGTCCACCACGCAGATCTACACCCACATCACCAAGCGGGAAGCCCGCCGCGCCTACATGGACTTCCATCCCCTCGCCGCGGCGTCGGAATCCGATCCCGACGGCGACCAACCCACTCCCGAACAATGACCGCCATACTCGTTCTCCACGGCCCTAACCTGAACGCCTTGGGCCGCCGTGATCGCCATCATTATGGCGTCATCACCCTGGAAGAGATCAACCGGCGCATCGCTGACCGCGCTGGGACTTTGGGCGTCGCCATCGAGTGTTTTCAATCCAACCACGAAGGCGCGCTGGTTGACAAGCTCCAGGAGCGCGCCGGATCCGTGGATGGCGTGGTAATAAACGCCGGCGCTCTCACCCACTACGGCCTGTCGCTGAAGGACGCCCTCACCGACCTCGGCGTCCCGGTGGTCGAGGTGCACCTCAGCAACATCCACGCCCGCGAGGAGTGGCGACGCCACTCGGTGTTGGCCGACACCGCCCTGGGCCAAATTGCCGGGCTCGGTTGGAGAGGCTATACTGCTGCACTGGAAGCGTTGGTCGGCATCATAAGTGACGACACCGCCTGACTCTCCACCATCTCTCTTTTGAGCAGCGATACAGGGGAACACGCACATGAGCATCAACTTCGGAGACCTCAACAAGGGCATGGTAATCGAGCTGGAAAACCAGCCGTGGCAGGTGATGGACTACGAGCGTCACAAGATGCAGCAGCGCGCCCCCGTCACCCGTATCAAGATGCGCAACCTGATTAGCGGCACCGTGATCGAGCGCACGTTCCAGCGCTACGACACTGCCTTCAGCCTCGCCGAGGTCGACAACCGCGAGACCCAGTACCTCTACACCGACGGGTCCAGCTACTACTTCATGGACCAGGAAACTTTCGACCAGCACGAACTCACGGCTGGTCAGCTCGGCGACGCCTTGGGCTATCTGACCGAAAGCATGATGGTTGAGTTGGTGTTCTACAAGGGCAACGCGATCAACGTGAACCTTCCGATCCACGTCGAGCTCGAGGTCGTCGACACGCCGCCGGCATTCAAGGGCGACACCGCACAGGGCGGAAACAAGCCGGCGACGCTGGAGACCGGCCTTCGCATCACGGTCCCGATGTTCATCACCCCCGGCACGCGGGTTAAGGTCGACACCCGCAACGGCACCTACTCCGAACGCGCGTCATAGCAAACCATTGTCGGTGTCGCTCCATGCTGTCGCCGGTAGTTCACTCGGTCAGCCAGGTGGCCGCCTATCTCAAGGACAAGCTTGAGTCGGACGGCCTCCTCTCCCGCCTGACGGTCCAGGGCGAGATCGCCAACCTGCGCACCGTCGCGTCCGGTCACTCCTACTTCACCCTGCGCGAGGACGGCAGCAGCATACGCTGCGTCATGTTCCGCGGCCGTTCCGGCCAGGAATACCTGGAAGACGGTCAGGAGATCCTGGCCGGCGGCAACTTCACTTTCTACCCGCCCTCGGGGGAAGCCAACATGCAGGTGGCCGCTGTGCTGCCGGTCGGCGCTGGCGCTCTCGCGTTGGAGTTGGCCCGTCTCCGGCAGCAACTGGCCGCCGAGGGCCTCTTCGACCCGTCCCGCAAAAGACCGCTGCCCGCTTTCCCGAAGGTGATCGGTGTGGTCACGTCGCCCAGCGGCGCGGTCTGGCAGGACATCCGGAACGTCGTCATGCGGCGATTTCCGCTGGCTGAGTTGAGGTTGTCGCCAACCTCGGTCCAGGGCGACGCCGCGTCCGAGCAGATCGCCGATGCTCTACGCTCCCTGAACGACGAGGACGTCGCCGACGTGATCATTGTTGCCCGTGGCGGCGGCTCCCTCGAAGATCTTTGGTGCTTCAATTCTGAGGAAGTCGCCCGTGCCATCTTCGCCAGCGTCATCCCCATTGTTTCCGGCGTAGGCCACGAGACCGACACCACCATCGCGGACGAGGTGGCGGACAGCCGCGCACCGACCCCATCGGCCGCCGCCGAGTTGGTGACACCCGACCGCAATCAGTTGATGGCCAACATCTTCGGCGCCCGTCAGCAGATGACCTCGGTAATGGCCGGTCACGTTGACCGCCTCCGATCATCCGTAAATCTCCGGGAGCAGCGCCTGCAGCGGCGCGCTCCCGACATCGCCTCAATGCGACGTCGCGTCGACGAGTATGCCGAGCGTGCCACCGCTTCCATCCGCCACCTCCACACCATCATCGGAAGGGATGTGGCAACTCTGGAGGGTAAGCTGGGCGCGCTGAACCCCGCCGACACGTTGCGCCGTGGCTACGCCGTCGTGCGCATATCCAACAATGGCGCGGTGCTGACCTCTCCCGATCAAGCGCCAGACGGCTCTCACCTCGACATTTCCCTGGCGGAGGGCTCGTTGGTCGCCACCGCTGGACATCATTCCGCGTCGCCTGGCCTCAATGGCGCGGCTCCGGAAACCCAGATCAGCGCATCTGCCAGCGACAGCGCAGCCGCCTCACCTCCGCGTCAACGGGGCAACCGTCGGTCGCCTGGACCTCCGCCCGCTATGAAGCGGCTTATCTAGCGGTTGCCTCAAGCCATGACGGAGACCACGCAACCCGCCGAGGACTGGCGCGCGCAGCTCGCCGCGATGCCTTTTGAAGAGGCATATCGCCATCTTGAGGATACCGTTTCCCGGCTCGAGCAGGGCGAGTTGTCCCTCACTGACGCCGAACGCCTCTACCGGGAAGGGATGGAATTGGCCGGCCGGTGCCAGGAGCTCCTCACCGAGACCGAGCTCCGGATCACCCAGATCGGCGACGGCCGCCTCTCGCCGGCGTCAGCCATCCCTGAGCTGCCCATCGCCGCTGACAATTGGGACCCGCCGCCTCCATTGGAACCAGATGACCCATCCCTTTTCGATGATGATGACCCGCCCTTCTGATTTTCGGGGCCGCATCGGTTACGCGCGATGTTGCGCTTAGGATGGTTTTCAACCGGCAGGGGTGAGGGTTCGCGAGGCCTCCTCCGTTTCATCCACGACGCCATCGATCGGGGCCGGCTGGACGCCAAGCTCGAGTTCGTGTTCAGCAATCGTGAACCCGGCGAGGCCGAAGGGTCTGACCAATTCTTCGAGCTCGTGCGCTCTTATGGGTTGCCTTTGATAACACTGTCGTCCAATCGATATCGCCGTGAGAACGGCGGCGGCCCCATGTCCCGTCACCGTCCCGGATTCGACCGTGAAGCCATCCGGCTCTTGGAACGCTACGACCCCAACGTTTGTGCTCTGGCCGGTTACATGCTTATCTGCAGCGGAGACATGTGCCGCCGATATCCCCTGCTGAACCTTCACGGCGCTCTCCCCGATGGACCTATTGGTACCTGGCAATCCGTCATCTGGCAGTTGATCGCATCGCGATCGACTCGAACCGGAGCGATGGTCCACTTGGCCACCGATGAGGTGGACCGGGGTCCTGTTTTGTCCCATTGCGTAGTCCCGATATCCGGCGACGAATTCGCACAGGACTGGCAGGCGTTGCAAGGGCGTGATGTGTCAGATATCCGCGCTGCCGAAGGGGAGCATTTCCGTTTGTTCCAGCGAATCCGCGAGGCCGGCTACCGCCGTGAACCCTACCTGATCCTGGAAACCCTCCGCGCCGTTGCGGATGGGAGGTTGCGGGTCAAGCCGGAAACTGCGCTCCACTCTTCCGGAGAACCCCTGGAACTACGGTATCCGGCCGGCCTGCCCCTGACCGAACAGATCGAAACCGCTTTGGCGGCTGGATAAACGGCTACGCCGATTTTCTTTCCCGGTTCGTTCGCGACCGCGCCAGCGCATTCTTCAGCGTCATGTGCCGGCCGCCCCCCCGCCGGTACAACCGGGGCGAGGCCTCGCCGGTGATGGCGTCGCCGTGAACGACGCAGCGGCCGATATCCCGCAGCGATGGCAACTCGTACATCACTTCCATCAACGCGTCCTCGACGATGTGCCGCAAAATACGGGCGCCAGTCTGGTAGGTGAGCGCTCGCTCGGCGGCCACCTCCAGGGCGTCATCAGTGAATTCCAGCTTGACGTCGTCGATTTCAAACAGCCTCTGGTATTGCTTGACAATCGCGTTTCTCGGCTCGATCAAGACCCGAATCAGGTCTTCTCGATCCAGTGGTTGCAACGCCGCGACCACCGGCAATCTACCCACCAGTTCTGGTATGAACCCGAACTGTAGCAGGTCTTCGGGCGTCACCAGGTCCAGCATAGCTACGGAACTCGCCCTCTTGTCGCTCCGCTCCTGGGTCTGCGCCAGAAAGCCCATCGCGGCGCCCGACGACACGCGTTTCGAGATTATCTCCTGCAAACCGTCGAACGCCCCGCCGCAGATGAACAGGATGTTCCTGGTGTTGATCTGCAGCATCTCCTGGTGCGGATGCTTCCGGCCTCCCTGCGGGGGCACGTTGGCGATACAACCCTCGATGATCTTGAGCAGTTCCTGCTGAACCCCTTCTCCGGCAACATCCCGTGTGATCGAACGGTTGACCCCTTCCTTACGCGCGATTTTGTCCAGCTCGTCGATGTAGATAATCCCCTGTTCGGCCCGCGCGATATCCCAATCGGCAGCCTGGATCAGACGCAGCAGGATGTTCTCCACATCCTCACCGACATAGCCTGACTCAGTGAGAGACGTGGCGTCGCATATCGCGAAGGGCACGTCCAGAGAGCGGGCCAAGGTTTCCGCCAGCAGGGTCTTTCCGGAGCCGGTGGGACCGATCAGCAGAATGTTTGACTTCTGCACTTCGACTTCCGGGTCTGACGCTTCGCTCCGTATCCGCTTGAAGTGGTTGTAAACGGCCACCGCCAGCGTCTTCTTGGCCTTCTCCTGCCCGATGACGTAAGCGTCCAGGCTGGAATAGATCTCCCTGGGTACCAGAGCGCGAAATCTCTCACCCCGTTTGGGTGCGGGTTTTTCGGCCGACTCGACCCTGTCGTTGGCTCGACCCTGGCCGCCGCCTTCGTCTCTACGCTTCTTGCCTCCGCGCTCGGCCACGTAATTGGCCAGCTCACGGATACAGTCGAAGCAGATGCCACCCCGGGTTTGGCCCGGGGGACGTACCAGGCGGCCTTGGGGAAACGGGCTGCCGCAAAACGCGCAACGGTGAGCGTTGCGATTGGAGTTGCGGCTGCCGGTGGTCACGGTGAAGTCCGATCTCGGGTTTGGGGATCGACGACCTTCGATTATGCGGCCTCCGCGGCCTCTTCCTCTGCCTGCACTCCGAGTATCTCGTCCACCAGCCCGTACTCAACGGCCTCCTCTGCAGTCAGGAAGAAGTCGCGGTCGGTGTCATCTGCGATCTTTTCCGCGGTCTGTCCCGTCGCTTCGGACAGTATCTTGGTAAGCCGTTCCTTCAGCCTTACGATCTCTCGCGCCTGAATTTCAATATCGGCGGCTTGGCCCTGGAACGAACCCACGTTGGGTTGATGCATGTGCACGGTCGAATTGGCCAGGCAATAACGCTTGCCCTTTACCCCGTTTGCCAGCAGCACCGTCGCCATGCTCGCAGCCGTACCCACGCATATGGTCGATACCGGCGAGTTGATCAGGCGCATCGTGTCCAGAATGGCAAGCCCCGACGCGATGTATCCGCCCGGCGAGTTGATGTACAGGCTGATGTCTCGGTCGCTATCCTCGCGTTCGAGGTAGAGCAACTGCGCGATGATCACGTTGGCCACTTGGTCCGTGATCGGCGTTCCCAGGTAGATGATCCTTTCCCTCAGGAGCAGCGAGTAAATATCAAACGCCCGCTCTCCCCTGGGGCTGGTCTCGATGACCATCGGTACGATGTTGGTAGGTTGAAGCAATGGGGAGTCTTCAAAGGGAACAACCATCACGGTCTCCTGATATTGGTTGCGGGAGCCAGCCGGACCGGCCGCTCGCGAGCTTTTGCGTTGGCGCAGCCGTGACTAGCCGAAAACTCGGTTGAAGGAGTCGGGAAGCGTGTCCATCACGTGGTCGACGATCCCGTACGCGACTGCGGTTTCCGCGTCCATCCAGTAGTCACGGTCGGAATCGCGGGAAACCTTATCAAATGGCTGGTCGCAATTCTCCGACAGGATGGTGTTCAGTCGCTCGCGCAGGCGGAGGATCTCCTGTGCCGTGATCTCGATGTCTGACGCAGAGCCCTGGATGCCGCCCATCACCTGGTGGATCAGCACCGTCGAGTTCCGCGTGCAGTACCGCTTGCCCTTGGTCCCGCCTGAGAGCAACACCGCGCCCATGCTGGCAGCCTTGCCCAGGCAGATGGTTGCCACGTCCGGCTTGATCAACTGCATCGTGTCGTAAATCGCCATCCCGTCCAGAACCGAACCGCCCGGCGAGTTGATGTACAGGCTGATGTCCTCGTCGGGGTTCTCCCAGCTTAGGTATAACAATTGCGACACGATGGCGTTGGAAATGTCATCATCCACCGGCGTGCCCAGATAGATGATCCGCGCCTGCAGCAACAGCGAGTACGGGTTGAAGGCGCGCTCGCCCTCGGTGGTGGGCCGGATGATCCCCGGGATCACATTGGTCGGGGTGATCATGCCCGAGGGATTGGAACTTCGTGACATCTCTAGGTTCTCCTGGGTAAGTGGGCGGCCTAACGTCATTCCCGTTCCTCCGCCTCGTCGCCCGCGGTGGCCTCGCCATCGCTTGCATTGGTGGTTTCATTGGCATCGGGGGCATCCGGTTCCATAGCCTCGGACGTCGCGCTCGCTTCCGCGCCGCCATCCTCGTCTAATTTGCCCTGCGCTATTTCCGTGAGCCGTTCCATGACCCGCCGGCTGTGCAAGGTGGACCGGATGTTGTCCCGCGTCGACGCCGAGCCGAGAAACTCCCGCAGCGAATCCAGGTTCGAATCGTCCTGTTCCTCGTCCCCTGCTGACAGGCCAAGAAGCCGGTCGGTTTCCGATTGCACGTCCTCATCGGAGATTTCGATCTCCTCAACTTCCGCCAACTTCCGCATGACCAGGGCGCTGACCAGACGGCGTTCCGCGTTGGGGCGCATCTCATCGAGAAATTCGTCCGGGGACTTGCCCATGAACCGCAGGTACGTCGCCAAATCAAGCCCCTGCTGCCGCAACATCCGCTCCCGGTCCGCCTGCATCGCCTCGAGTTCGCGTTCGTACAGCAGCGGCGACGCGTTGACCACCGCCACCTCGCACAGCGCTTCCAGGCTCTTTTGTTCCAGCTCGTTGCGGGCGGCATTCTCTGCCTGGCTGGTCAGCGATTCCCGGATGTTGTTCCGCAGCGCCTCCAGGTCGTCAAACCCGTCGCCAACAGACATGGCGAAATCGTCGTCCAACTCAGGCAGCGATTTCTGCTTCACCGATAGCACCGACACCTGGAACTGAATATCCTTGCCCGCATACTGCTCGCGCGGATAGTCGTCGGGCACGGTCACCGTGAACTCGCTCTCGTCGTCCTCGGACATACCAACCAGGTTGGGAGCGAAACCTGGGAACGGCAGCACATTTTCCTCGTTGGGGATGTACTCCACATCCTCATCCTCCACCACCGTTTCCTCGTCCATTGTGCCCAGGACGTTCAGGTTCAGCCGGTCCCCGTATTCAGCCGGTCTTTCCACCGGCTCCCAGACCGCCTGCTCGTCGCGTACCCGGTCCAGCACCCCGTCGACCTCTTCGTCGGTAACCTCCACCGGCTCCGTTTCCACCCTGATCCCGCGATAGTCGCCGAGGTCGACCGTCGGTTCAAGAGGGACAGTTGCCGTGAAGGACACCGGCTCCAGTTCGGTCACCTCGATGCTGGGCTCTCCAAACGCCGAAACATCCTCATCCTGCAGGACCTTGTCCAACGTCTCGGGTACCATGAACTCCAGCGCTTCCTGCAGCAGGGCGGTCCGGCCCATCATGCTTTCCACGATGTGCCGTGGAGCCCGTCCCCGACGAAAACCGGGGATGTTGATGCGGGAAACCACCCGACGGTACGAACGCTCGATGAACGGATTCTCATCGTCCGTGGCCATTTCCACCGTCAGCGTGACCTCAATGGGTGATGCGTTGTCCGTCGTGACCTTCACCGCCGATACGCTCCTGTGCCCGGTCGACTGTGCAAAAAACGGCGGGCAGGGTGGTCGATACCGGCCTGCCCGCGAACGTAGCCGAGTATAGCATAACCGCCTGTTTAGCGAAAAGTCGGGCTGCCCGCGGTGCCCCGAACACAGTGATTCGTTGCACCCGTTGGACACCCACTCATACGGTCCGAGTACGGCGAAATCTCTTCGTTGCAAATCGTTGATTCCGGCGCAACACCGCCAGTGTAAGCTGAAACTCACCAACCGCTCTATGACACCCTGAGCAGTCCGGTGTACCCGAACTGCGGCAGTGCTGGCATAACGCCAACGACCGCGCCGCGCCGGTGACTACAACATGGTTCCTTACCATATCCGCGCGGCCTGCCTTGATGTGTTCGCCTCGCTCTGCGACACCGATTCGCCAGTCTGCGTTCTGCTCACCGACAGCAAGTTCGGTTCCGCCTTTTTCGAGCACTGGTACCTGTCCGAATTGCTCGGCATACCCCTCGTGGAAGGCTCCGATCTGTACATCGGACACAACGGCCGGGTCCAGGCCCGCTGCCTGGATGGCGACTTTGAGGTCGATCTGGTCTATCGTCGGGTGGAGGACCTCGAACTTTTCGTGCCCGGCCTCACCGAGGCTCACCTGAACCACAAAGTGGTGTTGGTGAACGCCATGGGCACCGGCGCTTGCGATGACAAGCTGGTGTTCCTTTGGGTGCCCGATATGATAAAAGCCTACCTGGGAGAAGAAGCGATCATCGAACAGGCCCAAAGCTACGACCTGCGGTCACCGGAAAACCGCCAGTATGTCCTGCAAACCTGGAGAGCCTGGTACTCAAAACGCGCCAGGGATACGGCGGGCTGGGCGTCTTCATCATGCCCGATCTGGACAAGGGCTACCGCAGTCGCCTTTCCCAGCAATTGATCGAGCAGCCCGAGGTCTTCATCGCCCAGAAGACCCTGGATTTCCCCCATCATCTTGTCTTCGACGAGAACAGTGGCGAATTTGAAGAGCGCCACGTCGACCTGCGCGTGTTCGCGGTGCAAAACGGACGGGAAGAAGTCACGGTTTTCCCCGGCGGCCTCACCCGCGTTTCCGAGACGAACAGCCGGGTCACCAACAACTCGTCAGGAGGATCATGCAAACCGACCTGGGTGGTCCGATAACAGTCGAGACGATCCCGGTGCACTATGCCTACGTGGCTCGCTATTCCTACACTGACACGGTAGTGCAGAACGACAATTTCCTTAGGTTGTCTCCCTTCGCCGACGACTACCAGGCACCGGGACCAGGCGGCGTGGCCACCTTCCCGCAGGGTCGCCAGATTCAATATCAGGACCGACTGGGAAACACTGTACACCGCGTCAGGGTCACCACGCCGCACCAGGAACTCATCATCGCCGCCACCGGACAAGTATGGCTGAACCATCGCACCGTGGATGCGCCCGAAGTTGCGTTAGCCGGCGCTGCATACGGCATGGAGGCCCAGGAATTCCTGTCCGCCTCACGCCTGGCGGATCCAGTGAGTGTTGACGATGCCGCCCGGGAAGTCTGCGCAAGAGCGGGCACTTTGCTCGCATCCGTCAATAACATCGTGCAGTGGATCTACGCCAACATACGCTACGAGCGCGGGCACACCTCCGTCAACACCACCGCCGCGGACGTCCTGGTGTCCATGCGCGGCGTATGCCAGGATCAGGCCCACCTCTGTCTGGCCATGCTCCGCGCTATGGGCATCCCCGCGCGGTACGTCAGTGGCCTGCTCACGCGCCAGCCCGGCGAGACCCACGCCTGGGTCGACTTCCTGCACCCGCTCCTGGGCTGGTTGCCCGCCGACCCCACACGCGGCGTTGTGATTGATATCGGCACCGACTACCTCAAATTCGGCGTCGGCCGGGACTACTCGGAAGTCCCGCCCGTTTCCGGGTCGTTTGTGTCTCCGGGTTCCGGCCGGCTGGATTTTGCCGCCGCCGAGGTCTTTTTCGACCGGGAGACGGTTTCAATGGACGATGCTTTGCGGCTGCTAAGCGATGATTGATACCGCGTCCAACACCAGCGATCCCAATTCTCGATCCCCTTCCAGCGCTATCCGTGACATCACAGTGCCCTTGTCGATGCCCTTGGTAAACAGTTTCCAAGCATCGCTTTGGTCAATCGTGACGTGAGCGGCGGGTACAATATGCTCGTCTCTACTCAGCAACCATCCACCGTCGCCACGCACCACTAGCCAAACTCCACCCGAAGCACCGGAAATCGTAACCCGAACTGGCGTGCCCATCGGGGCTGCTACATCGGAGTATGCCCGTGGCACACCGTGTACAAAGGTTGCCAGAACCGGCGCGAACCAGTGCGGATTGGTCAGCAAGGGTCGGCCAACGGCCTCTCGGATCTGCTGTTGGTGGTGCCAGTACTCCGTATATTCGCGAGCGATGTGCAGCCAGGCCGGCGCTGGCTGCGGACTTGCCCAGCCTACCACCGGGCCAATCTCGTGCGGGTCGAGTGACTGCAAATATTGGTTCGCAAGCTCGCCCGTCGACTTCAGCAACTCGACCATGAGGCGCGGGCTCATCCGTCCCATAGCCCGCACCCACTCCTCGTTCAGCTCATTGAGCGCCCTCACCAGGTCGTCCCATTCATCTGTGACGATCCATGATCTCTGGTACCCGTCCCTGCCAATCGACAGTTGGCTGACGTAACCACCCAGGATATGCGCTGCCAGATCATGCACAGACCATCCCGGACATGCCGTAGGCGCATCCCATTCCTGCGGCTCCAAGGATCCTAGTGCCTCTATGAGGTGTTCCAGAAGTCCCGGCAGCAGACTTGCCGTCAGTACGGGTTTGGGCGAGGGCATCTTTTACCCCTGCTGTCATGTCAGGCCGATGGCCCCGCCTGGCAATCTGCTGGTATTTGACAGGGGCAGGTTTGTAACCTGCCCCTGTCAGTACTGGTACGGAATTCCCAAGCCGCGCCAGCCTACTTGAAGTGCGGTATCACGTCCTCGGACAGGCACTTCAGCGTGTCCATGACCACCTCGCGCGGAACCGACGACGTCCAGTTGCACTCGAACATGATCTCGTCGGTGGTGAACTGCTCGCGGAACATGTGGATCTTGTCCACCACCTCTTCCGGCGTGCCGAAGAGGTTGACCTCCTGGGTAGACTCGGGACCGGCGCTGCCCGCGTCCGTGCTCCCAATGGCCAAACGCCCGGCGTAGTAGATGCGGGCCAGGTTCATCAGGTCATCGACCCGACGGTCCGCCTTTTCCTGAGTGTCAGCGACCAGGGTGGGTACGCGCACCACGGTGCTGGGCTCGCCCTCGTGGCCAGCGTCATACCATGCTTGCCGATAGTCCTTGACGTCCTGGCGCAGGATGGCGGAGCCGCGCAGGTTGTGGGGCGAGTTTCCCGCGCCGATGGCGATGCGATAGCCATGCTCGCCCATGGGAACGAAGCTCTCCTGGCTATCCACCGGGAGCAGCATGGGCATTGGCTTCTGCACGGGCTTGGGTATGCTCATGTAATCTTCGTAGAATGCCGGATAGTTGAAGTACTTGCCCTCAAACCCGGAGAATTTGTCCTCGTCCCAAAGCTGCTTCAGAAGCTCCAGGTACTCGTAGAAGTACTCCCGGCGTTCGTCGGAGCCGCGGGTGCGAGCCCCCGGCCCGTAAATGAACCGGCCTTCGCTCACCTGGTCCACGATGGCAACCTGCTCCGCAACCTGGAACGGGTCCTCCAGTTGGAGGTTGTCAAAGGCGTAGCGCTCGTGGGGCAGCGCCCGCTCCGAAACCGTCTCGCCTGGCAGCCGCAGGGTCGGGCGGTGGATTGACGTCCCGATCCGGATGTTCTCGGTGTGGTTGGCGATGACGGCCGACAGCATGAGCGACTGCGGATCCATGCTGCCCTGGGTTGAGAAGTGACCGCCGCCGAACCAGACGTAGTCCCATCCCGCTGCCTCGATGTGGTCAATCTCCGCGAAGTTCTGCTTGTACGCCGCAGCTTCGAGGAGCTTTCCGCCCTGGTATTCCGGATCCCAGGGTACTTTGTCGCCCTCGTAAACGGCGTTCCACGTGGTGAACAGTCCAAAGTCCATCTTAGCGGTCATGCTAGCCCTCCTCTAAAGCCGGGCGATAACGATCATCGTTTCCGTCAATTTAGCACCCGGAATAATCACCGTCAACGCAGTCCGTCGCGCGCGCTGCCCTATCACGCCTTTCCGCCCCGTCTATGGCATACTGACCCTCCAGGAGGCCGATAGTCATGGTTGCCAAACCGACCACCGAAACCCCCGCTATTTTCGAAAATAACATGTGGGTCGACGGAGATCCCGTCCCATCGCCGATACATCTCGATTTCCGACCAGTATTGAAAATCCTGGCCGACGCCGGCATCAATGGCTCCAAACTCGATAAGTGGCTTCTGGACCTGAACGAAACCAATCGCGAGTTGGTCGGCAAGCTCGAACTGACATCCGAAGGAGCGTTGCTGATATCCCCTATGCAAAGCAAAAAAGGGTCCGGGGAAGAGACGGAGTTCATCGTCGATTTGGGTACGTGGGCTCGCATATACGGGGGCCAAGCCCACGGCGCCAGATTGGGCGTACACCTTCCCGGCGGTGACCGCTACGCTCCTGACGCAGCGTGGTTGTCCCCGGAACAACTGGCGGCATACACTCCATCGGAAGAAACCTGGTTGCTCAATTTCTGCCCGTTTTTCGTGGTCGAGATCATGTCCCGCAACGACAGCCTGGCCAGCGCGCAACGCAAAATGCGCGACTACATCGACAACGGCGCAACCTTGGGGTGGCTTATAGACCCCTTCCGACGCAGAGTCCACATCTACCGTACCGGAGCCGACGTGGTGGTACTGGACGACCCGGAGACGGTGAGCGGCGAACCCGACCTGCCCGGCTTTGTCTTCGACGTCCGCTCTCGAATTTTCGATGCCGCATAACCGGCGCAGCTTGGCCCTCACTTGTTCCAGCGAAAGGAGTTACGGCCCATGAAAGTAGGCGTAATGGGCGCCGGCAGCATCGGCGGTTACTTTGGCGGTATGCTCACTCGCGCAGGACACGACGTTACCCTGATCGCCCGCGGCGATCATCTGGACGCGATCCGTCGCCACGGCCTGATCATGCGGACCCAGACCGGCGAGTTCACCGTGCCGTGCTCCGCCACCGACCGGCCCGCTGAGGTAGGGCCGGTCGATCTCGCCTTGCTCACGACCAAAACCTACCACAACGGCGTGGCCGTGCCGGCGATGGCGCCCATGGTCGGTCCCGATACTGCCATCCTGTCCCTCCAAAACGGCGTCGATTCCTACGTGCCGTTGGTGGACGCCTTTCCCGACGCTGTGGTCCTGCCTGGCGCCGCCTACATCGAAGCGGGTCGGGCCGCGCCCGGTGTCGTAACTCAGGCCGGAGACATCGTTCGCATCGTCACTGGCAGCATCCGTGGCAGCGACCCGTCCCATCAGGCAAAGGGGGAAGTGGTCTGTGCTGCCTTTCGCGAAGCCGGGGTTCCCGCTGAAACGCAGGACGATATAGCCGTCACTTTGTGGACCAAGTTCCTGTTCATCGCCACCATGGCGGGCACCACCTCGCTGGCCCGCGAATACCTGCGAGACCTACTGCCCCGCCCCGAATGGCACAAAATCATCGTCGCCTGCATGGAGGAGATCGAGCGTGCCGGACGCGCCTCCCGCGTCGACCTCTCGCCGACGATCGTGGCGGACACGCTGGACTACATGGAGTCTGCCCAGGGCGCTATGAGCGCGTCCATGCACGCCGACCTGCTGGCCGGCCGCCCCATGGAACTAGAGGCGCTGAACGGCGCCGTCGTTCGGGCAGGCGAATCCGTCGGCGTCCCAACACCGGTCAACGACGTGATCTACGCCGCCCTCAAGCCGTACGCGCAGGGAACGGCCTGACGTTCCCAACAGGGCTGGCTCCTGCAACAGCCCTGGCTCCCACCCGCAGGAAAAGAAACGAGCCGCGTACCTGCGGCCCGTACCCGATGACTGTGACGGCGGGATTGTCTATTCCCTGGTCTCCATGGGCATTCCCCGGTCGTAAACTTCCAGGACGCACTCAGGGCACCTTTGTCGCTGGTCGTGGCCCGTGGCCGGCCAGATGTCCTCGCCCTTGGCCCCGCACAGGAAGAAAGGCTCCACCTCTTCGATGCCCAGGCTCTCCAGATAGTGGACCACGCCCTCCCTTCGCGGATTGTCGAACCACCACGGGGTCAGTGAACGGGCCAGTTCGTGGATACCTTCCTTGAAGTCGTCGGTATATTCCTCCACGTCGTCCGGAATGTCCACCATCCAGCGGTTGCCGTTCGGCCCCCCTTCTCTGGTGGCCTGGAGCTTGCCATCGCGAACGTTCTTGCGGATGACATCCTGCGAAACGTTCAAAATCCGCGATGCATCCTGGATAGTGACCCGGGGCATTCTGCACCTCCAAACACAGAGATCGTCAAAAGGCGATGTGTATTTCTACCATCAACCCCGCGCAGCGGCAAGTCGGAATCTTTTCTTGATCCGTTACCGCGCGGCCGCCATCGTGCGCGGGTCCTCCAGGGTGTCTGCCAGCGACCCGCCCGGCGGAACCATGGGGAACACGTTGGTTTCCCGCTCGACGACGAACTCGATCAGGAACGGCCCGTCGTATTCCTTCGCCTGCTGGAGCGCTGCGGCCACGTCTTCCTGGTGCTCCACCCTCAGCGCCGGAATGCCGTAGGCATTGGCCAGCTTCACGTAATCGGGCCCTGGCATCGGCACGTCTTTCAGGTGGCCTTCGAAGAACATCTCCTGCCACTGCCTCACCATGCCCAGGTACCCGTTGTTGAACAGCGCGATCTTGATGGGCAGTTTTTCCTCCACGGCCGTAATCAGTTCCTGCAACGTCATCTGGAACCCGCCGTCGCCTGCCACCGACCAAACCGTGGCCTCCGGCCGGGCCAACTGCGCCCCCAGCGCCGCCGGGACTTCGAACCCCATGGCTCCCAACCCGCCGGACGTTACGAAAGAGTTCGGCTGATTCAGGAACAGGTACTGCGCTGCCCACATCTGGTGTTGACCCACTCCGGTGACCACCACCGCGTCGTCGTCCCCCTGCAGCAACTCGTTCATTTCGGTGAGCACCTGCTGCGGCATCAGTGCATCGCTCTGGGGGATCGCCAGCGACGGGTGCTGAGCTTTCAGATCGGCGATCGTCGCCATCCATTCCGAACGGTCCACCTTCTGCACCAATGGGGCCAGCGCTTTCAACACCGGCCTGGCGTCACCGACCAGCGGGACCTCAGCGGGCACAATCCTTCCCACCTGGGTGGCTTCGATGTCCAGGTGAACGATCCGGGCGTGGGGAGCAAACCCCGAAACCCGGCCCGTGACCCGGTCGTCGAATCGCATCCCCAGCCCCACCAAAACGTCTGCCTGGTCTACCACCATGTTGCACCAGTACATCCCGTGCATGCCCAGCATGCCCAGGCTCTGGGGGTGGTTCCTGGGAAAGCTGCTCAATCCGAGCAGAGTGTTGATCACCGGAATGCCCGAGCCCTCCGCCAACGCCAGCAACTCGTCGAAGGCGCGAGAGTTGACGATGCCATGCCCCGCGATGATTACCGGCCGTTCCGCCTGGTTGATGAGTTCTGCCGCCTTGCGCACGTTTTCCAGCGTCTCATCCGATAACTGCAAATCCGGCGCCCTCGGGGTTTCCGGATAGTCGTACTCGGCTTCCTCCAACTGCACGTCCCGCGGCACATCGATCAGCACCGGTCCGGGTCGCCCTTCCTGGGCCACTCTGAACGCGTCGCGTATCGTCCGTGCCAAGTCGTTGGCCGACATGACCAGGTACGTCCGCTTGGTGCACACCGAGGCGATGCTGCAGATGTCACACTCCTGGAACGCCTCGGTGCCCATCGCGGCCCGCGCCACCTGACCGGTTATGGCTACCAGCGGCACGCTATCCGCCTTGGCACCCATGATCCCGGTAACCAGGTTGGTTGCCCCCGGACCCGACGTCGCCACGCACACCCCAGGCTTGCCCGTCATCCTGGCGTAGCCGTCCGCAGCGTGCGCCGCTGATTGTTCGTGCCGCACCAGAACGTGTCGCAGCTGCGGATATGACCACAAAGCGTCGTAGAACGGCAGTATCGCGCCACCCGGGTGGCCGAACAGCGCTTCCACCCCTTCCCTCAGCAGGCTCTCGCAGATGATTTCCGAACCTTTCAGTTTCACGGTGTATCTCCGTACAACGTCGTTTCGTCTGCCAGAATCTGCCGCCAGAACGCACAGATCGATGTTCGCCGGCGCACAAAAAAACCCGTCCCATAGGGACGGGCAATCACCCGCGGTACCACCCTATTTGCCCTCAACCGCCGACCACCGGGGCATCGGGCCTCTCTGGCAGGACACCATCATGTCCCGTCGCTTCTAACGGGCAACGTACCCGGCCTGCGCTTACTTCCCGCCGTTTTCGGGAGACGGATTTCAGCCGGCAGCTCCGGAGTGATTTTGGGCGGGACATCCGTGCCTGCTTTCACCACACCAGGCTCGCTACCACGTCCGTCGTCCGCTTACTCGTCTCCATCTCAGCTTTTCAGTCACGATGCTATCACGCGCCATTTGCAGGGTCAATCGCCACATTTTTCCGGTTCTCGCCAATTGTGATTCCCGGTCAAACCGAATGGCGTCGTCCGCCTAAAGCCCGCCCACTTCCGCCAACGCCGCTTCCAACTCGGTCAGCGTCGCAAACCCCTCGAACCTCTGCCGCACTATGCCGCTACCGTCCAGCACAAACACCCATGACTCATTGGTCCAACCGGGTATTTGGGTAAACCCCCACTCATTCGCCGCTGCCACCAACTCGGCCCGGCTCAGGTCTCCCTGTATTTCATCCGGGTTGTCGTACAGCTCCACGTGGATGTAGTTGGCCCCTTCCGGGTGTTCCGCCCTCAGTTCGGACACTGTGTCCACCTGCGGGCCGCATGTCGGACTCGTGCAGAACGCCGGTGTGGCAAACACCACGACGGACGGTTTGCCCGACGCGATAGCCTCTGCTACCGACATCTGATAAAGCTCGGCATCCGGTTCGTACGAGGTCGTCAGGTCGGTAATTGCCGTGGAGTCACTCAATATCTTGGTCTCGCTGGCCGGCGCAGCCTCTCCAATCGACGGTATGGGGACATCCTCCAACACAGAAACGTTGATCACCGCCTCTCCCGATACCTCGCCGCCCACCGGCATCACCGTCAGCATGTAATTTCCTGGCGCCGGGAAGTCCACCGGAGCCGCATATGACCCACGCACCCCATACGGCCACTCGTTGTAATCGGCGGTGATCTCTGTCGGCGGGCCCGATCCATCGACTGCCGCCACAGATATATGCACCTGCGGCGCCTTGATCAGCGCCTTCTGCGTGTTCAGCAGGAAGGCCACTCGTTGCGTGCCGACCTCCAGCACCTTGGTCGCCAGGTGCGATTCGATCGCGCCGTCCCCATGATCTACCGTCGGTACCTGGATAACCGGCGCCGCCAGGGTCGCTTCGGGCGACGGCGGCGCGGGCGCCGACCCGCCACAGGCGGCCAACGCCATCAACCCGACCACTGCGGCAGCCACCAACAGAAGCGCGCGCATCACGGACCCTCCGCGTACACGCCGAAGGTGAATGCGAACAGGCCGAAGTCGTCGGAGTTCGACCGCATGGTCAGGATCGACTGCGGCAGGTACTGCGGGTTGTCCACGATGCCGTACATCCTCGGCTCGTCGACCAGGATGTACGAATATCCGTTTTCATCCCACTGGATGTCGGCCCCCGCGTTCTCTTCGGTCATCATCGCTCCGTCGACCGTCACCACCACTTCATAAGGTTCACCCGAGTCCGAGGTTAAGACTGCGTTCACGCTCTTGCCCGCGTAGTTCAGCGCCAGGTAATCCTCCAGGTTCTCGGTGTCCCGCGCGTGCCGGATCCGCTCTGGCTCCACCGACCACACGCCCTGGAAGTACAGGAGGTGGGGATGCAAGTCCTGGGGTACCTGAACGTCGATAATCCCGTTCCCTCCGTCGAGAATCGACTGGAAATAGTCCTCGAATTGAGCCACGTACGGATGGCGACCCGACCGCGCCACGCCCACGTTCCGTTGCCATCCGGCGTACAGCTCGGGAGTTACCGGCGCGCTCCCGCCGACCCGGGCCGCCTGGAACGCCGCGTCCCGTACCTGGTCTTCCGGCAGGTCCAGCGGATCGTCAGACAGGTCCGCCCCGGCCTCCACCAGCGCGTTGCGTATCTTCTGCTCGGTCTCGCCGTATGCCCCTTCGCCGAAGTGCGAGTAGATCATCTCCCCGTGGCTGTTGAACAGATATTTGGCCGGCCAGTAGCGATTCTCAAAGTTCCGCCATGTGGTTCGGGCGTTGTCTTGCGCCACTGGCCAACCGATCTCATGGGTCTTGAGCGCCTCCGCGACATTCTCGTAGTCCTTTTCGAACTCGAACTCGGGCGTGTGAATGCCCAGGATAACCAGTCCGTCGTCCTCGTACCGCGTCCACCAGTCCCGCAGGAACGGCAGCGTCCGGATGCAGTTGACGCACGTATAGGTCCAGAAGTCCACCAGCACCACATTGCCATCACCGACCAGCCCCTGGATCGTGAGCTCTTCGTCCGAATTGAGCCACGCGTCAATGCCCTCCACATTCGGAATGTCCTGGGCAATCGGCTTGGCTTCCGCTTCGCTCGCCGGTGTCGATGTGGGCGCGCTGGTGGCCGGCAGCTCGCCGGTGGGCAACACCACCGCCGGCGTAGTTTCGACGGGCTCGGCGGGTGCAGTCGTAGGCTCTGACGCCGGCACAGTGGCAGCGGCCGCCGGCGCCGCGGCTGGAGACTCCGCCGTTCCACTCACCGGCTCTGCGGACTGTTCCGTCGGCGCCGCGCTCTGAGCGCACGCGGCCATTGCCAACACGAAACATGCCGCCAGCAGCATCGCGCTTCCGGCTTTCAGGGTTGAACGAGTCATCACGTCTCTCTCTTGTTGGGTGCGTGGGTGCAGGTGAGTATAACCGTTGACAAGGCAGTACATTCGGTGTCCGGCAGCTTGTCAGGTCGGTCATGCCGGATCGGTTCGCCGCCGTTCTTTACTCGCCGGGGTGCGGACGACACAGTAACGATCAGGGTGCGGGCCAACTGGTCGCCCGCGCGTGCAGTCTGCCCGGCAGGTAATGCGAGTTGGCGAATCGATGTTGTGTTACTATACGCGGGTCATTATCCGGCGGATTGAATTCGCCGTTAGGAGGATTTTTTCATGGCAACGATGATCGATGGTGAGTCTTATCTGGGCCGCGTGATGGTTCGCCCGCTTAGCAAGTCCGGCGACGTCACCATGTATCTCTGGCCGCTCCGCTGCCTCAAGGCCAAGTTCGGCGGCCCGACTTTCGGCGTGGACGTCCAGGGCGTTGAAATCATTCGGTTCGACCCCCACGGAGCCCGCGGCCACTGGCATAAGGGCGGCTATGACAAGCTCGGCGCCGGCGGGTCGCACGTCGACTATCCCGAGGACATGAAGGACAAAGACGCTCAGATGGACTACTCGCTGGACCAGTTCCGCCAGCAGACCGCGAATTACCTGTCGGAGGCCGGGTATCCCGAGGCCGCCGCCAACCTGGATTCCGAGATGGTCAACGCCGCCGCCGAAGCTATCAAGGCTCACCTGGCAGCCGAGGGCGACCTAATCCCCGACGCCATCTCCAGGGACCTGATCGCCGCCTGATCGCTGTCGCGTCGACGGTTCCCCAAAAGATCTGGGGCGGGTTGATCACCCGCCCCTTTCGATTCTCCGTCGGCGCCACATTAATCGGTGCCCAATTAAGCAGTTATCCGCGTCCCCATCGGTCTTCCGTTCACGCAGTTCATCACCGCTCCAGGTTCCCGTCCGTCCACGATGTGCGCGATTGGCACCGCCGAGTCTGCCAGTGCGTCCAGGCAAGCCGCCAGCTTGGGCAGCATCCCGCCCCGGGCAACTCCCGACGCCCGCAGTTGCTCCGCACCCCGGGCATCGAGCCGAGGAATGACCCGGCCCCCGTTGTCCATCACGCCGGCCACATCGGTCAGGAAGATGATCCGTTCCGCCCGCAGCGCGCGGGCCAGCGCGCCTGCCGCCGTGTCCCCGTTGACGTTCAGGGGCTGCCCCGCGTGTTCGCTGTCTCGGCTCACGTCCACCGCAATGGGCGACACCATGGGAATGAACCCCGCCGACATGATGGCCCGCACCGGCTCGGGATCAACCCTGGTAACCTCGCCCACGTATCCAAGTTCCGGGTTGGCAACGTGCGCCTGCAGCAGGTTTCCGTCCATGCCGCTGATCCCGATGGTGGGCGCCCCCAACTGCTGCATCTGGGCCGTAAGTTCCTTGTTCACCAGCCCACCCAGAACCGCCACCACGATCTCCAGCGACGGCCCGTCGGTCACCCGCAGCCCGTTGACGAAATTGGGCGCCAGGTTCTGCCGCTGCATCCACTCGCTGATGACGTTGCCGCCCCCGTGTACGATCACCACGGGCTTGCCTGAGGCGTGCAGCTTCACCAGATCCTGCAAGGACGTATCATTGCCGCCCAGGGTACTGCCCCCGATCTTGACTACGATGGGCGGTGCCGCGAACTGCTGTGACACGACGGAGTACCTCACCCTTCCGCGTCGGCTGGTTTGATCAGTACCGTCCGCGACCACTACCGGTCCAAAGGCGCAGTTTCCGACTAGGTGGTGTACGCGCTATTGATTATGACGTACTGCTCGGTGAGGTCGCAGCCGTATGCCGTCGCCTCTCCGGCCGCCAGGTTCAGGCTCACTCGGAAGTCCACCTGCTCGCCGGACATCAACGCCACCACGGCGTCCCGGTGGAAGGGTACCGGCGTTCCCGCCTCCATGATGCAAACCCCGTTGACGAACAGGTCGACCTTTTCCTCAACCGCCTCGGCGCCGCTGCGGCCCAGCGCCATCATCAACCTGCCCCAGTTCGGGTCCGCCCCGTACACCGCAGATTTGACCAACGGGCTTTCCGCGATGGTCAATGCGGCCTTCCGGGCGTCGCCGACGTCCCGGGCGCCGTCGACCTGGACCGTGAGCAGCCGAGTGGCTCCTTCGCCGTCACGGGCCAGCATCCGGGTCAGGTTGGAGCACACCTGGTGCAGCGCGCTCTTGAACGCTTCGGCGTCCGGCGACCGGTCGTCGATGACCGGGTTGCCGACCCGACCGTTGGCAAAGGCCAGGAAGGTATCGTTGGTGCTGCTGTCTCCATCGACGGTCAGCATGTTGTAAGTCTCGTCCGCCACTGCCTTGACCGTCATTTGCAGGAACCCAGGGTCGACGGCCGCGTCCGTCGCCGCAAACGACAGCATCGTCGCCATGTTGGGATTGATCATCCCCGAACCCTTGGCCACTCCCCCGATGGTGATGGTCTGCCCTGTGGACGCAGTGAAAGACACCGCCGTCTCCTTGGGATGCGTGTCCGTCGTCATCATCGCCCGCGCCAACTGGGGCCCGCCGTCGTCGGCCAGGGCAATCTCCGTCACACCCGACCGGATCAGCGACATGGGCAATTCGACACCGATCACGCCGGTGCTGCACACCAGCACGTCCTCCGCGGTGACGCCCAGCTTTTCCGCCGCCAGCCGCGTCATCTCTTCGGCGTCCTTGTAGCCCTGCGCGCCCACGCACGTGTTCGCGATCCCCGCGTTCACGATGAGCGCCCGCGCCTGTCCTCGCGCCACGCGTTCCCGGTCCAGGTCCACCGTCGCCGACCGGATGGCCGAGGTGGTGAACACCCCGCCGATGGAACATGGACTGTCCGAGACCAGCATGGCCAGGTCCAGCTTGTCCTCGCCTCGGGTCTTGAGGCCGATGAAAACCCCGCCGGCAGAAAACCCCTGCGGCGACGTGATGGTACCGTTCGGAATGGCGGTGATATCTGCGCTGGCGGGCATCGTTACGCGCTCCTGCGGGCCGATGAAACACGGCAAAAATGCCGCATAAATATACCATACGTGGCCCCATCCGACCGCCCGGTTACCCAGTGCACAAGTCGGTCCGACGAAGCAATTTCCGGTGCGTTCGCGTGACATCCACGCCGCGCCGCGTCGTGTAAATCACCCCTCGTGGATTGTTGATGATACTGGGATTCTTAAAATCATCCTGCAAGTCCCCATCATTCGTGAATAACAAGCGAGCGCCGCTCACGTGAGCCAAAGCTATCACGTGCTCGTCATCAGACTTGCAGACGTCATTTTGCTGGACGATCGTAGTCTCTGCGTCGACAGCCGCGTCATCTACCGCTGTCGCAATATTTCTGCCCAAGGCCGTCCGCAACCACCGCTTGAAATCGCTATATTCATTCAGTTCTCGCAACACTCCGCCACCGACAACGAGCTTGCCCCGCCCGCTGCTCAACCACTCAAGAAAAAATCGCCCTGCCGACGACTGGCTATTCGCACCAAAAACCTGATCGCGGACATTGTTATCTACTATCGCGCACATCGGGTTTTACCAAGCCGATCGAGCGGTTGATCTCGTCCATGAAAAATCGGCCGTATGAAGCCGGCGCATCCAGCACGTTGCCCATTTCATCAAGCCGTATCGAGTGAATCTTCACGTCCAAGTCCCTCGGCTCGAAATACAGTATCGAAACGTCCTCCGGCTTCAAACCTGTCGTCTGATCCCGCACATCCATCCTCACCCGGTCGATGATGTAGTCGCTGTGGGTCTCCACCACCAACTGCCGCCCGCCGGCAGCCACCTCGCAGAATAACGTCCCCAAAGCCGCCTGCGCCTGCGGGTGCAGATGTACCTCCGGCTGTTGGAGCAAAAACATCAATGGTGCATCGGGACGCAGCAACTCGGTCAGCACAGGCAGCGCCTGGCTAACGCCATAGCCGACGTCGATCAGATTGCGCCACGGCCCTTTGCGCCGCTTGCCAAACTTGCGCATCTGTATCTGGAACGGATCCCCATCCGATTTCCCGAATGACCTTACCGATATCTCATCGAATAGTCCGGATGTTCGCCCAAAGTCCTCCAGTCCGCCTTTGAGCCGTTGCCATTCGTCTGCGGCCCTGCGCGACACATTCGCCAGATAGCTCGGGATCGAATCACCTTCGACATCGTGCGCCAATAACATCGGGTCATAAGTGCGACGGGGGCGCGAGCGCACTGGAGAGCCAGCGAACGGGCGGGGTTCGCCACCCCATTTTCTAAAATCGATGCTCGACTCCATGATGATCTGGAGGTCTCGATCGTCATGCAAAGCCGCACCAGACCCAGTCTGTGCTTCTTGGTCGTCACCATCGCGGACGAGGAGCCGAGCAAACGTTTCCCAACGGGAAATTGGGTGCGGGATCAGCGCGGTCGAATAACTGTCCTCTCGCGCCACGGGTATGCTATACCGCCAAGTGCCGTTCGATGTTGACAGCATAGTTAGATGGTCCAACTCGCCTAGACGAGTGACCGTCCATCGTGCTTCGTTCCGGTCGAGGCTGCGGGCGACAGGGTACGGCGAACCATTTCGGTCGGCGAAATCCACCTTGTACCGTGCCTCACCTAATTCCAGACTCGGTGAGCGCTTGCTAAAGCCTGCGGTGAATGAAGCGCGGATCGCGTCCCGCGCCCCGTTGTCATGGACGATATTCTCGAAGGAGCCCAGGTCAAACGGCTCCTCCCGGAAATTCGGCACCACCTCCCTGAAAGCCACGTCCCACAGCGCCCGTATCAGCGCCAGAAACGATGTCTTTCCCGTGCTGTTGGGACCCACCAGCAACGTCAACGGCGCCAGCCGCGCCGTCTGCTCCTCGCTCCCGAAACATCGGTAGTTTTGCAGCGTGATACTGTCCATATCCCAAGTGTAGCACCATCGTCCTGACCCCGTTTGACTCTCCCCATACCCCGCCCGATAATGCCAACATCCCGCACGAATGCCGAGTTTCGGCGCGAGGCGACCCGCGTCCATGAACCTGTCCAGCCAGCCTCCGTACCTTCCGCTGCCCGCCGGCGACATCGGCCTGCTCACCGATCTCTACGAGCTGACCATGGCCCAGTCCTATTTCGCCGAGGGCATCGCCGGCGAGGCCACGTTCAGCCTGTACGTGCGCGAATACCCGCCGGACCGCGGCTACCTGGTCGCCGCCGGCGTTGACGACGCCCTGGATTGCCTTGAAGCGCTGACCTTCGACAACGGCAGCGTCGATTACCTGGCCAGCACCGGCATATTCACTACAGACTTCCTCGATCACCTTCGTGAATTCCGCTTCACCGGAAGCGTCCGCGCCATGCCTGAGGGCAGCCTGTTCTTCCCCCACGAGCCGGTGCTGGAGGTCACGGGACCGATCATCGCTGCCCAGTTGGCCGAAACCCTGGTCATGAACCAGGTCCAATACCAGACCCTGCTGGCCACCAAGTCCGCCCGTTGCGTTCAGGCGGCACAGGGCCGGCCCATCGCCGATTTCGCCGCCCGCCGCACCCACGGCACCGAGGCCAGCCTGAAGATGGCCCGCGCGTCCTACATCGCCGGTTTCGGCGCAACCAGCAATGTGCTCGCCGCCAAACGCTATGGCATCCCGCCCACCGGCACCATGGCCCACTCCTATGTAACCAGCTTCGACGCCGAGATCGAAGCCTTCCGCGCTTACTCCCGTTTGTTCCCCGACCGCAGCGTCCTCCTGCTGGATACCTACGACACCATCAACGGGGCCCACGCCGCGGTTGAGGTTGCCCGGGAAATGGAGCGTGACGGCCATCAACTCACCGGCGTCCGCCTCGATTCCGGCGATTTCGATGCCCTGAGCCGGCAGGTTCGACGCATCTTGAATGACGCGGGACTCGGCTACGTGCGCATAGTTGCCAGCGGAGGCCTCGACGAGTACGAGATCGCGCGCCTCGTAACGGGAGGGGCACAAATTGATATGTTCGGGGTTGGCACCCGCGTTGGCGTTTCGGCCGACGCCCCGTCTTGCGACATGGTCTACAAGATGGTCAGCTGCGACGGCCGCCCCATAATGAAACTCAGCGCAGGCAAGGAGTCACTGCCCGCAGCCAAGCAGGTCTTCCGCCGGTACGACCCCGAGGGCATGATGTCGACCGACGCCATCGGACTGTCCACTGAGGCAGACGCGTCGGGAGAGCCTTTGTTGTCCCTGGCGATGCGAGACGGGCGCCGCGTCATTCCGCCCGGCGCCATCGCCGATGCCCGCCAGCGAGTGGCCGACGGATTGTCCCGGCTGCCTCTGGCGCACCGGAGCCTCCGACAGCCGGATCATTTCCCAGTCTCAATCAGCGACAATTTGGCGCGCCTTGAGTTCCAGGTGCGTAGCAAGCTGAGCGCCACGCTGTCCTCATAATTCGCCAAGGAGCCCAAATCCGATGAAAATCGCGGTCTGTGTCAAGTTCGTTCCCGTTGTGTCTCGCATCGAGTTCGACTACGAGAACAAGGTAATCCGGCGCGAGGGTGTTCCATCCGAGATCAACCCCTTCGACCTCCTCGGCATCAACATGGCCGTCGACCTCAAATCCGACGCCGACGACACCGTAATCGCCCTGTCCATGGGCCCGCCCAACGCCGCCGAGGGTCTCACACAGTGTTACGCCCTGGGAGCGGACCGCGGCATTCTCCTTTCCGACCGTGCCCTGGCCGGCAGCGACACACTGGCCACCGCGCAGGCCCTGGCGTTGGCCCTCGAGCGAGAAACTCCCGATCTCATCGTTTGCGGACGCAACAGCAGCGACGCCGAGACCGGACAGGTCGGCCCCGAGGTCGCCGAGTTGATGGGCCTGCCTCACATCAGCAATGTCCGCAAGCTGGATGTGGACCGCGCCGGCAATCGCATCGTCGCCGAACGGGCTACCGATGAGGGCTACCAGGTCATCGAGTGCCCGCTGCCCGCCGTGGTCTGCGTCACGGAGGGCGCCGGCCAGGAGCGCTACCCCGGCCGCGACGAGATGACCGAGGCCCAGGAACGCACCATCGAGCAGCTCACCTGCGCCGACCTCACTGACGACCTGTCCCTGTTCGGCCTCGACGGGTCGCCCACCTGGGTCGAGGACATCCGTCTCGTGGAGCCCGACCGCCTCGCCGTCGTCGTCCGTGATGAAACGCCCGAGGACGCGGCCCGGCAGGTCGCCGACATGCTCCGCGACCGTCTGGCTGCACTGTCTGTGGATGCGGATTCCGCTTCGGGCAACGAGGCGCTGCCGCGCTACACCGGCGGCGACCGCAGCATCTGGGTGGTCGCCGAGTTGGCTGCCGATGGCGTACGTCAGGTCACCCTGGAGATGCTGGGCAAGGCCCGGGCGCTCACTCCGATCACCCGGAGCGAGGTCGTCGCCGTCGTGATCCAGGACGGCACACCAGCAGCAGAGGTAACTACCCGGCTGGCCGAGGCCGGCGCCGACCGCATTCTTACGTTGGACACCACGAGCCTGGGCGTTCTGTGCGGAAGAGGTGTTTCCCGCGCCCTGTCCGACGCCATCGGCGACCAGCCTCCCTACGCCATCCTCTTCGCCGCCACCGCCGACGGCCGCGACCTGGCCGCCCGCATCGCCGCCCGTCTCCGGCTCGGCCTCACCGGCGACGCCATCGACCTCGAGATCAACGATGCCGGCCAGTTGGTCCAGCTCAAGCCGGCTCTCGGCGGCAACGTCGTCGCCCCCATCCTGTCAAAGACTCTGCCTAACCTCGTCACCCTTCGCCCCGGCGTCCTGTCTCTCGGCGCACCTGAACCCGGCGCCACCGCAGCCGTCGAGGCCATCCCTGCCTCCTCCACCGACGATGTCGACGTCGCCCTGGTCAGCGAGCACGTTTCCGCAGAACACGGCGCGCTGGAGCTCACCTCGGCCGAAGTGGTGGTCGGCCTCGGGATGGGCATCGGCGAAGAGAACGTTTCATCAGCGCAGCAGCTTGCCTCCAGCATCGGAGCGTCAATCTGCACCACCCGCAACGTCGTCCACTCCGGCTGGCTGCCCCATCACATCCAGGTGGGCATCAGCGGCCGCACCATCGCCCCGCAGGTTTACCTTGCAGTCGGCATCCGGGGAGCGTTCAACCACACCGTGGGCATCCAGAAAGCCGGTGTGATCCTCGCCATCAACCGCAATCACCGCGCGGCCATCTTCCGCGCCGCCGACTACGGCATCGTCGGCGACTGGAGCGAGTACCTGCCTCCCCTCGTCGACGCCATTCGACCCGTCCTCGCCGAACACGGCCTGGCATAGTACCCGCAGTACAGACCGCCACGTATCCGCTCCGGTCTGACCCCACAGGCCGAAGTGACTGTTCAAGTCCTGACCGCATCAGGATACCCTCCTGATTCCCAGAACCTCCAGACGCCACCAATCGCGTTCTCCCCGCATGGCGTAAAATCAATCGCCATGCGCGCCCAATCCGACACCAACGCGCCTGCGATGTCCGGTCGGATCACTTGGCGCACGCTCCTGCTGGCCTCCGCCGCCGCGCTGGGCATGGTGCTGGCTTCCCTGGACTTCGCCGTCAACGTCGGCTTGCCGGCCATGCGCGACGCCTTCAATGCGGATCTCGCGTCCGTCCAGTGGGTGATCGTCGTCTTCATCGCCACCCGGGCCGGCCTGGCCCTGGGCGCCGGGGCCTTCGCCGACCGGTTCGGCCTTCGGCTCGTCTACCTGTTCGGCACCACCACCTACGTCGTATCCATGGTCTGCCTGTCGCTGTCGCCGACCCTCGAGGTCCTGGTTGGTTTCCGCGTCCTTCAGGCCCTCGGAACCGGATGCCTCTACAGCACCGCGCCCGCCATCGCCGCTTCGGTCTTCCCCGAACATCGACGTGGGCTGTCCATGGGTTTCACTTCGGCCAGCCTCGCCCTTGGCATGGTCACCTCCACCCTGGGCGCCGGTCCGCTTATCCAACTGTTCGACTGGCCCGCCGTGTTCGCCGGCCGTCTGCCCCTGGCCGGACTGGCCCTGCTGATCGGTCTCTTCTCCATCCCGCGTTCCTTTGGAAACCGGTCAAACGACGACGCAGAGAATCCCCGATTCGATTTGCCCGGTTCAGCCCTGGTCCTCTCCCTGTTGCTGTGTCTGATGATCGGCCTGCGCCTCGGCCAGGCCATCGGCTGGACGTCGATCCCGGTGCTCGCGCTTCTCGCCGCATCGCCTCCAATCCTCGTTGCCCTGATCCGCGTCGAGCGCGCCGCCGCGGCCCCGGTGCTACCCGGGGCACTGGTCCGGTTGTCCGGCTTCCAGACCGCCGTCGGCGCCATGTTCCTGGGTCATTTTTCCCAGTTCGTCATCTGGTTCATCTTCCCGTTCTACGTCACCGACGCGCTGGGCCGCGGCCCGGTGACACTGGGCATCATGCTCGCCGTTATGTCGACCTCCAACATCCTCTCGGCGCCCGTTGGTGGCTGGCTCTGCGACCGCTGGGGAGTCCGTCCGGTGGGCACCGCCGGCCTGCTGATGTCCGCCGTCGGCCTCTCCGCCATGTCCATGCTGGACGCCCACTCCACCGTCTGGCACGTCGCCGTCGGGATCGCGGTCGTTGGTCTCGGCGTGGGGTGGTACCAGTCCGCCGCCTACGCCCTCATGCTGGGCACCGTGCCCGCCGAGCGTTACGGCACCGCGTCCGGCGCGATGTCCCTCGCCCAGGCCTCCGGCACCGTCCTATGCGTCGCCATCGTAGGCGCGGCCTTCTCCGCCCTCAGTGATCTGTACGCCGCGACGCGGCCACCGGAGGCAGCGTTTCTCCTGGCTTATCGCGACGTCTTCCGCATCGGCGCGATCACCGCCGCGATTGCCGCTATCGCCTTCGCAATACGGGCCCGCCAACCGCGACCCAACACTCAGGGGACTCCGGCCTGACCCGGCAATCCCCTGGTAACCGCTCAGACTCGACGCCCCGGCTCCGACCCAAAGCCGGGCGAAGTCGCAAAAAGAAAGCCGGCTCCGCTGCGGGAGCCGACTGCTGGTCTTCCAAATTCTGGTGAAACGCGTCGCTTAGACCGCTACGCGCCGTCCTCCGGCAACATCAGGTAGTGTGGCTCGCCGAACAGCGCCTGGGTGCGTAGCGCGTCCGCGTCCGCCGGACCCACCGTTGCGTAGGGATCGATGCTTCCCCAGGGCGTCGACCGCGAGGCGAACCTGAAATGCTCCGTACGTCCATCGCGGAACGTAACGTCCCAAACGATGTCCTGCCCTTCGTAATGCGGCTGCACCTCCGCTCCCAGTGGCACAAAATCCGCGTAGCCGCGAACGTGTATCGCGTTTTCAGGGCACAGCTTCACGCAGGCGTAGCACTCGGAGCACATGTCGGGCTCCTGGTTACTGCCCTTGTTCACCATCCCGTCCAACACCATCAGGTCATTCGGACAGATATAGACACACTGGGGTCCGCCGTGCACGCCAGCGCAGGCGTTGCAGGCAGACGGATCGACATAGGTAGGCACTGATTACTCCTCAAAACAGGCGGCACCTGCCGCCCGGCGGCAAAAACTGCCGCGCATTGTAGCATCAAACGTCCGGGCACGCTGACCGGATCATCCCGCCGTCGCGACTGCCTCCAGCCGTCGCGCCAACGCGTCGAAATCCTCCGGGCACTTCTGCCGTATAGCCCCGATATTCCGCGACGCCTCGTCGCCTAACGCCTTCCGCCCTCCGCCCGGGCCATCGGCCAAACCCCGCGCCGCTGCGAGTGGCTCGAAGTACTGCTCCTTTACATGGACCTCCGCACGCACCTCAGACCACCGCCATCCCGGAAGCAGGTCGAGGCCGGCCAAGACCCATGCTTCCAACTCTTCCCAAGCATTTTCGGCTAAGAACGTCCGATTAGTGCCAAACTCGCTCTCGATTTGGTCTAGACGTTGCCGCCGCCCGGCGTCACCATCGCGATCCACGCACAGGACATAAACATCGTACATTCCCCTATTCGCGCTTAGAACCTCGGCAATGCGCTCCGACTTCAACGCTTCTCTGACCCCACCGAGCAACGGGTCCCGACAAACCCTGACCTTGGGCGAAGTATCCCCAATACTGCGCAGCAGCCTCTCCAAGATCGGTTTCAGCATAAATTGGTCTTTTCGGAAGTCCTCGGGAATGATCAGCACCTTCACCGCTGACCCTCCGTCCCATCATCGCCCTCCGCAGTTAATGCCAAAACGTCTTCCATCCACCCAGAAGTAATCAGCCTGCCAAGCCCCTGGCTCTCACGGAGTTCCTTGATGTTCGGCAGTTCAGATACGGGGCGAATGATACCATCCGACGATTCTTCATCTCGGAAAACAACCGAGGTGTGTTCAAACGTGGTGTCGTTCATCCAACCCAGCAGGGCCGGGTTGTGGGTGGTGGTGATCACCTGGATTTTACCCTTGGCCGTCTGCCGTTCGATCAAATCCAGCAACAGCCACAGGCGGTTGGGGTGGATGCCGTTGTCGATTTCCTCAAAGAAGTAGACCCCCTCGGCATCATCGTTCAGGAGCGCGGCCAGTATGGCTAGGAAACGAAGTGTGCCGTCGGAGGCGCTATAGGCAGACACCTTGCGCCCGTTGCGCTCGGTGATATGCAGATGCACCCGACCACTGGGGTCGCGGGGGAACTCAAACCCGGACAAGTCCATGTGAGTTAGTTCCTCCAACCACGAGAGCAAAGTTTTCTTGCGGTCGGCGTCGGCGCAAATTGCTTCAAGAACCGTTGACAGGTGCTGGCCGTAATCGCCCAACGTGGTTGCGCCTGGGATGGAGGGTTCCCGCATACGTTGTGGCGACAAGTCCATGAAACGCACATTTTGCAAAATTGGCGTCACGCCCGGATCTGTTACGTTGTCGCGGTAGATCGGTTCAAATCGTAGAAACAACTGACCCAGGGCAGGTTGAAATCTACTGAACGACATGGGCCATGGCCAGGCGGCATCCTCAGCGAACTTGAGCCACATCAAATCTCCCTGCGGATCTGCGGCATCAACAGTGGCAAAGACTGTTTTGGAACCAACGGCTAGGGATTCTTCAGTGATACGGTACCCGTAGGGGCCAAACAAATCGAACCAAACGGATATCGAATAAAACACCTCCTCGCTGCCAACCGGACGAATTCCGGCAATCAAGGAAAAAGTCGAATGGGCAAGGTTGAATCTTGGATTCAAACGCCCGACCTCGTTAGGGACTCCTCTAATGCCATCCCATTCTAGCTGCCCTCCCGGGCCAAGTTTACTTCCTAAGATCTCTGCTAAGGAGTACCCCCGCCCGATCCCATGCAGGAACCGAAACGCGTCCCGGATATTGCTCTTCCCGCTGGCATTGGCGCCCACGATTACCGTGAACGGCCCGAGCTTCAGCGTCTCGTCCGCGAAGTTCTTGAAATTCCTGAGCCGCAGCGAGGTAATCATTTGGCCGCTCCCTTGGTGACTGCAACCATATTATAAGCCGCCCGGTCTTACGACCTTCGTAGCCGGCGCCAGCTGGTGGACGCCGCCATCCTTGCCCAGCCCACACCTGCCCGCTACAATCGCCCCACGCCTTGGAATGGCGTAGTGGAGGCTCATTGACCACCGCAACTCCGGTAGCACCCCAAGTCCCCGGCATCAAGAACAACCGCGCGTTCGTCCTCGGCAGTCTCTCGGTGGGACACGGTCTGTCCCACATGTTCGACCAGGGCTTCCCTCTGCTGATCACTGAGATTGCCGCGGCCATGGGACTGGGCACTGTCCGTACCGCCGCCCTCTTCGCCGTTCGCCAGGGCGGCTCCAGCGCCACCAGCCTGGGCGGTGGCCCCTTCATCGACCACCTCAAGTCCTATTGGGGCATCATCCTCACCGCGTGCATGTTGGGCCACGCCATCACCTTCGCGGCCATCGGCGGCTCTCCCACCTTTGCGCTGCTGGTGATCGTCGTTTTCTTCCTTTCCATTCCCGGCTCGCTCTGGCACCTGCCGTCAGCTGCGGCCATCTCCCAACGCTTCCCCGACCGGCGCGGCTTCGCCATATCCATGCACGGATTCGGGTCCAACCTCGGCAACGTCAGCGGACCCGTGATCGCCGGAGCCTTGCTGGGCGCAAGTTTCATCATCTGGCGGCACGTCTTCTTCATCTACGCCGGACTCGCCGTGTTCATGGCTTTCTTCGTGTGGTGGTCGCTGCGAGGCCTCGGGCGCGAGGACGACGCCCCTCGAACCAGAAGCCTCGGCGATCAGTTCGTCAGCGCCGCCGCGCTGCTCAAAAACCCGGTGGTCATGGCCTTGATTTTCGCGGCCCTCCTGCGTGGCATCGGGCTCAACGCCCTTTTCAACTGGACCCCCTTCTACCTGCGCGAGACCCTCGAAATGAGCACCCTCCAGGCCGGCGTTTACTACGCGCTGCTTACCGGCATGGGCATCGTATCCGCGCCCGTCCTGGGCTGGATGTCCGACAAGTTCGGACGCAAGGCGGTCCTGGCCCCCGGCTTCATCGTCGCCGCCCTGCTCTCCCTGATGGTGGTCAGCGTTGGTTCCAGCCTGCTCCTGATCCCCATCATGGCAGGACTCGGCCTCTTCAGCTTCGCCCTCCACCAGATCATCCAGGCGTCGGTCCTCGACTACGTCGGCCAGGGCACGGAGGCAACCGCCATCGGCCTGCTGTTTGGCATCAACGGCGTAATCGGCATCGGTTCGCCCTTCCTCGCATCTTTCATCATCGAATACTGGGGCAGCTACGGCACCGTCTACTACTACGCCGGCATCCTGACCCTCATCACCGCCTTCATCATCTTCGTCATCCCCCTGCGCAATCCCGGCGCCCCGCAGCCGGCCAGCTCCTGATCCCCGCCAGTCTGACTGGCCCGTCCACAGGCTGCCTCGACCAACCCGCCGGACCCGGCGCGGACGGCTTTTGAACACTCCGTTGGTACGCCGCTCTGCTCAACTGAGCTACCCGGGTAAGCGCACGTTGGGGCAGATTCTTGCGGGGTCAGTCCGCGAACGCGAAGCCGGCTAGAGAGTTTCCAGCACTCGCGCGATACGATCCACTCCTTCCACGACGCGGTCGGCGGGAGACCGCATCAGGGCAATGCGGATGTGGCCTTCCCCGGTTTGCCCAAAGCCGATGCCAGGCGTTACCACCACTCCCGCCCGTTCCACCAACAGCTCGGCCAGCTCTGTGGATGACACGTCTGCCGAGTAACGAGGGAACAGGAAAGTAGCTCCTTCTGGCAGCGGACAGTGTACCCCGGCAACCTGAGACAACCGGCCGACGCAGCGCACGCGCAGTTCATCGCACTCCTCCCGCCACGTGGCCAGGTGATCCTGAGGGCCCTGGAGGGCGGCCACCCCGGCCATCTGCACAAAGGGAGAAACGAAACTGGCCGTTTGTTCCTGTATCTTCAGCAGCGGCTCCAGCAGGTTTGACTGAGCCACGATGCAGCCCAACCGCCAGCCTGCCATCGAATAGGCCTTGGTGAAGGTGTAACTGGTCAGCGTTCGTTCCGCCATACCCTCCAGAGTTCCGATGGCAACGTGCCGGTTGGAATCGTAGAGGAAATACTCATAAGTCTCATCGCAAAGGACCAGCAGGTCCTGATCGAGGGCCAGGCGCGCCACAGCCGTCAGCTCTTCCTCGGTGTAGACCCGGCCCGTGGGATTGTTGGGGTTGTTGATGACAATCATCTTGGTGCGCGAAGTGACGTACTCCTTCAACTGCTCGTAGTTGATGTGGTACTCCTCCTCTTCACTGAGTGGCACGGCTACGGGCACACCCTCAGCCATCTCCACCTGCTGGCTGAAGCTGACCCACGTGGGCTCGAGCACCAGGACCTCGTCTCCCGCCTCGATGTAAGCGTTTATAGCTTCGTACAGTCCCATCTTGCTGCCGGGAGTAACCAGGATATCGCCGTCGGGATCAACGCTCCGGCCATTGTGGTCTGTCAGCTTTGCGGCCAATGCCTGCCGCAGCTCCGGCAGCCCACGGGACGAGCTTATGTTGGTCTGCCCCGCGTTCAGGGCCGCAATCCCGGCGTCGATAATGTGCTGCGGAGTTACGTGGTGCGGGCTTGACTGACCCAGGTCAATTACGTCGTGACCCTGCCGGGCCAGTTGTCGGGCTTTTTCGCCGGCGGCCAAAGTCGCTGGCGGTTGTACTCGTTGGATACGCGTGGCGGGAGCTCGGGTCATGGTTCACCTCTTTTCTGTCCTGGCAGCGTAGTTTAGCAACCCCGTTGCCAACTAACCACGCGCTCGGCGATTTTAATTGCCGCTCCGATTGACCCCGTGCTACCATGAGTCCCGTCATGGATCAGCAGCACATACGCAATTTCTGCATCATCGCCCATATCGACCACGGTAAGTCCACCCTGGCCGACCGCCTCCTCGAAATCACGGGAACCGTCCGCCCTCAGGACATGAAGGCGCAGTTCCTAGACCAGATGGAGTTGGAGCGCGAACGCGGCATCACCATAAAGGGCAAGGCGGTGCACATGACCCACCGCACCCCCGATGGCGCCGAGTACCAGTTGAACCTCATCGACACCCCCGGCCACGTTGATTTCTCCTACGAAGTATCACGTGCCCTGGCCGCCTGCGAAGGCGCACTCCTGGTCGTGGACGCCACTCAGGGCGTCGAGGCCCAGACCATCGCCAACACCATGCTGGCCCTGGAGTACGACCTCGAGATGATCCCGGTCATCAACAAGGTCGACCTGCCCTCCGCCGAGCCCGACCGCGTCGCCGCCGAGATGGAGCAGATCTTCGGCTTCCGCCGCGACGAGGTGATGTTCGTGTCCGCCAAGGACGGCCTCGGCTGCCGCGAGCTACTCGATGCCATCGTCGAACGCGTCCCCGCGCCGAAAGGCGTAGACGACGCGCCCTTCCGCGCCCTCGTGTTCGACTCCACCTACAACACCTACAAGGGCATCATCGCCTACGTCCGCGTCGAGGACGGCCGCATTGGTCAGAACGACCGCCTACGCGTGATGTCCTCCGGCCGTTCCGTCGAAATCATGGAGGTCGGTGTCTTCGCACCGGAGCCCACGCCCACCGGTTCGCTCCAGGCCGGCCAGGTCGGCTACGTCGCCACCGGCTTCAAGGATGTGCAGGAGTGCGCCGTGGGCGACACCCTCACCAACAACGCCGAGCCCGCCGATGAGCCGCTGCCCGGCTATGTCGAGCTGAAATCCATGGTCTTTGCCGGCCTCTACCCGGCAGACGGTGAGGACTACACCCGCCTGCGCGCCGCCCTCGAGAAACTCAAGCTCAACGACGCGTCCCTGACCATCGAGCCGGAAAACAGCGGCGCCCTCGGCTTCGGCTTCCGTTGCGGCTTCCTCGGCCTCGTTCACCTGGAGATCGTCCAGGAACGCCTGGAACGCGAATACGACCTCGATCTGATCGTCACCGCGCCCAGCGTGGCCTACGAGGTGCTCCTCTCCAACGGCGAGGTCATCCGCGTCGACAACCCGTCCCTGCTCCCGCCGCCAAACTCGATCTCCGAAGTCCGCGAACCCATCCTAGGCGTCACCATCGTCGCCCCCAGCCGCTCCGTAGGCGCGATCATGGAGCTGATGCACGCTCGACGCTCCGAGTTCCGCCGCATGGAATACATGCAGGGCAGCCGACCAAGCAACGGCGACACGGCTACCGGAGACGCCGACGGCCAGAACCGCGTGGTCATGGAGTACACCATGCCCCTGGGCGAGATGCTGGCCGACTTCTACAACCAGCTCAAGTCCCGCACCCAGGGCTATGCCTCCCTCGACTACACCTTCGAGGGCTACCGCGCCGCGCCGCTGGTCCGCATCGACATCCTGGTCAATCAAACCCCGGTCGAAGCCCTCAGCATGATCAGCCACCGCGACAACGCCGTCGCCCAGGGCCGCGGCATCGTGGAAAAGCTCAGGAGCACCATTCCCCGGCAGATGTTCGAGGTGCCCATCCAGGCCGCCATCGGCAGTCGCATCGTCGCCCGCGAGACCGTCCGCGCCATGCGCAAGGATGTGCTGTCGAAGTGCTACGGCGGCGACATCACCCGAAAGCGCAAGCTCTTGGAAAAGCAGAAGGAAGGCAAAAAGCGCATGAAGCGCGTCGGCCGCGTCGAGGTGCCCCAGGAAGCCTTCCTCAGCCTCCTCAAAATCGGCGACGAGGGCTAGGCTCAGGCCCTGGCCGAACGCCGCTGACACAAAACCGAACGGTGCCGCGCACTGCGGGCCCGTTGCTTTGCGCATTACCGCGACGACGTCACAGTATGTGATACAGCATCCGGTGGTCCCGCAGCACGTCCTGCGCGAAGTCGTTCTCGACCTCCCGCCACACCGAGTGAATGTGGTTCGCCTCGTTCTGCACGTTGTCGAACTCCACGATGAACTGCCCGCCGTGGATCCGGTAATAGTGGTCCCGGCTCCGGTCCAGCCCGCCGGCCCACACCAGGCGGTAGTCGTCCAGGCCAGTGTCTCGTATCGCTGAAAGCCGTTGCTCCGCCACGGGCGCGGGGACGCCGTTCACGTACTCGCCGATCAGGGCCATCAGGATTTCCCGCTGCGTGCCGTTCATCTCGTGGCCGGCCAGACCCTCTTCATCATGAATGGCCTGCTTGCTGCTGTTGTACCCCAGGATGTCCCACGGAGCCTTGTCGTGGATGACCGCCTTGCCCCGCTGCCCGGCATCCAGGGAACCGATCAGCTCTACCGCCAGGTCTTCCCGCCGTCCCAGTATCCGCAGTCCTTCCTTCGGGCCCTTGCGCACTTCCGCGGGATTAGCCCCGAAGAAGAACGGCGTCACCGCGATGACCTGGTCTCCCCAGACGCTGTAGTGCACGGACAGGTGGTGTCCTTCCACGCGCCATCCCCACGGGTCGTGGCGGCCTGGGTCTCCGAACACCGTCCAGTAGTACAGCTCCGGGTCCCGCGGCCACGTGACCTGACCCCATTCCGCCTCCAACGGCCCCAGCACCAGCTCGTGTTCGATGACCGACCGTGCCTGCTGATTGGACTCCTCGGTGAGGCCCGTCGCAAGCAGTTCCAGCGCATAGTTCCGTTGCGGTTCGGTCATGTCGCGCAGGGGCAGCCCGTGACGATTCAGCGGCGGGTAGTACCAGAAGAGCCGCTCGCCGTCCATGTAGTGGTACGTCGCCTTGCCTCTCTGATTTGTGTCCAGGCTGGCTACCCAGCGGCGGGCGGCATCTACCATCGCGGCGGTGACGGGGAGGTGCGGATGCGTAAATCGGCCAGTTGTCATCTTGGATGACCTCCTGCTGAGTCCTTTCGTTCAAATTTCCGGCAGTGTAGAAAAGCCCATCGCAGAGTGTCAAGGCAGACCAAACTCCGCGCTCATGTGACAGTCCCGGCGCACCAAGTCTATAATACTGGCCGTATAACTCTTCCTCGCACGAGAATAATTGGTACACCATGACTGCTTTCACTGAACGCCTCCGCAACGCCAGCGACGCCACCCAAAGCCTGCTGTGCGTCGGCTTGGACCCCGATCCCGCCCGCCTTCCCGTGTCCGATCCGGCCGATTTCAACCGGTCGATCGTGTCAGCCACCGCCGATCTGGTTTGCGCCTACAAGCCCAACCTCGCCTTCTATGAGGCCCTGGGTCTGCCCGGTTGGAAGACGCTGGAGCGGACGGTCAAACACATCCATGACGTGGCGCCCCACTGCATCATCATCGGCGACTGCAAGCGCGGCGATATCGACTCCAGCGCCGCCGCCTACGCCACCGCCATGTTCGACGTCTGGGGCTTTGACGCCGTCACCGTCAACCCCTGGGGCGGCATGGATACCGTCGAGCCCTGGCTGACCCGGCCCGAGCAAGGCGCTTTCATCTGGTGTCGCGGCTCCAACCGTGGCGCGGCCGACATCCAGGACCTCTCCGTCAGCGGCGTGGGAAACCTCGAGCAGCCGCTCTACCTGCGCCTGGCCCGCAGGTCCCAGCAACGCGCCGCTCAGGGCAATCTCGGCCTCGTGGTCGGCGCCACCGCCCCGCAGCAGTTGTCGGACGTTCGCGGCATCTGCCCGGACCTTCCCCTCCTCATCCCCGGCATCGGAGCCCAGGGTGGTGACCTGGCCGATTCCGTACGGTGCGGCGTGGACGCCGGTGGTCGTCTGGCCGTCATCAATGCGTCCCGCTCGGTGATTTACGCCTCATCCGACGCGGACTACGCCCCCGCCGCCCGGCGCGCCGCATCCGATCTTCGGAACGAGATCAACTCCACTCTCGACTCCATCGGCCTGGGGTGGCAGTGATGTCGGCGTCGCTGCAGCGGGTAAAACGATGTCAATGATCAACGTCGCAGACATCAAGCCCGGCGATGTCGTTCGCCTGAAGAAACGCCACCCCTGCGGTGGCTACCACTGGCTCGTGAACCGCGTCGGCGGAGACATCGGCCTCCGCTGCCAGACCTGCGGCCACTATGTTATGACGCCGCGATTCCGCATCCTCAGGCGCATCCGGGAAATCACGCGCCCGGCCCCTGAACCCGGCGAGCCGCGCGCAAGTTGAACCGAGGTTCCCTGCGGGCCGTCCTGGGACGTCGCGGCCGGTACCACAGCGTATCCTTGCTTTGCGTCGTCGTCGCGCTGAACAGTCTCGGCATGGGCGCCGTCGCCCCGGTGTTGCCGCTGTTCCTGGAGCACGAGTACGGTGTCTCGGCGACCGAGGTCGGCATAGCGGTCGGCTTCTTTTTCGGCATGGGTCGGATCGTCACCAGCCTCCCCGCCGGTTACCTGGCCCAACGCTACGGGCGTCGTCCCGTCATGGCTCTCGGCTCGGCGATCAATCTTGTCGGCGCGGCCATGGTTGCTGTCTCGTTCAGTTACTTCTGGCTCACCGGGTGGCGGTTCGTGTCCGGGTTCGGCGGCAGCATCTTCCTTACCGTGGCGACAATCTATCTCCGGGACGAGGCCACGCCCGAGAACCGGGGCCGGCTGCTCAGCCTGCAAGAGTTGAGCATATTGGCTGGCCAGATCGTCGGGCCCCTGGCCGGCGGCTATCTCGCCAGCCTGTTCGGCCTGCGCGTGCCTCTTTTTGCCCAGGCAATTCTGATGGCCGCGTCGCTGGCCGTGATCGTGGTGGCGCTTCCCGAGTCCAGGCGCAGCGAACGACCTGCGCCCGCAGACGCGTCGCGTCGTCGCTCCGTTGCTCAGTTCGAAGGCTCCCCGGCGGGCGATCCCGATCCTCCGGCCGATCCGGCTCACCGTCGCGGCGCGATCTGGCGGCTTATTTTCAACCCCGCCTTCATCCTCGTGGGAATGTTCGCGCTCATGATCGTCGCCAACCGCCAGGGCGCTCGCTTCAGCGTCATGCCCCTCTTCGGACGCCAGAAGGGATTCGGCCCCGACGACCTCGGTCTTTGGATCAGTGTGACCCACTTCCCGCAGTTCTTCACGACCATGGTGTCCGGGTACCTTTCCGACCGCTTCGGCCGCAAGACGCCCATCCTCCCGTCCATCATCTTGATCACCCTGGGCATCGCCGCGTTCATCTGGGCCGGCAACCTGTGGCAACTCCTGCTCTCCGGCATCCTTCTAGGCATGGGAGAGGGCCTCGGCAGCCCCGCCGGTACCGTGTTCTTCGCCGACATCGCGCCTCCGGGGTTGGAGGGCGTCACCATTGGACTGCTCCGCACCTTCGGCGGGGTCGGAACCGTCATGGGGGCCCTTGTCCTGGGCGCCATCGCAGATGTCACCAGTTTCTCCTGGTCACTGTGGATCGACGCCGCCGTCCTCGCCCTGTCCGGAATCGGCCTGATGATCTTCGTGCGCGAAACCTACCGCCGCCGTCCTGCCTGACCCGTTTCACACCGGCCAATCGCGTCACGGCTGAGAACTCTCCGCCGCCTCCACTGACGCCGCCATCACACTCGGGTGTTCCACCCTCACTTTCACCAACAGCAGCCCCCCGACTACAAACAGCAGCGCGCTTGCCCCCAGCAGCGCCGTGTAGCCGAACCCCGGTCCGAACCAGACCGACACCAGGTCGGGCAGCGGCCCTATCGCCTTCGCCCCCGCGGCTCCGATCAGCGTCCCCAGGTTCACCGCACCCATGTGCTGCGCCTCGCGGCCCGGCGTTCCCAAATCGTTGGCCAGCGCCCAGTGCGTGGTCAGGATGATTCCAACCGCGCCCCCGATCACGCTGGCCACCAGCACGGCCAGCAGGTAGGTGCTCACCCACATCATCACGATGGTCGACAGCAGCGCGGCCACCGTGCCCACCGCCAGCACCGGTTTCCGCCCGATCCGGTCCGACAACCAACCCGACGGGTACGTGGTCAGGATCAGCATCCCGCCAATGCCGATGATCGCGACCCCCAACGCCTGCGCCGGATTATCCACCTGCACCTTGTCCCTCAGGAAGAACAACCCGTAGGTCGTGAAGATCACCACCGCCGCCAGGAAAGCGGCCCGCGACGCCACGAACCAAGCCAGGTCCGGGTGGAGCCGCGCCATGCTGGTCGACTCCGGAAACGCCATCGCGGCCCGGTGAAAGGCCGCAGTCGCCACACCGCCCGCGTCGCGCATCCGCCGGTAGATGGTCGTCGAGCTGATGGCCGCTGTCGCCAGAATGGTCACGGCAAACATCCCCAGCGTCGCCCAAAGCCACCAGGCGTCGTCCGGCCGCGAGTAGTGCCCCACCAACAGGGCGGCCACGCACAGGATGCTGGCGCCGCCCAACGCCTCCAGCAGCGTTTTGATCGACGCTGCCACGCCCATGCGGTTCGCCGGCACCAGTTCCCGGATGCTCGCTAGGTACGGCGAATACGCGATCCCGGAGTTGATCTGGATGAACAGCCACACCACCAGCAGGCTGCTGTAAGTGAGCGGCGTGGCCAGGGCAATGAGCGCCACCGGGATGCACACGCACGCCCATAGCATGTAGGGCAGCCGCCTCCCCAACCGCGAGCGAGTGCGGTCGCTCGCCCATCCTACCGGTACCTGCACCAGCGCCGCCGCCAGCATCCCGGCCAACCCCAGCATCCCCAGCAGCGTGTTTTTCGCCGCTTCCGGCGCTACGTCCAGCACCAGGATCGGCAGCACCGCCGTGTCCATGGCCAATACGAACCCGGCCAACCCGAAACTGTACGCATTCAGGCGGGCCAGCGACCACTTGCCCCAGGCGTTTACTCCCGCCGCCCCGGGCAACGTACTGTAACTGTAGACGTTCATAGCGGCCTTATGAGCTCTCGCAATCGCCAAGCCTGGATGGCCTCCTGCGGCGATCACATCTTTGTGCCGGAATCGAGCCAGTTTCTGCAGGCGTCACCCAATCCTGGGTTTGCTGGCGCTTTTCCCCCGATGTCCACTTGCGGAGTATATGATCCGGGTTGCTGGTGCGTCCCCTGGTCCCCTGGTCGGAACGGTCGCGTTCTCTGATACTCGTTATCCGATACGCAACCCTATGCTACAATGCCGCTGCCGGGGTATCAAACCCGGCTTTTCCTTGGAGGCGGCCCAATAACTCCCTTTCCCTTGGCGGGAGAGGGTCTGGGCGAGGGGGTTCCATGCGCATCTGCTCACTCCTGCCCAGCGGCACCGAAATCCTGTTCGCTCTGGGTTTGCAGGATCAAATCATCGGTGTCACCGACTTGTGCGATTATCCCGCGGAAGCCGCAAACATCCGCGTGATTTGCCGCAGCCGCATCGACCCTTCGATCATGTCCAGCGAAGAGGTCGAGGCGGAGATGCACCGCATCCTGTCCAACGGAGAAAGCCCTTATGACCTCGACGTCGAGTGGCTCCAAGCCGCCGCGCCGGACCTGGTGATCACCCAGGACCTGTGCTACTTCTGCGAAATCGACGCCGGAACCGTCCAACGCGCCGTCGAACCCATCCCTGCGCCGCCGACTGTCCTGAACCTGAACCCCCGTACTCTGGACGAAATCCTGGATAGCTTCCTGGAAGTTGGCGATTCCTGCCGCGTGCCGATCCGCGCCCACCTTCTGGTTTCCGGTCTGAAACAGCGCGTCGAAGCGGTGGCGCGCCAAGTCGACCGCGCTTCCTACCGGCCCGCGGTCTTTTCCATCGAAGGTGTCAACCCGCTGGTGATCGGCGGCCACTGGGTCACCGATCTGCTGGTCCGCGCCGGTGGCCGCTTGCCCGATCGCTTCGCCCCCGGCTGCCCGGCGGAGCGCATTTCCTGGGACGAAGTCGCCGCCGCCCAACCCGACAAGCTTTACATCGACCTGTGCTCCTCCGATCTCGCCCGCAGCGTCCGCGAAATCCCGTGGCTCGCCTCCCAGCCCGGATGGAACGAACTGCCCGCCGTGCGCTCTGGCGAGGTCTACCTGATCGACCACAGCACCCTGAGCCGCCCCGGCCCCCGGGTCGTCGACGGACTGGAGCTGCTGGCTCAACTCACCCACCCGGACCTTTTTGAGGACCGGATCCCCCCGGATTCCGTCCTCAAACTCGACCCTTCGGCGGTTCCCAGAGACCCGGACCTCATCGGTCAGTTCTTCAAACATTGGCCCCCTAACTCCTCGGTTCCCAACCCACTGGCTGCCATCGCGAATCGATAGCGCCCGTCCTGGACTCGACCGCAATCACTGTCCACCTGCCTCTGCTTGTTTATTCCGATTCCAACCGGCATCCGGATGCATCCGGTGGATCCTGCGCATCCGTGCAAATTTTCCGTGGCACTGAACGCTGGAACCCGTGAGCCGCCCTACCGTCTGGCATTAGTGATATTGTGCGGGTATAATCATCGCCAACCTAACCGAGGGGGGTAATCGCGCAGTGGTTAGTCAACACGAGTTTCGGCAGGCCATGTCAAAGTTTGCGACTGGGGTCACGGTTATCACGACGCTCGACCCTTCGGGCAATCCCCACGCCATGACCGCCAACGCTTTCACTTCGGTTTGCCTGGACCCGCCGACTCTTCTCGTATGCGTGGCCCACAACACCATCACCTACGGCTACGTCGAGGAACAGAAGCGCATCGGCGTCAACGTCCTGCGTGAAGAGCAGGAGGAACTCGGCCGCTACTTCGCCCGCCGGCCCGAACAGCGGGAGGGCAACCCCGACTACTCCTACACCATGGGTGAGCACAACGTGCCCGAGCTCAACGGCTCAATGGTCTTCTTCAACTGCGATATCGTCGGATCCCACGTCTACGGCGACCACACCATCTACGTCGGCGAGGTCCGTGAAATGCGGCGCGGTCAGGACGACGCCAACCCATTGATGTTCTACGACAGCCATTGGTACCATCCCGCTCACGAATAGCCCGACTGGACGCTATACACTCCGAACGACGACACCATGAGGGCAGGCGCTGATCCTGCCCTCTAAAGTAACAGCACCCCTGGACGCCATCGCCGCGTGTCTGCCGGCAACATCGACCATGACCACATCCGCAAATCGGCCCGTCAACGCCGATGCACTGCACTTCGGCGCGAGCATGGCCCTCCCCGCCAGCCGCACCGCCGAACAGGCGCAGCTCATGGAGGACCTGGGTTTCGAGTACATGGGCGCCGGCGAGCACTTCATGCGCGGCCGTCCTCCCGGTCCAACCCACGCTGCGTTGCCGCTGCTCGCCGTCGCCGCCGGCGCGACCCAGAAAATGCGTCTCCTCACCTCCGTCACCCTGGCTCCTTTCTACCACCCGCTGATGCTGGCCCGCATGACGGCCACGCTGGACATCGCCTCTGGCGGCCGCCTCACCCTGGGCGTTGGCGTTGGCGGGGAGTTCCCTATGGAATACGAAAACGCCGGCCTTGACATACGACGCCGAGGTCGGCGCACCGACGAATGTCTCGACGCCCTGCGCCGCCTCTGGACCCAGGACTCGGTAACTTTCCAGGGACGCCACTACACTTTGGACGAAGCAGCCATCAATCCCAAGCCCGAGCAACAACCGCACCCACCCGTCTGGGTCGCCGGTCGGCGTGACGCTGCAATGCGGCGCGCGGTCCGTTATGGCAACGGCTGGCTTCCCTACTTCTACAGCCCTGAGCGCTATCGCGACAGCGTCGCTAAAATCACCGCCTTCGCCGAGGAAGAGCGCTGCGACATTGCCAACTTCCAGTGGGCCTTTTTCCCATACATCACCCTAGCGCCCACTGAGGAACAGGCGGCGCGCGCCGCCGCTGAAGCCCTGGGCAACCAATATCTCTACGGCGGCGAGTTCATCAATATCGTCCGCCGTTACTGCTTGTTGGGCACACCCAGGATGTGTATAGAAAGACTCGAAGAATACATCGACGCCGGCGCTCGCTACATAATTTTCAGCATTGCCGCGCCCCGCGAGGACCGCCGCCGCCATCTTGAAGTCATCGCCAAGGACATCATCCCCCATTTCCGCAGCCGCTGATTCCTCAAATTCCGTTCGGCTTTGAGCCTCGTCATTGCGAGCGCAACGCGGGAATCTCGCACCGGAACAAGCAATTATGCGGGGATTGCCCGCCTATCCATTCGCTCATGCGTACTCACTTTCGCAAACCGTCAGAATCCGGATTCACGGGATTTCATGATTTGACTCGATTGCGAAATCTCCATCACAGAACGGTTCCAATCCTGAAAATCCCGAAATCTCGAAAATCCTGATTCTGACTTTCCCCGGCTCAAACTGCGTACCCGGGAGTGCCTGACCAACAACGTCGGCATCTATGCCAATGTTGTATAATGGCCGCCAACGTCTGCACCAAACATTCAGCAACAACCGCTCCTGTCCCACGGCATCGGAGTACGTGAGCCAAAATGAGCGTTATTGAACTGCTCGATACTAAGTTCGACGGGACCCCCGCCACCCAATCGCCGGTTTCCATACAACTCCACGGTGACCGTACCAGGCGGGTGATGATGGTCCAGCCTGCGTCGGCGGGCGGCAACTTCGAATACATCGCTATCCCCCGGCAGGGCATGTTGTTTCTGTCCGGAGCCTTGGCCCAGTGGGAGGGACCCTACGTTTACGAACGGGATATCTGGTTCGAAGACCGTCTCGGCCGCATGGACCCCAACAAGGACCTCGACAACATCGACGTCCTGATGATCACGTCTCTCATCAACGAGACGCCTAGAGCCTACGAGATCGCACGCCAGGCACGCGAATTCCATCCCGAACTTGTGATCCTCGGCGGCGGGCCCCAGATGAGCCCGTTGCCCGAAGAGGCCATCGCCCGCGGCGGCTTCGACGCTATCGTCAACCGCGAAGGCGAGGACATCATCGGCCAACTCTGCGACATCCTGCTCACCTTTCGCGATGACCGCAAGTACCAGTACCTCGAGCACGTCGCCGGCATTTCCTTCATGCGTGACGGGCATGTGACCCAGACCCGCCGCAAGGGCCTCGTCGCCCCCGACTTCGTCCCCCTGCCCGATTTCCGGTCCATCCGAGGTCTGTCCCCCATGAACCCCATGGCCGGCGGCGTCCTCGAAACTGTGCGCGGCTGCACCGAAAATTGCTCGTATTGCCAGGTCATCCAGCAGTTCCTCGGCTACCGCCTCATTGATCGCGATACCGAGTTCCGCCGTATCGAGCAGCTGGAAGAGCTGGCCGCCGACGGCTTGATCCACACCGGCCGCAACGGGAAGTTCAACGTCTTCATCTCCGACGACCTCCACACTCCACCGCTGCGCGCGGTCAAGTTCCGCAACGAGCGCCTGGAACGCCTGAAGGGCTGGGCCGGCCGCACCGACTCCATGAACATGATCTGCCAGGCCCGCGCGGAGATCGGTCAGGACGACGAGTTAGCCGACGCGCTTTTGGACGCCAACGTCAAGATGCTTTACCTCGGCGTCGAGTCCAACAACGCCGAGAGCCTCGCGGCGGTCCGCAAGCGTCAGGAACCCGGCCAGATGCAGAAGGATCTGGTCCACCTCAACGAAATGGGCTTCTCCGTCGTCGCCATGACCATAATCGGTCTCCCCTACGACACCGAGGAATCCATCATGACCCTGGCCGACTGGGTTACTCAGCACAGCCGGTACCAGACCGCCAACCTCCTCACGCCCCTGCCCGCCACTTCCAACTGGGACCTGAAACCCCTGAACGCCCGGGGCGAGCCCCTGCAGGCAGGCGAGATGCGTCCCTACGAGCTCTATACCGGTCGTCAGTTCGTCCATGAAGACGAGCGCTGGAACATGGCCGAGAGCCGGGAGCTATTCGACCGTTACAGTTCCAAGCTCACCTCCATCGACGCCCTCTACGGCCGGATATTCCGCATCCTCGGCAACTACCGCCTCCGCCAGGCCCGCAGCGTGCAGGACCTGTCCGAGACCACCGAGACCATGCGCAACTGGTCCCACCAGGTGGAACAGGCCGGCAAGGAACTCGGCGAAAACCTCAACCAGCGTGTGACCGAACTCGCCGACACTCTGCGTTCCGTCAGCCAGCCCCTGTCCAATATGGGCTCCGACTTTATGGATAACCTCCGTACCAGAATCAACGAGACATCGGAGGCCCTCCGGGTCTACGCCGAACGTGCTGACAGCGGCAGCAAGGATGTCGCCTCCGGCATCTCCACCCGCGTCAGCGAAGTCACCGAGATGCTCAACGGGGTTCTGGATTCGGCCACCAGCCGGCGCAATCCCAACCAGGCCAGATAGCATGACATCCAGCGACGGCCTCGGCCGGAGGGTGGTGGTAACGGGCGTGGGAATGGTCAGCCCGCTGGGACTAAACGTCGCCGACACGTGGTGCGCTGTCGCCGCCGGGCAGTCCGGCATCGATTACATCACAGGTTTCGACGCCGAGGCGTTCGACACTCGTTTTGCGGCCGAGGTCAAGGGTTTCGACCCCGAGAATTACCTGGAGCGCAAGGACGCCCGGCGCATGGATCGGTTTGCCCAGTTCGCCGCTGTGGCCGCCCAGGAAGCCTGCACCCAGGCCGAACTCAACCCCCGGGTAATGGACCGCTACAGCGTCCACGTCGTGGTAGGCAGCGGTATCGGCGGCATATCCACGCTCACGGAACAGCACCGGGTTTTGTTGGACCGCGGGCCACGCCGCGTTACGCCCTTCCTCATTCCGATGATGCTGGCGGATATGGGTTCCGCCCAGGTGTCTATGGTGACCGGCGCCATGGGCGCCAATTACTGCATCACCTCTTCCTGTAGCAGCGGAGCTGACGCCATCGGCGCAGGTTGGGACCTCATCCGCCACGGCAAGGCCGAGGTCGTCCTCGCCGGCGGAGCCGAGGCTCCCGTGGCTCCTCTTTCCGTCGCCGGATTTAACGCCCTGCGCGCACTGTCCCGCCAGAACGATAATCCCCAGCGAGCCAGCCAACCCTTCAATCGTAACCGGGACGGCTTCGTCCTGGCCGAGGGCGCGGCCATCATGGTCCTCGAAAGCGCGGAACACGCGGCCGCCCGCAACGCCGAACCCATCGCCGAATTACGTGGCTACGCCGCCACCAGCGATTCCCATCATCTTACTGAGCCCAATCCCACCGGGCAGAGCGCCGCCACCGCGGTCACCGAAGCCCTCGCCTCCGCAGGTCTGCATTCCAACGATGTCGATTATCTCAACGCCCACGGCACGTCCACGCCCCTGAACGACTGGCACGAGACCAAAGCCCTGAAGCTGGCTCTGGGCGACGCGGCCTACCACATCCCCGTCAGCAGCACCAAGAGCATGACCGGACACCTGCTCGGAGCCGGTGGCGCGTTGGAAGCCGCCCTGTGCACCAGGGTCCTGGCCGAAGGTTTGATGCCGCCCACCATCAACCTGGACGATCCGGATGACGAGTGTGACCTCGATTACGTTCCGAACACCGCTCGGGCCGGCGACATCAACGTGGCGCTCAGCAACTCCTTCGGGTTCGGCGGTCACAATTCCGTGATCGTGTTGACCCGACCAGGTCTGTGACCTCCTCGAGGCATACTCCCCCGCCTGCGCGCTGGCTGCTCCCGCCCCGGCCTGACGGCCACCATCTCCCCGCCCACCTTTCGCCGCCGGCCGTCCAGTTGCTTCTGTCCCGGGGCATCGGTGACGATGCTGCGTTGGAGCAGTTCCTGAACCCTCCCGGCGTTCCCTATCCCGCCAATTCCCTCCCCGGCGTCGACGCTGCCTTGCCTCGGCTCGCTGCCGCCGTCCGCTCCCGGGAAACCGTTGCGGTCTTCGGCGACTTCGACGTTGACGGCATTACCGGAACCGCGATCCTCTGCGAAACCCTGCAGCGACTTGGCGCCCGTGTAATCCCCTACTTGCCGGACCCTGTGGCCGAGGGACATGGAATGACCCCAGTGGCCGTGGAACGCCTTGCCTCTCAGGGAGTTACTCTCATCGTCACCGTGGATTCCGGCGTAAGCAACTCGGCGGAAGTTTTGCTCGCCAACCAAAAAGGAACCGACGTCGTCATCACCGACCACCACGTTCCTCCTCCCCAACTGCCTGACGCTGTGGCCATAGTCAACCCCCGAATGACCGGCAACCGGTACCCCTTCCCCGAGTTGTGCGGCGCCGGTATCGCCTACAAACTCGCCGCCGCTTTGTTGTCGCATATGGGCAAACCCGACGACCCGTCTTTGCTGGAACTCGCAGCCCTGGGCACCGTCGCGGATCTCGTGCCTTTGCTCGACGAGAACCGCCACATTGTTCAGCGGGGACTGGAACTCCTGCCCTTCACCAAAAGGCCCGGGCTGCGCGCTCTGCTCCGGCGGGTAAACCTGGCCGACGGCCCGATCCGAGCCGAGCATGTTTCTTTCCAAATCGCTCCGCGCCTCAACTCCTCCGGCCGAATGGCCCATCCCGAGACCTCGCTGAACCTGCTCCTGACCGCGGACCAGCGCGAAGGCGAGCGCCTCACTGCCCAGTTGGAACAGTACAACGCCCGCCGTCGGGATCTAACCGCTCGGTCCCTCGATATCGCCGTGGAACAGGTTTTGGCATCCTCGCCGCTGCCGGCAATCATCATCACCTACGACGACTCCTATACACCCGGCATCAATGGCCTGGTCGCCGGACGTTTGGCCGAACTTTTCAACCGGCCCTCCGTAGCGCTGGCCCGAGCCGATGGGGACCATCTGGTCGCCAGCGCCCGCAGCATCGATGATTTCAGCCTGATCGACGCCATCTCTCAATGCGATGACCTTCTAGTGAAATACGGCGGGCATCAGGCGGCCGCCGGCTTCACCGTACGCAACGACCACTACGCCGATGTGGCCGACCGGCTCACTGGCATCGCCAACGCTCACATTGGCTTGCTCGGACCCGAGCCATCCCTGGAAATCCACGCGGAGGGCACACTGGATGAACTGCTCAGCCCTGAGTTGGCCGAGTTGTGCGCCCGCCTGGAACCCTTCGGCAAGGACAATCCGTCGCCCCGGTACCTGAGCCGTGGCGTTCGGGTCGCCAACGCAGGCTACGTCGGCTCCAACAGGCAGCACCTGAAGCTGCGGGTCAGCAGCGGCGGCCGATCAATCGATGCCCTGGCGTGGAACTATGCCGCCGAATGGGGCGGCTATGAGGCCGCTGACATAGTTTTCCAACTGGCCGAGGACAGATATCGCGGCGAGCGTCGGCCCTACCTTCGCCTCGACGACCTCCGCCCGGCAGTATAATTTGTTGGAGCAGTCCTACGGAGCGGTTCTAATGACACAGCCCAAAGCAAAACCACGCACTCGGCTGACCAACGCGGACTACTTGGCGATGACGCCGCCGGCGAACTCCGGACCCCGCTACCAACTTATCAACGGAGAACTCGTCGAAATGTCCGGAGCCAGCTACTCGCATCAGGTCTTCCTCGTGCAGCTGATAATGCAGTTGGCAGCGCAGGTTCAGTCGTTGGGCATCGGCGAAATTCTTCCCGCGCTTTTCGACGTGCATTTGCAGGAGTTCAACACCTATCAACCGGATCTGATGTTTGTGTCAAACGAAAGGCGAAACATCCTGGACCGATCCGCTGGCACCGGCACACCGGACATGGTTGTCGAAATCCTTTCTGATTCCACCCGTCGCCGTGACCTCACCGAAAAGCTGCCCGTCTATGCTGCCAACGGCGCACTCGAAGTCTGGATCGTGGACCTGGACGCGTTGTCCGTAGCCATTCACGCCGGGGACGGCTCTTCCTTCGCTCCGGTCCGGGTTTTCGGCGCCTCGGACACCCTCACGTCCGATGCGATTCCCGGCGTCACTGTGGATTTGGGTCCGATCTTCGCTCGAGCCTTGGCCGCTCGCTAACTTGTAGCGAACCGCCGCCTTTTAACCTTCGTTCGTCTCCGCCGGAGCCTGCCCGCGCTCCCCTGCACCACGCGTGGGCCGAACCAACCGCGCGCGATAGATCAGTAGCGGCACCGTCACAACCATTACCGCCAGCGCGACCAGCTGCGCCTCGTTGAACCCAAAAATGTAAGTATTCTGTTCCTGGCGTACGAACGATATGAAGAACCGGCCGGCTGAATATCCCGCGAAGAACAGCGCGAACAGCATTCCCCTCGGCCTGATCCGGTCTTTCAGCCACCACAGCACCGCGGCCCATATCAGGCAGAAGATCAGCTCGTAAGCCACCGCCGGATGCGAGGCCGGCCGCCCATAGCCCAGGCTGTCCGGGTCCGTGTAAACCCACGCCCATGGCAGGTCGGAGAAACTCGACCAGTGCTCGCCGTTGATGACGTCACCAATCCGCCCGATAGCCAACGCGATCAGCAACGCCGGAGCAGCGACGTCCGCCAAGTGTGACACGGGCGGCATCTGCGCCAACGGTCGGTGCATCCCGGTCCAGCGCAACCCTGGGTTGTCGCAGAAGCCGGTCAGCCACTGCGCGTTTCGCAGCGTGATGTAACCCGCGCCACCGGCGAACCCACCCAGATAGGCCCCGAATATCGCGATCCCTCCGTTCCAGAAATACACGATGCGGGCCGGATTGTACTGGTACACGTCATCCCAGAAGTCAATGACGTGCAGTATCCGCGCGCCGATGATCCCGCCTATGATGCACCAGGTCGCTACCGACAGGATCGCGTCTCCGTCCAGTCCCTCTTTGCGACCCCACCGCCAGGTGAGATACACGGCGACGGCAACTGCCACAAAGGTGAAAAAACCGTGCCAGGACAGTATGAACCCGGCGGTGCGAATGATGTCCGGATCAAAGGGTATGCTGATTACCGCAAGAATATCCATTGGCGATAGGTATCTCCGTGATCGTTGTTCAGGCGCAGCTCATCGCGGACAATCCGTGGCTGTGCTCTGGCTGAATCGTCCGCACAAGGTACGCCGCCGCGCCTGTGCCATGCAAGGACTCGGCCACCCGGATACGTTCACTTTCTGATGACGGCATGCAATAAAGCGCCGGGCCCGCCCCGGATAGCCGCGGCGGGTGTTCCGCTACCGCCGCCACCCTGTTCCATACGTCTGCCAGGCCGGGAAAGATCTCTCGCGCCGCTCTTTCAAACGCGTTGCAACAATCACCCGACGTCAACGGCCGCCGACCCAGCATATCCGAGATTTCCTGCGTCCTGGTTCCGTCTGAAAAATCCTGCGGCCTCAGTGCTCGGTACATCGTGGGCGTCTTGGCCTCTATGCTATCTGCCGGGATCACCAGCAACATTGCCAACGCCGGTAGTTCCCCCAGCGGCGTGATCTCATCGCCTCTCCCCATCCCCAACGCGGTACCGCCAGACAGCAGAAAAGGCACATCGGAACCCAATCCAGCGGCTACCTTTGCCAGATCATCCCCCGATAGCCCAAGCCCCCACAGCCGGTTCAACCCAACCAGCATTGCCGCCGCGTCGGCCGAGCCGCCCCCCAGTCCTGCGGCCACTGGAATTCCCTTCTTTATGCGTACGTGCCCCCACGGCCTCTTCTCCACCCGTTCCGCTAACGCCATCGCAGCCTTCCAAGCCAGATTGCGGTCACCCGTCAAATCGGCATCATCACACTCCACCACCAGCTCGTCAGCCTGGCTGACCACCAGAGTATCCGCCAGATCTACCGTCTGCAGGATCGTCGCCACGTTATGGTAACCGTCATCCCGCCTGCCGGTGATCTCCAGCGCCAGGTTCACCTTGGCGTATGCCTTGAGGACAAACTGCTCGGACTCCACGACCGATCACCGCCTCGATACTAGGCCGTCCGCGATCTCGGCGCGTCCGCCGGCCACGCCGCGTCCAAAGCCGCCCACTCCCCGATATCCAGCGTCGCCGGCCGCCTCTGCGAGTCGATTCCCGATTCCGCCAAAGCGGCAGCCACTGTCTCAACTGGCGCCCCAGTGCCCTGCATCAGCGAGTTCCGCAACTGCTTTCGCGGCGCGCTGAACCCGGCCCGCACCAGCGCGAAGAAGGACTCGCGATCCGGTACGGCAACCGCGGGTACGGACCTTACCGCCAGCTTCAGAACCGTGGACGACACCTTGGGCGGCGGTCGAAAGCACCGCGCTGGGACCTGCGCGACAACTGACGTTTCCGCGTAAAACTTCGTCGCCACCGACAGCAGCGTAAACTCCCCCGGTTTGGCGTTCATCGCGTCCGCCACCTCTCGCTGCACCATCACCACCATCCGGGTCGGCGGCCTCACTTGTTCCAGAAGCCGGCGCACTATCGGCGCGGCCGCATAGTACGGCAGATTCGCCACGACCTTATAAGGCGTTGCCGGACCCACGAGTTCGTCAGGATCAATCTCTCGTCCGTCTCCCTGGACTACGCTCAGATTCGACGGAAAGCCCAGCCTCTCCGGCAATTCCTCGCACAACCGCGGGTCCAATTCCACCGCTACCACCCTGCCCGCCGGATCCACCAAACGCCGCGTCAGTACGCCCGCGCCCGGCCCGATCTCCAGCACCGTGTCCGACGCGACAGGCTCGGCCGCCTCAACGATCCGGTTGGCGACCCTGGTGTCAGCCAGGAAGTGCTGACCCAGCGATTTTCGTCGACGGCGTACCGGAGTTGGACCTACCGCGGTTTTGGGCATGTCGCGCCTGATTTCAAACGTCCCGGCATATTCGCCAGGCAGAGAATCAAAAAAAGTGGCCGAGCACCTTCCGTTGACTGCAGCCTGGGGGCATATCGTCGGGATTGGCTCAGGCCAGGCACTCCCACGGCACCCGCGGGACATCGCTTACCGTTGCTGCCGTCAAGCCCTGGCGGGGTTCACGAGCCTGCGCCGCGTGGGACCCGGCCGTCAACACCATTCCCTGGGACATTGGCCCTTGCGCCTCGCCTAAGGCAGGAATTCCACCCCGCTGTGGCGGGTTGCGGGTTCAGGGCACCGCCAGCTCCCCGTGTAGCACGACCACTCCAAACATGGTATGCCCACCCCTGAACCCTGTCAATCCGCGCCCGATCTGCGAGTGTTTCACCGATCAGCGCCTCCCGAACCCGACGCTACCAACCGCTCCACGTCGTGAATGGTCAATTCGAACGGAGCCCCAGAACCGGGAACCGGCTTGAGGCCCATATCCCTCAATGCATTACGGTAGAACTGATCAGTCTGGAACGAGAATCTGCCCTGACCATCCACCAAAGCGACCCCTAGCCCCCTCGGTGTTTCCCAAATCCTGGAATCTGGGTCGTCCGGATGGCGCGATCTCGAGTGCCGCAGGTTCAGGAACAACCCGTAGATTTCTCCCTGCGCAAGGGGCGCAACCACCCGCGGTATGAACTGCCGTCTTTCGGTGTCCCGGTCGAGCTTGGTATATCCGGCGCTCCATCCGACGTAAATGCTGTCGCCCGGTTTGAAATCGCCCTTGAAAGATTCCATTACGTAGAACCGCCGGAGCACGTCCGTATGCGACTGTACTTCATCGTACTCCCGCGATGGCTCCGGGATTTCGTAGACTGCTTCGTCCGCGTAACGTGCCACGACGATTTTCTCGGAGTACTCCACCACGTTCTCGGCCGTCACATGCACGAACCAGTCCTTGTGAGTGGCCCCGAGACCTACCGCGCCCGGGCTGATCACCATCGCGATTACGACCGCCAACACGGCCAGCACGCCAAACGCGATCACAGTCCCGATGATCGTAAGTATGCGGAGTTCCCGCATCGCCACCCTCTCCAACCACTGTTATGGCAGGGACACCGACCATTATGGATTGTCTCATTGTGCCCTGCACACGCGCCAAAGCAAAACGCCGGGCGGTCTTCCGCCCGGCATCTTCATTCCGTTGTCAGCGACTGGCGTCGGTCGTCGAAGCCCTTAAGCGCTTGGCGGCGGCGCCGGCGCCGGGTTGTACAGCTCGACCCCGATGGTCGCCGGGAACACGCCCGCCAGCTCGTCCACCGTCCATCGCGTGTCCTTGCGGATCGTCTTCACCGGCTCCGGCTCATTCAGCAATGTCACCAGGCCGCCCGTCACGTGGAACACGTGGCCGTTCACGTGCTGCGCTTCGTCCGACGCCAGCCACGTTACCATGGGGGCAACGTCCTCCGGTTCGCCGCGCAGACCGCCGCCGGCCGCGATTCCCCGGGCCGACCGGAGTGCCCGCGCCTCGTCCGGCACGCTGGTGGTCATCCGCGTGCTCGCAGATGGCGAAATCGCGTTCGTCGTCACGCCGTAGCGTCCCAGGTCCCGCGCGCAAACCCTCGTGAACCCGGCGATGCCGTCCTTGGCCGCGCCGTAGTTTGCCTGTCCGCTGTTGCCGTACAGCCCGGAGGTGCTGCTGAACGTGATGATCCGGCCCGACCGCTGCTGCCGGAACAAGATGCTCGCGTGCTTCACCACCGTGAACGTCCCCTTCAGGTGCACCGCGATCACGTCGTCCCATTCTTCTTCGGTCATGTTGAAGACCATGCGGTCCCGCAGAATCCCGGCGACCGTCACCACGATGTCCAGCTTGCCGAAGTTGTCCACCGCCGTCTGGACGATCTTCTCACCGCCGTCCATTGTGGCCACCGATTCCGTGCAGGCCACGGCGGTGCCGCCGGCCTCGCCAATCTCGTTGACCACTTGCTGAGCCACCGACACGTCGGCTCCGGTCCCGTCGACGTTCACGCCCAGGTCGCAGACGACGACCTTCGCGCCCTCCTCAGCCATCAGCTTGGCAACGCCGCGTCCGATCCCCCGGCCCGCGCCGGTTACGATTGCTACCTTGTCTTCCAGTAACGGCATTGTTCAGTCCTCAATTTGTATGCGCTGTGAGAATCGGAATCGACGCGCTCAAGCGTTACCGCTGCTGCGCCGGAGCCGGATTGGGAATTCCGGCCGTGAGGTAACCGCGGGCTTGGGACGAAAGATCATCCATCTCCCAGTGTCCCGCTTCCGTCCAGATCGCCTTTTCCGGCCGTGGTTGCGACATCAGCGAAACGGTGTTCCCATACACTAGGAATGTCTGCCCGTTGACGTTCGCTGCGTGGTCCGACGACAGGTAGCAAACAAACGGAGCGATGCCGTCCGGATCCAGGTCCTGCACGTCGTCCCCGCCATCGCCCGACAGCGACGCGACTCCGCCGCGAGCCCGTATCTCCGCCGCCGATTCGGGTATTGCCCCGATCATCCGCGTCGTCGCGCGAGGGGCGATGGAGTTGGCCGTGACCCCGTAGCGGCCCATATCTTTGGCCACCACCTTGGTGAAACCGGCAATGCCGCTCTTGGCCGCGCCGTAGTTGGCCTGCCCGCTGTTGCCCACCAGCCCGGACTGGCTGCTGAAGGTAATCACCCGACCTGATCGCTGCTGCCGGAAGAGGATGCACGCGTGTTTGACCACCGTGAAGGTACCCTTCAGGTGTACCGCAATCACGTCGTCCCACTCCTGTTCCGTCATGTTGAAGACCATGCGGTCCCGCAGGATGCCGGCGCAGCAGACCACGATGTCCAGCCGCCCGAAGTTATCGATGGCCGTCTGCACGATCCGCTCGCCGCCGTCCATGGTCGCTACCGATTCGGTGCACGCCACGGCGGTTCCGCCGGCGTCCCGAATCTCGCCGACAACGACCTCGGCGATCGACTGGTCGAACCCGGTGCCGTCAACGTTGACCCCCGGGTCAACCACCACCACCTTGGCACCTTCCTCCGCCATCAGCTTGGCAATCCCACGGCCCACGCCGCGGCCCGAGCCGGTGACGATCGCTACCTTTCCTTCCAGATTGTTGGGCATGGTCGAATTATCCTTTGAATGAATTGGTTTCGCCGGCGGACGTTATCCGCGGCTCGCCTCCGCTACTCGTTGCGGCTGGGCAGCGCGACCGTGGCCGTGCCCGGCGTGGTCTGCTGACCCTGGGGGTTTTCCAGCCAGATGGTGCAGTCCACCAAGTTCTGTTGACCTTCCTGGTACACCCGCGATACGTGCCCCTTGGCTGTAATCGGCTCCCCGGGAAAGTCCATTCCCCGGTATTGGCAGGTCAGCCGTCGCAGGGTGGCGCCGGGACCGGCCCAACCCGTAATGTACGACCCCAGCATCGCGTTTTTCAGCGCGCCGTGGATTATGATCCCCGGCAGCCCGATGCTCTCCGCGTAGGGCTTGTCGTAATGGATCTCGTAGAAGTCGCCCGATGCTCCGGCGTATTGAACCAACTGCCGCGTCGTCGGCTCGCGGACCTCGACGGGCAGCTCCATGCCTTCGCTCACGTCTTCAAAGTAAATCTGCTGGCCCATGTCGTTCCTCATTGATGTCATTGCGAACGCAGCGCGGCAATCTCGCGCCCTGATCACTGGTCAACGATCAGTGGCGGATCGAGGTGCTCGTCTGGGTCGCCACAATCGCTCCGGTCTGATTCCGATACGTGACCTTGATTGTCGTAATGAGCATCTGCCCGATGCTCCCCGTCCGCTCCCGGATGTCTTCCACCCGGCCCACCGCCGTGATCACGTCACCCGGCCGCACGTGCTCGAAGTACTCCCAGTCGCTGCCTCCGTCAAGCAGCCGCGTGAACGGAATTTCAAAGGGCAACTCCGGTCGCACCGCCCTCATGGCCCGCAGAAATGTCGGCGGCGCAACAACGCCGCCGATCTCCGGCGTGCCGTCGGTGTACGCCGGGTTGTCGTCTCCAATGGCTTCGGCAAACCGGGCAATGTGTCCCCTCTCGACATCGGTCGTGGTGGGCGCGCTTTCAACCCCGATGGCCTGCTCCCGCATTTCGTCGGTTAGGGTGAAGGAAACGGTGGACAATGAAAACCTCCTGCCCCTTGAACGGGAAAGGTTATCTGTCGGTTCGCATCGAGCGAATTTTGACCGCCAAATTATGGTACGCGCCACCCCGAGTGTCAAGGAAATTCAGCCACCGGAACCCGGCCGGTCGCTCTGACCGTATCGGATACGTCCACAGAAATCCGGTCCGTCCGGTGCATCGATGTAAGACTCGGTTTCGTCCCACGGCCCCAGATCAGTAAATCACTCCCGCCTCTTCCAATCGCTCGATCTCGCTATCAGGCATCCCCAGCAACTCGCCAAACACGTACCCGTTGTCCTCGCCGATGTTGCTGTACTTCCCGAGCGGTATCGGCGTTTCCGACATCTTCGCCGGAATCGACCATGAAACGCTCTCGCCTTCCGTCCATTCAGTCGCCTTCACGCCTCGCTCCGCTTCCCAGTACTGAGTGTCCTGGTAGAACTCCCGCGATTTCAGGTGCACGTTTTCGTTCAGGTCCTGCCCCTGAGACACCATCCCGGCCGTCACCCCTGCCTCTTGTAGCTTCGCCATCAACCCCAGCGAATCATGCTGCCGGGACCACTCGGCGATCCCAGCGTCCAGCGTGTCTTCGTTGCGCCGCCGACCCAACCGGGTTTCATATTCGGCGCCCGCTGCCCACTCCGGATCGCCCATCGCCTTGCGGAGCCGTCCCCACTGTTCGTCGTCCGAGACCGCGATGGCAATGTACCGATCCTCTCCCGCGCACGGATATACATTATGCGGCACCGCCCACGCGTCCCGATTTCCCCGTCGCTGCGGGCCCCGACCGTTTACCTGGTAGTCCAGCAGCGCCGGCCCGCCGGTGGCCACTCCCGACTTGAAGATCGACGACTCCAGCGTCGCCGTCCTCCCGGTCAGATTGCGCCGCATCAATGCCGCGATGATGCCCGCGGGTTGGAATACCCCGGTGTGGTAGTCGGAGTATGACGTATTGACCACCCCCGGCGGCTCGTCCGGCAGCCCGGTCATCAACGACACCCCGGACAGGTGCTGCACCAGTATCCCGAATGACTTGTAGGTGTAGTACGGCCCGTGTCCTCCCAGCCCGGTCTGCCACATGATAATTGCGTCCGGTCTCTGCTTCCTGATTTCCGGGAAGTCAATCCCCCAACGATCCAAAACATTGCGCCTGAAGTTGGTCATGAACACGTCGCTGATCCGGACCATCTCCAGCATCAGGTCACGCCCCGCTTCGGTCCGAACGTCTAGCGTGATCCGCCGCTTGCCCCGCTGGTATTCCGGCTGGCCCGCCCCTCGGGACCACGCCGGAATGAACGACATCTCATCTAATACCTTGTTCGTCTCGACCTTGATCACCTCCGCCCCGAGGGAACCGAGGATCCTCCCCGTCAGCGGCAGTGCCACGTACGGGCCGAACTCGACCACCCGTATGCCGGCGAGAGCGGAGGGCGTGTCGGCGATGGGGCTGGTCATCAGGGCTCCTCCTGAATTATGCGTTCGAAAATCAGACGCCGCACTTCAAATACGAAACCCGGCAGCAGATCCTCGCCCGAAAGGGTCTCTGGGTCCTCCAGGATTTCAGGCTCGTCCGCGCCGGCCCGATAGACGTAAGCCCGACGCTGTCGCGAATCGATCCCCCAACCGAGTGCCGCGCCACCGTCCATCCATTCCCGCATCTTCACGAGGAACGGCGAGAGACGGTCGCTGCGAGAACGGACTTCAATGACGAAATCGGGAGCGCCGTTGATGGTGCCCCGGTGCTCGGCAGGAGTGAGGGTGTCATACCGTCCCTGGGTGATCCAGGCAGCATCGGAAATGCGCTGCGCTCCACTGGGCAATTGGAAGCCCACAGAAGATGGGTAACTCATCCCGCCGTTAAGACGACGCCAAATGTAAAGTTCGCCAATTGCGTCGGCTTCTTCCCTGCTGCTTTCGGAACCGGGTGGCGGCATTATTATCAGTTCCCCTTCCGCAGAATACTCAAACTGCCAGGGCGGGTTGTCAGTGGACAATTGACACAGCCGCTCTCCGAAGTCGGGAGCGAGGTGGTCAACGCCCAGGGCGGATAAGTTGAGACGAAGCTCGCCAATCAGCGGCCAATCGCCTATCGGTTCGGGGCCGTCTGCGGGAGCGGTTAACGCCGGCTCCGGTTTGGCTGTAACCATTCGGGTACCTCGGTTCTTGATCGTCGCGGTCAGATTACTCCATCGGAGCGTAGGGTGGCCAAATCTTCCGCCGTCATCCCCAACTCGCCTTGGTATACCGCCATATTGTCCGCGCCCAACGCCGGAGCGGGCCGACGCCGTGCCGACACCTCCTCGCTGTGGAATACCCCCAGGGGATACTTGATAGTTCCGATCGACTCATCGTCGTGCTCAATGTCGTACCAGAACCCGGACTCCGCTAATTGCGGGTCCGCCAGCAGATCCGCCACCTCGTTCACCGGCAGGAAAACCAGGTTCCGCCTCTGCCCCTCGTGAAACAACTCCTGCACCGTGAAGTTCTCCGCGAACTCCAGGAACAGCGCGGTGATGATGTCGATGTGTTCCGCCCGATCCTGGTTTCCTCCCCGATAGGCTTCGTTGAGCACCTCGTCGTTCCCGGTCACCTCGTGGATCCACGACGCCAGTGCGTCCCACTCCCGGGGTGTAATTACCCCGGCGGCGACCCAGCCGTCCCTGCACGGATACGCCCCCAGCGGGATTACAAGCGTGGAGTTGGTGCCCACCCGCGTCACGTTCTGTCCCAACTTCCGCCACAGCAGTGCCGGATGAGCGTCGGTGTAGTATGTGATCAGCGCCTCCTGGGACGACACGTCAATGTGCTGACCCACGCCGCCGTGCGCAAAGTCGCGGTAATACAGCGCGGCCAGGATGCCCACAGCAGCGTATTGCGCGCCCGGATAGTGACTGTGTTCGTTGCCCTGGCGCACCGGCGGCTCGTCCGGTTCCCCGGTGATCTGCATATACCCGCTCGCCGCCATGACCACCAGGTCATCTCCTGCGTAGTCGGCCCATTCCCCGGAAGCTCCGAACGGCGTAACCGAAGCCATTACCAGCCCCGGGTTGCCTGCCCGCAGGTCGTCGTATCCGATACCGCGGTCGGCCAGGTAATGCCGTTCGTAGCTTTCGATGATGACATCGGCATCGGCGGCCAACCGCCGGAACAATCCGCGCCCCGCCTCGGTCTCCAGGTCCAGCGTGATTGAGCGCTTGTTGGTGTTGTAGAAGAGGAAATCCAGGCTCCGCTCGGCGTCGGTTACGTCGCCCGGATACGGCCCCAACGCCCGGGAACGATCACCGGATGGGGGCTCCACTTTCACTACATCCGCCCCGTAGTCCGCCAGCAGCCGACCGCAGAACGCCGCCCGACGATCCGTCAGGTCCAGGATCCGGTACGGTGGTATCAGGTGCTCGCCGGTGTATTCGTCGAACCGAGGCATAGACTGTAGGTCTCCCTCTGCGAATTGCTGGACCCCGAGTGCCGCATTGCGCCAATTTATCGCCGCCTCAACCCGGTGTCAAAAAGCCGAACGCGAATCGGCCACCGCTATAATGTTGGCCACCCATATTTCCGCCTGTTGAGAGCGCCCATGAGCACGATGCATCCCACCGATATCAACGCTGCGCTGGTAAACCTCGTCCGCAAACGCAGCCCGGAACGCTGGCAGACTGTTCCCATCGGCCTCACTCCATTGTGGCGCCCGATGCTCGCCCTGATCGACACCCGCAGTCTGCCCGACTCCGATAATGCGCATCGGCCGACCGTCCTGCTGGTCGCCGGCCTGCGCGGCGAGACCATGGACACACCACGCATCCTGGTCGCCCTCGATCAGTTCGCCCGCTCGGCGGCGGCCGGCGCGTCCGGTGTGGCCCTCAGCGCCCTCGCCGCCAGCAACCCGGACGCCTTGGCTGGTGGCGATTGGGAACCCGTGGCGGGCAACCCAACTGACTTGACCCAGGGCTTTCCACCCGATGGCGCGTTCTACTCCGACGAGACCGGGCCCGAAAGCCGCTACCTGTGGCGCTGGATCTGCTACCAGGCCCCGGACCTGCTCGTCGAAGTCGCCCTGTCCGACGATTCCGCGCAGCAACCGCTCTGGCAGGCTAACGCAGCCGCCGCCGGCAACCCGGTCGCCTCGGCCCTCGGCGCTTCGCCAGCCCAAAATGACGATTCGCTAGTTGCTGCCATCGGCCGGCCGTCTGCGGACAAACCCGGCGTCATACCGGCCTTGCGCCTCACTACCCATTGGACCGGCCTTTCCGAGGCCTTGCAGTCCCTTTGGCGCGTAACCAGCAGGGACTCGGACGTGCCACCGTCCCCGTCCCGTCTCGCTCTCGATGCCCGCCGCGGCCGCACTCCCATCGAAATCGCCCGTGTCCTGGCCGGGCGTTACGGCCACGCCCTCGACCCCGTCAATTACACTCAGGGCGTCGGCATCAGCGGGCGCCTACGCCTAGCCGCACTCGATGATGCGGTGCCCGACCCGACCCGAGAAATCGCCGCGATGATCGACCATATCGCCGCCGATCCGCCGACCCATCTCGCCTACGCCGGCGGCGCAGCGCTTGCCGGCGTCGTCTGGGCGGCACGTTTGGCCGATTATACCGGCGACGAAATGTACCGCCGCCTCTTCTTCTACGCAGCTAATCGGTTCGAGGCCCGCGGCGCCGGCGAGGCTCCGGTCCCCTGCGACCCGGACTTTCGCGTCGAGGACATGTTCATGACCGGCGCCATGCTCGGCCGGGCTTACCGCATCTCTGGCGACCCTAAGTACGCTGACTTGTTGGCAAATTTCCTCCTCGATGGCGGAGACGTCCAGCAAGCTAACGGCCTGTTCCATCATGCCCGGTCCGCGCCGTTCTGCTGGAGCCGCGGCAACGGGTTCGCCGCTCTCGGCTATGCCGAAGCTTTGACTTACCTGCCAAGTGATCATCCCGCCCGGGATACGCTCCTAGAACGCCATCGCCGCCACTTGGACGCGCTGTTGCGCGTCCAACAACCTTGGGGCACTTTCGGCGAGTTGGTCGATCTCCCCGGCGCGTGGGGCGAACTGACCTCTACATCCATGATCGGTTACGCGCTGGCTCGCGGTCTTCGCATCGGTTGGCTGCCTTCCGACGAGGCTGCCGGATACATCCCCGGCTTGCGTGCCTGTTGGCGCGCTCTATCCGAACGCATCGACGAGGAGGGCGGCGTTGTCGACGGCTGCATCAGCACCGGTGTCATGCCCGACGCCCGAGCCTACCTGAACCGCACCGCGGTCAACGGATACGACGACCGGACCGGCAGCCTGGCCCTGTGGTTTGCCTGCGAGATGGCCCAACAGCCGTAGCGAAAGTCCGTGCTAAAATCGCCCAACGGTGGACCGGCTGTCACCAGGGGAGCCTATGATGCTGACCAGGCTGGAAGTCAACGGATTCAAAAACCTGGTCGATTTCTCGGCTGATTTCGGTCCCTTCACTTGCATCACCGGGCCCGGCGGAGCAGGCAAATCCAACCTGTTCGACGCCATTCGCTTTCTGTCCCTACTCACCGAACATCCTATCAACGAGGCCGCGTCGCGTACCCGTGGCCTTGACGCTGGAGGCGGCAATATCGCCGATCTCTTCTTCGTCAGTAGAGATCAACGGACCGATCGCATCGAAATCGCCACGGAGATGCTCATTCAGGGCAACGTCCGAGATGATTTTGGCCGCGAAGCTGAGGCGTCCTCGTCGTTCCTGCGTTACGAATTGTCCTTCCGCTATGACCCGCCATCGTCGGACGGCAGACCTAATGGCTGCATCATCCTGGAACGAGAGGAGCTGCGGCCGATAATCGAGGCCCGCGCGGCCCGGCACCTGAAATTTCCCCACAGCAAGAGCCGGTTTCGAGACGGTGCCGTGTTTAATACCCGGCACGCTCGCAGTGGGTTTATATCCACGCAAAATGATCCGGAATCGGGGCGACCTGACGTCACCGTGCACCAGGATGGCGGCTATCCGGCACGTGGCCGCCCGTCGTCGGCCAATGACGCGAGCCGTACCGCCCTCGGCACTGAGAACACCGCTGCGACGCCAACGGTTCTCGCGGCCAAACGGGAGATGCAACGTTGGAACGTTCTGGATTTAGATCCCTCGGCAATGCGCAGACCTGACCGGTACGGCCAGCATCCGGGCCTGTCGGGTCACGGCGCCCACATACCAGCTACGTTGCACCATTGGATCAGTAGTGTTCAAGAACAGGGAGAAGATCCAGTAACCGCCTTGGAGGAATTGACTGCATTGGTGTCCGGTGTGATTCCCTTGAGTAAAGTCGGCGTATTTCAGGACGACACCTCAGGACTGCTTTCCCTGGACTTGGAAGAGCCGTCGGGTTTAACCGTGGCCTCTTCTGCGGTTTCAGACAGCGCGCTCCGTTTTCTGGCGTTCGCGACTCTCGCGCTGGCTCCGGATCCGCCGTCGCTACTCTGCATCGAGTATCCGGAAGCGGGGTTGGATGCCGGTAGCCTGGAGGCGTTGAATTCTATACTGCACCAGATGGCGGCAAACCCCCACGAGGAAGTCGGCGCGTGCAACCCTCTGCGTCAGGTGATCGCGACTACCCAATCGCCCTACCTGCTGCACTTGCAGGATCAGCAAGATTTACTCCTGGCCCATTCGCCGCGGTCGACCGACCGACCGTCTGACCGGGATCAAGACATCCTGCGCTGCTGTCCGCACGCGGGGACATGGCGGTGCGCAGGGCCGGACGATGGGATTGATCTCACGTATCTCGGGTACTATCCGTCGCCTCCGCGGAACTTACAAATCGGTTTTCCTTCGCAAGTTTGGGACGAGGCGTAACCGTTGTCCGGGGTGATCGGCCAAGTCGCTTGTCATATCCGGCGATGATCTATAATCGCCCGATCATTTGCCCCAACGGTTGACCAATTGCACGTCCTGATCGCGTACATCTCCCGGCGCGTCCCTTTCTACTACGGGTGGATCGTGCTGGGCAGCGCCGGCAGCAGCATGTTCGTGCGCAACGCGGCCGGCAGCCTGACCTTCGCCGTCTTTGTGCCCCTTATCGCCGACGAGACCGGATGGAGCCGGGCGCTGATCGGCGGAGCCGCCGCCGTCGGCGGCCTTCTGGCAACCGGCGCATCGCCGCCCGTGGGTTGGGCCATTGATCGCTATGGCGCGCGCGCGGTGCTGGTTTCTTCGCTGATCATCATTGGCCTCAGCACGATGGCCATGGCGTGGCTCTCAGTTCATGTCGCCATTTTCTATTCGGCCCTGGCCATCGGTCGCATCATGTTCAGCAGCCCGCTCAACGTGGGCGCGGCCACCGTGGTGGGACGCTGGTTTGTGCGCCAGCGCGGCCGGGCCACGGGTCTGCTGTTCCTCTCTCACTCGGGCGGCATGGTGGCCTTCCCGCTGGTTGCCACCTGGGTCAGCGTGGCTTACGGTTGGCAGGCCGCGTGGATCGTTCTCGGCTTGATGGTGTATGCGATCGCTTTGGCGCCGGCCGCCCTCCTGGTCGCACAGCGCCCGGAAGACGTCGGCCTCCTACCCGACGGCGACGAACCGGACGCAGCCATCGAGAATGATGGGCCAGCTTCATCGGTCGCGGAAACCGATTCCGCGCTGGAGTGGACCACGCGCCAGGCCCTGCGCACACCGGCGCTTTGGGTCCTTGCCATCGGTACGGGCTTCCTCTTCCTGCTGCAGTCGGGCACCAACGTGTACCAGGCAGACCTGTTGCGGACCCGCGGCATCGACCTTTCCCTGTCCCAGCTGAGCATCGTCGTAAACGCCGCCGGAACCGCGTTTGGCAGCCTGCTGTGGGGACGTATGGTCGAGAAGGTGCGGGTCTCATACACCTATGCCGTCATCGCGTTGGTGATGGCCATCGCCTGCGGTATGTTCGTCGTGGCGGACACCGTGGCGCTGGCCTTTTGTGCCGCCGGTCTCTTCGGCGTCGCCGTTGCGGGCATATTGGTGGTGCCGGCGGTCGCCTACGCCAACTTTTTCGGACGGCAGTCCCTGGGAACCATCCGCGGCGTCACGGAGCCGTTCACGTCCCTCGGCCAGGCCATCGGCGCCGTGGCTTCCGGACTGGTATACCAGTTCGCCGGCGGATACAGCCTCGCGTTTGTCATCTACGCAGTCCTGGGAGCGATTACCGCCCTGGCCCTGCTCCTTGCCAGACCACCGGTCCACCCGCAGGCTCGTGCCTCGCTATCGCCCGGCATCCCCGGCTAACCGCCCAACTCCACCCGCCTCAGCAGCAATGCATCGGACGACATGATCTCGTCCACCCGCGCTGGGATCCTTTCGAAGGTGTCCAACGCCGCCCGGATGAGCCTACCCGAAAGCTCACCGCAATCGTCGCTGCCCAGCAGGACCGCCAACTCAGCCGCCCTCTCGATCGACGCGCCCCCTCCCGACGTGACCTGGACCCCCTTTTCGTACATATCCATGTCTCCCGCAGCCAGGGCCATGTCGCGCACCTCTTCCCACATCCGTGTGTGAATCGAACCGGGGCTGATCGCGTTCACTGTAACGCCGGTGCCCGCCAGTTCAACGCTCAGATTCTCCGTCATGTTGACGATGGCGGTTTTCGCTGCGTCGTACGATGTGTCGTTCGGCCCACCTACGCCGGACATGTTGACGATCCTGCCTCGGCCGCGTTCCAGCATCCCCGGTATCACCGCTCGACACCCGTAGTAGGTGCCCAGCACGTGCACCGAGATCACGTTAGCCCAGCGCTCCGGGTCCAGTTTCCACAGCGGGCCGATCTCGCCGGTGTTCCCCGCGTTGTTTACCATCACGTCTATTGGACCGAACCGGTCCTCGGTGTGTGCCACGGCATTCTCGACCTGCAGCCGGTCTCTCACGTCCGTTATGATTGTGGTCACTTCGCCGCCGAATTCACCGCGGATCTCCTCTGACGTCGTCTGCAGTTCGGTCTCGGTGCGCGCTGCCAGGCCCAGCAGAGCGCCCTCCGCCGCATAGGCTCGGGCGATCGCCCTCCCAATACCGCGGCCACCGCCCGTGATCAGCGCCACGCGTCCGTGCAGTCGTCTCTCATCCGCCATGAGCCGATCTCCTTGCAATCCCGAACCTTGTCTCAGCGATGGTACAATTCGGCCACATACTACACGATGGGAGAACGCCCATGAGCGACACATCCCAAGCGACCACGCCCACGGTTTCGTTCACCAGTATGGCCGCCGGAACCCGCGAAGACTACGAACTCCTCGAGCGCCTGGAAGCCCAGTTCGCATCCGGAACCGCGGATCGCGTTCTGGAACAGTTGCGGGGCCTGGCCGGCTCCCTAGCTGGCTATAAGGTGGACCGCCTCGAGCACTCGTTGCAGTCCGCCAGCCGAGCGTACCGTGATGGAGCCGACAACGAACTCGTCGTGGCCGCGCTTCTCCATGACATCGGGGACCTGTTGGCCCCCCACAACCACAGCGAAGTTGCCGCGGCCGTACTCAGGCCCTACGTCACGGAGCGCACCTATTGGGTGGTCCGTCACCACGGGCTGTTCCAGACCTATTACTACGCGCACCACACGGGCGGCGACCGCAACGCCCGGGATCGCTATGTCGACCACCCCTGGTACCAAGACGCGGTGGATTTCTGCCACCGTTGGGACCAGTCGTCCTTCGACCCCGAGTACGAATCTTTGCCGCTGGAATTCTTCGAACCCATGGTTCGCCAGATGTTTGATCGGGAACCATTCAGCGCAGGGAGAGAATGACCTATGAGCCTGGAAGGAAAAGTCGCCCTGATCACCGGCGCCGGCGGCATGCGTGGCGTCGGTCGCGCCACGGCGCTCAAACTGGCGTCCCAGGGCGCTGACGTAGCCATCACCGACGTTCGTCGACCCGTAGACGATCTTCCGCCGGGCGAGGTCCGAGCCGAGTGGCAGTCCATCGACAGCGTGGCAGAGGAGGTGCGCGACCAAGGATGTCACGCCCTGCCAATTTACGCCGACCTTTCCAGCGCCGATGAGATCGAGCGACTGGTGGCGGAAACCGTTAACCATTACGGCCGTCTGGACATCATGGTCAACAACGCCCGGGCTATCATCGGCCGGGACAAAGTTCCCGTCACCGAGTTGGAAGAGGACGTGTGGCAGCATTTCCTCGCCATCAATACCACCGCGGTTTTCCTGTGCACCAAGTACGCCGGTCGGGAAATGGTTCGCCTCGGCAACGGCGGGCGGGTCGTGAACATCGCCAGCAACGCCGGCAAACAGGCCAGCGCGGACGGCGCAGCCTACTCGGCCAGCAAGTTCGCCGTGATAGGTTTGACCCAAGCCTCGGCCATGGATCTCGCACCTCACGGCATCACCGTGAATGCCGTGTGCCCGGGTCCCATCAACACCGACCGCATGAGTTATTGGGAGCGCGACCAGGCAGCCGAGAGAGGGCTCACGCAGGAGGAATTCCGCGCCCAGGTGGTGGCCGCTTCCGCCGACCGCACTCCGTTGGGACGGATCGCCGAACCGGAGGACGTGGCCAACATGGTGGCGTTTCTGGCCGGTCCCGATTCCAGCTTGATCACCGGGCAATCCTACAACGTCAACGGCGGCATTCTGTTCCACTGACCCCCGCCCGCACGACCTATCGAGGTGTCAATTATGCAGTACGGCATAACGCTCCCAGGCCGGGGACCGCTGTCCACGCCGGACAGTCTGGCCACCATCGCCCAGCGCGCTGAGGCGTTGGGATTCGACTCTGTCGCTCTGGGCGACCACATCCTGGTGCCCAAGAATATCGACTCCGATTACCCGTACACCGAGACCGGGGAATTTCCCGGATCCGCTTCCGGCCAGGCCATGGAGCAGATCACCGCGCTGGCTTATATGGCCGGATGCACCAGTTCAATTCGGTTGGCGACCTCGGTGCTCATTGTGCCCCATCGGAACCCGTTGGTCGCCGCCAAGGCCCTGGCGACCCTGGACGTGCTTTCTGGTGGACGGCTCATCGTCGGCGTCGGCGTCGGTTGGTGTCGCGAGGAATTCGAAGCCGTGGGTTGCGAGCCTTTCGACGAGCGCGGCGCCGTAACCGATGAGTACATCCGGGCCTTCAAAGAACTGTGGACCTCCGACGACCCCACCTTCGACGGCCAGTACGTAAGCTTTTCCGACATCTGGTTCCTGCCCAAACCGGTGCAGAAACCCCATCCGCCGTTCTGGGTCGGCGGTGAAAGCCGGCCAGCCATCCGCCGCGCTGCGACCCTCTGCGATGGATGGTATCCCATCGGAAACAACCCGGCCTTCCCGGTAGGCACTCCCGAAGCGTTGGAGAACAGCATCGGGCGGCTGCATCGCACGGCCGAGCGCGCCGGACGCGCTCCCGGCGAAATCCAGATCATCTATCGTTCCCACGACTATCGCATCAACGGGACCGATACCAGCCCGGACCGCCCGCGCTTCACCGGCAGCGGGGAGCAAATCGCTGGCGACATCCGCCTTTATGAGGAGATGGGAGTCAGCTACCTGGTGATCGACGTCGCTCGCCTGAGCGCCGATGGAAATCTGGAAGAGACCCTGGGGCACCTCGAAGATTTCACCACCCAGGTTGCCGCCCGAGTATAGGCCGGTAAGTGAGTATTCGGCCTCTGATGGCTTGCCGCGCCCGTCAGGGAAATCCGGAGGTGTTCGCGCTTTCGGAATCCAACGCCGTCGGCTATCTGCTGGATGAAGGCCTGATATCCCGACAGCAGGCCGGCTCGGCCCGTATACGGGAGCTTGGCGGCGGCGTGTCCAACATCGTCGTCCGAGTAGACTTCGCAGACGGCTCAGACGGTGTGGTCGTCAAACAGTCCCTGCCACGTTTGCGCGTCGAGCAGGAATGGCTGGCGGACCAGGCTCGCATCAATCGTGAGGCGGCTGCGCTCCGCTATCTTGGAGGAGTATTGCCGCCCCCAGCGTTGCCGTCGATGGTCCACGAAGATCCGGACCGCTTTCTGTTCGTGATGACCGCCGCCCCGGAACAAGCTCGAACATGGAAGGACGACCTCCTCTCTGGCCGCGTGGACACTGAAATGGCGGCTCAGGTTGGGCGGTTGTTAGCAGGCATGCACCAGCATTCCGCCGTACCCGATGAAACGATTCCATCGGTATTGCAGGAATTTGCCGATCAACACTGTTTCGTCCAACTGCGTGTCGACCCATATCACCGAGCCACCGCTGAGGCACATCCCGACCTGGCCGATGCAATCGAGGCCGAAGCCCGGGCCATGCTGGGCCGTCGCCTTTGCCTGGTGCACGGCGACTATAGCCCCAAAAACGTGATGGTCTCTCCGATGGGTCAGGAACCAACCGCTTTCTTGCTGGACTTTGAGGTGGTTCATCTCGGCAATCCGGTCTTCGACCTGGCTTTCATGCTGAACCATCTCACCTTGAAAGCCATCCACCAGCCTGATCTGGCGCCCCAATTTAACGCGGCTGGAACCGCCTTCTGGTCGGCTTACTGCGCCAACGCCCCAACTTCTAGCGCCGATGCAACTCGGCTCCAACTCGACTCGATACGCCAAATGGGCGTGCTTTTGCTGGCCCGGATCGATGGCAAGTCACCGGCCGAGTACATCACTACCGATGCGCAAAAATCAATGGCTCGCCGCATGGCCAGGACGATCCTCGCCGGTGAAATCAGGTCGTTATCAGACTTGCACCAAGCGCTGCTGAATTGACCGTCGAGTCCGGGTTTCCGCCACCGTAATCTGGTGACACTGTCTAAGGCTCCGTAGTACACTTTCCTCGCGGGTATCCGGCCCAAGGCCCGGGCGCCTAGCTCCCGATCATGAGGAGATGAGAGCTTGCCGCAGGAATTGAACGCCGGGTTGGACGGGACCGGCCTTCGCATCGCGGTGGTCGCCGCCCGGTTCAACTACGTGATCACCAAGAACCTGATGGAAGGCGCCGTTTCGACGCTAGCCCGATACGGCGTACGCGACGGCGACATTACGACCTCCTGGGTCCCGGGATCCTTTGAACTGCCCGTGATCGCCAAGACCCTGGCCCAATCCGGACGCTACGACGCGGTGATCTGCCTCGGCGCCGTGATTCGAGGCGAGACCAGTCACTACGACATGGTTTGCAATCAGGCGGCTTCGGGCATCGCCGCAGTGGGCCGCGAAACCGGCATTCCCACCATGTTCGGCGTGTTGACCACCGAAAACATGGAGCAGGCCATCAACCGTTCCGGCGGAAAGGTCGGCAACCTGGGCGCCGACTGCGCGGTCGGCGCCATAGACTGTGCACGCCTGTTGCAGGCCATCAAGACAGGCTGACCCCACGGGTAGGTGTGAACAGCAATGCAGGCTACGGTAGAATTCGATCCCAGTTACTCCCTGCTGACTATCGACCTTGCATCCGGCGAATCCGTCAAGGCGGAACCCGGAGCCATGGTCGCGCAACAGGGAGTCGCCATGAGCACCGGAATGAGCGGTTCTGGCGGCCTCTTTGGCGGCATTCGCCGGATGATGGGCGGCGAGTCGTTCTTCGTAAACACCTTCACCGCTGAGTCCGCCGGAGGCTGGGTCAGCCTGGCGCCACCGGCTCCCGGCGATATCGGCTCGTTCGACCTGGAACCCGGGAGCAACTTGTTCCTGCAGTCCAGTTCGTTCCTTGCCAGCACCGGCAACGTGCAGATTGACAGCCAGTTCCAGGGATTTCGGGGGTTCTTCAGCGGGGAGAGCCTGTTCTTCATCCGCGCCTTTGCTCAACAGGGCATGGGCACCGTGTATTACAACTCTTACGGCGCCATTAAGCAGGTCAGGGTTCATCCCGGCCAGGAGTTGGTGGTCGACACCGGGCATCTCGTGGCCTTCAGCGACGACGTGGAGTATTCCATCGGCAAGGTCGGTGGCATCCGCTCCCTCATCGCGGGCGGCGAGGGTCTGGTGATGAAGTTTCGTGGCAACGGGACCGTGTGGGTACAGACCCGAAACCTCGCTTCCCTGGCCGAAAAGCTGAACCCGTTCCTGCCCAAGCGCGGGCAATAACGCGCCGCAGGGCGGCTGCTCACTGATCCCCCGGCCGGCTGCGTCCGGCGTCCCCACCGATCTCCTCTGGGGCGATCGTAGCTTGCGCAGCCGGGGCTCGATTCTCGCCCAGAATTAGGAGAACCATCATGGAATTTGGCGTGACCGTACCCAACAATTGGGGCGTCGAGGATCCGCAGGCGGTCGTCAATTTTGGCCCGTTGGCCGAAGAGTTGGGGGTCGACTCTGTCTGGGTGATGGACCACCTCTTCAACAACGGGTACATCCGTGAAAGGCTCGACGACAAGCCTTATTACCATCCCATGGCAACTCTTTCTCACATCTCCGCGCTCACTTCGCGGGTAAAATTGGGTACATCGGTGCTGGTCCTGCCCTACCATAACCCGGTGGAGCTGGCCAAATACGCCGCGACGCTGGACCAGATGTCCGGCGGGCGCGTCATCCTGGGTGTCGGCGTCGGCGCCATGACGCCGGAATTCGACGCCCTGGGAATACCAATGAGCCAGCGCGGGTCGCTGACCAACGAATCCATGGACATCATGCGGGAACTGTGGTCCAACGAAGACCCTCGTTACAGCAGCGACCAGTGGGAATTCGGCGACCTCAAGTTCTCGCCCAAGCCGGTGCAGTCCGAGGGAGGGTCGCCTCACGTACCGCTATGGGTCGGCGGCGCAAGCCCCGGAGCGTTACGCCGTGCCGCGCGGCGGGGCAATGGGTGGCATCCCTCAGGGATGAGCGCTGAGGAGTTCGCCATCGGCCGCCAACGCGTGCGCGAACTGGCGGAGTCCGCAGGTCGCGACCCCGATGATCTGGTGATGTCAGTTCGCGTGGAAGTGGAAGCCCACGGCGGCCCGTCCAGCGAACGCGCAGCTGATCGTTCGCGCCTGCCCGGCGACGATCCGGCCGGGATGATCGCCGGCATCGCTGCGTTCCAGGAGGCCGGCGTGCAGCACATTGTGTTGGCCCTCAACACAGGAGACGTCGGCCGGCTCCGGGAATTGATGCATTCCATCGCGGCGGACGTGATCCCGCAGTTTCGACTATAGCCGGTCATTCCCGGACAATGGCGTACAGCCATTGGTCGATGATCTGTCCGTCCTTGATCGCGCTTTTGCGCATGAGCCCCTCGTATCGGTAGCCCGCTTTTTCCAGCACCCTGGTCGATGCCGGGTTCCATTCCATCACCGTTGCGTACAGCCGAACCAGATCAAGCTCGGTGCAAGCGTACTCGGTCAGAGCCTTCAGGGCAGCGGTGGCGATGCCTCTGCCCCAGAACGGTTCACCCAGCCAGTACCCTACCTCTGCGGATAATCGGGCCACATCGCTCTGCGGCAGCATTCCGATGCAGCCGATGGCCTCGGTGGGCGAGGCGATGGCGAATATCGTCTCCGGGCTTTGCTGCACGGCATATTGGATCCATTCCTCCGCATCCCCAATGCTGTAGGGATATGGGTGTTGGTCCCAGATGTTGCGCCACACTGCTTGGTTGTTGCCGTATTTCGCTAACGCAGGAGCATCATCCGGTTGGAAACTCCGTATTTGCCATTCGCCGGATTCGATGCGCATGGGGTCCGTCCTGGGAAAAACAGGGGCGATTTGACATCGCCCCCTCGTCGCCGCTTCCGCAATTTGGCTGTATCTGCCGCCTACAGGTTCGCCTCCAACACGCTGCCCGGCGTGATCGGTAGACTGGTCAAGCGTTGATCGGTGGCATGACCCACCGCGTTGGCGACGGCCGCCAGCGGGGGCACGATTGGTACCTCGCCGACCCCCCGGACCCCGTAGGGATGGCCCGGGTTGGCGACCTCAACGATGACCGTATCGATCATCGGTAGGTCCAGCGAAGTGGGCATCCGGTAATCCAGGAAGCTGGAGTTCATCATCTGGCCGTTGTCGCTGAAGTAATATTCCTCGTTCAACGCCCAGCCGATGCCCTGGACCGCGCCTCCCTGGATCTGCCCTTCCACGTAGCTGGGATGGACCGCTTTGCCCGCGTCCTGTATGGCGGTGTAGCGCAGAATTTCGGTCTTTCCGGTGTCCGGGTCGACCTCGACGTCCACCAGGTGCACGCCGAAGGAGTTGCCTTCGCCCGTGGGATCCAGGCTGGCGGTGCCGGTGATGCCACCGCCGGTGGTGTACAGCTGGCGCGCCAGGTCCTTGAAGGTGAAACTCAACTCTTCCGACTTGTGCCGGATCACGCCGCCGTCGTATTCAACGTCTTCGGCCGGAACGTCCCAGATGGAGGCGGCCCGTTCGATCATCTGCTCTTTGACATCTTCCGCCGCGAGAATAGCTGCCCAACCGGTGGCGAAGGTAGTCCGGCTGCCGCCAGTGACCATCGTATAACCGATGGAATCGGTGTCTACAACCTGCGGTTTGATGTCGTGGTACGCTATTCCCAAGGTTTCGGCAGCCTGCTGGGCGATAGATGCCCTTGACCCGCCGATATCCACCGAACCCTCGATGAGGTTCACGGTGCCGTCCGGGTTTACGGTCATGTTGACGCTGGAATGAAAGCCGCGATTCATCCAGAAACCCGCAGCGATGCCACGGCCGCGGTTGGACCCTTCCAACGGCGTCCGGTAGTGCTCGTGGTTTCGTGCGGCCTCAAGGCATTCCACCAAGCCGATCTTTTGGAATACCGGACCTTCGACCTTGCGCGAGCCCTCGGTAACGGCGTTGTTCAGCCGGAATTCCACCGGATCCACGCCCAGCTTCTGGCAGAGCTCGTCCACGACCTGCTCCACGCCAAACGCGGCCTGAGGCGAGCCCGGCGCGCGGTACGCCGCAGTTTTGGGCTTGTTGACGACTACGTCGTATCCCTCGACGGTCCCATTTTCCAACTCATAGCAGGCGAAGGCGCAGGTGGCGCCCTGCATCACCGGCGAGCCGGGATACGCGCCGGCTTCAAATGCCAACTCGATCTCGGCCGCGGTAATTTTGCCGGCCGAGTTGGCGCCCATCTTGACACGCATCCAACTCCCGGGAGCCGGACCGCTACCCTCAAATACCTCGGTGCGGCTCATCAACACCTTGACCGGAGCGCCGGCCTTGCGCGACAGCAATGCGGCAACCGGTTCCAAGTAGAACGAGACCTTGCCGCCGAACCCGCCCCCGATTTCCATGGGCGTGACCCGCACGTCGGACACGTCGACCCTAAGGACATCGGCGGTGTTGGCTCGGACCACAAATGCTCCCTGGGTGCTGCACCAGATATTGATCTGTCCATCGGCGCGCCAGTGGGCGGTCGCGTTGTGCGGTTCGATGTATCCCTGGTGCACCGACGCCGTGGTGAACTCGCGCTCGACTACAACGTCGGAGTTGGCAAATCCTGCCGCGGTGTCCCCCTTCTCGAATTTCATGTAAGAGGCAACGTTGCTGGGTTTGTCCGCAATCTCACCCATGGCCGAGGTATGGATAAGATCGTCGTGGAGCAGCGGAGCTCCGTCCTGCATGGCGGCACGCACGTCTATCACGGGTTCCAGCACTTCGTAATCGATGTCAATCAGGGCGAGGGCCGTTTCGGCGACGTGGGCATTATCAGCAGCGACCGCGGCTACCGCGTGTCCGCGATACAGCGCTTTGTCGCTGGCCAGGAAATTGTCGCTCAGGAATTTGAAACGGTTGTAGTCGTTTCCCAGATCCTCTTTGGTGAGGGCCGCAAACGGCAAATCGGCGGCGGTTACCACCGCTTGCACCCCGGCAAGAGCTTCCGCCGCGGACGTATCGATGGACTTGATTCGCGCGTGGGCGTGCGGGCTGCGCAGGACCCGGGCCTGCAACAAGCCGGTCAACTCGAGATCGGCCCCATACTGCGCTCGACCGGTGACCTTATCCACACCGTCGGGCCGCACCGGGCGCTTTCCAACTACGTCGTACTCCACTTCCGATAGCACTTGGTTGGCCGTAGTCACTTTGATTCACCTCCCTAACGACGTAGGGGCGAATAGCTATTCGCCCCTACGATTGCAAACGTCGAAACCGGCGCCGGATCTTCTGCGCCGGCAGCGTGCGAAAGCCTATGATCGCATCCGCTCTCCGGCGTCAAGGACCGCACGGACGATCTTGTCGTAGCCGGTGCAACGACACAGGTTTCCGGCCAGCCAGTGGCGGATCCGCGCTTCGTCAGCATCGGGCTCAGCGTCCAGCAGAGCCTTGGCAGCGACGATGAAACCCGGGGTGCAGATGCCACACTGCAGTGCGGCATTTTCCAGGAAAGACTGCTGGATGGGATGCAGGCCTTCGGCGGAAGCCACGCCCTCAATGGTGTTGACCTCGGCCCCCTGAGCCTCAACGCCCAGAACCAGGCAAGAGCAGACGATACGGCCGTCCAGGTTGACCGTGCAGGCTCCACAGTTGCCGTCGTTGCAACCCTCCTTGGAGCCGGTCATTCCCACGACATCGCGCAGGCACTCCAGCAAGCTCTGGCGGGGCTCGCAGAGGAAGTCGGTCTGGTTGCCGTTAATGGTGGTGGTTACGTGGACAAGTCCGGGCATTGTTACTCCTCCCCTCGGGCGCGCCGGATGGCGATGTTCAAAGTGCGGCGGGTGAGCACGGCAACCAGGTGGTGCCGCTGGCGGATGGTGCCGCGCATATCGGTGATGGGCGTAGCGGCTTCGCTGGCGAGGCGGCCGGCCTCCTCGATGGCTTCATCGGACACGGCCTTCCCAGCGAGGCTCTCACCGGCGGCGGTGGCCAGGATCGGGGTGGGACCGACAGAGGCCAGAGCGATCCGGGCGGACTGAATGGTCTGTCCGGAGGCGTCCAGCACCACGGTAGAAGACACGCCGGCCACGGCGATGTCCATTTCGTTGCGGGGGATGAACCGCAAGTAAGCGCTGCCTGAGTTGGCGGCCGGAGCCGGTATCTGTATGGCTACCAGCAACTCACCGGGTTCCAATACGGTTCGGCCGGGACCGGTGCAGAAATCCTCGGTGGGGACCGTGCGCCAGCCGTTGGGGCCGTTGATGTGGGCCTCTCCGCCCTGGGTGATGACGGGCGGTATGGTGTCGCCGGACGGAGCGGCGTTGCACAGGTTGCCGCCGAAAGTGGCGCGGCCCTGGATCTGGATGCTGCCGATGAGGCTGGCGGCATCAATCAAACCAGGGTAAGCGGCGGCAACGGCCTGATCCTGGTATATCTGGTGGCAGGGCACGGCCGCGCCGATTTGCAGGCCGCTGTCGCTGAGGTTGAGCGCGTTCAGCTCGGGGATCTTCTTGGTATCCACCAAGGCGTCAAGCTCGCGCCGTCCGCCACGCAGCTGCACGATAATGTCAGTGCCGCCGGCCAACGGGCGCGCGCGGTCGCCGTGCTGCGCCATGACGGAAACGGCATCGCTAAGGGAAGTAGGGGCAACGTAATCAATAGCTCGCATGGGCACCTCCTGCGGCGCAGATTATAGCACGATCAGCGGTCTCCTCAGCGGTTACTCGCCTCGCGCCGGCGCCTGCTAATCCCGCGGGCCGGCCGCGGCAGCCGATCATCCGGGAACGCGCGACATAATACCGCAACGCAACGTGTCGCGCCACAGGAAATCGCTACGCGGACAGCATCGCCTGCAGTCGATTTCGCACTCGCGGCCAATCGCTGTCGATGATGCCGTAGTACACCGAGTGCCGGTTCACCCCGTCCCGGGCAATGCGGTGGTTGCGAAGCACGCCTTCCCGGGTAGCGCCGATACGTTCGATCGCCCGCAGGGACCGCGTGTTGCGGTGGTCGGCTTTCAGGCAGACTCTCAGCGCCCCCAACTCCTCGAAGGCGTGGCTCAACAACAGGAACTTGGATTCCGTATTGACCGCCGTGCGCTGGTACTCTGTGCCGTACCAGGTCATGCCAATCTCCAACGCCCGGTTGGGACGATCGACATCCAGGTAACCCGTAGAGCCGACGGCTCTGCCCTCCGCCTGGTGGACGACGGCGAACTGGACCCGTCCCTCCAAGTCGTTCCGTGCCATGCACGACTCCACCCATTGCTGAACGTCATCCAAGCTTGTAAAGGCGGGCCTGGACGAAAAACGCCAAATTGATGCGTCTTTTCCGACCCGAAACAGGTCATCAGCGTGCTGCGGTCCGATGGGTTCCAAACGTACGTGCTTTCCTTGGAGTGTGACGGGTTGCGGGTCCATGAGAGTTCCTCGCTGACGGTCCGTTATCGGTTGACTAATCAAGCGCCTGAAATACATGTGCGGTCAATTCCCGTCGCCTCCGGAAGGCGATGGTACCGGAGCGCTGGTTTCGGTGCCGATCCACCGCCTCCGTGTGCTTTCGGGCGGGTTGGGCCGTGTGGCAAACAGGAAAGCCACCGCGCTCACGAGGTACAGCGGCGTGAAGACCGCGAGCACCCAATAATAGCTGCCGGTGCGGTCGAAGACCAATCCGGACGCGTAGGGTGAGATGAACATCCCTACGTTCATGAAAAGGCTCATGAACCCCATCAGGGTTGCAAATCTGGCGCGACCGTAATAGTCGGACAGCATCAGCCAGTTCACTGATGTTATCCCTTCGACGATGGCGATTCCGACCACAAAGAGGAGCAAGCCGACTACCCCCGGCCCGATCCACAGACCTCCCATTCCGATGGCACCAATGACCATGCCGATGGCCAGGAGAACGTTGCCGCGAAACTTGCCCGAGGTAACGCCCATGATGAACCGCAGGGGTATCCCCAGGAAGAACATCGCGGCGACCCAGGCCGCCGCTTCGTTCTCCGAAATCCCCCGCACCGCCATGATCGGAAAAACGTGCACCAGCATTCCGTTGGTCACCGATACGCGCAATATCGCGCCCACCATGATGAACCAGTAGGTGCGCGTTTGGATTGCCTGGCGGAACGAAAAACTGACGTCGCTCGAGCGCCTGTGGCCTCGACTGCCGGATCCGGTTCCGCCACTTGCATCCTCTGGCGTATCGCCATCGGGCAACAGGCCCATGTCCTCAGGGCGGCTCCGAATGAAAAACGCCGCCGGAAGCGTCATCGCTACGATGAAAACGCCGGTCCACAGCAGCGTGTCCCTCCATCCGATTTGTTGGATTCCAAAATTCAGCAGGAGCACGACGAAGGCACCGCCACCCGCAAACGCGGTCATGAGGGTCGACATTGCCACCGAGCGTCGCCGGATGAACCATTGGTTGACCGCCGCCATGAGAGTCTGGCCGAACCCCGCGCTTTTCCCCAGCGAGATGATGCCCGAGAACAGCACAAGAAGTTCCCAGTAACTATCCGCTCTCGACAGCAGGATGGTTCCGATACCAGCCATCAGCCCGCCGGCCAACACCATGGGCCTCGCACCGTAACGGTCGACGACCCAGCCAACCAGGGGTCCACCGGCGCTGCCCTCTGCCCGCGCCAGGCTAAACACCAACGACATCTGCGCGGACGTCAGGCCCAATTCGGTCCGGATAGGTACAAAAAATCTCGGGAACCCTTGGGATATCGACCCGTTCCCGAACATGCCCAATAATGAGGAAACGACGACGACCCACCAGCCATAGAAGACGCGGGGTCGCCGCCGCTGCATGTCACTTTCAGTTTCTGTCACGGCAAATGCTTATTTTCGGACGCCTGCGGCACGTTTGTTGTCGCGCCCTTGATGACGAATTCCTGGCGGCGGATAGACGTATCAATCATCGGGAAGGAACCACGGCTGCGCTGCGGCTTCGTCGGGCCACAGGAATTCAAACCCGTTCCGCAGTGCATTCTGCCGGTCCAGGTCCTCTCGGTCACCGATGTGGTAGTAGGCGTCAGCGTCGAAACCAGACTTTACCTCTGACAACAGGTGCTTGGCGACTGCGAAGTCGACACTGATCTCGTGCTCTTCCCACATGGACCGTTGGCTGCTGGGCGGTCGATCCGAGCAACTGCCAATCAGGAAACCCTTGTCCTGTACGATCTTCACCATCTCCATAGTCAGCGGGCCCGGCGGGTCTCCCACTTCCAGCGTGCCGTCGATGTCGAAACTGATGAGAATTGCCATGTGTCTCCTCTATTGATTTACAGGATGCCTACACCCGAAAATTGGGCGACCCCGTAAGGTCGCCCAAAGCGACGATGTGACCCCAGTGTGCCGTGCAGGCTAGTCCGGCGTAGCGCTCCAAACCGTGAAATTCCCCCCGAACGGCATGGGTCCGCCCGAAACAGCGATTTCGGGCTTCACCCCGGTCAACGCCCGCGCGCCAGCTCGACCCTGGATCTGCTGCATGCAATCGGTGTGCATCCAGAACCGGCTCCGGCCGCTGCCGATGTTTCCGCCGCTGGACAAAATGGGGTTTGGGCCCTCGATGCTGATGTCGGTCTGATAGAAATCAAGGGCGTCTCCGGGTTGCATTCCGCGGTAACGCAAGCCTTCGATGTGGAACTGGTGGAACTGGGCGAACCCGTCGTACATGTTCTCAAACGACAGGTCGTCTGCGGTGATCCCCGCCCCCTCGTAAATCTTGCGTCCAGTAGTTGCAGTCTCTATTTCCACTTCTTCCAGCGTCGGCGTTATGCTGCGCGCCACACCACGACTGGAGGCGTGGTTGAGGATGTAAACCGGATTCTGCGCCATATCCTGGGCACGGTCCGCAGTGGTGAACAGATAGGCTGCGGCGACCATGATCGGTATATCGTTGTCGAAGAGGTTCGCCGGCTTCGCGATCCACCGCGAGGAAAGGTAGTCCTCCGGCGTCAATTGCTCCGGGCGATGCTGTGCCCAGTAGCCTTCCGGGAACAGGAGGCCGTTCCGCCGGGAATTCTGCATGAACGGCGCCATCATGTCGTGGTGCTTGCCGTATTTCGTGCAGTATTGGGCAAATTGCAAAGCCGTTCCGTAGCAACCGGGAGCGCCCCACAGGGTGCGGCCTGGGCTTATGGCGAAACTTCCTGGTACTTCGTTGGCGGCGCTGATGCCACCATGATTGTATCGACCTTCGAGGTTGTGCCAGCCCTTCAAGACCAGGCAGTTGTTGGCGAGGCCGTCGCCAACCGCCTGCGCAGCAACGACAATCGCGGCGGACATGCAGCCGGGCGCGTACATGGTGAACTTGACGTTGGTCAGTTCAGGCATGTTTTTCAGGATCCACTCGGCGCTCAATTGGCCGACGCCGTCCAGTAGATTGTCAGTCTGGTTGAACGCGTTGACCACGTCCATGGGCACGGGCTGATCTTCGGGCCAGTGCGCCCCAGTAGTGGTGACCGGAACCATCACGATACCGTCGACCTGGTCCGGTGGCACTCCGGCGTCTGCGATCGCCGCCCTCAGGGCACCGATGCTCAGCGCACCCACCGATGTTTCCGCCCGGCCGTCCCACCGGCGGGCGGTGGGAGAGTGTCCAATACCCACGGCGGCTACCTTGCCCCGGTGTTCCCAAGTTCCCAAGCCTTCGGTGGAACGATACATAGATTCGGGAGCCATCTGGGTGGTCATAACAAACTCCTTGAGAATGCCGCGAGAATCCCGACGCAAAGGTCAGGCCGCCTGGTTTCTTGGTGGAACGGTTTCGAGGGCGTCAGGACACGATTTCCCATTCCGGGACTTTTTGGCCGTTGGCCGTGGCTTCAAATATCACCCGCACGCTGGCGCCCACGGGGACCTCATCCGGCGCGGTTCCCGGCAGATGCGAATACATCAATAGGCCCGGATCCTCGTCCAGCATGATGACTGCCAAGTTGAAAGGGAGGTCCTCTTTGAGGCTCGCCACCGGACAGTCGTACACTACGCAGTAGTTGTAGATTTTCCCTCGGCCGCTCACTTCCCTCCATTCGATGTCGTCAGGCGAACAGCCCAATTCCGAGGCGGGCCGGGGTGGAAAGTACAAACGCTCAGATCCCTTGCAAGCCTGAACTACAAGTCGTCCTTCGTTAGCGGCTTCGAAGAATGGTCTGGTCAGATCGTCAGGCACCACACCCTGCTTTACCATGTTGCTCCTCACACGATGCGGATTTCCGCGCGCTAAAGCCGGGAAACCGATCAAACGGTTGGGAATTTGGGTACGGCAAAGAATATTCGTCAATCGAGCGCGATGTCAAGCAAAGCGCCTCGGTTCACCGCAACCCACGCGCCTGCGGGGTGGATAGTGCCGGCCCTCTCGCCGCGGGTAATCGGCCGGCAGGAGACTCACCGCGAGCTCGATCTCCGCTCCATCATGCGACAGACCGACACTCGGATGATCACGGTCGCACGGTAGTGGTTACGAGCCCCGGATTGGGCGGGATGGCAACCCCGGGCGGAACGACGACCGCAAACTCCACCGGAAAACTGATCACGCCCCGTTCGGTCTTGGCATCCGGCGAGATTTCCAGCACCTGAGCTTCCAATTCAACGTCGGCCAAAGCCGCCACAGTGACCGACCCGGGCGTGCCCACTTCTATCCGCTCCACGTTGTTGGCTTCCACCAATCCCCGTATGGAGATGTTTGTTGGATCCACCAGTTGGATGACGCGGGCATCCACAGTAATGACGTCTCCTTCTTTAACTGTTACCAGGCGCACCATACCTGAGAAGGGCGCGCGCAAATAAGAATGTTCCAGATCCTGCAGGAGTTCATCGAGATCCGATTTTGCGTTGTCGAGATTGGCCTGGGCCAGCGCGACAGCCGCTGAGTCCGGGCCCTCGGCCAGTTCGTCCCGGGCCTCGCGAGCGGTCACGATCTGCTGGTTGAGATCAGCGAGCGCGGCCTGATCGATCCCCTCTTCCAGCCGCGCCAACCTGGACTCCGCGGCATCAAGAGCGATGCGAGCGCTTTCAGCGCCGGCTTCCAGGCTGGCAAGCTTCAATTGGTCGATGCCTTGCTCCAGCTCGGCCAGATCGCGGTCGGCTCGCTCCAGCGCTTCCCTCGCAACCAGGACATTGGCTTCGAGCCGGTCCAATTCCGTTTGATCCGGTCCCGCTAGCTCTTCGCGCAAATCCCGGTTCAGCCTTTCCAGTTCCAACTCCAGCCTCGCCGCGGTGGTCAGGGCTCCGGACCGGTCGACCTCGTTTGGACCTGCTTCCAAATCAGATATCTCCGTTTCCCAAAACTCGACGTCCCTCTTGGCCGACTCTATCGCGGCCTGCAGGGCCTCGAACCTCACCACGTCGAAATTCCGTCCGTCATCCAGGCTGTGGAACTGACCTTCAATGATCCTCACGTGAAAATCATCAAACGTGTCCTCCGCTTGTTCCAGCTTGGATTCCGCATCCGCCAATTGCACGCGAGCCTGCGCCAACCGCTGGGCATGATCTACGTCGAAATCTTCCAATGTATCCTGCGTGTCATCAAGATCGTTTTCGATCTGGGCGATCTGGGATCGGAGGGTCGCCACTGCCTCGTTGTGCAGTGGCAGGAAATCGGTCACCGCATCCTGCACATCGTTCAATTCCGCACGGGCTCGGGAACGTTGTGCCACCGCGTCGACGAAGCTCTCTCCGTGCATCTCGGCAAAGTCTGACACCGCATCCTCCGCCTGGTCCAGAGAGAATTTGGCGTCAGCGACCGCCTTTCGAGCCGCTCCCAAATCAACGTCGTACTGAAGCAGATAGTCTTCCAGGGTGTCCAATGCCGTTTGGAGTCTCAACTCAGCCTTGGCCAGATTCCCTTCTGCCCGGGCGCGAACCAACGGGTCTGATGATTCCAGTCCCATTACCCGATCCAATTCGTCGCGGAGTTGGTCGATTTGATAGACGCTCTGCGACTCTGCGTACCTCAAATCTCTGATGGTTTCGGAGTCGACGGTTGCCAGCACGTCGCCTGATCCCACCATGTCGCCAACCGCCACGTTTACCTTACCCACCTCACCGGAGATTTCGAACGCGAGATCTGCGCTGTCCATAAACACCAGCTGACTCGGTACTTCAAACCCTCGCGGTTCCATTGGCGCAGACGACCTGGATCCGGGCCCACGCGGCGGCTCCGCAGCCTCATCGGACGAACGACCGCAGGCTGAGAAACCCAGCGCCAAGACCACCAGCAGTATCAAGGACGCAACTGCTGAGCGGCGGAATGCGGACAGGGAACAAAGTTTGCTCGAAAGCAAGGCATCACCTCTGCGCGGGCGGCGGCAGCTTCAAAGTTTCGCGGCGATTACGACCCGTCCATTTGGACGACTGGTCGACGGGTCAGTCGTCGGATCAACGAAGACCAGGCACTGGGTATGGCGTCGTGCAGCAGCATGTAGGTTACCGGCACTGCAACCAGCGTAAGGAAGGTCGAGCTGATCAGTCCGCCGATTACCACCGTAGCCAGTTCCGCGCCGACCAGGCCGCTGGTGTCGCTGAACGCCAGTGGAAACAACGCAAGTATGGTGGTGAAGGCGGTCATGAGGATTGGACGCAACCGCGTGCGGCCGGCCAGGATCATGGCGTCGAGGGCGCCCAGGCCTTGAGACCGCAACTGGGAAACAAAAGTGATCAGCACGATAGCGTTGGTCACCACGATGCCAATGAGGAACAGGAAGCCCATCAGCGCAGGCAAGCTCAATGCTCGACCGGTGACCGTTAGCGCGATCAACGCTCCGACCACCGCAAGCGGCATGCTCAGGACCACGATAAAAGGATCACGCAGGGAACCGAGGGTTGCCACCATCACCAGGTACACCAACGCAAGCCCGATCATCATCGCTAGATAGACGTTGTTGAACTGTTCCTGGATATCGCTCGCGAAACCTCCCTGGCGGATCTGAACTCCCGCCGGCAGGTCCGCGTTCTCGATGATCCGGTCTATGCGCCCGCTGATGGCCTGCGGATCGTTTCCCAGAAACTCTCCGGTGATCGTCACCGATCGATCTCCGTCGTAATGGGTGACCAGCGACGGGCCCACAGTAGTCTTGGCGTCTGCGATTGAACCCAGATTAGCCGTACCCAGAGGTCCGCCAATGGACAAATTCTGCAACTCTACCAACTCGTCCACCTGTTCGGCGGGGCCACGGACCACAACGTCATAGGTATCTCCCATGAGGCTGACATTGGCTGCATCAACGCCATACACCCAGGTGCGCACCTGACCCGCAACGGCCGCCGAGGTGAGCCCGTAGCGTCGCGCTTCGGACGCGTCCACCTCAAACGTCAACTCTTCGCTTTCATCGCTCAAGTTGGTCTTCAGGTTGACGACGCCGTCCAGGGGCTCGATCCTGCCCACCAGGTCCTGCGCCACTTGCCGGACACGGCTGAAGTCGCTGCCCGTTACCGCAATCTCGATGCCGGCCTGTGGCGGTCCCGCCGAGTCAACAAACAGTTGGACATCCACGCCTTCCTTTTGCGGCAATTCCGCGCGCAGCTGCTCATCCAAGTCCGGCGGCGCGGTATCCGACAGGGCGATGAAAAATCCGGCCACGTCGAAGCCGGTCTCGCCCAGCCCCGGCCCGAAATCCTGGCTGGTAGAGCCCAGAGTGGCCTGGTACGAAACGATATAACCCGCATCCACGTAGCGGTCCAGAATCGTTTCCACTTCCCGCACTTCCCGATGAATGGCCGTCGCGCCGGTGTTTTCCGGCATGGTGACGTCTATCCGCATCGCCTCCGCCTCACCGGACGAAAACAGCGTGATCGGCAGCACTAAAATCAGGGGCAACGTCGCCCCCACTGCCGCTATGCAGGCAAGAACGGAGATCAGGGGATGATTCAAAGCCCAGGTCAATATGGGCGTGTAGATGCGCTGCAACCACGTGTCCCGCGAAACCGAATCGTCCTCGTCGGCCATGTCGCCAGCGCGGAGCAACAGCGAGCTGAGCACAGGCACAGCGGTCAGCGCAATGAAGGTGGACGCCAGAAGCGAAACGCACACGGTCTGCGCAAACGGAAGGAAGAACTCGCCCACGATCCCCGGAATGAACGCCAGGGGAAGGAACACCGCCACGGTGGTCAAGGTGGACGCCAGAATCGCGGGACCGACCTCGCGCGTGCCGCGGATGGCTGCCGTCAGGCCGGGATCGTCACCCAGCGGCATCAGACGATAGGCGGTGAACTCCGGCCCTTGCATCGGGTAACGAGTCGATCCGGCCTGCACATGGCGGTAGATATTCTCCAAAACGACGATGCTGTCATCGACGATCCGTCCCACGGCAATCGCCAAACCGGCCAGGCTCATGAAGTTGAGCGTCCAATCCATCACCGCCATGACCAGGATCGTGATCATGATGCTCAGCGGGATGGAAATCGCGATGATCACCGTGGGCCTGAGGGTTTGCAGTATTCCCCTGATCACCGTCGGCCGTAGTTGCAGCAGGAACAGGAAGATGGCAATCACGGCGATGACGAAGCCCAAGCCACCCTGGCCAACCACGCTGGTGAGTTGCTCCTCAAGCTCCGGGCCATCGTTGTATAGAACATCGACCCGCACGTCGGGTGGAAGTTCCAGGCTCGTTATGATGGTCAGCAACTCCTGGGCCACTTCGATCGTGTTCCCTTCCGGGAGTTGCAGCACCTGAAGCGAAATGCTCGGCTGCCCGTTGGTCCGTGAAATGGTGGCAGCGTCCGGAGTGTCCACACGGACGGTTGCCACGTCGGACAACATGATCGGAGTGCCACCATCCTCCGCCGGCGGGGCGCCCGCCGAACCAAACGCGGCGTGGCGATAGTCAACCGGCAGATCGCGGATGGATTCGAGGTCGCCGTAACCCCGGTAGGTGCGCAACCCGATGGAGTGGTCGCCGTTGTTCAGGAACCCCGCGTTGAGATCAACCGAATTCCCCGACACCGCGTTCACCACGTCCTGGATACCCAGCCCGTGTTCGTCGCTCCGAACCGGGTCCACGATCACCGAAACCCGTTCCGTTACTCCACCCTCCACGTTGACTTCGTACACGCCGTCCACCGCTTCCAGACGAGGCAGTATCTCGTCGTCCACGATGCGTTGCAGCGCCGGGATATCCCGTTCGCCGCTGACGCTCAACCACATAATGGGGAAAATGTCCGACGTCAGACGCAGCACGAACGGGTCGCCGGCCTCCTCGCGCAGCTGAAGCCCGCTCACCCGGCTGCGGATTTCCTCCTCTGCGGACTCCACATCCGCGCCGGGTGCGAAGTTCGCCGTCACCAGCGACATGCTGGGCGTGGAAATCGATGTCGTTTTGTCCAGATCCGGCAATCCGGAAATCGCGTCTTCGACCTTGGCGGTCACGTCAGTGGCGACGGTGTTCGGGTCCCCCTGCTGGTAATTCGTGGCCACGTAAATGATCGAAAAGCTGATTTCGGGGAAGAGTTCCTGCTGGATCTGACTGTACGAAAACACTCCGGCGGCCAACAGCAGCAACATAGCCATGATGGTGACCGGCTTGCGCCGGAGAGCTAGCGAAGTCAGGAAAGTCAAAACCACACCGCGAACGAATTTGTAAAGTCGTGCGCTGACCGCCTCTGGGATCGAACGCTCAACGCCTGATTCCGACCTTGAATCATACCAGACCCGCGTTTACTCGACGGTTGGAAAGCGAACTGCGGCGTTGCCCGCGGGTCTACCCGTGTGTACACTGCTTCGAGTTTTGATCCGAGGAGCCCGACATGGATTTCGCACTGTTTTCTCACATACCCTGGCCTGAAGAACATACGCCGAAGGCGCTGTTTTCGGATTTGCTGGAGCAGGCTGTGGTCGGTGAGGAACTGGGATTCAAAGCGATCTGGCTGGCGGAGCACCATTTCACCCGTTATGGCCTGGGCGCCTCCTCGCTGGTGATCGCCAGCAACATCGCGGCGCGGACCAGCAGGATCCGGTTGGGAACTGCGGTGCTGATCCCTCCCCTGCATCACCCGGTTCGGCTGGCGGAAGACACCGCGACGCTGGACGTCCTCAGCGACGGACGCCTCGACGTCGGGTTCGGCCGAGGCGCATCGACAACTGAGTACGGCAACTTCGGCATCGACCACGCCGAGAGCCAGGCCCGCTACCGCGAGACCATCGAGATGGTCGAAACCCTGTGGACCACTCCCGACTGTACCTTCCAGGGCAGCTACTATTCGACGCAGAACCTCAACCTGGTGCCCACCCCGCTGCAACAACCTCATCCACCGGTCTATGTCGCGGCGACCCGCAGTCTCGAGTCCCTGGAGTTCGTCGCCACCACCGGACGACGGCTCATCATCGGCGTCGTCCTGAACACCGACGACGCCGTGGACCTGCTGCAGCGCTTTTTGGAGCAGTCGCAGGCCAGCGGACACGCCGTGTTGCCATCGGACGTTCCGTTCTCCCGCTACTTCTACGTGGCCGAAACCGAAGAGCAGGCCCACCGGGACGCACGCGAGGCCCTGAACTGGACCCTTGACATCAACACCTGGCGACGCGAATTTTCCGTCGGCAGCGAAGTCTACGAGAGCATCCACGACTACCGCAAACGTCGCACCGAGTTCCCGCCGTCCTACGAATATCTCGCCGAACACCGGGCCTTCATCGGCACTCCGGACCAGTGCGCCGCCAGGATCCAGGCCCTTCACGACGCCGGCGTGCGCTACTTCATGTGCAACTTCGCCTTCGGCGGCCTCGATCAGAAGAAGCAACTCCGGTCCATGGAGCTATTCGCGCGGGAAGTGATGCCCCGCTTCTCTGACCGGTAAACCTTTCGGCTCAGTCGTTGCCGGCGGTCCTCGCCTGCGGTTCGGCCGCCATCGGTGGATTCGGCAGCGCGGCCCGGGCGCTCAGCGCACGGTACAGCGAGATCGCCGCGCCCACGGCCAGCGCCGCCCCCAGCATCAGAAACGCCCACCGTACCCCGTCGACAAACGCCGTCGCCACTTCCGGATTTACCGCCTCCAGTTTGGGCTCCACCCCGTAGGTGGCCATGGTCGACACCACTACCGTGGTGGAAACGGCGACGCTCACCACGTTCGCCGAGTTCCTCACCAGTTGCGTCAGGGCCGAAACCACCCCGTAGCGGCTGCGGTCCACCACGCTCAGGATGCTGCTGCTGTTCGGTGAGTTGAATATCCCGTTGCCGGAGCTTTGCATCATCATCGTGGCGATCACCAGCCAGACCGGCGATTGCTCTTGCAGCGCAAACGCCAGCACGAACGCCCCGGCGGCGGTCAGCGCCATCCCGCACACCGTCGGCACGCGCCATCCGAAACGATCCGCTACCCGCCCGCTGAACGGCCCGATGAGGACCATACACATGGCCGGCGGGATCATCATCAGTCCCACCTGCTCCGGCGCGTACAGTAGCACCCGTTGCAGGTAGAACGGCATCATGAACCGCGCCGCTGACGACCCGAAGAAAGAGAGCCACGCCGCCGCCACTCCCAGGCCGAACACCTGGTTGGCGAACAACCGCAGATCCAGCATCGGCGCGCGGACCCGCAACTCCCACCAGATGAACCCGGCGGTCAGGATCACGACCGCAATCCCGCCCACGATCACCGGCGCCGACCGCCAACCCAGCCCGTTCCCATTTCCCACCACCAGCAGCAGCACCAGCAGTATCACTCCCGAGACCGCAGCGCCCGTCCAGTCGAACGACGACGCACCCTGCCCCCGCCGGTACTGACCCGCTCCCGGACCCCGCTCCAGCAACAGCCACGCGAGGATGAGCACCAGCCCGCCGGCCGGCACGTTCACCAGAAACACCCATTGCCAGCCCAGCCACGCCACCAGGAAGCCGCCCATGGCCGGCCCGGCGATTGCGCCCATCCCCACCACGCTGAGGTGCGTGCCCAACGCTTTCCCCCGCTCCGAGTCGGGGAAGGCGGCAATCATCATGCCCATGCCGCAGCCCTGGACCATGCCGGCTCCGACGCCCTTCAGCACCCGCATCACCACCAGCACCTCCAGGCTGGTGGATAGCGCCGCGCCCAGCGACGCCAGCACGAAAATCGCCGTGCCCGTCAGGTAGATGCGTCTGCGCCCCACCACGTCGCCCAGCCGGCCCATGGGCAACAGCAGCACGCTGATCACCAGGGCGTAGGCGACCACCACCCACTGGACCGATTCCAGCGAAGCGTCGAAGTGGGATTCGATGCCGGGCAGCGCAACCAACACGCTCCCGTGGTCGACCACCGAGAAGAACGTGCCGGTGGCAATAGTCCAGAAAGCCCACCACTTGTAGGACGGACTCGATGTGATGCGTTGGATCAAATAGAGGACAACCTCGGGCGCGGCTCACCGAAGCCTGGGCTATCCATGATACTCCTTTTTCCCTGGCTTCAGGACGCATCCGGACCGACCCCCCGAAACTACGCCAGAACGCGTACCCTCCTCAACAGGACCCAGCACACCGCCGATGCGCCCAGACCGATTGCCGCGATTATCGCCAGAGCCGTCGCCGAGGACGTGAGGTCCGACAGTACCCCGACGCCGAGGCTGGCCACCACCAGGAATCCCCGGTCAAAGCTCTGCAGACTCGTCATCCGCCCCCGCAGGCTGTCCGGCGTCAGCGTTTGGATCAGCGTTCCCCGGGCGGTCCGGAACACAGACTGGCTGAGGGCCATCGCCGCGATGAACACGAACGCCACCGCCATCCATTTCGACAACGCGAACACCAGCAGCGTCACCGAGCTTCCTACTGCTGCACCCAGCACCACCTTGCCCTTCGGAAATACGAACCCGAACGACGCGATGAACAGCGCGGCCAGCAGGCCGCCCACCCCCGTGATGGCCAGCAGATACCCGCCAACGTCCGCGTCGCGCTTCAGCACGTCCGTGGTGTAAACCGGAAACAGGAACCACGACGGGTGCAGGATGATGTTGGGGATCATTGACACCACGGTCAGTTGGAAAAACGCCCGCTCGCCGCTCCACAGATAGCGGAACCCCTCGATCATGTTGGACATCGCCGAGCCTCGTTGCCGCGCATTGCCGGGACGATAGAAGGGCGTCCGTATTCTGGAGATCATCGCCACGTTCGCCAGGTACAGGGCGCCCTCGATGGTGAAGTTCCAGAAGAATCCCAGCGTGAATATCAGGATTCCCCCGACGAACGGGCCGAATATCCGAGTTCCGGTGATGGTCAGCACGTCCGTGGCCAGCGCGTTGCCCAGCATGTCCCTCGGCACGGTCCCCGCCATCAGCGCCTGCCGCATCGGCTGCACCACGGAGAGAAACGACCCCGCGACGATCACGTAGGCGTAGGCGTGCCACACCTGCACCCTGCCCGACAGGATCAGTACCGCGAAGGCAAAGGCCAGCGCGGCCATCGCCGTCTGTAGAATCATCACCAACTTGCGCCGGTCGAACCGGTCGCTCAGCACGCCGCCCCAGGGGCCAAACGCCAGCCCGGGCAGCGTGTTGATCCCGCCCACCGTGACCACCAGGAGGCCGGCCACATTCGACCCCTCGGACAGCTCCCGCACCAGCCAGCCCACGCTCAATAGCTGCAGCCACTGGGCGTTGTTGGCAAAGAAATTGCCGCACCACAGGTATCGGAAATCCCGGTAGCCCAACCAGGCGTCCAGCGTGTGCAGCCGTGGCAGCCTTACCGTTCGCAAGTCCCGTGCCCTCTACCGCAGCGCCCGCACCCGCCGCAGCGTGGCGAAACATCCCAGGGTCACAGTCAGACCCAAAGAGCCGATGGCCAAGATCGCCATTGACGCCGATGTGAAGTCGGCGAAAATGCCCACGACCACGCTTACACCGATCAGGAAAGAGCGCTCGTAGGCCAACAGGGCCATGGTGCGGGCTCGGAACCGGTCGGGGACGATGGTCAGGACCAGCGTCCCCTGGGTGGTGCGGAAATAGGCTTGGAAAAACGACTGAGCGGCAAGTACGGTAAATGCCCCCGGAACCCATGACGAGAAGGCGAACAGCATCGTGGCCAGCGACGACAGCGCCGCCGCTCCAAATAGGGTGTAACCGCGCCGGAAGGGCAGCCCGAAGGTGGCGATGGCCAGCGTGGAAATCAACCCTCCCACGCCGGTCACCGCCAACAGGTATCCGCCCATCTTGACGTGCCCCTGCAGCACTTCCACCGTGAACAACGGCAGCAGGAACCACACCGGGTGCAGTATCGTATTCGGAACCACCGAGAGCACCGCGATTTCCAGGACCTCGCGCTGGTTCCGCCACAGGTGAACCAGGCCGTCCCTGATGTCTCCGAATGGTGTGAACCGCCGCCTTCGCTCTGCCGACTCAGTACCAGTGTACGGCGTCCGCATTGGCAGCAGCAGCACCACCACACCCAGGTAAAGGGCCGCTTCCAGCGCAAAGTTCCAGAAATACCCCAGCGTGAATATGAGGAGTCCGCCGACGAAGGGACCGAAAACCCGCGTTCCGGTGACGGTAAGCGTGTTGGTGGCGTAGGCGTTGACCAGCGATTCTCGGGGTACGGTATTGGAAATCAGCACCTGTTGCATGGGTTGCGTGATTGCCAGAAAGGAACCGGAAATCAGCACGTAGGCATAGGCATGCCACGCGCGAACGTAATCCGTGGCCACCAGGACGGCGAATCCCAACGCCAGCACGCCGCTGGCGGCCTGCATGGCCATCGCCAGCTTACGGCGATCCAGGCGGTCGCCCAGCACCCCGGTGATCGGATTTACCAGCAGGCCAGGCAACGTGTTGATCGCGCTGACCGACAGCACCAGCAGGCCGCCGATGCCGGTGCCGGCGGACAAATCCTTCACCAGCCACCCGATGCTCAGCAGTTGCAGCCACTGCGCCGTGAAGCCACAAAAATTGGCCAGCCACAGCAGCCGGAAGTCCCGGTAGGCCAGCCAAGCGTCAATGGTATGCAGACGCGGAAGTCTCAGAAACGAAATGATCGGGCTCTCGTGTGGTATGGATAAATGAACGCCTGCCGCTGCGCCCGCCTCCCGTCGACCAAAGCGACGGCCCCGACAAAACGCCAGAACACGGCACAAGCCCGCTCATGGTGCGCCCCACCCCAATACTTGTCAATACAACCGTCCATCACGCCTACCCACTCTGCTGGGATGTCATTGCGGGTCAAGCGCGGCAATCCCGTCACGGAGCCGTCGTCCGCGGGCTCGGATCAGCGACACCGGGTCGCGGGCCAGATTGATCACGCGCACCACCTTGGGCGCCGAAAACGCCGTCGTCGGATCGCCGGCGCTCGTCGCCGACTTCACCGCGGCAAAGACGCCTGTGCCAGCCCGATTGTCAGCGGCCATCCGGTAGTATTGCGTCATGCCCCAGTACAAGGTGAAGTTACTGTGAGAGGTGGTGCGGATTCTGCTCGTCAGCCGTTCCCGGGACGCGTTGCCGTCCACGGCGCTCTACGCCCAGTCGATCCAGTACGGGGTGATGGTCCGCTGCTGGCACATCATCCAGCAAGACGGACCGCCCAAAATCGGCAGGGCCATGCATCTTTCGCGAGCAACTTTCCGGCGTCACCGGCACGAGCCGGGTCAACGCGCCGGCAAATTGCGAATGTCGTAACGGCCCGGTCCGGCCTCGGTGACCCTTGGCGCGGGCGCGACCCCATCCCGACAAGCGCAGCCCGCGTTGCACGGCTTCGGCACGCCCGCCGGGCGACCCGGATGGCTATGATATTATGATCGGCGATCCTCAAATATCAAACCTCATTCACGATTGTCGCGCTTTTCGGTGGCCGAACCGGCGCCTTCGTTAGACCTCGAACCTCTCTGGTGAAAACATGCACGCAGACCCCCATCGCGCCCTGATGGCGCACCTTCTGCGCCGTGCCGGTTTCGGCGCAACGCCAGCGGAGCTCGACACCTACTGCGCGTGGGGATATGAGGAGACCGTCCAGTGGCTACTCCACCCGGAGCGTCAGCCCGCGCTGGAAGAGGACATCATAGAGCGGTACTACATCGACTGGAAGGAAAGCCGCAACATCGAGGGCGCGCTGACGGAAACGGTCTACCGCATGAACTACAACGCCGGCATCCGGCCCTTACAGGAGAAAATCGCCCTTTTCTGGCACGGCGTCTTCGCCACCGGTCTGGCCAAGGTGCTGCACGAGAAGACCATGCTCAACCAGATCGACATGTTTCGGGAGTCCGGTCTGGGCAGTTTCGAAGAGCTGTTGCGCCGGTTGGCCCGCGATCCCGCCATGATTTTCTGGCTGGACAACAATTTCAACCACCGCGACGCCATCAACGAAAACTGGGGCCGCGAACTCCTGGAGCTCTTTTCCATGGGCGTCGGCATGGACGGCCACCCCAACTACACCGAAGACGACGTCCAGGAAGCCGCCCGCGCTTTCACCGGATGGACCATCGACGACGACAACGTGGCCAGCATTCCCTACGGCAAGACCCCCTGGCTGTTCCGTTACGATCCCGAAGATCATGACGGCGGTCCAAAGACATTCCTCGGAGAAACGGGCGATTTCAACGGCGACGACATCATCGACATCATTTGCCGCCAGCCTTCGACGGCGAGATTCGTCAGCCGCCACCTCTACAATTTCTTCGTAGCCGACGATGTTCAGGTGCCCGCATGGCAAAACACCGCGCCGCCCGATCCCGATGCCATTGCGACCCTGGAGGCCGAATACTTCCGCTCCGGTTACGACATTCGTTCCATGCTGCGCGTGCTGTTCACCTCCGAGTTTTTCAGATCGGAGGCCGCGCGGTTTGCCCGCGTCAAGAGTCCCGCCGAGGTGGTCGTCGGCACCCTGCATCTCGTGGGCGATTTCAAGTTCCCCAGGGTCGGTTTCATGGACACCGCGCTGGAATGCCGCTACATGAACCAGGACCTGCTCAACCCGCCGTCCGTGGAGGGTTGGCATACCGGTCGCGAGTGGATCGACAGCGGCAGCATGGTGGAGCGCATCAATTTCGTGGCCGACAATCTGGGCGATGCCAACCATTCCGGGGTGAAAGCCATCGTAGCGACCCTCGTAGACCGTCATCTGGACGCGACGAGTATCGTCGACGGCTGTCTTGACCTCCTGGGCAGCGTCGTGCTCCGCGATGATAACCGCGCCGCCTTGGTCGCCCAAGCCGAGGAAGCTCTGCACGCTGGCGCCGCTGCCGAAGATGTAATCCTCAACGCCCTCCGCATGATTGGCTCCACGCGAGAGTACCAGTTCGCCTAGCCACCTTTCCCGCAGCCCCAGCGTCCTACCGATCAACCGGAAATGGTAAACCATACGATTGGCCCTCTCTGAGACGCGCCACGTTGGGAACAGGCTCCCTTGAATATCCATTCAGAACCCGTACCCAGCGCAGCCCGACGCTGCATGTCGGACGGCCAACTGACTCTCGTCGCCGTCGCTGGCGAACTGGCCCGGGAACGCTTTTCGCCACGCGCGGCCCACTACGATGCCGCGGCGGAATTCCCCATCGATAATTTCGTCGACCTGAGGGAAGCCGGTTTGCTCACGTTGCGCGTTCCCACCGCGTACGGCGGGCGCGGCGTTGATCCCCTCACCTTCGCAATGTGCATCCTGGCCGTGGCTCGAGGCTGCCCGTCAACGGCGCTGACCCTGACCATGCACACCAATGTGCTCGGGTCCTTCGTCGCCGGGCTCGGCACCCCGGAGCAACGGCGCCGGTATTTCGCCGAAGCGGTCGAAGCGGGCAAGTTGTTCGCGTCCATAACCAGCGAGCCTGGAGTGTCCGCCCGAGAGCGATTCGTGCTTTCGACGATTTTCGTCCCCCAGGATGACGGTGGCTACCGCGTATCCGGCACCAAGCATTTTTGCTCCCTCGCAGATGCGGCCGATTACTTTTTTGTCTCGGGCATCGTAGAAGGAAGCGGAGGCGGCGGTGACAACATCCTGTCCGCCATGATCCGCAGCGATATGAGTGGCGTCCGCGTCACCGGCGAATGGGATGCTGTCGGCATGCGGGCGACGGCCAGCCACTCGGTCAGCTTTGATACCGTGGCCCCGCACGACGCTGTGTTCGGGCCGCCCGGTCGCTTGCTCAGCGCCGACTGGGGCAGTTTTTCGTTGGGATACGCCGCCGTGTACCTGGGAATCGCCGAGGCGGCGTACAACCATATTCGCGAATACGTCACCGTACGATCCTGGACACCCGGTGGAGACGTGATGATCGGCCATCCGTCCACCCAGCAAACGGTCGGCCAGATGGGCCTGTCCATTCAGTCCGGGCGCCTTTTGCTGGTGGACGCCGCGTTGACGGACCGCAACACAGATCCGACCGGGGCCGTCCTCGCCGTGAACCGCGCCAAACAGTATTGCGCCGAGGTCGGAGCCTGGGTCACCGACTCGGCCATGCGACTGGCCGGCGGGGGCGGACTACTGAAATCGTCGCCGCTGGAGCGGTTGCGACGGGACGCCCTGTCGGGTCCGGTGATGCCGCCGGCCAACGACCGATGCCTTGAAACCATCGGCAAACTGGAATGCGGGTTGCCCGCAGTGACTATCGAGTTGGGTTGAGCAAAGGGACGACGACTTTCGTAGATCATCCAGTTTCCATGACGGGCCTGTACCAGTACCACGGTGTGATTGGCCTGCTGTCTGCCGGCGGACCGGGATTCAGCGGCCCGGTTTCCCTGGCGCTGGGCCCTGACGGCCTCCTGCACGTAGCCAGCCGCGCCAATCCGAACCAGCCCGAAGCGGTTCGGGTCACCCGGTGCACCATTGACGGCGATTACGTCGGCGAGTTTTGCGGTTGGGGAGAGGCCCCGGGACAGTTCATCTGGGTGACCGCCATCGCATTCGGGGCGGACGGCAACCTGTACCTGGCCGACGAGAACACTCATCGGATCTCCATATTTACGGCGGAGGGCGAGTTCCTGGGCCATTGGGGAGAGTTCGGCAACGGCTTCGGTCAGTTGAACCGCCCATCGGGCATGGCTGTTGCGCCCGACGGCACACTGGTAGTCGCCGACTCCCTGAACCACCGGATTCAACGGTTCACAGCGGACGGCAAACCGCTGGCAGTTTGGGGCACTTACGGCAGCGGTCCCGGTCAATTCGATATGCCCTGGGGAGTTGCGACGGATTCCGTCGGAGCGGTGTATGTGTCCGACTGGCGAAATGACCGGATCCAGAAATTCGCAGCCGATGGTCGGTTCCTGGCCGGGTTCGACGGCAGAGACGGAGGCGACGGGTTTTCGCGGCCCAACGGACTGGCCGTAGGCGATGGTCGCATCTACGTGTGCGATTGGTGGAACGACCGTGTGCAGGTGCTGAACACCGAGGGGCAGGTGATCGACACGCTGGTCGGTCACTCTGGAACCTCCAAGTGGGCGCGCACATTCCTCGACGCCAATCCGGACATTGAGGAGAAACTCGACAAAGCGACGCAGAACATTGAGCTGAAGAGCCGGTTCTATCGACCCGCGGCCGTCACCTTGAGCCAAGACGGATTGGTCTTCGTGGCCGACTGCTACCGGCACCGCGTGCAAATCTACCGACGGTTGTAGGGGCCGGTAATACCTGACTCCTTTCCACCTGCCCCAGAGAATACAGGAGGCGCCATGACCAGCAGCAACGGCCTGAGGGCAAACCAGGAAGTAGGCACGACGGTTCTCGTCGTCATGATGGAGGTCGACGAGGCCGACGACGAGGTTTTCAACAAGTGGTACAACGAGGAGCACCTGCCGGAACGCATGTCCATCCCCGGCTACGTCAGCGCGCGGCGGTTCATGCTGGACCCGGCGGATGACCAGGCAAACGGCGTGCTGCGCTATTTGTGCATCTGGGAAATGGAAAACGACAGCCCGTTACAGTCCCAGTTTTACAAGGACCAGAACGCCAAACCCACGCCGACGAAAGACGCCGCCAACGGTGTAGTGAAGCAGCGAGCGCGGGGCCTGTACCGCCAGATATTCCCGGCCTCGGGTGGATACAACGACCGGAGCGGCTACACCTACCCCGACGGTACGAGAATCGGCGCCTAGAGCCGTACTCCATAATCCGCAATTCGAAGGGGCTGTCGATGGACAGCCCCTCATTGTTTGCTGATTTTCAGATACGGGTGAGGCGCAACAAGTCGCTGATGCTGGATTCATCCTCGAGGTGCCACAAACGGGACAGCAACTCCTCAGTCTGTTCCGGGGCGAGCAGGCTTTCACACAGGCCTCGGAATTTCGCCTCGACCTCCGCGTCGGTCATGGGATTGAGATGGTGACCGCGGAAATGGGCCACCTCGGAGCTGTAGGTTCGGCCGTCGTTCATCCGCAAATCGAAGTTGCAGAGCATGGCCTCCGGCACGCGCCGGTTGGCTTCTTCCGACGCTTCGATCCGCGTGCGACTGATCAGGGCGGCTATCCCCGGGTCGTTGATGTACTCGTCGGAAAAGTGGCTCTCGTTGAGGGTGTTGTGCGTCAACGCGATCGCGGTGGCGTAAGGCATGCTGTGGTCGGCGGACTCGCGGGTCTTTGGGTGATACTTCTCCTCATCGCCGGCCATGATATCGATGGCCTTCTGTAGGGTGCGGATGTGGACGTCGTCGACATCGGATACGTTGAAGCCCGGCACCTGGCGGCGGGCGTCCAACGCAGCCTCAACGACAGTTTGTGAGTAAAGACCCAGGGCAAACTGCTTGATGTTGCACTCGTGGACCTTGAACGGTTGACCCTGGTCTCCGCCAAAGGGTTCCAGTCGGTACGGCTCTTTGGTCACCGCGGAGAAGAAGCCCAGCTCGCCCTCGAATACGGGGGTAGGCCCGGTCAGCCCTCGCTCGGCGAGCAGAGCTGCGAAAACCGCATTCCGGCTGGCGTTGGCGTAAGCGCATCCTTTCCAGTGGGAGAGTTCGCCAACCCGCGTTTGCCCCAAGGCCAGGTTGGGCGTTATTCCAAGGTTGAGCGCCTGCTCGGTTTGCGTCGCAGACAGGCCCATGGCGCGGGCTGCCCCGACGGAACTCGCAATGGCGCCGTTGGTAACGTGGTCAAATCCGAGGGACCGGATGTTGCAGGCGTCGCCGAAGCGACAGAAAGCCTCGTACGCGACTGCGGTCGCGGTGATCAACCGGCGACCTCCGGCTCCCGCCAATTCTGCGCCCGCGAGGGTGGCGGCAATGCTATCGCTGGGATGCCCTGATTCCTGAGTGGTGTAACCGTCGTTGAAATCCAGGTAGCGAATCATCACGCCGTTGGCGAAGGTGGCCAGTTCCGGACTGCTGGTCAGCCCGTTGCCGATGATGGTTACCGGTCGGCGGTGCCCGGTGACTTCTGTCGCCAGATCCCGCGCGATCTTGCTTGGTTCCGACGTGTAACCGCCAACGGCGCATCCCACGGTGTCAATGATCATCCGCTTGAGCAGGTGAACGGTATCGAACGGAATGTCGCCAAAGTGCAGGTTGGCGGAGTAATTGGACACGTACTCGGCAATGCTAGTCATGACAACACTCTGTGATGAGGCGTTACTCCTTCCAGAAGCGCTCTTCGGTCCAGCGCCATCCGTCGCTGGTCACGATCTCCCGGCTCGCTTCGATCATCCCCGGGTGGCCGCAAGCGTAAACGAGGGTCTGGGAACGGTCCAGGGCGAAGCGCTCAAGCTGATCGGCTACGATGTTGTTGAGGCGTCCGGTCGCGCCTTCCCACCCGACGTTGCGCTCTTCAGTCGGCCGACTCACGGCGGGCACGAAGGTCACTGCGTCGGGATGCGCGGCGGCTAGCTGCGCCAATTCGACATCGTAGACGAACTCGTCCCGGTACGAAGCGCCCTCAATAACGTAGAAGTGATGCCCGTCACGACCGTAGTGCAGGTGATCGCGCACGATGCTGACAAAAGGCGCCACGCCAGTCACAGTGCCCAGCATCAGGTGCTGGGTGGCGGATGGATCCATCAAGAAGATGCCCTTAGGCCGGGGGCGGATGGACATGGTATCGCCGATTTCCATGCGCCACATTCTCGGAGTGAGTTCACCTTCCGGAACCAGTTCAACGAAGATTTCCAACAGAGGCTCGTGGGGCGCGGAGACGATTGAATAGGCGCGCTCGATGCCGTCCAGTCCCAGGGTGCAATATTGGCCCGGCTTGAACTTGAAATCGAAACCCTGCGGCTCCACTTTGATGACCATCAGGTCGTCGGTGTAATCGATGCGTTCCACCAGTCGGGCCCGCGGCAGATTGACAGTGCGGTCGCGACTGGCGGTTGCGGAAGGTGAAGTTGTCATTCTGGCTCCACTGGACGGATTTGATCGGCGTTCGCTCCATGCACAAGGCGGCGAGTCTGGGGAAAACCGACGCTCAATTTTGTACGTATATTCTCCGTTAAGATTCGCGCCGGCATGATTGACGACGTCATGCTGCCAATTCGACGCGGCAGGGCTCGAGATGCAGTCCAGGCACGCGGGCCATGGGATTGATGTCTTCCGATGTCTGCAGCTCGACTGCCAGTTGTCCGAACAAGGCGGTGATGGACACGACTCCGGGCGGGACAGCCGGATCAACGCAGGCAATTCCGGTTGTGCGGTTGCCGGCAGTAACAACAGCCACACTTGCGTCACCGGTTATGCCCCAGGAGGCAGCATCGGCCGGATTGATGCGCACCTGCTCGTCGCGCACTATTTGATTGAGCTCGCCAGATTCGATGGTGATGTCTCTCTCGCTCTGGAGCAGGACTCGTCCGGGGGCCAAGACAGCGGGCAGGTCGGGGTCGGTATTGACCGCCACGGCACGGAACAGCGGCGCTCCAGGTTCGGCTCGTCCGTTAGGGAATCCGGCCGCGTACAGCATAGGGGATGAGGGACTGGTGGGTGTGGGACAGGGCCACTGTATCCCGCGTTCCTCCCGGGTGGTGTACAACAGCTGCGTCGGACGGGGCGATTCCACTCCGGTCTGCATGACCAAAGTCGTTTCCTCAGCCAATCGCTGGTAACTGATTCCCCGGTAGTTCGGTGCTACCGACGCTATTTCATCCATCACCTGTGCGGGGTCATCATAGTTCAGTCCCCCAATGTCCAATCGGCGGGCCAACTCGGCGAATACCCACCCTTCGGGCATAGCGTCGTTGTTGCGTACGTTGACCGCAGGGCGAACACGCTGGACTCGACGTTCCAGGTTCGTAAACGTCCCGTTCTTTTCAGCGAAAGTGGCGCGGGGCAAAACTACGTCCGCGACCTGGGCGACGGGCGAAAGGAAGGTGTCGACCACGGCGAGGAATTCAAGCTGCTCGAAAACGGCCAAATCACTGCCGAGCAAGCCGTTGGAGTAGTTCGGGCTGTCTCCGACGAGCAGCATTGATGTAATGGCGCCACCCACTGACTCAAGCATGGAAGCGGCGCTCGCCCCGGCGGAAGGTGGCAGTGGCGCTCCCCAGGTTTCCTCCACGTGGGCGCGGTGCGCATCGTCAAAGGTTGGGGCGCCTCCGGGAAGGCGGTCGGGCAAGCATCCCACATCGATGGCGCCCTGCCCGTTAGCCCCTTGGCGCATGGGGAATATTCCGCCGGCGGGCTGGTCCACATTGCGCGTGAGCAACGCCAAATCGGCCAACGCCACCACGCATTCTCGTGAGATAGCAGCAGGGAGGTTGTCCAGGCCGTATACGATCGCGCCAGTATCCGCTTCGCCATACATGCGGGCGCCGCGGGCGATGTCTTCGAGGGTCACTCCCGTAGCTGCGATGGCGTCGTCACTCAGCCGTTCCAGCTCATAAGCCAGCGTGTCGTAGCTGTCCGCGTGTTCGGCGAGCCACTCCGCGTCAATCAAACCGTCCTGGAGCACCTGCTTCAGAATGGCTCCCAGCAGCAGCAACTCGGTACCCGGCACGGGGCGGAGCCAGAGGTCGGCGTATCGGGTCAGCTCCACTTCCCGGGTATCTATGACGATGAGCGGAGTGCCGTTGCGGGCGGCTCGCTTGATCGGCACACCCACGACGTTGTGGCTTTCCGTCACGTTGGTGTTGAACACCAGGATGCAGCCGGCTTTTTCCAGGTCCCAGATGGAATTTGTGGCGCCCGGATAGCCGAGAACGTCTTCCAGGGCCCCGGTGAGGGCGGGCTGGATGTTACCGGAATGATCGACGTTGTTGGTGTTCATGCCGAGGCGGGCGAACTTCTGGGCCAGGTAGAGCTCCTCGTTGGTGCTGTCGGGAGCGGTGATCAGGCCGAAACCGCTGCCGGCCTGGTGGGGGCGCAATCGTTCGGCAACCAGGTCCAACGCTTCTTCCCATGTGGCGTTTTCCAGCCGACCGTTGCGGCGGATCATGGGTCGGCGCAGGCGCTGACCGCTGGTCAGGTGACCGAGGCCGAATTTACCTTTGTAGCATGCCTGACCCCGGTTGCCCGGGGAGTTGAGCTCCGGTATGGCGCGGATCACCCGGCCTTGCTCGTTGATTTCGAGATTCATCTGGCAGCCGACGGGGCAATGGGTACAGATGGTGCGTTCCACCCGAGCCGCCTTTTCCCATTTGCCCTCCCGTTCGGTAAGAGCGCCGACCGGGCACACGTCGATACAGGCGCCGCAGAACTCGCAACCTGACTCCAGCAGAGAGGCGCCGAATGAGGTTCCAACCAAGGCGTTACCGGACCGCTCGGTGAAACAGATGGCGTTGTCGCCACGGACTTCTTCGCACGCCCGAACGCAGCGGCCACAAGTGATGCACAGATTGTAGTCGCGGTCGTAGAACGGGTCGCTGACCTCCAACGGGATGTCCCGGTACACATAGGACATGGGAGATTCCAACTCCATTCCTAAGTACCGGACCGTATCCTTGAACTCGCAGCGCTCGTTCTTGGGGCAGGTGATACAGCGATCGTTTACCGAGACGTGGCGCAGGCAGACGTCTGAAGGGCCGCAGATTTCGACGCGGTGGCAAGTGAGGCAACCGTTGGGATGTTCAGCGATGAGCATCTGCATAACGGAGCGGCGGAGTTCGATCACGTCGGGGGTCTCGCTCCAAACGGTCATGCCGTCGGTAGCAGCCAGGGTACAGGCGGCGGGGAAGCCCGGGACCCGGCCCCGCTCGTTTTCCGCAACCACGACGCACATCCGGCAGGCGGCATAGGGTTTCATGCCAGAGTGGTAGCAGAGATACGGAACGTACACGCCGGCGTCGATGGCAGCTTCGAGCACCATCTTCCCGGGTTGCGTCTTGATTTCCACCCCGTCTATGGAGATGGTGATATCGTCAGGCATGGCTATTCCTAGTCCAAAATGGAGCGGCCACAGGATCAGGCAGAGGCCATCAGCGGCGAGTGAGGCGGGGCGAGAACACCTGGTCGGGACAATCCCCGGTGTGGCGCTTTTCGCGAATGTGCGCCTCGAATTCATGCCCGAAATAGCGGAGCGCGGAAGAGACCGGGTTGAATCCGAGTTGTCCGTGCCCGCACAACGAACCGGCCTGCATGTTTTCGCCGATGTTGCGCATCAGTGCGAGGTCTTCGTCAGTGCCCTCGAGGTTGCTGATGCGCTCCAGGACTTCCAGCAGGTGGCTCATTCCCATGCGGCAGGGGAAGCACTTTCCACAGGATTCGTACTGGCAAAAGGCGATCAGGTTGCGGGTCAGGTCCACGACGCAGGTATCCTCATCGGCGACGATGATGCCGCCAGAACCAAGGATAGCGCCGGCCGTGCGGAAGACATCGAAGTCCAGGACGAGATCCAGATTGGCATCGCTGGCGGAGAGGACACCCCCCAGCGGGCCGCCAGTCTGGAGAAGTTTCATGGATTTGCCATTGGGAACCCCGCCGGCCATGTCGAAGAGCACCTGGCGTAACGTCATTCCCAACGGGACTTCAATCAGCCCAGTGTAGGTGATGTCGCCCGAAAGGCAGAGGATGGCGGTGCCGCTGCTTCCGTTGATCCTGTTGTCGGGGTCAGGTTGGGTTCCAATGCCGGCGAACCACTGCCCGCCGCGCGCCACGATCTCGGGCACGTAGGCAAGGGTCTTGACGTTGTTGATGTTCGACGGCTTGCCGAAAACGCCCACCTGGGCCGGGAATGGAGGCCGGAAGCGCGGCATGGAGCGCTTTCCTTCGATGGCCTCCATTAACGCGGTTTCCTCGCCGGACACGTAGGAGTCACCCGTCAGGGCGACCTCCACGTCGAAGGAGAAATCGGTACCCAGGATGTTCTGGCCCAGGAGCCCAAGTTCGTAGGCCTGACGGATGACGGCGCGAGTGCGATCGATGGGCTGGTTATGGCCCTGGCGGATGAAGATGTAACCGCGGTTGGCGTTGCAAGCGTAGCCTGCGATGGTGATACCCTCGACGACCGTGGCGGGATCGCTCTCGAGGATGCCGCGATCATTGAAAGCGCCGGGGTCACCCTCCTCGCAGTTGCAAAGGATGTACTTGTTGGGATCCGGATTACCGGCCAGGAACCCCCATTTGATCCCGGCCGGGAACGCCGCGCCGCCGCGGCCGCGAAGGCCGGATGTTCTAACCTCGCCGAGAGCGTCTCCGGGAGACATCTCGGTGAGCGCTTTGTTCAGGGCCGCGTACCCACCGTTGGCGATGTATTGGTGGAGATTGGACGGATCTATGTTGCCGGCGTTGCGCAGGGCGATACGCTGCTGCAAAGCCATCATCGGGTGGTCCGCAAGGTTCGAGATGCCTGGAGGCGCTTGGGCATTGTCCCCAAGGTAGCCAATGGCGTGTTCGGTCAATGGTGACCCACCGGCCACGTGCTCACGGACGATGCGGTCTGCCAATTCCGGAGTGGTCCGACCGTAAAAAACCCGGGGGCCATTGGGCATCTGCACATCTAGCAACGGCTCGGCGAAACACAGGCCAAGGGTCCCGACTTCCGAAACGTTGGCGGCCACCTGCTGTTGTTCCAGGGCCGCGTTGACCGAGGCGAGGACCTCAAACCCGCCAGCAGCTTCGCCAGCCAATCCGGTGCCGACGCGGATCCAGGGCCGGTCCCCCGCGGTCAGATCGTCCCAGCGGCGGCAGGCTTCGGCGAGGATGCCGACAAACGGAGATTCCGTTGGCGCGGTCACGGTGCCACTCGCGGGTCAGTGAGCCGGAGCGGATGCCAGGGCATCGGCGATTCGCGAACGGGCGCTTTCGGGGGTGATCCTCCCAGCCAAGTGATGGTTGATCGCCATGACTGGAGCATGGGCACAGGCACCCAGGCAAGTGTTGTAGCGCAGGGTGGCTTTACCGTCGGGGGTGTCGCCTTCGTCGGAGAGTTCCAACGCATCCTGCGCCGCCGCGATCACGGCGGTTGCTCCCATGACGTGGCAGGATGGACCCCAGCAGATCTCAACGCGGAGATCAGTAGGCGGGACGAAGCGGAAATTCGGATAGAAGGTGGCAACCGCCCACACGTCGTTGACGGTAGCATCCATACGCGCCGCGACAGCCTCGACGGCCTCAGTCGGGATGTAGCCGATGGCGTCTTCCACCGCCAGAAGGGACGAAAGGACGGTGACCGTGCTCTGTGGCTGGTCGTTGACTGCCCGATCAATCAGCTTGAGGGTGGCATCGTCCATTTGTGAAATCCGTTACAAACACCGATTTAAACGCCGCGAGTCTAGCACAATCACGTCGAGACGGGCAACGCGAAGACAGGTGCGATGGCCGTTGAAACGGCGGTTACTCCTCGGCGGCTTCCCGGTTTTCGAGGGCCTTGTCCATCACGCGCTGGAAGACCTCGTAAGGCTGGGCGCCGCTGAACAACAGGTTGTCGAACACAAAGGTAGGTATGCCCCGGATGCCGTAGCCCAATGCTTCGTGGTACTGGTCGACGACCTTCTGGGCGTAATGGCCGGATTCGACCCGCTGGCGAAGCTCGGCGCCGTCGAGTCCCACGCCGGAGCCGATATCGGCGAGGACCGAGGTGTCTCCAAGATTAGCTCCCTGGTCCCAGTATGCCTCGTAGGCGGCGTGGTGGTACTCGAGGAACTTGCCCTGCTCCTGGGCGTACTCGGTGGCCTGCAGGGAATAGAGGCTGTTCGGCGTGTGCTTGGGCGGGCGCATCACCAAATTGGCTTCCCGTGCGTAGGTGCGGAGCGGGTCGGCCAACTCGTCGTCAGTCTCGCCCGGGCGCGACTCGCGGACCCGGCCCTCTTGCGGCGTATCGGGGCGCAGCAGGTAGGCGCGCCCTTCGACGGTGATGTCGTATTCTTCCGAAAGTTTGTCGACGCGCTCCAGGCCGACATAGCACCAGGGTCAAATGTAATCGTACCAAACGATCACGTGCACCGGATTGGGGTCGTCCGGATGGCTGTGGGCTGGCGGCTGGGTGGTCATGGTTTCCTCCAGGAATGGAGCGGCGGCGCAAAGTGGGGAGGCGTTGAGGAAGCTGGCGGCTAACCGGACACCAAGCGGTCCAGGAGTGGGTACAGCCCTTCTAAGCTGTCGATGTGGTCGCAATCGGCGACGCCGGAGTGGAAGCCGCCGCGGTCGATGAGGACTGGCAGAAGGCCAGCGTCGCGGGCGCCCTGGACATCGGAGCGCGGCTGGTCGCCGACGTGCATGGCCTGTTCCGGGCGCAGGGCCATGCGTTTGAGAGCGGCTTCGAAGATAAGAGTAGCCGGCTTTTCGCCGGTTTCACGACTGGTAATGCAGAATTCGAGGTACTGACTGATCCCAAGGCTCCGGGTCAACTCGTCCATATCGCGGCGAAGGTTGGTGAGGACGGCTAATCGATAGCCGCGTCCGTTCAACTCTTGCAGCACCGGGCGGGTCTCCTCGAACTCAACGAACTCCTTGGGCACTGAGATAGCCATGTCCCAGATCTGCTTGGCCATGCGAAGGGAGACGGCGACCCCGGACTCTTCGAGGATGATTTGCTCATAGCGGGCGAAGAACTCGCCGCGGGAGGCGGGGTCGCGTTCACCGAGTGGCCAGCGATGGTTTTCCTCGTTGAAGTAAAGGTCCGCGATCGCGTAGCCGCGGGCCAACCGCTCTGCCGGTACGCGGATGCCCAAGTTCTGACAGGCGGCATGCTGGATCTGCGGCAATGGCGGCCAGAAACGTACCAGGGTGTTGTAGAAATCGAAGAAAATGGCCTCAATCATCTGCGCGACGCGCAGGATGGGCATTGAGTCTCGGCTTGCCGCCCGATGCTGCGCGCGGCCATGATAGCACAACACGATGGGGGTCACCCGGAGCGCGACGCGCGGTGGCCCGGGCGCGACAAAGGGTTAAGGGTCGGTGGAGCGAGGGTTGATGTCTACAGCGTAACCAGTTCGACCAGGGCGTCGGAGACCTCTGCGGGCGAAGGCAATCGCCAGGACGCACACGTGCTGACGCCCGGAGGCCCCACGTATATTCCGACGCCACCAGCGGACCTCACCGCGCCGAATGCGTCCTCGTCGGTTGCGTCGTCGCCCATATAGACCGGAAAAGATTCGGGAGACAACCGAGAACGGATCAGCGTCAGCGCTCTCCCTTTATTCCAGTCGATCGACGGGCGTAGCTCCAGAGCCATCTTGGCCTCGGTCACATGGCATGAGCCGGACTGGACCAACGGGTGGGTGATGTCGTCGAACACGGACACGACCTGGTCGTGGTAGTAAGGCGGAGTTTGCCGGAAATGCGTGGTCAAGGTGTAGGTCTTGTTCTCAACGAAGGCGCCGGGCACACCCGCCAAACGCAGTTCCAGATCATGGGACGCCTCGCTGATGGTACGGGAGGCGGCGTCCGCGTCAGGGTGGCGGTAATCCAGCCCAAGGCCGCGTATCTCCAGGCCGTGGTTGCCGGCGTATACGAGGCCCGGAACGTTCACGCGCGCCTCGACATCCTGCAACGACCGTCCGCTGATCACCCCGACCACGAACTCGGGGCGGTCGGCAAGTTGGCAGAGGAGCGAATGATTACCGGGGCAAAGCGTGGCCTGTTCGGGCCGGGGCGCGATTTCGGATAGGGTGCCATCGAAATCGAGGAGGAGCAGGATGGGGTCCCGCCCAATGACCAGTGATTTTATTTCGTCGAGGTTGAGTTCGAGCATGGAGATCGGCGCTACGCTGTAGTAGCGACGGAGAGACGGGAGTGGTCAGGGGTGCTGGCTTGCATCAGATGCATCATAATGCGGCCGGCCCATTTATAGATGTTGTTTTCGCGGACGGTGTTGCGCATCTGGCGCATCCGGATACGCCGCTCGGCGCCACTCATAGTGAGGGCCTGGTGGATGGCTTCGGCGAACTGCTCGGTGGCATAGGGATTGATGATGAGGGACCCGGTAAGCTCCTGAGCAGCCCCGGCGAATCCGCTGAGGATCAGCACACCGTCCTCATCGACGCGGGAAGCAACGTATTCTTTGGCTACCAGGTTCATTCCGTCGTGAAGGCTGCTTTCGGCGCAGAAACTGGCGAGACGGCGGAGGGCGGAGAATGTCGAAGACGGTAGAGAGGTGGGCCAATAGAGGACCGGCTGCCAGCCATCATGTCCGAAACGCTCGTTGATGCGATTGACGGCGGCTTCGATATCGATGGTCAACTGCATGTACGAGTTGATGCTTGTACGGCTGGTGGCGCCGGCTTGAAGGAATACCAAACGGCCGCGGTACTGGGGCCATTTTTCAAACAATCGCTCGACGGCGCGGAGGCGGTGGGGGATGCCCTTGGTGTAGTCCTGCCGGTCGATGCCGAGGCCGAGGATGCGGCCGCGGTTCAAACCCAACTCACGGGACAGGCGCACCATCTCGGCTTCGACTTCGTCGGACCGGGCCTCGGCGTCCAGGCTATCGAAATCGATGCTGATCGGGAATGGACGCACCAGGGTAGTCTCGTCCCGGTAGTCGACCAGGCCATACTCGGCATCGACATGGGCATCCAGATTGGCATCGACGCAGTTGAGGAAGTTCTGGCAGTCTCCGGAGAGGTGGAAACCCAAAAGGTCGTTGCCCAACATGCCGTCGAGGATTTCGTCCTGCCACGGGCAGATTCTAAGGATGTCGGGGTTGGGCCACGGGATGTGCCAAAACTGCCCGATGATGGCATCGGGATTGACCTCTCGGATGTATCTGGGCAGCAATGCGAGATGATAGTCCTGAATCAGGACCATGGCCGGCTCGTCGTTAATTTCGTCGAGCACCAGATCGGCGAACCGGCGGTTCACTGACTGGTAGAACCCATAGTGCTCGGCGTCGAACACCGGCTCGGTGTAGGCGATATGGCACAGGGGCCACAGGCCCTCGTTGGAGAAGCCGTAGTAAAAGCCCTGGTTCTCTTCGTCGCTCAAGTTGAGAAGTCGCATGGAATAAGCGGGAGCGTCGGTCGGCACGTGGATACGGCCGGACGCGTCCGCGGCGGCGCGATCGTCCTCACCGTCGCTCTGGGCGATCCAAGTGCCGCCGCAGGCACGCATCAAAGGATCGATGGCCGCGGTGAGTCCACCCGGGGGCATCACCCCCCTAGGGACACCGTCCTGCATCGTAAACACGTACGGCTGTCGATTGGACACCACGATCAGCCGATAGTCGCTTAATTCCCGGCTTACCAAACGTTGCAAATCATCGCCGGTCCACATAACGGGCCACCTCCATTCCCGGGTGCGCCGCGCAGCATGAACAAATTATGCACTGCCAAAGACTATAATCATTATTATCGGCTGAAAATTGTGCCACACGAGAGCCGTTTGGTCAATGGACGGAAAGGCTCTCGCGTCCGGCAATCCTTGTTTTTACATCGATGGACAGGGTGAACAGGATCTCGTTGATCGCGCCGGAACCCGGTGGGCGATCAACGAGACGCTAGCTGCGGAATCAATCGCAGTTTTGTGGACGGGGGCGCGGTACAAACCGAAACGGCCCCGCGGGATTTTGCAGGGCCGGGGATTGACGGACGGTCGGATAGATGCAGGGGATTATTCGTCGCGTATGCGGTTGTACATGGCGAGGGGCGTGGCGGCGAGAAGACCGGCGTCGACGGGCAGGACCACTCCGGACACCCAGCGTGCCTCATCGCTGGCGAGAAAGAGAGCGGCGTAGGCGATGTCCCAGGCATTGCCCTCGACGCCCAGAGGGCCGGCCTTGCGCCGGTTTTCGCGAGTTTCGTCGGCCATGGCGCCGGCGACCATGGGGGTGTAGATGTGGCCGGGCGCGATGACGTTCACGCGGATGTTGTCGCGACCGAGGTGGACGGCCATGGTCTCGGACATGCCGATAACGCCGGACTTGGAGGCAGAATAGGGAATGCTAGCCAGGCCACTGCCGGCCCTGACGCCGGCAATGGACGACATGTTGATGATGCTGCCGCCGCCGGCGTCGATCATCTTGGGCGCCGCGTACTTGGTGGTGAGCATCATGCTCTTCAGGTTCACGTCCAGGACGTTGTCCCAGACGGATTCGTCGACATCGGTGGGCGTGCCGGGACCGGTGATGCCCACGTTATTGAAGAGGATGTGCAGCGCGCCGTAGCGATCCACGGCAGCGTCGACGATGGCCTCGCAGTCGGCGGCGGAGGTGACGTCTGCAGCGATGACCGAGGCCTCTCCGCCCTCCTCGTGGATAACCGCGAGGGTCTCCTCCGCGGCTTGGGCGTTGCGGTCGACCAGCAGAACGCGGGCGCCCTCGCGGGCGAACAGAATCGACGCGGCCTTGCCGGTGCCTATGCCGGGTCCACTGGAACCTGCGCCCGTGACGATGGCGACTTTATCCTGCAGGCGGGGACGACCGGATGGTAGGAGCGTCATGGGGTCCTCCTGGTTGTTGGCAGACGGTGACTATTCGACCCTGAACAGGGCGGATCAAGATACCGCAACCGCATCGGCGGAGAGTAGCCAGTCCTGGGTCTGCTTGGCGGCGTTGGAGAGCCACTGGCTCATGGCGGCCTCGCGGCCCGGCTGGATTTCGACGCCCAGGCCATCGGCCAGGCGGTTCATGAAGTTGAACACGCAGGTGATGGCGACGGTGGACAGGACTTGTTCGTCGTTGAGGCCGACGGCACGCAGGTCGTCGATGTCGGATTCGCGCATCAGAGCCGGGGTCAGGGTGAGCTTGACCGCGTAGTCCAGGATGGCGCGGGTTTGAGGGTCAAGGTCGGCCTGGGTGTAATCGTGGATGATGTGGCTGGAGTACTCGGGGTCGCCACTATGCTGACGGAGGAACCCTCCGTGGGCGACGGCTCAATAGCGACAACGGTTGACCAGGGAGACCACCGTCGCGATGGCCTCCTCCTGAGTACGGGTGAGCGCTGATGAGCCGAAGGTGGCCTTGTAGTTGAGGTTCTGCACCGCCGCCATCAGGTCCGGGTTGATGGACATGCAGCTAATCACCGACGGAACGCCGACGTCGGTTTCGCGAATCCAGGACATGAAGACCTCCGTGGGCAAATCAAGCAGGGGAGTGGCGGACGTCAGCCGCCGGCTCCTCCTCGAGTCACAATGGCCATTCTATGCTCTGCTGTTCCGAGCAGCAGATCGCCGCCGTATGCCTCGACCTCGAACCGGAGCTTGTTGCCGGATACGTTTGTCAGGATCGAACGGGCGGTGACGAGAGCCCCGGCATCGGCCGGTGCGAGGTGCTTGACATTGACCTCGTAGCCGACGACGGTCTGGTTTGGATGGAGGAGGCGCAGCACCGCCCGATAAGAGGCCTGCTCCATGAGCATGACCATGGCCGGTGTGCTGAACTTGGGCGTGTGCGGAGCGAGGTGGTCGGCGGTTACGGTCAATTGAGTTTCGCCTGCCAGACCGGGCCGAATGGCCGGGTCTATAGGCAGGCGAGATGGTTGCGATGTACCGGGAGTCGCCATGGTGGCGGCCCGGAAACGCGACAGGTCAGGCGGCGACGGGCTGGCCGGTCAAGATGGACTCCACCTCGTCGGCGATCTCGGCGGCGCGGGCCTTAACCTCATCGTCGGTGAGGCTGGACAGCGGATGCTGGGCAACGACGTAGCGATAGTCCGGCACGCCCATCATCCGGGTCATGGCCTGGGCGGTGTTCAGGAACACGTGGGTGATAATGGCCGCGGTGGGGACGCCGCGCTTCTCGAAGTCGATTCCGTCGTGCACACTGCACGAACTGCAGGACCCTCAATCCCCGACCCCGGTGATGAGGTAATCGACCTCACCGAGGATCGAGTCAATGGTGTCCTGTTTGGCGGGCAGACTGGCGTGGCCCTTGTTGTAGTACTTGATTTCAGAAAAGCCATGGCGCTCGTTAAGGATGTTGCCGACTTCAAAGAGGAGCTTGTCAGCGTTGGCCTTGGCGTTTTCCATGAGGCCGAGACGCTTGCCGGCGAGACCGCTGGAGCGGTCGTTCATGCGGAACTCAGATTGAGGCAGCTCAGTGCCCTTGGGATTGACGAGCCGGAGACGGCTCGATTCGGCGGTCGTCATGGGTTACCTCCAACGATATGAGTAGCGATGGCCAGACGATGATGGACGGATTGTACCGTCAAACGGTGGGTTTGCGTAACCCCCGTGAGCAACGCGGCCTCAGTGAAACGCAGCGGCCTAGCTGACGGAGACTTTGCGGGTGCGGATGCGGTAGCCGGTGGTGTCGATGATGGCACTGTACCTACCGCCGGTGCCGCCGCCGTGCATGATGAGGATGTCGTCTGGCTCATTGGCGCAGCGCATGATGAGTTCTTCATCGCCGGGGCGCTCGGGTCCCTGCTTGGAGCCGAGGCGCACCAGTTCGGCGCGGGAGCGGCCGCTGTTTTCGATGAGGAAATCCTGGATGTCGCGGCGGGTCCAGCCGTCGCCCTGAAGGGTCAGGGCGTGCTCGGGTCCGATGACGATGACCCACTGAGCCGGATAGCGATGGGCGAGGGCGGCGGAGCGGAGAGCGTCGCAGATGGAGAGGAGAATAGCGCGGCCGGTGTGGGCGTAGCTGTTGGGCACGCTGACGGGGTTGTAGGCGACGGCGACGGTGACGACGCTGTCGGAGGCGTCGAACCCGCGGCTGACGTGGAGGGGTTCCCAGGGGGATGTCTCCTCGTTTTCAGCGATGCAGAGGGTGAACTTGGCCGGCGTGCCCAGCGTGCCGCGGTCGAGTTGGCCGGGCCAGGCGTCGAATCCGTTCATGAAGCAGAGGCGGACGGCACGGCCGATGCTGGCATTGGCGCGAAAGCCGGGGCCGAAGAGGCCGTCGCGGCTGTTGATGCCCAACTCGTCGCGAATCGGGCCGTTGAGGACCATGAGGATTGTGGGTGAACTGGTTGAAGAAGCCGCCATGTTGACGAAGTTGCGCTCTTCCTCAAGGGTGCGCAGGGCGGTGACGAGAACTGGGAAATAGCTAGCTTCGCAACCGGCCATTACGGCGTTGGCGGCGGCGTTCTCGGAGGTGATGACGCGGCTGCGCATGTCGAGGTTGATCAACTCCTCTTCGCCGGTGAGGCCGGCGGCGGAGAGCATCTCGCGGACCTTGTAGTCAGCCGGCGGGACGACGGGGAGGCCGTCGGTCCAGCCGAGGCGAAAGCATTCCTCGATGGCCTCGATGGTGTCGGCGGTTTCGACGTGGCGTTCTGCGCTGCTGGTCATGGGGGACTCCTAGGTAGTGCTGGTTTGAGTGAGTGGTTCGAGGATGTCGAGGAGGATTGCCATGCGGTCCAGTCCACGGCTGATAACGTCGGCGCGCAGGAAGACCTTGCGAGTATAAAAATACCCGTGCAATTCGTTGGCGTTGCCCCGCAGGTCGTCCAGCCTGACGTCACCGCACAAGTCCTGTGCCTGGTACATCACAGTGTTAAACTGGGCGTGCCGCTCGTAATCCCAACCCTGTGCTTCCGCGACGGCCTTCGCCATCCAGGCCGCCGCGCCCCAGCCTTTTTCAGAGGCTTGGTGGAGGTCGTCGCCGGCCAGGCACTGGCGACTTTTCACGAGGAACCCGCGGGCCTGCTGACGGTAGTCGGCGATGGCCGCCGCCGGGCCGTCGAAGGGTTCAATGGGAGAGGATTGGGTCATTTGCCGTCCTGGCTGGGTTTGAGGCGGCCGGTGACTATAACGCCGTCGGTGACGCTGTAGCCGTGGCCGGGGTGAATTTCGGTGGTTTCAGAGTGGGTGTAGGCGGTGCGGCCGCTGATGATGGGCGTAACCGCGATGACCTCGTAGCCCTCGGCGTGGAGGTCGTTGCAGCAGCGTTCGAGAAACTCGGCCATCTGCTGGAGGCGGGTGTGCTCCTCGCTGGTTACGCTGACCTTGCCGACATTCCCTCCGTGGGTAGACAGGGTGGTATCAGCGTACACGTAGCGAGTGATGTACGCCGGCTTGTCGGTGGTGGGATGGGCCGAACGGAACAAATCGGGCCTCGCCGCATGCTGACCCATAGGCTATGTATCAGTTGCCGCCCATGTTGCCGAAGCGGAGTTGGACGCCGGACTTTTCCTCCTGGAGCTTGGCGACGGCGTCGGAGTCCTCGGGGCCCCAGCCGCGGAAGAGGGCTTCGACGTGGCGCTGGTCGACGAGGTTGGACAGTTCCATGGGGATGCCGTACTCGCGGCCGAGGTCGGTGGCGAGGCGCACGTCCTTGGCGGCCAGGGCAGTGGCGAAGCCCGGCTCGAAGTTATCCGCGAAGAGGTAGCGAGGGAATTTCTCGACCAGCCGGCGGTTGCCGCCGCTGCTATTGGCGATGACGTCGGCGAGGGTTTCCAGGGAGACGCCGGCCTTGACGCCGAGGGTGAGGGCCTCGGACATGAGAACACCGATGCCCATGGAGAGCAGGTTGTTGCAGATCTTGGTGACCATGCCGTTCCCGATCTCGCCGCAATAGACGACGTGGGTCCCGATGGCATCGAGCATGGGCTTGACCGAGTTGTAGGTTTCCTCGTCGCCGCCGACCATGACGGCGAGAGTGCCGGCGGCTGCGCCGTACACCCCGCCGCTGACGGGTGCGTCGAGGACGGTCACGCCACGGGCGCCGCACTCGTCGTGGATGCGGCGGATGACCGTCGGGGAGTTGGTGGACAGGTCGACGTAGACGTCGCCGGAATTGGCGGCGGTCATGATGCCGTTCTCGCCCATGACCACGGCTTCAACGTCGCGTGGCACGGGCAGAGAGGTGAACACGGCGTCGTTGCCACTGACGCAACCGGCCGGCGTGTCGGACCACTCGGCGCCCATTTCCAACAGGTTGATGGCGGATTCGCGGCGCAGGTCGTGGACGGTGAGTTGATGCCCAGCCTTGATCATGTTGGCGGCCATGGGGTTGCCCATGTTGCCAACCCCGATAAACCCAGCTTTCATAGGTATTTGCTCCTGAAACGCGCCGATGCTCGAACAGCGGCAAGTGGCCGAATTATAACACCGGGCACTCTGGCCCAAGGCCTGGGACGCGCGGGTTCGCATGAATGAACAGGATCGACGGGATCTGATTCTTGATTGGGGATACGATAGATTAATTGCCCACATGCGCAGCATCGACAGGCTGGAGCTCGACCCCAGTGAGACCCGTTACCAGGAAAAAGCCGCGGCATCCACGCGTGACGCGACGCTATAATAGGGCAGCAGCACGTTAACGCAAGGAGCCTGGATATGGCTACGCAAACAGACTTGGATTCTTTCGTCACCGAGGTCACGTGTCCGGATGATTTCGACAGCTTTTGGGCGGGGGTTCGGACCGAACTCGACGCGATGCCTCTGGACGCGAGTTGCGAACCCGATCCGTTACGCAGCACGGATACTGTGAAGGTTTACCAGGCGACGTACCGGAGTCTCGGAGGCTTGGAGATATTCGCGTGGTATGCGCTGCCTGCTGAGGGGAACGGGCGGTTTCCGGCGATATTGCACCTGCCGGGTTACAAATCGGAGCCGGCGCTGCGGCGGGACTGGGGAGCGAAGGGCGTCGCGGTATTGTCGGTTGCGGTACGGGGCAAGCTACCCAGCAGCGGCGAATTCAACCCCGGGTATCCGGGCCTCCTCACCAGTGGATTGGAAAATCGCGACACGTACAGCTACAAGGGGGTGATTTCCGACTGCCTGCGCGGTGTCGATTTCCTGCTTTCCCGTTCGGAGATCGATGCCGAGGAGATCTACTGTTGCGGCAGCAGCCAGGGTGGCGGGCTGACGCTGATCACGTCGGCGCTGCGGCCGGAGATCAAGGCGGGCGTCGCCGGGTATCCGTTCCTGTGCTGTTTCCCGGAGTCGATGCGGATGCTGCGGAGCTACCCGTACGACGAGCTTTCGTGCTATCAGCGGGCGAATCCTGACAAATCCGAGCGAATGTTGGACACGCTGCGTTATTTCGACGCGGTGAACTTTGCGCCCCGGATCAAGTGTCCGATGGCAGTAGGGATTGCAATGGAGGACGAGGTGTGCCCGCCGGAAACGAGCTTCGCGGCGTACCGGATGCTGGGAGGCGAGAGCGAGTTGTGGCTATTCCCGGAGTCGGGGCATGGCAACGCCCACGAGTATCCGGCGCGGGAGCGGGCATGGCTGGAGGAGCGCATTGGCGTGAACGGCGCGCCGGCGGCAACAGCATGACGGCCACGCAGCAGGGCTCCAACGCGTTCTGGGAGAGGATCGAGGCCCAGCTTGCCGAAACCGATCCCGATATTGAGATCGAGCGGGATGCGTTCTACTCGCAGCCGGAGTGGGACGTGTTTCGGATGCGGTACACCAGCGCGGGCGGGCACCGACTGTTCGCCTGGCTGTCGGCTCCGAAAGAAGGCGGCCCGTTTCCGGCGCTGATCCGCATGCCGGATTACGCCAGCGTCCACGACATCATTTACACGCCGCTGCGGCATCGCGCGGTGGTGATGAATGCCACGCACCGGGGGCAACGAAACAGCGACGGCCTGGTGCGAGCCAGCTATCCGGGCCTGCTGACCGACGGCATCGGAAGCGCCGAAACGTACACGCTCTTCGGAGCGTACGCGGACGCCCTGCGGGCGGTGGAAGTTTTGGGCATGCCGGGCGTCGCGGAGTTGTCTGGGACGCTAGCGCTGACGGGAGCGGGGCTTGGGGCCGGCCTGGCGTTGGCTGTCGCTTCTCGCAGACCTCGGGTGTCCGCGGTGGCGTCGGACACGCCAATGGCGCTGGGACATCCGACGGCGCTGCAGGACGGCCTGGGGTATCCACTGGCCGAATTAGGCGACTACCTGCGGACGAATCCGGGCAGTCAAAACGCTGTCGAAGCGTTGCTCTCGGCAGTGAATCCGATGAATGACGCGCCGGGCGTGCGATGTCCGGTGTTGATGAGCGCGGGACAGTTCGACCGGAGCGTGTGCCCGTTGGCGTTTGCGGAGGAGTTGGCGGCGGCGCTGCCGGATTGCGATTTCAGGGTCTACGATGGCGCCGCTGAGGGCGGAGGGCACATCCACGGGCAAGTGCGCGGGGCATGGCTGGCGGCGCGTTTGGGATTGGAAGTTTCTTGACCCTCCGCGAATGCGCTGCCTATAATTTTTGTGGCCCTGCTGTATTCGCAAAGCACCGGTGTCCGTTCCCATGCCAGACGCCCTTTCCATAGAAACCATCGACCAACTGACCCGCGCCGCGCTCGACGAGCTCAACGGCATCGGCGAGAGCGACGCGGTGGAGCAATGGCGGGTGGGTTACCTGGGACGCCGGGGGAAGCTGACAGGCCTCCTGCGATCGTTGTCGGACCTTGATCCCGACCAGAGGCGCGAAGTAGGTTCGCGGGCCAACCAGGCGAAGAGCGCGCTGGAAGCGGCGCTGGCGCGGCGCACACGGGAAATTGCGCAGGCGGCGCTGGCCGCACAGGACGCGTTGGACGTCACGCTTCCGGGTCGGCCGGTGGTCACCGGGCGGCTGCACCCGACCACGCAGATCGTACGCGAGATCTGCGCAGCGTTTATGGCCATGGGGTTCAGCGTGGTGGAAGGGCCGGAAGTTGAGCTGGACCACTACAACTTCGAGATGCTCAACATTCCCGCGGGGCACCCGGCACGGGACATGTGGAATACGCTATGGATCGATTATGTCAACGAGGAGGACCAACAGCCGATGCTGTTGCGTACACATACCTCGCCGATGCAGGCGCGGGTGATGGAGGCGCAGGACCCGCCGGTGCGAGTGTTGGTGCCGGGCAAGTGTTATCGCTACGAGGCCACCGATGCCACCCACGAATGGCACTTCTACCAAATTGAGGGTCTGGCAGTAGCGGAGGGGATCACCTTCGCCGACCTCAAGGGCACGCTTTACGAATTCGCGCGGCGGGTGTTCGGCGAGGACCGGCAGATCCGTTTCCGCTGCGACTACTTCCCGTTCGTCGAGCCGGGCGTGGACATGTCCATCTCCAACTTTGTCGATCCGGAAACGGGCCGGCGACCCATCAACCGCGACGAAGACTGGATCGAGATCATGGGTGCGGGCATGGTTCATCCCCGCGTGCTGGAAGGCGTCGGGTACGATCCGCAACGATACACCGGGTTCGCCTTCGGAATGGGTCCGGAGCGGATCGGAATGCTGAAGTACGGCATAGACGACATACGACATTTCTACCGAAACGACGTGAGGTTTTTGCGGCAATTCTGATTCTTCAATGGTGAACCGCAGGCTAATGGTCCGATGCTAATTCCTTTCTCCTGGCTTTCGCAGTACGTTGAGATTACGTTGGAGCCCGATGAGCTGGCGCACCGGCTCACCATGGGCGGCATCGAGGTGGGCGACGTGTTCACTCGGGGCGGCTGGGAAGGCTGCGTGGTCGGGTACGTGCGGGCAACGAGGCAGCATCCGAACGCCGACACCCTCACGTTGTGCGAGGTTGACCCGGGAGACGGGCCGCCAGTGGAGGTGGTGTGCGGGGCGCCGAACGTGGCGGCTGGCCAAAAGATCTGCTTCGCGCGGCCGGGCGTCATGCTGATGAACATGCACAACGGACGGCGCGAAGAGCTCAAGCCGGCGACGATACGCGGTGTCGTCTCTGAGGGGATGATCTGCTCGGAAGCGGAGCTGGAGATCAGCGACGAGCACGAAGGTATCATCGTGTTGCCGGACGACGCGGTGGTTGGTACACCGCTGGATGAAGCACTGGGGGACACGTTCCTCGAACTGGAACTGACCCCCAATCGCGGCGACTGCCTGTCCATCCTGGGGGTGGCGCGGGAGATCGGGGCGATCACCGGACAGCCAGTGCGGATTCCGGAGGTCGGATACGCGGAGGCTGGCGTTCCGGTGGAGACGCTGGCACGGGTAACCATCGCGGATCCCGACCTGTGCCCGCGGTACACAGCGTCCGTGATCACGGGGATCAGCATCGGGCCGTCGCCGCAATGGCTGCAGGAACGACTGAACCGCGCGGGGTTGCGTCCAATAAACAATGTGGTGGACGTTACCAACTACGTGATGCTGGAGTTCAATCAGCCACTGCACGCCTTCGACTTGGACACGGTTACGGACCATCACGTGGTGGTGCGGCGAGCTCGCGACGGCGAGGAGTTCACCACCCTGGACGGTGTGAACCGGAAGCTGTCTGCGGAGAACCTGCTAATCGCAGACCCGGCGCAGGCAATCGGCGTCGGCGGCGTCATGGGCGGGGCGAACAGCGAGATTACGCCCGCCACCGCCAACATGCTTCTGGAATCGGCGACCTTCCATCCCTTGAACAACCGGCACACGTCAACGGACCTGAACCTGCGGACGGAGGCGAGCCTGCGTTTCGAAAAGGGGCTGCGGCCGGAACTGGCGCCCATCGCGCTGCGACGGGCCACACAACTGATCCTGGAAACGGCGGGTGGCGAGGCGGCTGCGGGGATAATCGACGTGTTCCCGGGCAGCGAAGACGAGGTTGCAGCCGTCCCGCTGACGGTGGCGCGCTTGCGACAGGTGCTGGGAATGGACTTGGACATCGCCCGCGCCGAGACGGTGCTGGATAGCCTGGGGATCGCCACGCGGCGCACGGGACCGGACAGCCTGGAGGCGGACCCACCGTACTGGCGCAGCGACATTGCCATTGAAGAGGACCTGATCGAGGAAGTGATCCGAATTATCGGGTATGACGAATTGCCTACCACCATGCTGTCGTCGCCGATACCCTACCACCGGTCCAACGCGATGACAGCATTGAAGGATGGTTTGCGCGATGCATTGTCGGCGGCGGGGATGCAGGAGACGATCAGCTATCCCCTGGTGAGCCTGGAGGATCTGGAACGGCTGAACGTAAACGGGGAAACGGGCGGGCAGTCGGCAGTGCTCAGAGTGGCGAACCCGATGTCAACCGAGCAGGACATCATGCGGCCGACCCTGGCCGCCAGCATTCTGAACACTTTGGCGTACAACCGGGGACACAACGACGGCGGGTTCCGCCTGTTCGAACTGGGGCGGGCGTTCAAACCGCAGTCCACGGGCCTGCCCATCGAACGTGAGGTGGCGGCGGGTGTGATGTCGGGTCCGCGCTACGACGCCAACTGGCTCAGTGCGAGCGAACCACTGGACTTCTTTGACCTGTCGGGCACGCTTACGGCGGCGCTGGAGCGCCTGGGGATCGCGACGGAGCTGGAGTCGCATGATGATCCGACCTTCCATCCGGGCCGATGCGCGCGCATTGCTGCAGGCGCGACGGACGTTGGGGTGATCGGGGAACTGCATCCGAACATACGCGATGCCTTCGATTTGGGATCGGATCCGGTGGTTTACTTCGAGGTGCGGTTGGACGACCTGCTGGAAGCAGGACCGGATGGCGGACGATTCCAGTCGTTGTCGCGGTTCCCGGCGGCGAACCGTGATCTGGCGCTGGTGGTGCCGGCAGACGTGCCGGCAGTGAGGGTGCAGGCTCTTATCGAAAGGGTGCGGTTGGTGGAACGGGCCGAGCTGTTCGACGTTTACACCGGAGAAAGCCTGCCGGCAGGCACGCGCTCTCTGGCTTTCCGCATTCGGTTCCGAGCCGCAGACCGGACGCTGACCGCCGAGGACTTAAACAGAGCGATGAACGGGCTGACGCGCGCCCTGGAGCGGGAAGCGGGAGCAACAGTTCGGACGTAGGGCACGGTAACTCGGGCGAAACCGATCTGCCCCAGCGCTGGATTCCTGCTTTCGCAGGAATGACGTATTCAGGTGCCGATGTCCGAATTCCATTGGCCGGTTATGCACACGGGTGTTGTCTGAACGGGCGGGCGAGTGTGGTACGATTGCTTGTTGCTTGCCGTCCTTCACACCACCACGGACGCGATTGCCATGACTACACACGCCCACTTCCGAGAATTGCACGCCCACGACGCCCACGGTGATGGCGACCACGAAAGCATCCATGATCATGGGCGAGCCGACCATGGGCACCGTGCCCACGGAGAGCACGGCCACGGCGGACACCATGGGGGCCGTCATGACGGGCATGGGCATGAAGACATGCTGGAAGTGGAGCAGGCTTTCGAACGTATCATCGCCCACTTCAGTCCGCTGGATGCGGTGGAATTGCCCGTACTGGAATGCCTGGGTCTGGCGTTGGCGGAAGACGTCACCTCGCCGCTGAACCTGCCGCCGCTGGCCAACTCGGCCATGGACGGCTACGCCGTGCAGCACGACGATATCGTCGGAGCAGTGGATCAAGCGCCGAAACTGTCGGTAATCTCCGCGGTTGCCGCCGGGCAGGTCTCGGACCAGACCGTCGTCAAGGGCACTGCGATCCGGATCATGACCGGCGCCCCCGTGCCGAGCGGGGCTGACACCGTGGTTCCCTTCGAGGAAACGGACGAACTCGACCGACGGCGGTCCGGCACGCCACTGGACGAGATCGAGATCCGCAAAGCTTTGCCGTTGGGCAGCAACGTGCGCCCAGCAGGAGAGGATGTGCGGGCCGGCGAGTTGGTGCTGCCCGCGGGCACGGTGATTCGGCCTGCAGAGGCCGGAGTCCTCGCCTCGCTGGGTTTGGCCACGGCGAAGGTTGTACGCCGCCCGGTGGTCGCGGTGCTATCGACGGGCGACGAGTTGACCACGGTGGGCGACGAGTTGGCGCCGGGCCACATCTACGACAGCAACAGCAGCAGCGTGGCCGCCGCCGTGCGCGCGGCCGGCGGCAAGGCGAAGATGATCGGCATCGCCCGGGACAACCTGGACGACCTGCACCGTTGCATCGATGAGGCGTCCGATGCGGACCTGCTGGTCACGTCGGCCGGCGTTTCCAAGGGCGACTACGACATGGTGAAGGACGTCCTGGAACAGAGGGGAGACATGAACTTCTGGTCGGTGCGGATGCGGCCGGCCAAACCGCTGGCGTTCGGGTTGATCCACCGCGATGGGCGCGACCCCCTGCCTTTGCTGGGCCTGCCCGGTAATCCGGTGAGCGCGCTGCTGGCGTTCGAAATGTTCGGGCGCGCGGCGGTGCGTCGCATGCTGGGACGGGATCTGCTGGCGCGCCCTTCGGTAGAAGGGGTGCTGACCGGGCCCATTTTCAACAGCGACGGCCGGCGGGTATACGCCCGGGTTGAGGTCGAGCGGCGAGACGGCACCTGGTACGCCACACCAACGGGTCCACAGGGATCGAACATCCTGACATCGTTGTCCAAAGCCAATGGACTAGCCATCTGTCCGGCTGACCTGCGGCGCAAGGACGCCGGCCAAGCCGTAAAGATCATAATGCTGGATTGGAATGAAGAGGTTAACGCATGACGACCACCGTCACGGGAAATAGCAAATCGGCAGGGCGTGAATACCAATTCAGCTTGGAGCGGCTGGAGGGACTGAATCGGTCGCCAATCCCGCTGCTCCTGGCCCGGCTCACCACGACGTGCCCATCGTTCGGCAAGACTCCGGCCGAAATCGCGGATCCCTCCGACTTGGTGAGAGAGATCAGGACGCATTGCGCCGGGGACTCTGAGTTCATCCAGTCTCCGATGCCGCTGCAGGAGATCGTGTTCCGCATGCTGCTGCTGCGAGGAGGCGAGCCGGTACCGTTGTCGGAGTTGCACGCCGAACTGACGGAAAAATGGGCGACGCCCATCCGCCCAATCTCGCTCACGGTGAGCGGTCTGGCTCGGGTCCTGGACAACGACGTGTTCTACGGGTTTGCGGCGATCCCCGTGGACGAGCCGGAACCGGAGGAGGTACCGGACACCGTTCGCATGCTGCCGGCTCCCGGATCCGAAGAGGAAGAGCAGTTGAGCCGCATCATCCAGGCGCTGGCGAGCGACGATGATGACGAGGACGAGGACCTGTTCGGCGAAGACGACCTCGACGATGACGACGAAGACCTGTACGAAGACGAGGACGACGATCCGGACTGAACCGGCGGATGCCAATGGGACGACCGGCGCGAGGAGACGACCCGCCGGCAGGCGGGGTGAAACCGGTAACCACGCAAACCGTGTCGCGAGTCGTTGACTGCCCGATAGGCCGCCGCTAGAATAATGCAATGATGAGCGGTTGGGATCGAAATCGGTCCCAGCCTTCTACGTTACGCACCATCAAGGAGGTGACGCCATAGCCAGGCAGTACAGGGTCAACGAACAGATACGCGTCCCCAGGGTACGAGTAATTGGAGAAGATGGCGAGCAGCTTGGCGTGATGACGGTGTCCGACGCTCTCTCCAGGGCGCGGATGAACGATCTTGACCTTGTGGAAGTGGCGCCCAACGCCGATCCACCAGTCGCCCGGCTGCTTGACTACGGCAAACTCCGGTATCTCTCGTCCAAGAAGGAGCGCGAGACCCGCAAATCCCAGAAGAGCAACGAGCTGAAGGAAGTTCGGTTCCGCCCGAACATTGGCACGCACGACTTCGACGCCAAGCTGAGGAAGGTACGCCAGTTCATCGGCAACGGCGACAAGGTCAAGCTGACGGTAAGGTTCCGCGGACGCGAAGCAGTGCACCAGCAGAACGGGCTATCGCTGTTGAAGCGGGTGGCGGAAGAGCTGAAAGACGACATTCGGCTGGAACAGCAGCCTTCGATGGAAGGCCGGGCCATGTCGATGGTCCTGATTCCCAACCCGACCGTCGCTGCTCGGAACGAACGCAAGGAAGCAGTAGCTACGGAATAATCGCCCATGCCCAAACTGAAAACCCACAAAGGGGCCAAGGCCCGCATACACGTGACGGGCTCCGGCAAGTTGCTCCGCCGCAAGCGGATGAGCAGCCACCTCCGGCGGAAGAAGCCAAAGAAGGTGACACGGAAGTTCGCCCAGAAGATCGGCTTCGCCGACGCAGACGTGAAGCGACTGAGCCGGCTGGTACCCTACGACGTCTAAACTGGAGAACCCGCAACTGTGCCAAGAGTCAAAAGGGGCGTGACCAAGCGCGCCCGTCACAAGAAGATCATCAAAGCCGCCAAGGGCTATCAGGCGTCCTCAGGACGCAACTACAAATGGGCCAAAGAGGCGGTAATGCACGCGTGGAGCCACGCGTATCGCCACCGACGGCAGCGCAAGGGCGATTTCCGGCGACTGTGGATCATTCGGATCGGCGCAGCCACCCGTCAGCACGGGATGACTTACAGCCAGTTCATGCACGGGCTGAACGTGGCTGGCATCGAGATCGACCGGAAAATGCTGGCGGACATGGCGGTTCGGGATCCAGACGCCTTCGAGCGTCTGGTTGAGGTTGCCAAGGGAGCAACCGCCGCAACCACATAGCCTGATCTCACCACGACACGCAAGCGCAACAGGGGCGAATGGATATTCGCCTCTATTGATTTGAGTCCGCCCGCCACGTGATCAGCACGGGGTCGCCATCGGAGCAATCGGTCAGGAGCAGTTCCCGACGTAGGTGGTTGCGGCCTCCGGCAGGTTCGCCGACGCTGTCCGCAACACCGATGCACAAATTCGGTTGCGCAGTGTCTTGCTCTACGAGCAGTTGCAGACGTCCGTCAATCAGCCATTCGAATTGCTGTAACGCAGCAGCGTCGCCGCACTGACCCAGCAGAATGGACGCGCCGGGTTCCGGTCCACCTGCCGCCAAGCAAACGCCATGATCGACCAGCACAATCCTGCCGCCGGGCAGGTCGTCCAACACGGCGAAAGTCTGGTCGTCTGGGGAGTTGGGCTTGCAGCTATGAGCCTGCAAGTCGGCGTCAAGTCGGATGCCGGCGCCGAACCCGCGGACATCAATGCAATAGCCGAGCGGGTCGTCGAGGTCGTCTCGCAAACGGATCAGAAAAGGTGACGGAGTGTCCGACGCCGTGACGACCGACTCTGGTTGTGATCCGGAGGTCGGTGTAGGGGCGAGCGTGGTCGGCACGCCCGTCGAGGGCGGGCGTGGCTTGGCGAGAGTAGCAGTAAGGGCCACAACGGGCTGGGCAGCTAATGTGGAGGTGGGTTCCACAGTGACGGCCGGCGGAGGGCCGGGCGAAGCCGTGGAGATGGCTATTGTCGCAGAAGCCGGTTCCGCAGTTGCGAAAGCAGGCGGATCGGCGGCGCAGGCGATGATCGACCAAGCCATGACGACGAGCGACGTCGTCAGTAACCAAGTTAGACGCACGATCAATCGTGGAAGCGCCGGAGCAATTGGAAGAGGGCTTCGGAGCCGAAGTGCAACGCGGAGACCGGGATGCGCTCGTTGGCGGCGTGGATGGTCTTGAGAAAGTCGAAATCGGCGGGCAAGTTCATCGGCATCCAGCCGTAGGTCTGGATTCCCAGGGTCGCGAAATGCCGCCCGTCGGTTCCGGCCGGCATGAGCATAGGCACGGAAACGCCTTCAGGGTCCTGCTCCCGGATGATGCCCGAGAGGGTATCGAAAAGGCCCATGTTCAGGACCCAGGGCTTGGGCTCGAAGCGTATGGCCTGGAGTTCGATGTCGGGGCCGGCGATTTGTTGCAGTTCGGCGATCAGATCCTCGGCGTCGTAGCCGGGGAGCATCCGGCAATCGAGGGCAACCGTCACCTCGCTGGGGATGACGTTGGTCTTTTCGCCTCCGGCGATGACCGTGGCGTTGGCCGTGTTTCGGAACAGGGGCTCCAATTCGTGGCCCGCCGCCCCCATGCGGCGCAGCATCCGCCCGGTGAATGCAGGGTTGAGCAGCAGTTTCAGAAAGGCGCAGTCCGGCATCGGCAGGCTGCCGCTCATGGCCTCGATCATCATGCGGGTGACCGGATGGACGTGGAAGGGCAACGGGGTGCGGTCGAGCTTGACGAGAAACTGGGACATGCGCGTGGGCGCGGTGTCGTGGTGCACCAACGAGCCGTGTCCGCCGGGCCCGCGAGCCACGGCCTGAACTTGGCAACCCTGCTTTTCGGCCACCTGTACCATGTAGAACTTACGGCCCCGGTAGGTTTTGCTGAAGCCGCCAAACTCGCCGACAGCGTAGCGCACGCCGTCGAACAGTTCGGGGTGGGATCGCGTCAGCCAGCCGGCGCCGGTGTTTCCACCAGCCTCCTCATCGCTGACCAGGGCCAGGATGACGTCGCCGGGGAGGCTGACACCGTCCTGATGAGCGCGGACGAAGGCGTCCATCATCATGGCGACCCCGCCCTTCATATCCAGCGCGCCGCGCCCCCAGACGTAGTCATCCTGGAGGCGGCCTTCGATCGGCGGGACGTCCCACGGCTGCGCGGCGGTGGGAACCACGTCGATGTGGCCGTAAAGAAGAAGCGGTGGGGCGTCGCCACGCCCGGGCAGTCGACTGACGACGTTGAGGCGCTCAAGGTCGTCGCCGATGAGGTCGGCAGCAATGCCAGCATCGGCCAGGACGTTCCGGCAGTACGCCGCGCATTCTCTCTCGTTTCCGGGAGGGTTAGTGGTATCGAAGCGGATCAGCTTCTGGAGGAGTTCGGCGACGGGTAGTCGGACCTGCGTGGACGGCGAAGGGGATACCATCGGAGAACCAGCCCGGGCCAATAGCAAAAGCCTAGCGATTTTCCTCGTCGTCGCCGAGGTCCGCGCCTAAACCCTGTAGGAATTCCTCGATGCTGGACGGCAATGGCGTAGTGGGCTCGGCCTGCTCGCCACCGCCGTATTCGTTGTCGTACATCTCTTCGATGCGAGCGAGCGTGTCGCCGGTGGGAATCTGCCCGTCGTTGGGGCTGAGCTCGTCGTATTGCTTCTGGCCGCGCTCGGTCTGGGCGATATAGTCCGGCAGGTTGTACAGGCGGCAGAGCAGGTCCATCATGCGGGCCGCGCCCTGGTGATCATCGTCCAGATTGAGGTATTGGGGCAGGTGCACGACGAAAGCGCGCGTTTCCACGCCGGACTGAGCGGCAGTCTGGCTCACGGTGTAGGTGATTGTGGTGGGCCCTTCGTAGCTGCTGGCGCGAGCGTTGGCGATCTGGTAATCGCGCTCGACATTTTCGCCGGTTCCCAAACCGGAAACCACCAGCGGACGAGTGTGGGGGACCATGTCGTACATGCCGCCGATGAGCGCGTACTGCTTCACGCCGAAGTGGTTGATGATCTCCAGAAGAGCGTCGGAATAGTCCTCGCCGTACAAGTGAGGTTCCAGGAGATGGGCGGTGAGCAGGTGCGGGCCATCGTCAGGGTTGGAGTACCGGATGATGGTATTGGGGATCGTGACTTCGCGCTGGCCGTTGACGAGATAGGAGCGCGGGCGATAACGGGTGAAATCGTAGTACCGGCCGGGTCGATAGAGGCGGCCGAGTTCCTGGCTGCGCAGGTGCCGCTCGATTCTGCCCAGGGACAGGCTGCCCACGTTTCCCACGTCAATCCACGGCCGGAGCACGGCCAGCATGTGCGGCTCGTGCAACTCCGGCACGGGCTCTGCGATATCAAATTCACCAATACGCATAACTTCCTCACCGTATCAGTCCGGTATGGCACCGTCAAGGAACGGTCGGTCACCGGTGTCGGCGGTACCGCAGGTTCCTCCCTGGACGCTAATCTCGCCGACGGACTCTAACCTCGCCGACAGTAGATTACACGCTCAGTGGCGTCGAGCTGGCAAAGAGGCACCCACCGCGCATGGTCAGCAGAACGGCCAGCGTCTGCATCGACCTGTGGCTAGCACTCGCCCATCTGCAGGAGGCGACCCTCGCGCCAGGCGGTCATCCCTCCCTTGATGGTAGCGAAGGTGTCGAGGCGGATCGAGCCGTCGACATTGTGGCCGGCCATGTCGTGCCAAACGAACCGGCCCTGGCGCTTGTCCCAGACCGCGGCGTCGCCTTCCATGCCGACGGCCAGAGAGCCAATGCTGTCCTGCAGGCCAAGGATCTCGGCGGGTCGGCTGGTGCCAGCCGCCACGGCGTCGCCCAACGGCATGCCCAAAGCGTGGAACTTGCTGACCAGATCGTTCATCAGGTAGACGATGCGACCTGGCGGTGCGATGTGCACGTCGGTGCTGATGGTATCGGGAATGACACCCTGGTCCATGGCCGCCTTGACCACCTCGACGTCGCAATGGACGCCAGCGTGGGCCACGTCCATGATGACCCCTCGGTCGACGGCGGCACGGACTTCAGGCCGAACCTTGCCTTCCGTGTCAAGGATGTTGTCCGGCAGTCCGTTAAAAGCGTGGGTGGAGATGTCGCCGGGGCCGAGGTGTTCAAGCACATCAGGCAGCGGTATGGGGGTACCGCTGACGTGCACCATCAGATGAACGCCGGCCTCGGAGGCGGCTTCCCGGGCTCGGGCCATGGCGTCGTGGGCGTTCCAACGGGCGACGGCATTATGGTGCATACGGACTTTGACGCCGAAGATGAAACCGGGGTTTTCCTTAATGGCCTGGACGGTCTGGTCCACGTCGATGATCCGCATGTCGTGGAGGCCGCCGCCCAACACGCCATTGGCGGCCAGCCCCACAGCTCCGATGTGCAGAAAGGCGAGCAGGCGGGTGCGGTGCGCGGGAAAAACGTAGTCGCGCATGGCGCCGTAGTTGAGAAAGCCGGCGGAGCCGGCGTCGACGCCGGTGGTCACGCCGCTGCCGAGACAGGTCTGGTCGGCGTGCACGGCGGTGCCGCTGCCGCCATGGTAGAAATGGCCATGCAAATCAATCAGCCCGGGGGTGATCAATTTGCCGCTGGCGTCGATGGTCTGGGTTGCGGCGGCCGGGTCGATGTAATCGGCGACGGCGGCGACCTTACCGTCCTTGAACGCGATGTCTCGCGGCTCGTCGTTGACGCCCTGGGCCGGATCAAGCAGGTTGCCGCCCGACAGCACCAGGTCATAAGTGGCGGTGGTCATCGGATTGGTTCCCTCCAGTCAACATCGGATACGCGGCCTGACCTCAGCAGACCCAACCAACAGCTACCGCGTCAAGATGCGAAGAAACGAGACTGGCCTACTCTTCGTCCCAATAGTAGTCTTCGGCGGCGATGTTTTCCTGCCACCAGCGCCGCAAGCGGGGCAGCACCAATTCCTTGGGCTTGCGAAAATCGGCCTCGACGAAGTCCAGGGAGTCCGAGAGGGGTTTGGCCTCCCACTTTTCGATGGCCTCGAGTATGAACCGGCGCACCATTTCCGGGGATCGAGACTCCAGCCGACCCAGTTGGTAGGCCAGGGTCACGGCCATCTGCATTTGGCAGATCTCTGCGTGAGCGTCTTCCTCACGCAGGTTTTCGGGCATGGCGCCGGACTGGTCGATGAAGTCGTCGAGGACCTGGCCGATGATCAGCGGAGGATCGCTTTCATCGTGTTCCGGCATGAACTCCACCAACCGGTCGGCGAGGTCGGCCACGCCCTCTTCCGGCAGGGCGTAGTCGGCCCAGCGATCGTCACCCGGGTCCGAGTTGGGGGTAAACTGCTCGTCGCTCATTGCGCCGTCCTGCTTCCGAAACTATGGATGCAATTGTATCACGGGGCAGTTGCGACGATAATTTCCGGCGATGGACGAGTTGCTTCCCAACATTGCAGTGACAGTGCACATCGGCTCGCCGCAAGAGTGTGGTGGCCTTGAGGAAGAATGGCTCCAAGCCGCAGTGAAATGCGGCCTGAACGGGTCGCTGCCGGAGGAGGCGGAGGGACAGATCAGCCTGGTGCTGACGGATGACGAAACGGTGCGGCAGTTGAACCGGGAGTACCGGGGGCTGGACCGTACAACCGATGTGCTGTCATTTTCATTCGAGCACTGGGGGCATTGGGAAGGAGACGAGGATGCGCCGATACCGGTTGACGACGCTCTGACCGGTTGGCCGTTACCGGACGAAGAGCCACCGCCGTTGGGCGAGATAGTAATCTCGGTTCCGCAGGCCGCGCGCCAGGCGGAGAGCCAGGGAGTGCCGCTACGGAGGGAGTTGGCGCTGCTGATAGTGCACGGAGCCCTACACCTGCTGGGCCACGACCACTATGAGGAAGAGGAACGGGGGGCGATGCAGACGCTGGAACGCATCGCCTTGGCTGCGCTGTTCGGCGATGGGGAGGGTCAGGTGGGCGGCGCGAAATAAAGCATCGCCGCCTGAATAGCAAGGAACAGCAGCGCGGTGACGACGAGCGCCCACAGGCCAGCAGCTATGTCGTCGAGCATGATGCCCCAGCCTCCGTGGAGGTTTTCGAGTCGGCGGCATGGCCATGGCTTGAGGGTGTCAAAGGCGCGGAACGCGAAAAAGCAGACCGCCACCCACCAGATGGGCCACCAGGGCGGAGCGATCATCAGGGGCAGGTGCCAGGTCGCCCAAGCGGTTTGGATCAGGGAAATCCACATGCCGACAAACTCGTCCCACACGGCCGAGCCAGGGTCCGGGTTCTCTGCGGTGGACATCCTGCCGGTGGCCCAGACCCCGAGGACGGCGCCGCCGATGATCATGACCGCCAGGGCGATCAACCGGGGAGCAACGGCGGAAGGCCACGCCAGGTCCAGCAGGACCATGAGGACGCAGTACATCCCGGCAGCAGTGGCGGCGCCGGCGGTCCCTGGAGCGAGGGGCGACAGGCCGCTGCCGAACCCACTGCCGATGAACCAGGCCAGGCGATCCGCCCAGGACATTTGCCGGAGGTCAGGCGTAGCCCAGCCGGTCCAGATCATGCTCACTGAGGCCGAGGTAGTGACCGATTTCGTGGAGCAGCGTGGTCCGCACTTCCCGGACCACGTCGTCATGGGTGTCGCAGATGTCCAGGATAGGCAGCCGGTAGATGTAGATGCGGTCAGGCATCATGGGGTCGGCGGCGTAACGATCGATCAGAGGAACGCCGACGTAGAGGCCGAGAAGGCTGTCGCCGTGGTCATGGTCGGACAGGTCGTCAGCGTCTACGGCTTCGGGCCCCGGAAAGTCCTCGACCAGGATATCGACGTTCTCCAAGGAATCGCGGAAGTTTGCGGGCAAATCCCAATAGGCCTGCCGCACCAGGCCTTCAAATTCGTCGGGGCTCATGGAAGTGGCAGCAGTCAGGCAGAGGACACGCGGGCGCGGATTTCCTTGAGGATGTCGACGTTGGGTTTGTCGGGCCCGCGATGGTCCTTGTCGTAGCCGGGTACCTCGAGGAAGAAGGGAACGTCGGCGAAGGCGGGATGGGACATGATATTGGCGAAGCCCTCCTCGCCGATCAGGCCCTCGCCGATGTTGTCGTGGCGGTCCACGCCGGACCCGCAGGGGCGCTTGGAGTCATTGGCATGCACGGCGCTCAGGCGATCCAGGCCGATGTCCCGGTCGAACTCGTCGATCATGCCGGCGACGCCTTCCGCGTTGGTGAGATCATACCCGGCGGCGAAGGCGTGCTGGGTATCCAGGCAAATGCCGAGGCGCGGACTGTCCACGGCGCGCATGATTTCTCCCAACTCACTGAACTTCGCTCCAATGTGCTGACCCATACCGGCCATGTTCTCGAGGCACAGGAGGGGTCCCTCGGCTGTCTGGTCCAGCACGCGATGAATGCTGTCCACGACTTGCTGGAACACGCCCTCGTATCCGGCTCCACCGTGACTACCGGGGTGGAAGATGACACCGCCGGCTCCGATCTGCTCGGCCAGATGCATGTACTGGGCCAGCGAAGTCACCGATTTATTGACGTTCTCGGGGTTGGAGTTACCCAAGTTGATCAGGTAGATCGCATGGAGGAAGGGCGGCGCCAACCCGGCCTCAGCGTTCTTTTCGCGGAAGGCGTCCGCCTGCGCGTCGGTTAGAGCTTTGAAACGCCAGGAGCGGGTCGAGGACCCAAAAATCTGCACGGCTTCGGCGCCGATATCGATCGCGCGGTCCACCGCGTTCCCAATGCCGCCCGCGGCAGAAACATGGGCGCCAATAATCATCCTGACAACCTCGTCAATAGCCCGCCGGATACCGGCGAGATGGGAGTCGTGCACAGTATCGCAGAAACGGGCCTTGCGTTACCATGACCGCCATGGCGCTTTCCTCGGTTCCAAAAACGATGGCCGCGCTGTCGCTGGTGGAGGCCGGAAATCCGCCCACGCTGGCGATGGTGGAACGCGAAGTTCCAACGCCGGGGCCCGGCGAGGCGCTGCTGCGAGTGGAAGCCTGCGGGTTCTGCCACCACGACTACGTGGTAATGACGGGAACGCTGCGGCGCGGCGTGGCGCCGGGCGTCGTGCTTGGGCACGAAATCGCGGGAACGGTCGTCTCGCTGGGAGTGGACGCCACAATCTTGAGGGAGGGAGACCGGGTGGTAAGCCTCCTGACTGCTGCGTGCGGCGCGTGCTCCCGGTGTCTGGCCGGGCGGGAACACCGTTGCATGAACGGAGCTGGCATCGGGCACGGACGGGACGGCGGGTTCGCGGAGTATGTGACCCTTCCGGCAACCGCGTTGGTGGCAGTCCCCAACCGTGTGTCACCGGAGCGGGCGGCGCTGCTGGCGTGCCCCGCCGGCGTGGCGTTGGCGGGCGTGGAGAATGCGGAGGTCTCAGCCAGCGAAACGGTGGTGGTCACCGGAGCCGGCGGCGGATTGGGGAGCCACGCGGTGCAGTTGGCGGCAGCACGGGGAGCGCAAGTGATCGGGATCACGTCATCGCCGAACAAGGTCGCTGGGCTGGAAAGCCTGGGAGCATCGGTGGTGATCGATGTTGGGGAAGGCATGGATCTCGCGGAAATCGTGCTGGCGGTGACGGAGGACGCAGGCGCGGACGCCGTGATCGACACGGTGGGTCCGCCCATGTGGCCTGAGGTTGTGCGGTGCCTGGGGCAATACGGGCGCCTGGCGCTGCTGGGGGACGTGACCGGAGAGCCGGCGTCCGTGCGGCTGGCGGAGGTGATATTCCGCGACATGCGGCTGACCGGGGTATCGGGGGTCTCGCGGCGGACGCTGGAGCGATGCGTCGAGATGGTGGCGGCGGGCGAGTTGCGGCCGATGGTATCGGATGTGCTGCCCATGACTGAGCAGGGGGTGCTGGACGCGGTGCGAATGGTGCGGGAGCGAGAGCCTTTAGGGCGGTTGGTACTGACGCCGAACTGACCAGCGCCTATTTACGCTGTTGCCTCCCGGCGGCCCAGGGTGAAGACGCGGCCGAACTCGCGGCGTTCCCATATAACCAGGAATTGCGCTGCGATGAAGATGGAGCTGTAGGTACCGACGACGACGCCAATTGCCACCACCAGCAGCAGTTCGCGAATCGAGTCTCCCCCGATCAACAGCATGGCCAGCAGTACCAGCAGCGTGGTGAAGCTGGTGTTCACTGACCTGCCCACGCTTTCGATGATGCTGAGGTTCACGGTGTCCTCAAGGCTGCGGTCAGGAACGCGGATGGTGTTTTCCCGAATGCGGTCGAAGACCACGATAGTGTCGTTCACGGAATATCCAGCGACCGTGAGAATGCCGACTATGAACATGGCGTTTACTTCCATGTCCAGGAGCCGGCCGAGAATCGAGAACACGCCGAGGACGATAACGGTGTCGTGGACCAGGGTCACGACCGCGGCCACCCCGTAGCGGTAGGCTCGGGGCACCCTTCGGAAGGCGTACCAGATGTAAATGAGAATGAAGACCGACGCCACCAGCAAGGCCAGGAAGGTGTTGCGCACGGTTTCCTGGGCAATGATCGGCGACACGGTGTCGACGCCCCAGGCATCGATCGCGCCGATCTGCGATTCCAGTGCGTCTTCGAGGCGCTGGCGCTCGGACACTACGTTTCCGGACGCCTCTTCCAGCACCCGGGTACGGATCAGAACGGAGCGCTCGTCCACAGACTGGACCAACGCCTGGGGATGGCCGGCAGACGACAAAACGCTGCGAACGGCGTCAGAACTTGCCGGCTCCACGAACGCGACGGTCAGAGCCGAACCGCTGGAGAAGTCGATGCCGGGCTTGAGGCCGGAACCGCCGGAAGCCCAGCCGGGCGGGGCAATCATGGACAGCAGGCCGGGTATGATCACCAACGCCGAGAAGACGAAATACCAGCCGCGCTTGCCGACGATATTGAACATTCGCTACTGTCCCCCCTGGGCCGACTGAGGGCGCTGCCCCGTAGATCGGGGTTGGATCTTTTCCGGTGTGAAAAGGTTGGCGGCGCGACCGAGACCCGTTGCCTGCAAGGCCTGGAGCAGATTGCGGCTGACCAGGACCGCCGTGAACATGCTGACGAGCACGCCCACAAGCAGGGTCAAGGCAAAACCATTGACCAGCCCGCCGCCCAAACGGTTACCGAACCAGAGCAGCACCACGCAAGTGATCAACGTGCTGACGTTGCCGTCACGAATGGCGGGCCAGGCGCGGTTGAAGCCGACTTCCATCGCCGAACCCAGCGAGCGACCTAACCGGATCTCCTCCTTGATACGTTCGAAGATCAGGATGTTGGCGTCGACGGCAAGACCGATGGACAGGATGAACCCGCCAATGTGGGGCAGGGTGAGGGTGATGGGCACCAACTTGAAAATGGCCAGGGTGACAATGGCATAACAAACCAGCGCGACGGCGGCGACCACGCCGGCGGCGCGGTAGTAGGCGATGACGAAGATCAGCACCAGGCCGAGCCCGACCATACCGGCCTGGAGGCTACGTTCCAGGGACTCATTGCCGAGTATCGAATTAACGCTGGATTCCTGGATGAGGCTCAGGGGAACGGGAAGGCGACCGGACTTGAGCTGGATGGCCAGCCTCCGGGCGCTTTCTCGGTTGAAGTTGCCGGAGATCTGGCTGCGTCCATCGCGGATGTGCGCGCGAGCGACGGGGGCGATCAACTCCTGGTTGTCGAGGATCACGGCGATGACCTCATCGGTCTGAGGGTTGCTCTGGGTGTTGATTTCACCGGTCATCTGCCCGAACAAATCGGCGCCGCGGTCGTCGAACTGGATGTTGACGACCCAGGCGCCGGTGGCCTGCTCGGTGCCGACGAAAGCGTCGACCAGGTCGTCGCCGGTGAGGCCGACGCTGCTGTCCGTGAACGGGGCGATACAGCGGGGGGGGTCAACTGAGGCGATGGGCGCTCCGCACTTGCGGCGCAGGAACTCAAGCTGGGCAGTCTCGCCAATGACCTTCTTAGCGTCATCGATGCTTCCGGTCACCTGGTAGTTGACGATGCCGCCCACCTCGGATTCCAGGATGGTACGGAGAGCCTGGCGTTGGGACGCGTCGAGCGAGGTCTCCGTGGTAATGCGGAACCGATTGTCTCCCCGGCTCTCAACGTCGGTGCCGTAACCCTGATCGAAGATTACGCTGCCCAGCTTCTCCACGTCGGCGTTTTCGACGAACTCCACGGACACGACGGACCCGCTGGCGCCGGGGAGTTGGACGATGATCCGGTCGTCGCCGAAGCGCTGAACGATGGGCTCCTCGGTTCCGTAGAGGTTGACGCGGTTGCTGATGATGCCCAGCACGCCTTCCATCTGCTCATTGGTGGGCGGAGGCGTATCATCGGTGATGAAGTCGACGGGCTCGGCAATGGCGTCGGTCAATGCCAAACGCACCGATTCCCGGCGTTCCGGCTCGAGGAACTCGCCGGAGATGCGGTAGGTTTGTGGGTCTTCCAACTGGGCCACGTCGCCCTGGTAGTCGACGGTTGCCAGGGCATCGTTGACGGCGTCGGGTTCTGCCTCGGCATCGTCGGGGAAGGTGACCGTCAGGACAGTGCCGGTGTCAGCCTGGTAAACGAGGTGCGCGCCGCCCTGGAGGTCCAGGCCCAGCTTGAGGCCGAGCGGCCCGGTATCGGCCCGGTCGAGGCGGGGGACCCCGGGTATCGCGACATGGATTTCCGGCAGAGCGAGCGAAACGGCCGAAACGGCCAACACCGCCAGAATGAAAATCGTCAGAAAAACGGTGCGTCGTCGCATGCTACCTGTTGCAGACCTCTATGACCGGTATTGGACGACGCGTGATCGCGCCGATTGGCCTCGACCGAGTTATGTGGCCGCTATTATCGCGGGGCGGTAAAGGCGCACTTAATACGGATCAAGCCGATGAAAGGATTTATGTGCGATGATCCCGCGGAAGTCGCGGCCAAAGGGAGTTAGGATCCTTCCCACTGGCTGACCAGCCTGGCGGCCAGATTTATGGCGTCCTCGCGCGATGCGATCTCTCCGACAGCTTCGGCCTCCCGAAGACTCGCCAGCAACGAGCCGATGCGGGGACCGGGAGGGAGGTCGAGAGCGTCCATCAGGTCGTGACCATTGATCAAAGGTGCGTCACCGTCTCGATTTCCGGGTTGTTCAGCCCCGGCTTCGAGAACAGCGGCAACCATTCTAGCATAGTTGGCCCAGCGCTCTGGAGACAGGTCCGGGCCGCGCGCGGCCAGCACGTCGGCCATGGCAAGATACAGCGTGTCGACCGAGGCATCACCGACATCGCGATAGTAGCGGAAGATCGCCCTTGGGGACGGCATGGCGGTCCCGTTACGAAGTTGGCTGGGCCTCAGATGGTGCAGCACCATTTCGGATACCAGGTCGGTGATCCGGCGGGACATGCGCAGGGAGGTCAGGCGCTGAACGACAACTTTCGCTCCCTCCTCGCTATGACCGAGGAAGCGGACCCGGCCGTCGGCATCGGCGGCGCGGGTCTGAGGCTTGGCGATGTCGTGGAGCAGGGCCGCCAGCTTGAGCACGGTACGGCGAGTGTGACCGTCTCCGATGACCTCGGCGAAGTAGGAGTCCTCTTTCGCGGTCCACGGCGCCATGGTGTAGATGGCATTGTTGCGGTGCCCGGCGGTGACTTCTTCGGCATACTCGGCGCAGTGGAGCAGGTGGCCCCACACATCCCAATAGTGATGCGACCGGGGCTGCTCACAGCGCTTGGTGGCCTCCAGCTCGGGTATCACGCGACAAAGGAGGTCGAGGCGGTCCAGGACCTCAAGCTGGGGCCGGGCTCCGGTTGCGGCCAGGATGGTCATGAACTCATCGCGGACACGCTCGGGGGACACGCGGTGCAGAAGGTGGGCGTCGCGTCGGATGAGGCGGGCAGTTCCCGGCTCCATGCGGAGCCCCACCTGCTGGGCGACGCGGACGGCGCGGAGCATCCGGCCGGGATCATCGATGAACACGCCGTCGCCGCCGGCGCGCAGGATACGACGGGCCAGATCCGCCCTGCCGTTCAGTGGGTCGATGATTGCGTCAAATCGTTGGTCCGATTCCCAGCAACCGATGGGGATGCCCATAGCGTCAACGGTGAAATCGCGAGAGCGGAGGTCGTCTTCGATGGATCCGGAAAAACCGGAGATGTCGATCAGGAATGGACGACCGTCTTGGGCGGCGCCAGGCAGAGCCACACGGACGACGTTCCACCCAGGCACGGGCACCGCGGTTGCCCCGAGATGGTCGGCCACGGCGTGGCCCACCGGACCGGCGTCGCCGGGAACGGCGATGTCAATATCCTGAACCTCGCGGCCCAGGAGGGCATCACGGACGACGCCGCCAACCAGCCAGGCCGGCGTGTTGACTTGGGCGTCGAAACACCCGACCAGCCGGGTGATCAGGCCGGCGGAGTCCATGCTAATCGGCGACGGTCGCGTCGTCGGTCTGGCGCGTGGCCGGCCGCCCGTGGCTGGGGTCGAATTGGGGAACCACGTTGCGACTGTTCATGCGCTGGGCCGCAGCCTCGAGCTCGGCGGCGTCGGGCTCGCCCGTGGGAAGGTATTCTACGTCGCCCTCGTCGTTGACGTGGATGCGGAAGAACTGGTCATGGGCGACGAGGTGGTCGATGTAAAGGATGCCGTTGAGGTGGTCGGTCTCGTGCTCGATGGCCTGGGCGAGCATGCACTCGGCGCGGAGGCGCTGCTGCTTGCCGGTGAGGTCCTGGTAGCGTACGCGGATGCGCTCGGCGCGGCTGACCATGCCGCGGTACCCGGGCAGGCTAAGACAACCTTCTTCCACGTCACGGAGACCCTCGCGGCGCATAATCTCCGGATTGACCAGTACCATGGCCTCTTCCCAATCCTCCATTTTCACCACGAACATGCGCTGCAGCACGCCGACCTGGTTGGCGGCCAACCCCACGCCGTGGTGCGCGTTCATGGTCTCCGCCATATCAGCCGCGAGCTGCGCCAGTTTAGCGTCGAATTGCGTGACCTTGCGGGCACGCTGACGCAGGATGGGGTCGGGAAACACGCGCATCTGGAGCACGGCCACAGTAGCACTCCTAAGCCAGGCGATATTGCCGCCGTTGATATTGCGAAATTCGTAACGTTACCGGGAATTATATTCCGGCGGTTTCAGCAGTGTAAAGCCGGGCGAATGATGGCGGGCCAGACCAACACAGCGTCATCAACCATCCAAGATTCCATAGATGGACAGGATTCGCAGGACAAACGGATCCTATGTCCACACCGGCAACGATGGAGAGTTTCGGGTGCTACAGGTTTATGATTTCGCCGTCTGAAGACACGTCCATGTCGACGGCACGGGGACGGGTAGGGAGGCCGGGCAGGGTCTCGATGCGTCCGGCCAGGGTGTAGAGGAAGCCGGCGCCGACCGAGGCGCGGATGTCGGACACCGGGAAGACGTAGCCCGACGGGCTGCCCTTGAGGGTGGGGTCGTGGGAAATGGAGAGGTGGGTTTTAGCCATGCAGATGGGCAATTTGTCCCAACCCTGGGAGGTGAAGAAACGGGCGCGGCGGCGGGCGTCCGGCGTCCAGGTGACCCTTTCGGCGCCGTAGACGCGACGGGCCAGCGCCAATACCTTATCCTCGATGGAGGCGTCGAGGTCGTAGGCATAGTCGATATTGCTGGGGGTCGCCGCAGGGTCGTTGGCAGCGCGGGATACGGCCTCGGCAAGCGCGACGCCGCCCTCGCCGCCCTCCGCGAAACCGGAGTACTCGGCGGTGGCATAGGCGCCGGCCTGTTCTGCGATTTCAGCGGCGGCCTGGAGCTCCTCAGCGCTGTCGCCGTCGAAGCGGTTGAGGGCTACCACAACGGGCAGGCCAAAGCTGCGGACGATGTTGATGTGATGGACCATGTTGGCTGCGCCGGCCTTCATGGCCTCGAGGTCGGGCTGGGAAAGGTTCCGGCGCAACGCGCCGCCGTGCCACCGCATGGCACGGACTGAAGACACCAGAACGGCAGCGGCAATGGGGAGGCCGCTGTCGCGGGTCTTGATGTGCATGAATTTTTCGAAGCCGAGGTCCGAGGCGAAACCGGCTTCCGTTATGACAATGTCCGAGTAGCCGAGGGCCAGGCGGTCGGCGATGATTGAGCTGCAGCCGTGGGCGATGTTGCCGAAGGGGCCGGAATGGACGATGGCGGGCATGCCCTCCATGGTCTGCACAAGGTTGGGCATCACGGTGTGGCGCATCACGGCCATGAGCGGCCCAGTGAGTTCCAAGTCGCCCACCGACACCGGATCTCCGCTGCGGTTGGTTCCGACGACGATGCGGGAGAGACGCGCACGGAGGTCCTCGAGATCGGTGGCCAGGGCGAGGATCGCCATAATCTCGGAAGCGGTGATGAAATCGAAACGGGTCTCGCGCAGGGGGCTGTTGGCATTGCCACCGAGGCCGGAGGTTATCTGCCTGAGAGCGCGGTCGGATGCATCCGTGACGCGGGACCAGGTGATGCCCTCGGCCGCCATGTCGCAGGCCTGGTTGCGGTAGACCGCGTTCTCCACCAGCGCTGCGAGCAAGTTATGCGTGGAGCCGACGGCATGGGCGTCGCCGGTGAAATGGATGTTGATCTCATCCTCGGGAACGACGCGGGCCTTCCCCCCACCGGTTCCGCCGCCCTTGATGCCAAAGATCGGGCCCAGGGCCGGCTCCCGCAGGTTGACAACGGCCTTGTGGCCCAAGCGGCCGAGGCCGTCGGTCAAGCCGATGGAGGTGGTAGTTTTGCCCTCACCGGCCGGCGTGGGGGTGATGCCAGTAACGACCACGAGCTTGCCGCGCCGGCCGTTGTCTCGGATGGCGTCGAGACTCACCTTGGCCTTGGTGTTGCCGAAGGGGATCAGGTGTTGCTGGTCGATGCCCAGACGTTCGGCTACAACGTTGATGGGATCCATCGTGTTTCGCTCCGGTAAATGTCCGACTACCGCCGGACGATGCTGCTGGTTATGCTGCTTATTCCGGTCCCAATACCAGGTTGCGCACGGTGACCAATCCGACCGGATTGCGGTCGGTGTCCACCACGACGGCATGGGAAACCTGGAACCGCGTGAGCAAACGCACCGCGTACCGCGCCAGCATTTCCGCGGGCAGAGTCATCGCGGGCTTGTTCATGATTTCGTAGACGTTCACGCGTTCCGGCGATCGGTTGGGTCCGATAACCTCGCGGGCAATATCGGACAGGAGAGCCAACCCGGCCTCGTCGGTGTCGTCACGCCGGTTGACAACCAAGGCGTCCACCCCGTGTTGCCTCATCAACGACATGGCTTCGGCGACGGTGGCCAGCCCATCGATACTGGGAAACTCGACGGCCATGATGTCGCCGACTCTGGTCGGTCGCTGCGTGCTCACAGGTCGGATTCCAGCTCTTGGCGGATGGTGGGCAATTGGCTGACCAGCCCGACGGTGTCCTCAATGTCCAGCTGAAACGCTATGCCGGCGCCATGCCGGGTCTCAAAGCGACCAGCTTCGCTGATGCGCTCCAGGATGTCGCGGGCGCGGGTCTCCACAACCAGGAACAGGGCGAGGTCACGCTTGGACTCCAGCGCAAGTCCGAAAAAGGTCTTTTCAGGTCGCACGCCCTCGCCGCGCGCACCGGGGATGATGGTTGCGCCAGTGGCTCCGCCGGAGCGGGCCGCGTCGACCACGGCCTGCATGTTGTCATCATTGACCAAGGCGACTATCAACTTCATTCTCATGGCTGGTCCCCCTGGCAGTTGCAACAGCACCCCGGCGCTGCCACCAAGACGCTAACATAGCATAACCCAAGACGGTCATTATTGGAAAAACGCTGGCGAAGGCGATCAGACCGAAACCGTCGATGAGAGGGCTGCGCCCTGGAATGCTGCTGGCCAGACCCAGGCCGAGGGCGGCAACCACCGGCACCGTAACGGTTGACGTGGTGACACCGCCGCTGTCGTAGGCCAGCGGAATGATGGTGCGAGCGGAGCGCAGGGTCTGCACTATGACGATGATGTAGGCGGCGATGATGTACCAGGGCAGAGGCGTGCCGGTGACGATGCGAAAGCAGCCCAGCGACACGCCGATCGCCACACCCACGGCCACCGCGATCCGCAGACCCCATGCGCGGACGGTGCCTCCGGAAACTTCCTCGGCTTTAATGGCCACGGCCATGAGCGACGGCTCGGCCACCGTGGTGGCAAAGCCGATGGCGGCGCCAAACGCATACACCAGCAAATAGTCCTGCCAGTTCACTCCGGTGGCCTCAGCGGAGGCACCAACAGTATCAGGGGCCGTGAGCTGGCGCGCCATGGTCTCGCCAATGGGGAAAAGTGCCTCCTCCAATCCGACCAGAAAGAGGGCCAGCCCCAACAGCACGCACCCCAACCCTATGGCCATACGGCGTGGATTGGGCAGCCGGCGGCGCAGCACAACGACCTGAAACAGGACCAAGACGACGACGATGGGCGCCACGTCGAAGACGGTCGACCAAACGGTGGATCCCAGCGTGTTCAGAAATCCAGCCATTGAATCACGAGCCCGTAGGCGAGGACGCAGACCATCGGCGTGAGGCTGGCCAGGGCGATCAGCCCGAACCCGTCAACCATGGGGTTGCGACCACGGATTGACGATGCCAGTCCCACGCCGAGCGCAGCGACCAGAGGGACGGTGATAGTACTGGTGGTCACGCCTCCCGAATCGTAGGCCACACCGATTATTTCGTCCGGCGCGACGGTCGTCAGCACGGTCACCAGCACGTAGCCGCCGATAATCAGGAAGTGAATGGGCCAGCCCTTCAGGATGCGGAACACGCCGAGGACGATGGCCGCTCCAACCGAGCCGGCCACCACCAGCCGTAGTTCCAGGGCGTAGGCGCTGCGGGCCCGGTCGCTGTCGGCGATGACGCCGGCTTCCGCGGCTACTTCCGCAGCCTCGCCGATGATGGCGATCAGCGCCGGCTCGGCCACGGTGGTGGCGAAGCCAAGACAAAAGGCGAACGCCAACAGCGCCGTGAGGCTGCCTCGGTTGGCGAAGCCCTCGGCCAGGGCCTCGCCCAGGGGGAAAAGGCCGGTCTCCAATCCTCGGATGAACAGCGTCAGACCGGCGTACACGCAGACCAGCCCGACGGCAACATTCCCCAGATTGGGAAAAGGCTGCCGCAACACCACTATCTGGAAGAAGGCAATTACGATGACGATGGGCGCCAGGTCACGCAACGGCCCGACGCTCCGCCACATCACCGCAAGCAGGAGCCGGACGGCGTTGTTCATCCCGGATTGAGGACTACGGAGCGATGTCGAGACCGCAACGGCGCCCCGTTGGCCGGCCTCGGGCGCGGGTCATATCAGATCCACGCAGTCTCATACGCGGTCGACAATGGCGCCATGCTGTCCAGGTCCCAGTCGAACACCAGGACGGCCGATTCCTCTCCGCAAAAGGCCTGGAGCACGCGCTCGCCATTCACGGCGACGATGCTCACGGCTTCGTTGAAATCCAGGTCGTCCGCCTCCCAGCCGGAGCGGTTGCACACCATGATGGGGAGACCCGTATCCAGGGTCCGCTGCTCCCATTCGCCCAAGGGGCCGCAGTCGCCAGGGCCCCAGGACGCCGGCGACACGAGAACCTTCGCGCCCCGGTCTTTCAGGATGCCGGCAACATCGTTGCGATAGGCGTCGGCGCAGATCATTACGCCCACGGCGGTACCGTTGCAATCGATAGGGACGATGTCGGCGCCGGCCGACGACCAGGCCTCCGGGCCGCGCAGAGCCTTGACCTTGCGATGGCGTCCGATGATCGAACCGTCGGGTCCGATAACGAAAACCGTGTTGTACATCAGGCCGGCTTCAGGGTCGCGTTCCGGATGCGAGAGGAACACGGTCACGCCGTGCTCACGAACCTGCCCGCAGAAAGTCTGCATCCACTCGTCAGGCTGGGGCCGAATCCAGTCGGTGCCGATCATTTCGGCGAATTTGTACCCGGTGACGAACAACTCCGGAGTGATCACCCACTGGGCGCCCATTTCGGCGGCGCGGGCGAGACCCTGCTCGGCGAGGGCGCGGTTGTGGGCAACATCGGCCAGTTCCGGAGCGAGGTGAAGCATGGCAACGCGCAAGGGTTTCATCGGTCACCTCTTCGTGCGTGAATAGTTCGGATTTCGGGAAAGCGCATCTGGTCTGGACCGTGCTACTGCTGAAACAGAATCCGGCCACAGGTGCTGCAGGGCACCTGCCTGGATTTGTCGCGCAGCTGGCGGATCACGTTGCTGGTGAGGGTCATGCGACAAGCCAGGCAGACGCGGCCGTTATCCACCAGCGCAACTGCCGTACCGGCCTTGTTGCGGCGCAAGCGTTCGTAGCGCTGCAGATCTGCCTGGGGCAAAGTAACGGCCATGTCCTGCCGCTCGCCCGTCGCGACTTCACGGTCACCTTCGAGCTCGGTTAGGCGGCTGCTGAGAGTCTCGATGACGTTCTGCCATTCGACCTCGGCGGCCTCCATCTCGTCGCGGGCGGCGACGGCGGCCTCCTCGTGAGAGCGCTGTTCTTCCTCCAGCTCCATCAGCAGTTCGTCGAGCTGATCCAGTTGGTATTTCGACGAGTCGACCTCCCGCTGGATGGCGGACAGGTCGCGGCGGGAAGCGTTGCCGCCATACAGGCGGGACTCCAGCCCGGTGAGCCGCTCGCGGATGCGCTCTCCCTCCTCGCGTCGGGTTTCCAGATTGGCGCCGACGGCGACGGCCCGGGCGGCATGGTGTTCGGCTTCGCTGGTCAGGTCGGGCCGATTGACGCCGGCCGCCAACCGCTTTTCGATGCGGTTGCGCTCGGCGTCAATACCGTCGATGCGGTGGTCCAATTCTTGCAGCTGATATAACTGCTGCGGTGTCGTAGTCATAGTGTGGCCACTGGCTCCGTAGGACAGATATTGCGCCGCCAGTCTAGCAGGGTTGGGGGCCAAATTGTAGTCGAAAGGCAGGGCCTGGCGAACGTGGCGCGGGCGGTCACGGCGGGCCGTACAAGTGGACGGGACGGACACATCCGATCAACCGCAAGGCGAAGCCCCGCCGGGCAGCAGCGCCGGCGGGGCTTGTGCGTGAACGAAGTCCGGGGTCAGCCGGCCGGCTTGAAGTAAGGGATGCTTATCTGGGGGGTGGCGGTCTGGAAAGTTACCTCGACGGCCATGCCGATGTGCACGTCGCGGGGGTTGCAGTCGACGATGTTGGTGAACATGCGGACGCCTTCTTCCAACTCCACGAGGGCGAGGACGTAGGGGACCATCTCGGCGAAACCCGGAGTGCGGTTCTGGTAGGTCACCGTATAGGTCCAGACGGTGCCCCGTCCGCTGGCCTGCACCCAGCGGACGCTGTCGCCCCAGCAATCTGCGCAGATGCCGCGAGGGTACCATTGGTACTCAGCGCAGTCGTCGCAGTATTGGATCACCAGTTGCCCGCGACGGCAGGAGTCCCAGAAAGCCTTGGTCTCACCGGCGACGGTGGGTAGGGGTTTGTTCCATTGTGTGGTCATGGTTAGTCCCTCGCTAGGATGACGGTGCCGCCGCTGTGGCGGGAACCGAGAGCGCCGCCGGTTCCGTGGGCCAGGGCGAGCTGGCAGTTGGGAACCTGGCGTCCGGTGCCGTCGAACTGGTGGCGGAGTTGGCGGGTGGCTTCAAGGAGCAGGAAAAGGCCGCGCATCCCCGGATGGTTCGAAGACAGGCCGCCGCCGTCAGTGTTGATGGGGAGACCGCCGCCGACCTTGAGGCGGCCGCCGCTGACGAACTCTCCGCCCTCGCCCTTCTTGCAGAAGCCCAGGTCCTCCAGGGTCTCAACCACGGTGATGGTGAAGGAGTCGTAGACCATGGCCATGTCGATGTCGTCGTGGGTGACGCCGGCCATCTCGAAGGCGCGGGGCGCGCTCTGGTGAGCAGCGATGTAGATGAGGTCACGCTGGCCGGCGCCCTGGTGGGCGATGGCCTCCCCGGTACCAAGGACCCAGACGGGGTGCTGGCGGCAGTTGCGGGCGACCTCGGGGGAGGCCACGACGACTGCTCCGCCGCCGTCGGTGATGACGCAGCAGTCGAGCAGGTGGAGGGGGGACGAGATCATGCGGGCGTTGACCACATCCCCAACGGTTA
>DAOUIF010000032.1:0-27508 GCA_034423575.1 Dehalococcoidia bacterium | reverse complement strand
TTACTGCAAGATAGACGACGCCTTGCCCGCGGTTCCCCAGCATAGCCAGGCCGTGCTCTCCATCAGCGAGTTGGTCAGCATCGGCATCCTCCACGCCATCAAGAACGTCAGTCGCCGCGCTTTCTACCACTGGCTCAAAGACAACTATGGTCATCTCTTCCCCAAACTGCCCGAACGGACCCGCCTCTTCCGCCGCCTGGAAACCCAATCCTGCTGGACCGGCTACTTCCTGGCCCAGCCGACCATCCTGGGCATCGCCGACAGCTACGGCGTTGAACTGTGCCATCCGGTGCGCTCCGGGCGCGATTTCCACCAGGCGGGCCGGAAGGGCAAGTCCAATCACCGTTGGATCGTTGGGGGCAAGCTCTGCATCGTGATCAACCAACTGGGGCTGATCACCGATTGGGACTGCCGAACCGCCAACGTTCATGACCAGACCTTCCGGCACCTGCTGGAACACTACGACGGACGGATGATCATCCTGGCCGATACCGGCTTTCACCGCGCCAAGGGCGACCCGGCCAACGTCAAGATCTGCCGACGGGGAGAATGGAACGTGCGGATGGCAGTGGAAACCACCTTTGCCATGATGACCACCGTATGGGGCAGCAAGGTGATGCGACATCTCACCTGGCGCGGCTTTGAGGCGCATCTGGCCTACCTGATGATGGCCTTCAACCTCCTGGTGCAGTGGAACGGACTGGCACCCGACGCAACCGGGCGCATCCACCGCTCCATTGCTCAATTCGTCCTCTGACACCAACTAGCACCAATGGTTAGAATGCCCAGACACAAGGTATTCCAATGCCGGTCCCAATCCTCGTCCATTGCCGGGTTCTCCGCGGACTGCGCTCCTTTGGCTACGCCGTCCGCTGTTCCCTCTGCTTAATTCTTCGGCTGCTTTGCCAGGTGTCAAACGCGGTCAGGGCCGCCGGGCCGACGATTATGGTCAGACCACCAAATAAAAACAACCAGGGGTACAAGGGCGCGACATTATCCTTGCTGATAAGTATGTACGCGAATGCCAACAACGGCGTTCCCACTGCGATTCCCCCCGCTAGCGCTAGAAGAATCCACCGTAAATCGCGTTTCCAGATTGAAGGCAAGATCATGTCCGCTCTCAACTCGGATACCGCTCCGCGCTGATTCGCGCCCGAAGCATCCGACGGCCGGGAGTACGTTGTTTCGTCAACCATTTCTTGCCACTCCTGTCGGAATGATACCGACTCTTGCTAGAGTATAAGTATAGCGGACGCGCCATCGAGAAAGCATGTCCGCCCCTGCCTCTGCGGCGTTGCCTTCACTGCCAGTACCCACCACGCTTCGGAGGGAACCACCCATGCCCCGCGCCGCCTTCGTGTACGACGACGCCATGAGCCAGCACGTGCTGCGCCAGGACCATCCCATGCGGCCTATCCGGCTGCGGAACACCTTTGAATTGCTGGACGCTTACGACGCTTTCGATGGTGTTGATTCCGTGCTGGTCATGCCCACCCTGGCCGATGAGAGCAGCGTGGGCGCGTTCCACTCCCGCGACTACATGGCCGCAGTCCGCACCTTCAGCCTGGGGCTCACCGGGTTCCAGCCCCAGCGCTTTGGCTTCGCCCAGGGCGGCGACAACCCGACCTACCCCGGCATGTACGAGGCCGCCATGCTCAGCACGGGAGCGACCCTCACCGCCGCCCGCATGGTGGCCGACGGCGAGGTTCCGGCGGCGTTCAACATCAGCGGCGGCCTCCACCACGCGGCGGCCCGCAACGCCAGCGGTTTCTGCGTGTTCAACGACCCCGTGGTCGCCATCATGTACCTGCTGGAGCGTGGCCTGCGTGTCGCTTACGTGGATATCGACGCCCACCACGGTGACGGTGTGCAGGACGCCTTCTACGGTGATCCGCGGGTCCTCACCATCTCGGTGCACGAGTCGGGTCAATATCTATTCCCCGGCACCGGATTCGCCGGCGAGGTCGGCGCCGGTGACGGCGTGGGATATGCGGTGAACCTGCCCCTGTATCCCTACACCGACGACGAGATCTACCTCGAAGCTTTCGAGGCCGTGGTCCCGCCGCTGATCGAAGTCTTCGCGCCCGACGTGCTGCTCACCCAGCTGGGCATCGACACCTACCACACGGACCCGCTGACTCACCTGCAGATTACCAGCCGGGGATTCCTGGCCGCCGTGACCCGGCTAGGCGGCCTCGGCTACCCGTGGCTGGCCACCGGCGGCGGCGGATACGACATCGGCGCGGTGGCCCGCTGCTGGACCCTGGCCTACGGCGTCATGTGCGGCGCCGACTGGCCCGATCGTATCCCCACGCCGGCCATTGAGCGCCTGGGCCGCACCACCCTGCGCGACACTGAGATACCGGAAATACCGGACCACATCCGCGCCGACGCCCGCGCCCTGGCGACCGAGAGCGTCGCCGCCGTCAAAGACGCGGTGTTCCCGGTTCACGGCCTGGAGGCGTAGCCCTCCCGGCCCGGCGGCACGCAGCGCACCGCCGTGGTGATGAACCCGCTGTGGGCCACCATGCGGTGGGCCGGCCGCACGCTGCGCCGCGATACGTTCCAGCCCCGCAGCATCGTCTCGGCGGTCTCTACCCGTGCGAAGCGGCCGTCAGCGTTCAATGCCAGCACCAGTTCCTGAACCTGCAGGATTGTGGGCAGGAAGGACAATAGTATCCCGCCCGTGATCAGCGCGTTGGCGGCGGCGTCCACCGCTCGCCACGGCTCCGGCAGGTCCAGGATCACCCGGTCGACTCCGGTGTCCGAGATGCCCTCGAAGATATCGCCCACGGTTAGCTCGTGGCATGAGGTGTCGGGTATCACGGAACGCACGTTGGACAGGGCCTTGTTCACCACCGCCTCGTTGATCTCATAGGAATGGACGCGCCCGGTGGGCCCCACGGCGCGGAGCAGGGCCGTGGTCAGCGCGCCGGAACCGAACCCCGCCTCGACCACGGTTGCGCCGGGAAAGATGTCGGCCATGGACACGATGTTGCCCAGGTCCTTGGCGTAGATCACCTGCGGCCCCCGAGGCATCAGCCGCACGTAGTCCCCAAGAGTCGGACGGATGCCCAGCATCACGTGGCCGCGACTGGTGGTGTACCAGCCGCCCACGGGCTGGCCGATGACGTCGTCGTGGGGCAGCCAGCCCAGGTGGCAGTGGAACTCGCCGCCCGGGGTCAGAGTCTCCTGGTAAGTGCGGCCCTTGCGGTCCAGGAACAGGGCCAACTCGCCCGAGCGGAACCGGCTGCGTTCGTCAGCATGGGCACCTGTCATTGCCTCGGGCACGGCATCGGGGGACCCTTGATCGTTACTGGCGTCATCGTCGGGGGAGGTCATTGGTGTATTATACCGCCGTTATGCAGGAGCGGATGTTCAGCCTGGAGGAGGCCAACGACCTGGTGCCGTGGCTTGAGGAGCGTTTCGAGGCCATGGCGCCGCTGCGCGCCGAATTGGTGCGTCAGCAGGAGGAGTTGCTGTCGCTGCTGCGCCACCGTCGCAGCAACGGTCACTCCAGCAGCGAGGAGGACATCGCGGAGTCGGAGCGCATCGTCTCCCAACTCACCCAACGCTTGCAGGATGCGGTGCGTGAGATCACCGAGCGGGGCATCCAGGTGCGCGACATCGGCCGCGGCCTGGTCGACTTCCCGTCCCGCCGGGAGGGCGAGGTGGTGTACCTCTGCTGGCAGCGCGGCGAGCCGTCCATAGTCTGGTGGCACCCCACGGATACTGGGTTTGCGGGCCGGCGGCCGCTGTAGCGGTGCCGCGGGCTGGCATCGCTAATGCAAGGTTGGCGGCGAAAGGTTGCATTGGCCCGGTGGCAATGCAAGGAACCTTGCATTAGGAACATTGTATTGCAAGGTTTAGGCCACAAGATTGCATTGATTATCGTGAATTGCAAGGTTTGGATGTTATACTTGCATTAGAATCGGAGAATATTCAACCGAATGGCTTGACACCTCGATACGAGGACGACAATGCGCGAAACCGATTTCACTGACACCAGCCCGGGACGGCTGGTGCCCGCAGATACGCCGGACGGCAGCTATTGGCCGGCGTTCGTGCCGAACCCACTACCTCCGCCCATAAACTGGAGCAACCAGACCGTTGGTTTACTCTCGCATGCTGACTGGGCACTGAGCCGTTTGGACGGACGGGGCGCAGATTTACCTGATCCGCACTTGTTGATTGGACCGATGTCAACCCGTGAAGCGGTGGCATCGACCAGAATCGAAGGCGGCTTGTCGGACATTCTAGGTCTTTACCAGTACCAGATCGACGAGGGTAATGACGAGGATTACCATGCCGAGGAAGTTGACAATCACATAAAGGCAATGCGCTTCGGCATTGAACGACTGAAAAGCTTGCCGATAAGTCTCCGGCTGGTGCGCGAAGTCCATGAAGTACTGATGTCTGGTGTCCGTGGGCAGAACCGCCGCCCTGGAGAGTTCCGCATGGTACAGGCGATCATCAGCGGGCCCATATCAGGTATCCAGAACGCCCGCTACGTACCGCCACCGCACAACGAAATGCTTCCGGCACTGCACACACTGGAGGAGTTTTGGCATTCCTCGTCAGATTTGCCGCTTTTGGTTCAACTGGCTCTGATACATTACCAGTTCGAGGCAATTCACCCATTTGAGGACGGCAATGGTAGAACCGGTCGATTGCTCTTAACCTTGCTGTTGTGTTCACGAGGGTATTTGACCCACCCATGGTTGTATCTCAGTGATTACCTCGACGCACATCGGCAGACTTACGTGGACTTGCTGCTGGGCGTCAGTCTCTATGGAGATTGGGAGCAATGGATTGAGTTTTTTCTGACGGCAATTGCGGCAGTTGCTACCGATGCCTTTAACCGGGTAGAAAGTCTGTTGACAGTTCGGAACGATTACCAGAACCGTGTGAGGAATCATCGAGCAGCCGGATCTGCATTCCAACTGATTGATGCGCTCTTCGAGCTGCCTTTCATTACGGTATCACGGACAAGTAAGGAGCTGTCCCTCTCACATACGGCTGCACAGGGACACTTGGCCAGATTGGAGAATGCCGGCATACTGACTCCGGTTGAAGGGCGCCGGCGTCCGCAACTTTACGCGGCGCAGGGCATTCTTGATGTGATTACCCAGGACCCTGACTTTCGCGACTTCTGATCCCCTCCACCGCTGCCCGGATCTCGTCCGCGTGCACCGCGTAGAACGTGCCCACCAACCGGCCGCCGCCCGGCGTGCGCCGTGCCGCCGCGCGGACCATGCCCACCACCTCGCCGGCGGTGTTCAGCACCGGCCCGCCACTGTCGCCGGGGTCGATGGGGGCGTCCATCTCCAGGTTGCGGCCGTAGCGTTGCGCGCCGAAGTTGGTGATCTGGGACAGGATGCCGGCGTTGGCTTTGGGCGATCCCACCTGACCGTCGCCCTTGACGCCGCTGCCCGAGTATCCCAGCGCCAAAAGCTCCCTGGCGATGTCGTTGATGTCCGCATCGCCCAGGGCCAGCGGGGCCGCGCCCTTGCCCAGTTGTGTTTCCGCGACGTCGTACCGTAGCAACGCAACGTCCTTGCGCTCGTCCATTCCGGCGACGGTTGCGTTGAATGCCGGCGCGGCCGCCTGCCGGACGGTAATTTGTTCGCTTTCCGCGACCACGTGCGCGGCCGTGATGATCAGGCCCGGTTCCAGGAGCCAGCCCGTGCCGTGCTGCCCATCCTCCGGCTCGATGTAGAACACCGAGGACCAAACCCGCTGGTAGACGGCGCTGAGGTCCGGCGTCGCCGCGTCGGTGATTGCGGTTGCTACTGCCTGCTCAATCTGCGCGTTCAGTTCCGCGTCGCTCGGGACGCACGCGGCAATGAGCAGGATGATGGCGGCGGCCAGCAGCCAAATCCTCATGGCGAGGGCAGCGTGGCAATTCCCTTGGGGAATTGTCAGAATCAGGATTTACGGGATTTTGTGATTTCGCGAGATCGGAGGTCTATCCACCACAAAGCGGTTTCAATCCCTATAATCCTCAAATCCGGCAAATCCTGATTCTGACGGTTTCCGGTGGACTAGATGAACCGCGCCTGCGCCCGGGCCTCATCAGCGTAGTCGATGTACACGGTAATGACCTCGCTGAAGAAGTCCACCGCCTCCACGCCCTGCTCTCGCTGGCCCACGCCCGAGGCCTTCAGGCCGCCGAAGGGCAGGTGCACCTCGCCGCCCAGGGTCGGCGCGTTCACGTGGACCATGCCGGCGTCCACCGTGTTGATGTACTTGAAAGCCCGCGGAATATCACGCGTGTACACCGAAGACGACAGGCCGAACTTGACGCTGTTGGAAATCTCCACCGCGTGCTCCAGGTCGCGGGCGCGGAACACGGTTAGCACAGGCCCGAAGATCTCCTCCCTGGCGATGCGCATCTCGGGTGTCACGTCGGTGAAGATCGTGGGTTCCACGTACCATCCCTCGTCGTAGATGCCGCCGGTCAGCGTGCGGCCACCGAAGGCCACGGTGGCGCCTTCGTCCCGGCCCACGGATATGTAGTCCGATACGGTGCGCTGCTGGGATTCGCTGGACAGCGGGCTCACGTCGATGCCGTCCTCCAGGCCATCGCCGATGGTCAGTTTGGACGTGCGCTCGATCAGTTCCTGCATGAACTGGTCGTACACTCCGTCCTCGACGATCACCCGACTGGTGGCGGTGCAGCGCTGGCCCGTCGAGCCGAATGCGCCCTGCACGATGCCGCCCAGCGCCTTGTCCAGGTCGGCGTCGGCCAGCAGGATCACCGCGTTCTTGCCGCCCATTTCGGCCTGTATCTTCTTCAGCAGGGACGCCCCTCGCGTGTACAGGTCGGTGCCGATCTCGGTGCTGCCGGTGAAGGAGATGGCGGACACGTCGGGCGACTCCACCAGCGCGTTGCCCACGCTGCCGCCGGGGCCCGTGATCAGGTTCAAGACTCCGGGAGGCACGCCGGCCTCCTCGAACACCTCGGTGAGTTTCACGGCGCACAGCGGCGTGCTGGACGCCGGCTTGAAGATGATCGCGTTGCCGCAGATCAGCGCCGGCGCCATCTTCCAAGCCGGAATCGCGATGGGGAAGTTCCACGGCGTGATGATGCCCACGACCCCCAACGGACGACGCACCGTGTAGGCCACCGTGTTGGGAAGTTCCGATGGCGTGGTGTAGCCGAACATCCGCCGGCCCTCGCCGGCCGCGTACTCCATGATGTTCATGGCCCGCTTGACCTCGCCCCTGGCGTCGGGCAGAGGCTTGCCCTCCTCCTCGGTGATGGTACGGGCGATCTCCTCGGACCGGCGCTCCATGATCTCCAGGGCGCGGAAGAGCACCTGCGCCCGCACCGGAGCCGGCGTGTCGGCCCAGCCCTCGGCAGCCGCGGCGGCCGCGGCCACGGCCCGCAGGGTGTCCTCGGGGTTGGAGAGCTGGAAATGGCCCAGCAAGACGTCCTTGTGGGCCGGATTGTAAACGGAGTAGGTGCGGCCGGAGTCAGAGGGCGTCCACTGGCCGTTGATAAAGTTGTTGTGCGTGCGAACTTCGGTGGTGGGCATCGTGGCTGAAGCTCCTGTGTCCGTCCGCCTCCGGCGGCGATTGCAAGTGCGAATCAGAATACTACCGGGCGCAACCCACGGCAAGCGGAATGGCCGGAGGCGACGGCGGCGGGTTAGAATGGCATCTACCACAGCGTCTCGCTCGCTGGCCGCTACCATTCTCCAAGGAGACGACCCATGGCTGCCTACATCATCGCGACGATTGAAGTTACCGACCCAGAGAAGTTCGAGGTCTACCGCGGGCAGGTTCCCGCCACCATCGAAAAGCACGGCGGGCGCTACCTGGTGCGTGGCGGCGACGTGACCGTGGTTGAAGGCGACCAGCCGGCCCGCCGCACCGTCATCCTGGAGTTCGACAGCCTAGAAAAAGCTAACGGCTGGTATTACTCCGACGACTATGCCGGCCCCAAGGAACTGCGCATCGCCTCCACCATCTCCAACGTCATGATCGTGGAAGGCGTCTGACCACCCCACGGGTTGGGAGTGAAAGCAGCATGACCACCGCAACCGGAGCAAAAACCCGCCCGCGTATCAGGGTCCAGGAATTGGTGAACCGGTTCGTCAAGGAGGGCTTGGATCGCCCTCTGTCCGAGGACGACCCCGATATCTACTACCCCGATTCTGATGGGAACCCGATGGCAGAAACCGACGCCCAGTTTTATCCGCTCACCGAAACCGTTCTCGCGCTGCGCCAGCACTACTCCGACCGGGATGACGTCTACGTCTCCGGCGACCTCCTGGTCTATTACCGGATGAACGACAACACGGTGCGCCTGGCTCCCGACGTGTTCGTGGTGTTCGGGATTGATGACCACCTGCGCAGTTCCTACATCATCTGGCGGGAGGGAGGGAAAGCGCCCGACTTCGTGCTTGAAATCGCCTCTCCAGGCACCTTCATCCGCGATATGACGGAAAAGCGCGCCCTGTACGCGGCGCTGGGCGTGACCGAGTACTGGCGTTTCGACCCCACCGGACAACTATTCTCGCCGGCCCTGGTCGGCGAGCAACTGGCCGAGGACGGCGAGTACGAACCCATCGAAATCGGCACGGGCGAAGACGGCATCCTGCGCGGGTACAGCGCGGTTCTAGCTTTGGAAGTGTGCCAGCGTCCCGACGGTGAACTGCGCCTGTACGATCCGGAAGCCCAAACCTGGCTCAGCTACCTGGCGGAGGAAGTATCGGCTCGCCAGGCCGCCGAGGAAGCCCGTGATGCCGCCGAAGCCCGCGCCCGCGCCCTGGAGGAGCGACTCAGGCAGCACGGCCTGTCGCCCGACCAAGTCTAGTGCGGAGGGTCAATGATGCGCGTAGTTGAGGATTACGATGCGAAACTCATTCTGTTTGAGCTGTTGGAAGCGGCAAAGCAGGGTGAAACGGTGGTGATAACGCATCATGGCAAGCCGGTCGCCCATCTCTGCCCGGCGCCTCTTCCTGCCTTGACTTTGGAATCTCCGCAGAACTTTTCGGATGAGAGTGAAACCGCAAGCGCCGAAAGCGAAGGCGATTCGCCATAGCCGTGGGAGACAGTCTCCGATAACCTGCGAGACATCCTGGATTGGCGGCGGTACGGACGCCGCTGATGCCCGTCATAGCTCTGGACACTTCCGTGGTGGCGGCGTGGGTTCTTGACGATGAAAACGAACCCTACGCCTACGCCTACGCCGCCTTCGCATCACCGCTGATTTCCAGTTGGCTGGTTCCCCGTTTTTGGCACATTGAGATGCGCAATGTGCTGCTCACTGCCGAGAGACGAAACCGGATGTCTGCGGCTCGAGTTGCGCAACATCTGGATACGCTGGCCAAGTTGCCAATCGACACCGACGACGAGACCGATCTGGATGCAACCTACGAGTTGGCCAAAGCCTACGGCCTGTCGATCTACGACGAGGTGTATTTGGAAATGGCCCAACGCCGCCAGGTTCGGTTAGCCACACTGGATAACGCGCTACGCCGGGCGGCAGAATCCGAAGGTCTGGTGTGGCGGCCATAAAATAAGGGCGGGTTTACTAACCCGCCCCTCAAGTTGATAGCGGTTGACCGAAAGCGTCAGCCCTCGAAGTCTACGCCCACGCCCACGATTTCTACCTGCATGGAGCGGATGTCCGGCGCGCCAGCGTCGAAGGTGACGCCCACCACCACATTGATGCCGCGGTCCACCTCCGGAGCGCCCGGGATCTCGAAGCTGGCGTCCAGGTTGTCGCCTTTGATGGCCATGCCCAGGTGCTCGGCGATGATCTTCTCGCCGTCGTACACCAGCACCTCGGCAACGTTGGCGTGGGATCGCGCGCGGAACGAGACCGACACCGACTCCGCCTTGGTGCGGTTGCCGTTCTGGACGGTCGGGGTCGGAATGGCGAAGTGCATCCAGGCGTTCTGGCCTTCGCTGCCCTCGATGCGGGCGAACGGCCCACAGTGACGTACCGAGGTGACACGGTTCAAGTACTCGCCGGTCATCGCGGAGCCGTGTACCCAGGATGTGAATTTCTGTCCTGCCATCGTCGTAACCTCCTGCCGGCGGCGCGGTTGGATAGCGCGCTTGTGGTCGCTGTTTCAAGGGGATTGGATCGCGGTACAGAATACCCGTCGGGTGGTTAGACCGCAAGGAGTGCCACGGTCAACGCCGGGCGGCATTGGACTTTACATCGATGGACAGGATTTACAGGATGATGAATATTCCGGAGGGTCGTTTAACCCACATCACCTTTTGGAGCGTCCGGGACATCACGAGGATCACTCAATCCTGTTGATCCTGCGCATCGATGTAGAACAGTCCCGGTCAAAGTGCAAGTCAGTGTGCCTGCACCGCGTCCGCGACCACCAATCACAGCAGCGTGCCCCGGTTGCGCTCCATCTCCAGTAGCCGCGCCTTCACGCCGACCCCGCCGGCGCCATAGCCGTGAAGACCCCCGCTGCTGCCCACGACCCGGTGGCACGGGATGATAAGCGGAAAGGGGTTTCTGGCCATCGCCTGCCCGGCGGCGCGGGACGCCTTAGGGTTCCCTGCGGCCTCTGCCAGCCACTGGTAGGACCGGGTCTCGCCCGGCGGTATGCCCCGGCAGGCAGCCCACGCCGCGCCGAAGAATGGCGAGGCGTTGGAGAGGTCCAGCGGGATCATGTCCAGGGCGGTGACGTTGCCCGCGAAATACTCGCCGAACGCTGCCAACGCATCCGCGAAGACCTCCGCGTTTTCCGCCGCGCCGTCCATCGCATCGCCCAGCCCATCCAGGGCCTGCTGCGGATCCGGTTGCAGGCTCACCCGGAGCAGTCCCCGCGCGGTGCCAAGCAGCGCCAGCCACCCGAACGGCGTCTCCTCCAGGCAGTAGTGGACAGTCTCCTGCGCTCCGGAGGCTGAATTCATGGCGCCGCCCGCCTTTGTGGTTCGATTACCGGCATTCCACGGTTCCTAGACTTCCCGGCGGCGCAGGGCGTACCAGGTCAACGGCCCGCGAACTGTTTTCCAGGCCTCGATCACTCCGTCGTTGGCATCCGCACCGGAATCCTCGTGTCCGGCGTATGTGTGGCGAGCGTAGGCGTTGACGATGCGGCCGATGTCCGGCGCCTGCTCCGGCATTGCCGTGGCGAGCATCCCCGCCCATTGGTGTGGCGTGTGGTGCTCCCGCAAGGGAATCGACGCCAACCAGCCCAGGCGGCGCAGGCGGCGGTACGCGCTCGGCACGTCGCTGGGCGGCGCGAACAGCCATCGCCACAGGATCCAGCCTGAGAGCGCCAGAGCAACGACGACACCGCCCACGCTCCCGATCCAGGGCAGCACGCTGCGCGCGGCGGTGGTCCAGCCTTCACGGACGGGATCGCCGGTTATCAGGTCGGATTCATCCAACCCGTCCTCGAAGTCCTCGCACTCCTCTTCGATCTCGCAGAGCAGATCGTCAGCGTCGGTTGTGTCGCCGGCGGCCAGTGCCCGCCTAGCCTGCTCCTCGGGTGGGATGGCCACCGGGATCTCCTTGCCGGGAGTAGGCTCGAACGGAATCCATCCGTAGCCGGGGAAAAACACCTCGGTCCAGCCGTGGCTGTGGCGGTCCGTAACCACGTAGATGTGCGAGCCGTCCGCGAGGTTTCCGGTGGTATAGCCGGTAGTCATGCGAGACGGGACGCCCAGGCTTCGCATCAGAACGGTCATGGCTGAGCCGAAGTACTCGCTGTAACCCTCCCGGCTTTCAAACAGGAAATGGTCGACGCCGTCCGCGCCAAAGGGAGGAGGGTCGATGGCGAGGTTGTAGGTGTAGCTGTTCTTGAGATATTGCTCCACCGCCGCGGCCTGGTCGTAGGGCGTCTCCGCGCCGGCGGTGATCTGCAGGGCGAGATCGGCCACCCGCGAGGGCATGTCGGGGGGCAACTGGGTGTACCGGGCCCAGAGCCAGGGGGCGTAATCCTGGCCGGCGGTGCGCAATTCCTCAGGCTCGGCCGAGGACACCGAAGCGGTGAGCTGGTAGGGCTCCCCCGCCTCCGCGGCGCCACCGGCCGCGCGCACGGCCAGCACGTCCGGCTCGGATGGCACTATCTCGCCGATCACGGCGTTGACAACGCCTCCCGAGGGATCGCGCTCGATCGATTCGAGCACGAAGGACGTGGGCAGCACGCCGGCCACGGTTTCCGCCGCCGCGAAGGCGTCCGCGGACACAGCGTCGCGCAGACCGTCCACCGCCAACTGCAGTGCGGAAGGCAGCAGGTCAGTCTCGCTATCCAGGCTCGGGTCGATCACGTACCGGGGCGAATCGAAGGTTTCAACGCGCACGTCCCGATTGGCGCCGATCACCTGGCCGCCGGCGAACAGGCTCCGGCTGTCGTAGTTGGGTATGACCTCAAAGGTTACGTTGAACCGTTCCTGGTAAGGGTCGGGCACGCTGTACTCGGGTTTCCAGCCGGGCTCCCGGAGTATGGTGCCGTCGGACAGCCATCCCTCGTGGGTGTAGGTGGCGTAGGAACGCGCTTTCCAGTACATGGGAACCGGCGAGTTGACCTGCAACACCGGCGTGTCGGTGGGGTTGATGGTGCCCTGGAAGGCCATCGTGTCGCCCCAGATGCGGTAGGGCAGCGGGCGACGGGCCGGCAGTCCGGCGAACAGCCGGTTGAAGTCCTCCTCCCACGACACCAGGGGAGTTCGTGTCAGCGAGTAAAAGGCGTTGGCCGGACCCCACTGGCCGCCCACGGGCAGCAGAAACGCGATCACCAGGGCCACGATTGCCACCAGCGATGTGTCGCTCACGGTCAGGATGCCCAGGTGCCCGTCGTAGACCCGGCCCTCCGCGTCCCAGCGCTGGCGGGAGCGCATCGACTGGACCCACCCCACCAGCAACAGGCCGGTGAAGACGTAGATCGCCAGGTAGATGCTGGCGGTGTCGGGCAGGAAGGTGAGGTTGGACATCAGCCCCACCGCTCCCAGGGCGAAAACGCCCCAGAAGTTCCTATAGCGGAAGAACACCCATCCTGCCAGGTAGCCCGACAGCCACGAGGCCATCATCAGACCCACCGCGAAGGGCACGGGATCCACGCTGATGCCTTCGTTGCGGGCCGCCAGCACCCACAGCCACAGCCGCTCGAACAGCTCCGCCGCAGTGGCGACCTGCAACTCATCCGGGGCTGCGACCACCATCTGCCAGATGATCACGCCGATGCCGATGATCAGCCCGATGGGCAGCGCTACGGCGGTCCACATCCGGATGCGCGTCAACGGGATGGCGGTCAGCACCGCCAGTATCATGACCAGAACCAGCGAAGGCGTTGGCGCCCAGTCCGCCACCTCCACCGACCATACGACGACGATCATGTTGAGGAGGAGCAGCCCGGCCGCTACCCAACCGTCCGGCGGCCGCAGCGCGGTCAGAACCGAAAGCAGCCAGCGGGACGCGCCGGCCCCCGTCCACGGCGGGTTGGCTCCCGGCGGGGGCTGCGTCAGGGGAGGGGACGGCGCCGTGATCGTAGCCATGGCCTGGTTACTTTACATAGCCTCTCGGAGGAGGTCGCATTGTATCGCTACGGAACCTGTCCGGCTACCGGTTCGGCGGCGGCGGTTTCCGACGGATCCAGGGGGACGCCGCTGCCCTCCGGTGCCCTTGTCCCGCCGACAGCCAGCGGGCGCGACAGGGCCAGGTTGATGTCGTCGCCGCGCCGCACAATGTAGATGGGTATATCGTGCTGGGCCAGGTACTCCGCGACCGACTGGCCAGTGGTCCCGGCGCTCGGTTCTCCTCCGGGATCGGCGAACGACGTATGGTCCACATAGCAGACGGTGACGTTGATTCCCTGCCGGCGCAGGCTTGTCAGGGCCGAGGTCCATTCCGGCCGGCGCGAGGGGGTGATCACCATCAACGTGTTGAAGCCCGACAGATGGGGGCGCAGGTCGTAGATGAACCGCTCCAGCGTCAGCGACCCGTCCGCGCGGATACCGGCCAGGGTCTCCATCAATATGCCCAACTGGGCCGGCCGGCGGTCGGGGTTCAGCATCCAGAGGTCGGCGGAGTTGGAGGCGAGACCGACGGGGACCGCGGTTTCGTCCCAGTGCTGTACCAGCGAGGCCGCAACGGTCACGGCCAGTTCTTCGGTGTTGTCCGGCGGTTCGCCAAGATGGGAGCGCCGGTCCATGTCCAGCAGTACCCACGCCTGCGCCGACACGCCGATGTCGAACTCCTTGACCATCAGCCGGTTCATTCGGGCGGTGTACGGCCAGTGAATGCGGCGCAAACTGTCGCCGTGGGCGTAGTCACGCACCGTGGATGACTCCGGCGTGATGGCCGGTGTGCGGCGGGAGAAGACGGAGTCGCTGGGCAGGTTGGCGAAGCGCCGGTCCAGATCAGGCAGTGGCACGGTCCGGGGCAGCACCGTATAGGACTGGTCGTTGAGGAACGTCCGGTTCAGGCGAAAGAGCCCGAAGGGGTCCCGCGCGGTAACGCGCACCCGCCCCGTGCGGTAAATCCCCCGCCGCGACAGGTAGGTGGCGATGCGAAAGGAACGCACCTGTCCCTTGACCAGGGCCACGGTGCGCCCGCCCGGCTCCGCCAGATCGGTGTCCTCAACCACTTCCAGCCACGACTTGGGCATTCTAGTCCGGTTGATCAGCTGGATCTGCCCTTCCAGGTAATCGCCCACGCGGCCCCGTGTCCCCAGCCGGGTCAGCCGCACCTCGATGCCACGCAGATTGAGCCAAGCCCAACCGTAGCCGATTATGACCAGCAGCACGAGTGTGAACAGCAACCGGTAGAAGAAAGAGAACCCGGTTCCCAGAGAGTAAAACAGCACCGCTAGAATCAGCAGGCTGAACAGTATCTTGCGCCGGTGCTGGCTGATGAAAGACTTGATCATGGTGGACAACCCGTTAGTTGTTCCAGAATTCCGGATTGGTGAACCTTTCGGGAATATTTCCGTTCCTAGCGTCGCGGAATTCATCAACGGTCATACGTAGCTGCTTGGTGATGATTTCGCCCATCGTTGGAGCTTCAATTTCATTGTTGCCGAAAGAAATCTTTGTGTACAAGCCGAGCCCCGAAGACGGTAGCGCCAATGATCGTTGCGAGCGATTTCAACGAATCCCATCCTGCGCAGAAGCCGGCGCAATGCGCGGGTCCGTACGTTTGCATATCGTGGCATCAGACATTGGCTGGCATTTCGGATGATATGGACACTTTGCGCATCTTGTAAGCGATGCCCTCGGCCACAAGATCCGCCATGATTTCGGCCATCTCGGCTGAGGCCGCTTCCGGATCAGCAAGGGATTTTCCATCCTCCCAGGGATGCAGGATAACGTCGGTCATCACCGATGTGATATCCGCTAAAGCAGCATCCTCGGTCTCGCCCTGTCCCCAGACGCCTAATACATACGAGCACCAGGCGGAGTAGCACGTGGACCCGTCGGATAGCGTTCCTTCCCACGTTATAACGTCAAAGGTGTGCATGTGCTAACCTCCCTTTGGGTTTCGGTGCGATGCCTGCAAACGAGCGCCGGGGCAATGCTCTGCCTATCTTGCTCAGCTGTTCCAAAACTGGCGGTTGGTGAACCTTTCGTGGATATTCCCGTTCATTGCTTCTCGGGATTCATCAACGGTCATACGTAGCTGCTTGGTGATGATGTCGCCCATTACGGCTGGCCTCACTTCTTTGTTTCCAAAAGAAACTCGGACACGTAGATCGAGCCCGTTATGGCGGTAATGACGATGGTGGTTTCTTCCAATTTCCACGAAACCCATCCGCAACCGCAGTCTGTGCAGAGCCGTTGTCCGAACGTTGGCGTATCGCGCCATCAGACCCCGGCCAATTCGGGGTCTGCAACGGATACTTGGCGTACCCAGCAAGAAATCACCTCAGCCTCGCGTTCTCGCATCATGTCCGCCATCTCCGCTACCGCTGCTTCAGGGCCCACCAAGCTCTCGGCCAGGTCTTCTGGATCGTTCACTACGTCGGTCATCGTCAACCTGAGTTCCGTCAGGGCTTCTTCTTCCGTGTCGCCCTGCCCCCACACGCCATACACATACGAGCACCACGCGCCGTAGCCGCCCGACCCTTCGGGTGTCGGATCTTCCCAAACCAAAACGTCGAAGGTGTACATGCCTTGACCTCCCAGTCCGCCTGTCTGCCGTCTACCGCGCCCCCGGCACTGGCACGCTGTTCAGCAGCTCGCCCACCAGCCGCTCGGGTTGCACCCCGCGCATCCGGGCGGCGGGCGTCAGCACGATGCGGTGGGACAACACGGCCACCGCCAGCTCCTTGATGTCATCGGGCAGGACATAGTCCCGTCCGCGGACCAGCGCCAGCGCGCGTCCGGTGCGGAACAGGCCCAATGATGCCCGCGGCGATGCTCCCAGCGCCGCGTCGGCGTGCCCGCGGGTGGCCTCCGCCAGTGCCACCAGGTACTCGCGCACCAGCCCGTCGACGTACACCTGCTGCGCCGCCTGCTGCAGCCCGAGAACCTGCTCCGGCGTCGCTACCGGCTCGAGATTCAGTATCGGATGCGAGTGCTCCTGCTGCGCGATGATGGTGATCTCTTCCTCGAAACGCGGGTAGCCTACATTGATGCGCATCAGGAACCGGTCCAGCTGCGCCTCGGGCAACGGGAAGGTGCCCTCGTACTCAATGCTGTTCTGCGTGGCGATCACCAGGAAGGGCGGCGGCAGCGGGTGCGTGACCCCGTCCACCGTGACCTGGCGCTCTTCCATGGCTTCCAGCAGCGCCGATTGGGTCTTGGGCGTGGCCCGGTTGATCTCGTCGGCCAGCACCAGCTGGGCCGCAATCGGTCCGGAACGGAAGCTGAACTCGCCGGAGGACTGGTTGTACACCGATACTCCGGTTACGTCGCTGGGCAGCAGGTCTGGGGTGAACTGGATTCGGGAAAAGGTCCCGCCGATGGAGGTCGCGATGGACCGGGCCAGCATCGTCTTGCCGACGCCCGGCACATCCTCCACCAGGATGTGCCCCTCCGCCACCAGGGCGGCCAGGGCCATCTCGATCACGTCGCTCTTGCCTACGATGACCGTGGCAACATTGTCGGCGATCCGCTGCGCCACGGTCGCGGCGTCGAGAATGGCCGGCGCTACACCGGCCGATGGGGAGACTGCTGTGTTTTGCACGGTACTTTCCTGGCCGGTTTGGCTGAGTTTGAGCCAGTTTAGCACAGGCTCCAGCTGCTGGCCGATCTCACCGGCACCGTTGGAAAAGTCCGCCGCGTGCGCTCGATCGGAGCGCACTCCAGGAATTCCAGAGTGCTAGCCGCCCCACAGGGACGCAGCCCGCGGTGGTTGCGCTCAGCCCGCGCCCGAGCTCCCGAATGGTCTAAGTGGTGGTCCTCCGTGCAGTTCTCCGCGGACGGTTCGATTTGGATCGCAACGTGGTTGATGTGGCCGTTATCGCGGGCAATCGCCCTGGCTCCCCCTCGTTACGGCAAGAGAGCCCCATCACCCAGCGCACGGCGGTCCGGTACGCGAAACCCGCCCCCCACTTTCGTGGATGCCATCGCCCTGGTACCGCCGACATCGTGAGACCGCCCTTCCCCCTTGTCATCGTTGCCCCATGGTGGCAACCTTGCGTCGAACGCAACCGGCGCGGCAGTGATCGCGCCGATACGGAGGGACGCACATGACCATCAATCGATCGGAGCACGGCCGACAAGCGCCCAGCAAAGAGGAAGTGCTCGGCTATCTGAAGGACGACACCAACTGGGGCCGCTGGGGTCCGGATGACCAGAAAGGCGCGGTCAACATGGTCGACGACGCCAAGCGCCTGCGCGCCGCCGGACTGGTCAAGACGGGGCAGGCCGTGTCGCTGAGCCGCGAGTTTCCCGTCACGCCGGCGCCCAACAACCCCACGCCGGCCATCCACTACATGCGCAAGGGTCCGCGTGAACCGGGCGGCGGCATGTCCACCGACTACTACGGCATTTCCTACCACGGCACGGCGACGACGCACCTTGACGCGCTCTGCCACGTGTGGGACCACAACGGGATGTGGAACGGCAAGGACCCCAACGAGATGATCCAGTTCGACGGGGCAAAGTACGGGTCGGTGGAGCACTGGAAGGAGGGCATCATCACCCGGGGCGTCCTGCTCGACGTGCCTCGGCACCGGGGCACCGATTACGTAACCCAGGAAACGCCCATCCACGGCTGGGAACTGCAGGAAATCTGCGACGCCCAGGGAGTGCAGATGGAGCCGGGCGACGCGTTGGTGGTGTACGGCGGGCGGGAGAAGTGGAACGCCGACGGCAACGCCATCTGGGGCAGCGATGCCACGCAGCGTCCGGGGCTCCACGCCTCGTGCCTGAAGTTCATCCGGCAGAGCGATTGCTGCGTGCTCGTGTGGGACATGATGGACCACACGCCCAACGGGTACGACCTGCCCTGGTCAGTGCACGGGAGCATCTTCGCCTACGGCATCGGCCTGCTGGACAACGCGCTGCTGCAGCCCCTGGCCGAAGCCTGCGCCGAGGAGGGCCGCTGGGAGTTCATGCTGACCATCAACCCGCTGCGCGTGGTGGGCGGCACCGGCTCCCCGGTGAATCCGGTGGCGATACTGTAATCGCGGTCCCGGCGGCGGCCAGTCCATGCCCAGCCTGCTGGAACAGGTGCAGGCGCTGGTCGCCGTCGGCCGCTGGGACACAAGCGGGCATGGTAGTTTACGGGGTGACCAGCGGGGCCTTGACGATGCCGACCTGATTCACGACATCGCCGCGGCCGCGACGGTGGAACTGTACGATGAAACCGGTCAGCGGCCGGCCGTGTTATTGTTGCAGCATGAGCGCAACGGAACGCCGATCCACGTGATATGGGGCTTGCACTCCATCACTGGAGACGCACTGGTGATTACCGCAAACTACCCCGGCCTGGACCGCTGGGAACCTGATTTGGTGACCCGGAGGCAGCGATGAACTTCACGGAGTTTGAGTATTTTCCCCGTGTGATCTACCACAAGGGATATGCCTTAAATATGGAGATGCGCATCCCTGACCCTAACGAATGTCCTTTTCCGTATATTCTGATATTCGACCTGGACCGGATTGAGGACTTTCGGGATGCCATCGACCGCGGTTATCTGGACGTAGCCGCTTCTCACGGCGACATATATCGGGTGATCCCCCTGGACATCACGCCCAAGGGAGGCAAAACGGTCCCGCGCTATGACCGATACCGCACCCGGATGCAGGAGGCAAACGGCTACGCCGTAGAGATACAGACCGAGCTCAACGGCATTGGCTCACCATGGGCCGCCGGAGTAAGTCTCCAGGACAGCGCGCGCATGGATGAAGTCCGCAAGGCGTTGGAGGCAGAGGATCTGGAAACCGCCGCGCAGTACGGCAAGGTTTATCGCCTGGAGCCGGTGGATGTTACCCCGTTGGTGGAACCCTGGCAGCCTTCCCGGAAAGGCGCTGGGCGGCGGGCAACACGGGCGGCGCCGGAGTCGACAGGGTGAATTACGCCGGCCGCTTGTCCGAAACGACGCGGCCGTTCTTGATGACCATCTGAAGCTGGCGCAGGTGGTTAATGTCTTCCAGCGGGTTGGCGGCGACTACGATCAGGTCGGCAAGCTTGCCGGCCTCGACCGTGCCCAGCTGATCGCCGACGCGGCATAGCTCGGCGGCGTTGCGGGTGGCGGCGACCAGAGTCTGCCAGGTGGTCGCGCCGTCGCGGACCCACAGACCCATCTCCAGCAGAGCGGCCTCCCGCAGCGGGCGGATGTCGGAACCGAGGGCCATCTTCGCGCCGGAGTCCAGAGCCCTCCGGAACCAGTAGGCGTGCTCGTCCGAGGCGGCGTCGGCGCGGCACTGCAACTCTTGCGCGATGTTGCGCTGGGCCAGCCACCGTCGCTCGTATTCGTTCTGCGCCTGTCCTTCGGTCAGGTGAGAGATCGCCAGGGTGGGCACGTACCAGGTGGGCGACTCGGCGAGCGTCGCGATGCACTCCTCGTCCATGATGTATCCGTGCTCCACCGTGTGCGCGCCCAGGCGGAGGGCGGACTTGACGGCGTCGGGGTTGGCGGCGTGGGCCATCACCGGGAACTCGCGCTGGCGGGCGATGGCGAAGGCGGCGGTCAGCTCATCCTCCAGGAAGAACGAATGCCAGTGGCGGTCCCAGTCCGGCCCCATGATGCCGCCCGTCAGGTTCAACTTGATGTGGTCGACGCCGTTCTTGATCTGCTCACGGATGGCCTGGACAAAGCCGTAGGGGCCATCGCACTCGCGGGCCTGGCCGGAGGTGAGGAAGTGCCCGCCGGTGGTGGTCAGAAAGTAGCCGGAGGCAAAGACTCGGGGGCCGACCACGTCGCCGGAGTCGAAGGCGCGCTTCCAGGCAACGTCCATGAAGTGGGCTGCCCCGCCGCAGCGCACGGCGGTGACGCCTCCCTCGGTGAGGGCCAGGGAAAGGGCGCGACCGAAGTTGGCCGTCTCCTGGGCCACGGTCATGCCGGGCGGCACGGGATACTCGGGATGGATGTGCACGTCCCACAGGCCGGGCAGGAGGAACGCTCCGCGCAGATCGATGACGCTGGCGCTGGCGGACCGCGCGCCGCCGGACCCGACTTCGACGATACGGCCGTCCTCAATGACCACCGTGGCGTCCGGCGTTACGCCCTCGGTGACGCAGTCGATGAGGTTGGCATTGGTAAGGATCAGGGGCATGGCGGAACCTCCGGCGTGCGGCATTATACGGCACGGGCTGAGCAGAAAATGTGTAACGGACTCGCCCGGCTGACTGGCCAACTCATCCCATCAGTCTCCCATCGACCGAATATGCGGTAGCATAAATGGCGAGATGGAGGTCCATCCGGACAATGAGCTTTCTGAACGATCTAGCCGGTATCATCAGTTCCGAATTTGCAGATCAGGGGATCAGTTATCCCACGGACGCGGATATCCTCACGTTGACCGGCCGTTTGCTCGAAATGCGGATTCGCAGAATCGAACCTGTACCGCGCGCTGTCCACTTATCGGACGAGATACATAATTCCCTCGGCAGCCTCGCCTCGGGCCGTCAGGAGAAAGATTTGGAAGCCTGGAGAACCGTTTTCTACCTACGCTACTCTTTCCTGACGGGGTGTAGCGTGATCCCGTTTTTGACGGATCGAGTGAATGATACCGAGAAGACAGATGGGTTGCTGTGGGACTATGCAATCCATCACTTGCACCTGAGCCGGAAGCCTGGGAAATCTGGTTTCGTCAAGCGTTCGGACTGGCTTCTCTTTGCAATTGTGTCTGATGCGGATGTGTATTTCGTGGACGTGCGGCCTCATCGGGATCGTGGCTTCGAATGGGTACGACAGGATCTTCTGGAGATTGTACATAGAAATTGGCCTGCACTGATTGAGGCTCGTGTCCTTCACGGTGTATCCGGGGAAACGATCACCGACGCCGAGAAAAAAGAACTTCGGCGCAAACGCGCCAACGTGGTTCACGAGATAGGAGGAAATGCCATCGCTCCACTGGGTTGGGGTATAACTGCTGACGGGCATAGCGCACTGTGCCGGTTCGAGGCGGATAAGCTCATCCACGAGATCGAATGGCACCAAGCCGACGCCGACTCGGCCCGCATCGAAGTTCAAGCGGCACTATCCGACAAAGGAATACGCCCCGATGGCGGCATAGACCTACAACTGGTGCGTCTTGTTGACTGTGATATGACTGACCAAGTGGCTTCGAAGGTGATGGCATCGACGTCTTCGGGAACTGTCCTACACCTGGCAGGATTTGCCATCGTAGCGTCGTGGAGCGCAAGCAATAATCGTCGCCATACATTAGCGTTAATGTAGTAACAGAGCATGTAGGTGGGCGCTTCACGCAGATGGCAGGCTGCCCACCCTCGGCATCTGCCATCTGGTGGCGGCTTTCAAGGCCAATGTGACCGAGGCGGAGGCGGCAAAGGGGGATGAGGTCGCGGCGCGGTGGTACGGCCCGCTGCCGTAGGGGAGCAAGGCTGGTCTACGGCGACTCTACGCTGTCGGGTCCGGCCGGCGGCATGAAGTCGGTTACCGCCAGGATCACGTCGGGAAAGGCCCGGGGGCTGATGCTGTCCTCAGCCTGGTACACATGCACGGCGGCATACTCCGCGTCCGACGGCTCGGCGTAGGACGTCACCTCCCGCGCCCGCAGGTTGGCTACCCATACCTCAGGGATGCCGGCCGCGGCGTACCGGGCCAGCTTGGCGCCCCGGTCGTAGGCCAGCGAACTGTCGGCGAACTCGATGACCAGGTACACGTCCTCCGGCGTCGCACGTCCGGTTGCGCCGGAACCCGGGGCGCTCCATCGCCTCAAAACAGCGTCGGGTTCGGGAGCAGTGTTGTCGTTCAAATAGATTGGCCCTGCCATCTGCACTGTCGCCCGTCCGATCAGCGGCGGTACGAACAGCGTCGTTGCCCAATTGGTGCCACCCACGTGGCGGTCGCCTATCGGCGGCATAACGATTATCACTCCGTCAATCAATTCAACCCGGTCGGACTTGTACAGGATGTCGGCCGCCTCCATGGCCAGGTACTCGTCCACGGTGAATCGACGGCGGCCGGCCAGCACGTCATCCCGCTCGCCCACATCGATGATGCCGGCCCGGACCAGGGCGGTGCACTCCTCGGGGCTGAAAGGTCGCGCCGGCGGCATCCCGACCATCGTCAGCGTCGTTGTAGTCATCTGGAAATCCTCCGCCCGGGTCTGTGCCGTGGGCACATGATGAGCGAATCTTACCATGCAGGCGATGTGCTAATATCAGCGGGTGATTGACCCTGTCGTTACCCGCTCCGGAGGTTCCTTACCATGACTCAGAATACCGGCGCTTTTGAGGCCCTGCTGCAGGAAGACCGGACGTATCCGCCGCCGGCCGAGTTCGTCGCCAACGCCAACATCGCCGACCCGAGCGTGTACGAAGAGGCCGCGAGGGATCCGGAGGCGTTCTGGGCGCGGTTCGCCGGCGAGCTGGACTGGTTTGAGCCGTGGGACACGGTGCTGGACTGGTCCGGGGCGCCCTTCGCAAAGTGGTTCGTGGGTGGGAAGCTGAATGCGGCGTACAACTGCATCGACCGGCACCTGGACGGCCCGCGCAAAAACAAGGCGGCCATCATCTGGGAGGGCGAGCCGGGAGACTGGCAGGTCTATACCTACCGCGACCTGTATCGTGAGGTTTGCAAGTTCGCCAACGGGTTGAAGAGCCTGGGCGTCAAGAAAGGCGACCGGGTTACCCTGTACATGCCCATGGTGCCGGAACTGGCCATCGCCATGCTGGCCTGCGCCCGCATCGGCGCGCCCCACAGCATCGTGTTCGGCGGGTTCAGCGCCGAATCGCTGCGGGACCGCATCGAGGACTCCCAATCCAAGGTCATGATCACGGCCGATGGCGGCTGGCGTCGCGGCGGTATCATCCCGCTGAAACTAAACGCCGACGCCTCCCTCGAGGGCGACACGCCGGTGGAGAAGGTGGTCGTGGTGAAGCGCACCGGCCACGACGTGCCATTCGTCGAGGGTCGGGACGTCTGGTGGCACGATCTGGTGGCCGACCAGCCTCTGACCTGCGAGCCGGAGCAGATGGACAGCGAGGACATGCTGTTCATGCTGTACACCAGCGGCACCACCGGCAAGCCCAAGGGCATCGTCCACACCACCGGCGGCTACATGACCGGCACTTACGCCACCAGCAAGTGGATCTTCGACCTCAAAGAAGATGACGTGTACTGGTGCACCGCCGACATCGGGTGGGTCACCGGCCACAGCTACATCATCTACGGGCCGCTCGCCAACGGCGCGACCACGGTGATGTACGAGGGCTCGCCGGACTACCCCGACCGGGACCGGTTCTGGGCCATCGTCGAGAAGTACGCCTGCACCATCTGCTACACTGCGCCCACGGCGATCCGCACCTTTATGCGCTGGGGCGAGGAGTATCCCAACCGGCACGACATGTCGTCGCTGCGCCTGCTGGGCAGCGTTGGCGAGCCCATCAACCCCGAGGCGTGGGTGTGGTACTGGCAGCACATCGGCGGCGGCCGCTGTCCGGTGGTGGACACCTGGTGGCAGACCGAGACCGGCGCGGTGATGATCTCGGCCCTTCCTGGCATCACCACGCTGAAGCCGGGCTCGGCCACGCAGCCTTTCCCCGGCATCGACGCGGCCATTCTTGACGAGCAGGGCAACGAGATCGGCCCGGGCGGCGGTGGGTACCTGGTGGTGCGCAAGCCCTGGCCCAGCATGCTGCGGGGAATCTACGGCGATCCCGAGCGGTTCGTGCAGCAGTACTGGTCCAACTACGAGGGGACCTATTTCACCAGCGACGGCGCGAAGCTGGACGAGGAGTCCTACTTCTGGCTGCTGGGCCGGGTGGACGACGTGATCAACGTGTCGGCCCATCGGATCAGCACCATGGAGGTGGAGTCGGCGCTGGTGGACAACCTGAAGGTGGCCGAGGCGGCGTGCATCGGCCGCAGCCACGAGGTCAAGGGCCAGGCCATCGTGGCCTTCGTGACCCTCAAGGACCAGGTGGCCGGCTCCGACGACGTGATCACCGAGCTGAAGCAGCATGTCGCCGGCAAGATCGGACCCATGGCCCGCCCGGACGACATCTACTTCGCCGCCGAGCTTCCCAAGACCCGCAGCGGCAAGATCATGCGTCGCCTGCTGCGCGACGTGGCCGAGGGCCGCGCCCTCGGCGACACCACCACCCTGGCCGACCCGGCGGTGGTGGAAATGCTCAAGGAGCAGTACGGCGACGAGGACTAGGACGCTCCATCCATAGACAAAACGATGCCCCCACCTGCAAAGGATGGGGGCATCAGACTTGGACATTATCATAAGTAGAAAATAGCGCTGATCAAAGAAACTATAAACATAGCACTTATCGATAATCTGAACTTGAAGCATTTGCTTACAAATGCGATTTCCATAGTCTCTCACCTCCTTCTTATAGGTTTAGATCTTAAATAGCTTTATTCAAACCGATTAAATCTGCGCTAAACGAATCCTTGGTCAATATATTGAAGGATCACAGTTTATCAGGTTTCAAAAATCTCTGCAACCTGGCAAGCAAAACCCGGCAGAACCGACTCGCAAGTCAGCGTGTCGTCTGCGCCAAATTGTCGCTCTGTCCCGTCATCGCAGTGGGTGACTATCTCCTGCGTGGCAATGTACGTCATCACCACCAACCGCACGCCGACGTCCAGCCACATCTGCGCTCGCGCCTCTGCCGCAGCTCGCGAGTAGCTGGGTGAAATCACTTCTACAACCAGGTCGGGGACAACGCCGAAAATGTAGCCGCGAGTCGGGATTGGCCTAGGGAGCCTATCCAGCGCGATAATTGAGCAGTCTGGAGCTATAACCGTGTCCGGCTCTCGCTCAGAGTAGATACCGATTTCGGACGTTACGATGAAAGCCGGGTTGTGCTCGTCGACAAAATTTCCAAATCGTTGTCCAATGCGTCGGACAACAAGCCCGTGCATGAAACCAGGCGGCGGCATTTCAATCAGCTCTCCCCGGATCAGTTCGTGCTTCTTGTCGTTGTCCGGCATTGCCAGCAGATCATCAGCGGTCAGCAATTTCCTGGCGGTAGTCATTTAGCGCCTCCAGTCCGGGTAAAGGTTACCCCGGACTCTTCCGTTACGATGGTTTGACGGCAGTTCTTCTGACCGCAAGGCGTGAGCCGGCGAACCCGAGGATCGCGCCCGCCGAAGCCTTGATCATCCAGTCGGCAATGTTGAGCAGGATGTCCCTTGGCGTGGTCATGTCCTCCGCCGGAACCGGCACCATCAACACCAGCACGCCGCCGCCCACGAGTATCAATGCCAAAAGGAGGCCAATTACCCCTACGGTGGTGCTCGTGCCGCTCATGCCTGTCCAACTTCAGCCTGGCTATCGCTACCGCTCGCCGACACGGATGTCGGCGCGTCCGGCTGCCTCTTGCCACTCGTCCAGATACCATGCAGCAGCAAGCCGATGCTTCCGAACAGCATTATTAACCCGACCACGATCATGGTCATTCCAAGGACCGGCTCGAACAGCTCCATGCCCGTTACCCCCGTTGACCAATCGTATGCGCTGATTCTATCACGAACCTCAGCGCCCAAGCCCTTCCGAACGCGCGCTTCAGCAGTCGCTGCCGGGTACCGGGCGAGACCACTTCCACGACCGGGCCGGGGATGAGCCCGGTTGCCAGGGAGCTGCTGCCCGGCCCTCTCCGTCACGGAGGGGGCCTTTATCAATGCCCAAAAATCGCCCCGGTGTTACGAGACAGACCGCAGTTTCTTCGTGCTATGTTCGCCGCGAGGAAATTGGATCGAGCGATTCTGTGGACCTCGATTATTCGCCGGCCCTTCGGCGCTGATTTGGACGGAACCCCATGACTGCCTCCTCCCCGTACAACAACCACAGCCTGGTAGGCGAGGCCCTTCGGCTGCTGGCGGCCGGATTGGGGCCCTACGTAGCCGGCAAGATGCGCGAGGCGGTGGAAGCCGGCCGGTACGCTCCCGACGACTCTGAGGCGTTGGGAGAGATTGCCGGTGATATCTCGGTGACCCTGCGCGTGATGGCCATGGCCTGGAACGACGTCTTCCGCGACACTCTGGGCCCCGCCGAACGCAGCCTGGTATCCGAGATCCGCGAAACCCGCAACCGCTGGGCGCACCAGGATGCCTTTGACGACGACGACCTGGACCGCGCGCTGGATTCCATAGGCCGGCTGCTGGCCGCCGTCGGCGCTCTTGACGAAGCCAAGCGCATCGATGGCGCCAAACACCGTCTCCGCCTCAGGCGTTATGGCGCGCCATCGCCCAAGTCAGGTGCGTCGGATGGTTCCGCGACGGGTCCCGAAGGCGAGACGGATTCGCCCGCCCGGTCGTCTGGAATGCAGCCGACAGATCGCCTTGGAGACATGGAGCCGCGCACAGCCAGCGCGCACGGCATCAATGCCGACGACCGGCCCGCGGAACCCGCTGGCGCACAGAACAGCGCGCGGGAACAACTGGTCCATGATCACATCCTCCAGGGGGTGGATTACAGGCGGCGCGAGCACTTCGGCCACGCCATGGGCGAATTCGAGCAGGCGCTCGGCATTAACCCTGATCGGGCGGATGCTTGGTTCCACCGGGGCATGACCTGGGGCCTCATGGGCGACCATGGCCGGGCCATCGCCGACTTCAACCGCGCCATTGGTCTTTCCCCGCAGTATGCCGAGGCCTACAACTGTCGCGGATACGCCCATTTGTGCCTGGGCGAATACCGGAGAGCGGTGGAGGACCTGGAGCGCGCCGACCGTCTCAATCCCGGCGACGAGTTGATCCAGGGCAATTTGCAGCAGGCACGGATGCGCTTCCTGCAAGAGCCGGGAAACCCCAACCCGGCGCGCTACGGCTCGGGCCCGGTCTCGTAGCGTTGCTGCCTGTGGGCGCCGGTCAGACCTGCGCTCGAGTCAGAGGGTTGCCCTACTGGCGCGGCTGAAGTTCATCCAGATCTTCCAGCAGGGATGACATGGTCTCCGGATCCGCGGCTTCGTAGCGGGCGCCGTAGTAAT
>DAOUIF010000031.1:0-20138 GCA_034423575.1 Dehalococcoidia bacterium | reverse complement strand
CCAGACTTCAACGCTGATGAAGCCATCTGGGGATGGGCGCGTCAGGAAGCCACCGCCAACCAGTGCCTGGGAACCCGTGCCGCAGTCCGAGAGAAGGTGGGCGGCTTTTTCACCGATCTGACCCAGCGACGGGAAGAAGTCAAACATGGCTGCCGAACCGTGCTCCAAGCCAAGGCCGGCGAATTAATCGCCGACACCCAAGCCAACCCGCTCTGCACTGCAAATGTAGATTTCACCTTGGCTTCGGTTTAGGGCCGACAGCATGGGCTCGATCTCGTCATCGAACTCGTTGAGCATCCTCGGATTGAGATCCTTTCTGTCCCCTTCGTAGACGACCAGGACATGGATGATTTCATTCTCGATGCCGGGCCAAATCTCGGATTCGACCCGGCGAACTCGGATACTCTCCGGCAGCCGCTTGGGCAACTCCGTCCGCACGATCTCCGAAACCTTGTCCAGCATCTCAGCGGTTATGACCATAACTACACTTCCTTTGTCGTGCGGCCTGGCTTGATCCGCACCGAGAAGCAGGGATGCGAGGCAAGCACTAACCGCCCAGCCGCGCCCGCATCCCGTCCGGCACTTGGCGGATGCGGCGGCTGAAGGCGGTGTCCCAGCGCATGGGGACCTGGCGGGCCGCTTCGGTGCACAGCGCGGCGCCGTTCAGGTAGTCGTCCCGGTGGATGTACTCGGCGGCGATGGAGCCGTCCTCGGCGCCGTTGTGGTAGTTGCCCAGTGGGAAGGCAAGTCCCGTCGAGCGGTAGCCCCAAGCGTTGAAGGCGCTGGCCTCGCAGACGCCTCCGCTCATCAGCTGGCGCTGGCAGCGGAAGTCGGGGTTGTCAGCCATCAGTGTCTCGCGGGCGCGGATCAGGGCGGACTCGGCGTCGGCGTTGAAAGTGCTTCCGGCGTCGCCCACGCGGATCACCGGCCCGCCCCCGATCACTGCGCCCGGCAATGTCCGCGACGATTCCAGCGATACGACCAGGGTGTCCATTGGCAGCGTGCGGGCCTCTGCCAGCAGCCGCGCGCCCACCAGGCCGACCTCCTCGGCGCGAGTGAACACGCCGTAGACGTCTCCGGCCGCCGGCTCATCGCGTAAGGCCGAGAGGGTGGCCAGAATGCAGCCGCCGCCGGCCAGGTCATCGGCGGCGCGCATCACGATGTGGTCGTCCTCGATGCTGAAGTCGGGCAGGTCGAACACCACCGGCGACGGGATCGGCACGTCCTCGTCAGCCGAGCCGGTCAGTCGGATCTGCGCCTGTCGCCCCCGCTCCTCGCCGTAGGGTCCGACGGTTTCCGCCGTGATGCGCCGCCCGCCGGGCAGTACGATGTGCAGGGGCACCCCGGCCGCGAAGGAACCTGACGGCACTCCACCCAGGGCCTTGCCGATGAGGTAGTCGCCATCGCGACCGACTATCTCGAAGCCGGGATGGTCCATGTGGGCCATCAGTGCTATGGGCGGGTGTTTGTCGGCGTCCGTGCCGGCGATGCGGGCGATGATGTTGCCGAAGTCGTCGGTGCGCCAGGACACGCCGATCTCGGTCAGCGCGTCCCGAACGGCAGCGGCCACGCCGTGCTCGTGGAAGGCCACGGCCGGCTGCGCCCCCAGGCGGGCCAGGAAGTCCAGGGCGCGGGCGTTGTAGTCGTCAAGGTTGGTGGCTGTGCTCAATTCAGTTACCTCCGTGCACGGCATTGCCGCTCCCTCCATATGATCACCCATGGTAGTAACGAGCGGTTTGCTGAGTGCCTGTGGTTAGACTTCCCCGGTATCTTCGTACTCCATGATGATCGTGTCGCTCATGTGAGAAAGGTGCTGTGTCTGTTCCAAGACGCCGATGGCGTCGTAGGGAAGAAAAGAACACTGCTCGTAGAGGGGACCTCGGTCCAAAAGCGAGAACACCGGCCGCCTAATTTCGCGCAGGACTTTTTCACGCTTATCCGGCGGAGCCACGATGTGTAGCCGGATGTCCATATTCGGTTGCAGTGCCAGCAGATCCGCCATTCGCAGCAACCCAGAATAGATTGCAGTTGTATGTTCGATCTCAAAGGCCCTAGCCATTGATCGACCTTTGAGCCATAGCACGTCAATCTGCCTGACGGTGTCCAGTGTATTGTCATCATAGTTCAGCGGGAGTTGGTCGAGGAACCTTTCGTGCATCGATTCAGGTACGAGATCAAGGACCCGCCCCTTGTCGCTCTTCGGCACCCAAATATGAAACCCCATCTCTGCCCCGATCAGCGCCACTTTGGCCTGATAGCGAATTGATTCCCTGCTTTCTTGGACCGCGTCGGTGCTCTCCTCAATCAATTCGTGAGGTGCATCTTCTTCTTGAACTGGAACCTCAACTTCCACATCACGATCCAGAGTCCGAACGCGCTGCCTGCGAGCGAGTCGACGCTTGTCCCTGTCGGTGAACTGATACTTTATCGGGCTCTGCTGTTGTTGTTTCAGCAGGTCCAATAGAAAGTCTCCGTCAGCATCCGCGATTGTGTTCAGAGAGCTACGGAAGAACCCTGTCCAGTAGGGATGATCCATATCGTATTGATTTGTGATGGACAATGATTTCCAAATCTGGGGCTCCCGTATCGGCACAGCTAACTCTGGATCGAGGGTGACGATTGGTTTTACTTTGAAACGGACGGTGTACGGATCGGGATTGTCAAACCTCGGGGTATCATCCAAGAAAGGACCTGATTCGACCTCGAGTGCTCCGCACCACCGTGAGAGTCTCGTCAGGTAGCAGAGGAAAATGTCTCCTGGGCGGACTCGCTCTTTGGCCAATCTCTGTTGGCGCGCTCGAAAACCAGCGATTGTTTCGCCTGACTCCCTGAAAGCCTGCCAAGTCTCCGGAGTGCAAAGATCCAAGTGATATGCCATGCGAATCCTCCTCAGCAGTCAGTTACCTCTGCCAGCGGAACAGGCTCCATACCGGAGCGGTGAATTTGGGGAGCAGGTCTTCCCCGTCTATGATGTCGTCCTCGCCCAGCTCGACCGGGTCGACGCCGGGCCGGTACACGGTGATGGTTGTGGTGTCAGGATCCGCAACCCAGACCTGTCGAGTGCCGAAGCTGATCCACATCTCCGCTTTGCGGCGTAATTGGGTGGACCCATCGGTGTGTGATTTCACTTCCACAATCAGGTCGGGCGCAAGGTTGGGATAGCCCGTCGTGCCCTCGGGGATACGGCCCGCAGCAGTCTAGGCTACATCGGAGGCGCGGACTGTATCCGGGTTGGTTTCCAACTGGTATCCAGGGTCACCGGCGGCAAGTTCTCCGCAGTCGCGTGGGAATACAAACTGGCCCAACCTCGTCGCGATCATGGCGACCACGACGGCTTTCGCGTTTCCGCTGGATGGCCGCTCGATTAACTCGCCCCGGACCAGTTCGTACCTTTTGCCGTAGCCCTTGGGAAGACGCAGCAGTTCGTCGGCGGTGATCAATTTTGGCTTGGTGGTCATGCTGCCGTCTCCACCTGGTACCGGTTTGGCTCCATTCTGCCATCGCAGTATACGCGAGGCAAACGGGCAGTATCCGCCGGATGCTATACTGCCGCACGTATATTTTGACCCTGCAAATCCGCCTTCCGGGCGGACCGGAGGTGCGCCGTGCTGCCCAAGTTTCGTGTGAGTCTGGACGAGGCTACGATGGTTCCCGGGGACGACCTGAAGTCCACCGTCGCCGCCGTTTTCGAGAAGATGGGCGTGCCGCCCGAGGACGCTCAGCTGGGCGCCGACGTGCTGGTTGTCGCTGATCTGCGCGGCGTCGACTCCCACGGCGTCTCCAACATGCTCCGCAGCTACGTCAGCGGCTACACCAGCGGCCAGATCAACCCGAACCCCAACATGCAGATCGTGCGCGAGACCCCCAGCACCGCCAGCATCGACTCCGACCGCGGCCTGGGCATCATCACCACCCCCAAGGCCATGGACATCGCCATCCGCAAGGCCGCCGAGGTGGGCGTGGGCATGGTCACCATCGGCAACGCGCGGCACCTTGGCATGGCCTCCTACCACGCCATGATGGCGCTGGAGCACGACATGATCGGCGTGTGCATGACCAGCTGCCCGCCGTCGGTGGTGCCCACCTTCGGCGCCGAGCCGCGCTTGGGCACCAACCCGATCGCCATCGCCGTCCCGTCCCGAAACGAGGCGCCCTTCGTATTCGACGCTGCCACCAGCACCGTGGCCGGCAACAAGGTGGGCATCGCCCGCCGCCTGGGGGTCAAGCTGGAGCCCGGCTGGCTGGCCGACGCCGAGGGCAACCCGATAATGGAGGAGGCCGACGCGCCCGACAACTACACCCTACTGACCCTGGGCAGCACCCGCGAGCTGGGCTCACACAAGGGCTACGGTCTATCCTGCATGGTGGACATCCTGGCCGGCGTGCTCACCGGTTTCGGGTACGGCGCCGTGCCGGGTCGCCCGAACTTCGGCCACTACGTCGCCGCCTACAACGTGGCCGGCTTCGACGACCCCGACCACTTCAAGGACCAGATGGACGAGTGGCTGCAGATGATGAAGTCCACTCGCCCGGCTCCCGGCGAGGAGCGCGTCATGGTGGCCGGCCAGCCCGAGGCCGAGATGGAGGAGATCCGCCGCGTTGAGGGCATCCCCCTGCACCAGGAAGTCGTCGACTGGTTCCACGACACCTGCGGCGAGCTGGGCATCGGCTGCCCCTTCTAAATCACCCCCGTGCTAGATGCCGGTGAACCACAGGCAAGTGACGGTGTTGGTCACGCCGTTAATGGGGCGGATTCGGTGGCGCATGATCTCGGTGAGGTCCTCCACCGTGCCCGCCTCCAGCTCCACCACGATGTCGTAGGGTCCCAACACCTCGCGAACCGCCGCCCCGCTGATGTTGTTCAGGCGGTCGACAACCTCCTGCGTCTTGACGGGTTCCACGTTGATCAGCACGTAAGCGTTTGCCGCCATCACAGCACCTCCGATTGAGTCATATTTTTATCGTATCATTGGATCAGCGGCAGAACGTTGATACAGCCTGCGGCGGGTTACTCCTGATGATCACCAACATCACATTGGAAAACTTCAAATGCTTCCAGCGCGTGGCGATCTCCCCAAAGCTGGTCACCGTCTTGATTGGGGCCAACGGCACCGGCAAATCCAGCGTGCTCCAAGCGCTGTGTCTCCTCTAGCAATGGAGAGCCAGCGATGTTGACCTGACCTTATCCGGAGACTTAGTGCAACTGTCGCCCACGGAGCTGGTCAATCAAGATGTAGGCTCTAGCCGATCGCAGGTCGGAATCTCATTTGCTGGACAATGGGACTTGGACGCACCCGAAGCCACATCTCCCGTAGATTTCGAACTGCGTTTTTCGTTCAACGCTCGGGCCCGAACAACCGTCAAAAGGGCCAGCGCCGGGTTCGGCTTTCGTGACGAGTTGGCTCAGGTGATAGCCATTTCGGAAGAGAATAGACAAGACGTCTCAATCACGGCAGGGACAACCCCAATCGGGCGCATTCTTGGCACACCGGGTACGGAGATAGCGCAGTTACGTAACATCGATACTCCTTACAACGAGCACCAGCGTGTCTTTCGTCGGGCTCTAGATTGCCCCTGTAGTCTTCTGAACGCGATGCGGCTAGTGCCGGCAATCCGCGGATTAGGTCGAAGGGTTTATCCCCTAGGACCCAAATTGTATGAAGACATATCAATGACCCAAGGCCTGAGTGCCCAAGAAGACGCAACCGCAACCACCATGCCATATTCAGAATCATATTTGGGCACGGTATCGCGCTGGATGAAGCAAGTGACAGGCGTGGGAGTCAAGTTCCCGGTAGTTCCGCCACAGTCGGTACAGCCACTGTCAACCACAACGTTCGGCGAACCTAGTTTGACAGTAGAAGGATCTGGCACGAACGCTCTCGTTCAATTGCTGTTCGAGCTCGCGAGGGCAGAAAACGGCGCCACTGTTCTGATGGAAGAACCCGAAATTCATTTGCATCCTGGCGCACAAGCGGAATTGGCTTCCGTCATCGCCGGCGAGGCTAAAACCTCAAATAAACAGGTGATCATGACGACGCACAGCGAACACATCGCAGGCCGGCTACTGATTGGAGTGGCCGAGGGTAAACTATCGCCCGACGATATTGCCATCTACTCGTTCGAGAAAGACGAACACGGCATCTGTTCTGCCAGCGAAATCGAGGTATCTGAAAATGGACAGGTCGCTGGCGGGTTGCGGAGCTTCTTCCAGACCGATCTGGATGAGATGCGACGCTACGTTGACGCGCTGCGGGCCAAAGCATGACGCCTCGGTTCATCCTGGACGAGAATGTGGTGATTTTTGCTCAGTTAGGGCTAGACGAACACGACCATCCAGATACAACCTGTGCAGATTTAGTCCAGCGCATCATAAACATTTGCCACACATTGGTTGTGGACGATGTACTTTGGCAAAAGTATGATGCCCAACTTAATAGCCTCGGCCATCAGCGTCCCGAAATGGGGGCACACTTGATGCGCGTTCTCCTCAACGCGCTTCTAACTACGGACAAAATCACCGGGTTTGGGCACGATGCGGCACCATTCGAGGAAGAACATCGCGTGCCTATCGGAAGCCAGAAGGACACCTACCTAGTCAGGCTCGCCGTGGAATCCGGTGCTATGTTGGTCACCGCCGACGCTCCACTCCGTGATGGCCTGCGTGATTCAGGATTGGAAGCTGACTACGGATTGACCGTGCTAACTCCCGAACAGGCATTGAGTTTGCTTTGATCAGAGTTCCTCAATATCGTGCGTAGTGATCGACCTCGCACAGCCCCCATCAATCCTTCAACGCCGGTATCACTTCCTTCCCGAACAGCTCTATCGACCGCATGGTGTCGGCATGCGAAAGCTGCCCGCCCTGTGCTTCCAGCAGGATTGAGCCGATGCCCAGCTCGTCGCGGATGTGGCGCAGCTTCTTGATGACCGTGTCGGGGCTGCCCACCACCAGGTGATAGCGGTCTTGCAGCTCCTGGTATGACATCTCGTGCAGGGGCGTCGGGCGGCGAGCCGCCACCGCCGCTGCGCCGGCCCGGGAGGTGTATCCGGGCGGCGACCAGTATTCGCGGGGGCCGCGCAGGGGGTAGTTCATGCGCCACAGGAAGGCCTTGCCCGACTCCTGGGCCTTCTCGTCGGTGTCGTTGACGTGCGCGCAGATCATGAAGGCGAACTTCTCGGGGCCGGGCTCCCAGCCGTCGGCGGCGGCATACTCCCGGTAGCGGACGAACAGGTTCTTCGCCACGTCCAGCGGAGTCAGGAAGGCCGCGTAGGTGTAGCGGTGCCGCGCGGTCCACTGGACGGTCTCGGGGCTGCCGGTGCCGGGGACCCACACCGGCGGGTGCGGCTTCTGGATGGGCAGCATCCACGGGTTCACCGCGCGGTAGTGGTAGTGGTTGCCCTCCCAGCGGAAGGGCCCGGGCGTGGTCCAGGTCTTCACCACCAGGTCGTGGCACTCCTCGAAGCGCTCGCGGTTGTGGATGGGGTTGGTGTTGTTGGCCCAGGACTCGATGCCGATGCCCCGCACGAAGCCGGAGATGATGCGGCCGCCGGAGATCACGTCCAGCAGGGCGATCTCCTCGGCCAGCCGGACGGGATTGTCCGACGTGGGCAGCATGTTGCCCAGCATCAGGATCTTGGCCCGCTTGGTGATCCGCGCCAGGATGCCGCCGGTGATGTTCACCTCGACGTCCATGCACGACGGCGTGTTGTGGTGCTCGTTGATCATCAGCCCGTCGAATCCCATCTCCTCGGCGTGCTGGTACTCGTCGAGGTAGCGGTTCATCAGGCCGCTGGCGGTCTGGGGATCGAAGTAGGTGTTGGGGAAGGTGAGCCGCATGGACGGGAACTTCTCCGCCTCCGACTCCGGGAACTCGGCGTAGGGCATCTCGGTGAAGTAGAAAACGTCCATCAGTTGGCCTCCGTGAGCATCCAACGCCGGGCGGCGTTCCGCAGTTGCGCGGAGTATAGCACGCACTCCTCACGATCCCTTTTGGAGTAGCCTCGTACCCATCCAGGAGGCCCACCATCGCGCGGGTGATACATTGGGCTCATGCCAAATTCTGTGGTCTCAGATGACTGCTACCCACACGGAGCACAAATGTCCACTGCATCAACGCCGGATGACCGCGCCGCCGATTTGCGTAACGCGCTGGTCGATAGCCTCGTCGCAAAGGGCGCGATCGTCAGCCCACAGGTGCGAGAAGCCTTCGCAAGCGTGCCCCGGCACCTGTTCGTGCCCAACGTGGACGCCGTCACCGCCTACGCGGACCAGCCGGTTTTCATCCGTTGGGACGGCGGGATCCCGATCAGCTCGTCCACCCAGCCGACCATGATGGCCATCATGGCCGAGCAGTTGCGCCTGCAACCCGGCCACCGGGTGCTGGAAATCGGAGCCGGCACGGGATACAACGCGGCCATCCTGGCGCGTATCGTCGGCCCAAGCGGCAGCGTCGTTACTGTGGACATTGACCAGGACATTGTGGACGAGGCCGCCGGCAACCTGGTCAACGCAGGATATGGCGGTGTCAAGGTGGTATGTGGGGACGGGTTCGAAGGGTTCTCCTCGGAACAGCCCTACGACCGCATCATGGTCACCGTCGGCGCCCAGGATGTGTCGCCCCACTGGGTTGAACAGTTGCAGGACGGGGGGATCATGGTAGCCCCCCTGTGGTTCAGGGGTTACCGTCTCAGCGTGGCCCTCCAAAAGCGCGACGGCGTTCTCGAGAGTCTGTCCGCGTCACCATCCATGTTTATCCCCATCCGCGGAAACGCTAATCGCACCGAGGGATATTTCCCCATCGGCGATGCTGCCCATGATGCCCCGCAAATGTACATGGGCATGGAACAGGACGACCCGGACCGCCGTTGTGGTATGGAACGGCTTTTTGCCCAGGAACCGCAAATCCGCAACCTCGGACGTTCCCTGCAAGGCCAGTTTCACACGCACGACCTGTCGTCCGGTCTCTACATGTTCCTCACGGTCGATCCTCGTATCAACATCGTGCACTGGGAGTCGGGCAATGGCCTCTTCCAAGGCGCTGGCTACACGCTGATCGACCTCGAAATGAGGAGCGCCGCTATGCTGTCGGACCGGCGGCCTGACCAAGTGATCGTATACGGGGACGAAACCGCGCATGTCGCACTGATCGGCCTTCTTGACCGGTGGGACGAACTGGGCCACCCTTCGATACGCGATCTGCGTATCCGAGCGTTCGTCAGCGCTCCCCGAACCATACCGGAAGACAATTGGGTGGTCGCCAAGAGATCGGCCTACACTTGGGTCATGTCCCGGGACGGCTGAAACATCGTCGACGGCGAAACAAGCAGACTCGTTGACGTCTGATGTAATCACGGGCAACTGGTTCGTCACATATGAGGCCCAATTGCGGCATCATCAGTACGTCTGCAATCCAAATATGACGTGAATGAGGGCGTTGACATTCATATCATCTTGCAATACTTTGCAACTCCATATTAAGGCACTGCTTACTGGCATCGGCTGCGGATTTCTATACTATCGAGCATTTCCCAGAGCAGAAATGTTGCTGCAGCCAGGGCCAGTAGACGCCATTGGTCCAGGCCGGGGTAGTGGTGGACGCCCGCCAACGCGGGCACGACGATTGGTTTAATCCCCCGATCCACCTCCGGACCGGAAAGGAGTTTAGAGATGAAGATCTCAAGAGCGTTGGTCGCCGTCGTTCTTGCCGCGCTTACGGCAGTCATGGCGATCGCCTGCGCCACGGGTACGCAGTCCCCGGCCGAAGCGCCGACCAGATTCGCCGCCACAGCCACGGCCGTTATGGCCGGTCCGGACGGCGCCGAGATGGGAGTTGTCACGCTGACCGAGGGGCCCCACGGGGTCCTGGTGTCGGCGGACGTGAGCGGGCTGTCTCCGGGCGGGCACGGCTTCCACATCCACGAGGTCGGAAAGTGCACACCCGACTTCGGCGCAGCCGGCGGCCACTTTGACTACGACGACAGCGGGCACGGCCTGATGCACTCGGTCGCGCACCACGCCGGCGACCTGCCCAACATCTTCGCGGCTGCGGACGGCACGGCCCGTGCGGATCACTTCACCGACGCCGTCACGCTGGGGTCCGGTCCTTCGTCCGTCTTTGACCCCGATGGTTCGGCGATCATCATCCACGCCAAGCCGGACTCGTACGGCGCGGATCCTGCCGCTGGGGACCGCGTCGCGTGCGGCGTGATCAGCAAGTGAGGTCTTCGTGGGGTGCGTCCCATTAGGGGGCGCCTCGCCGCAATGGGGATGGCTCCGCTGGCGGGCAGCCGGTGGATTCCCGCGTGCGCGGGAATGACCGGGATGGCGGACCGGCGTGCCGAAAAGCGTTGACATTCATAGCGTCTTGCAATACTTTGTATCGCCATATCGAGGGACTGCTTACGAGCGCAGACGGATAATTGGAAGCAGCAGTCGGGAGACGTAGCTGATGAGCACGCAGCAGGACTTGCAACAGGAAGTCGCCCGCCTCACCGCGGCGCTGGCGGAGCGGGACCGGGAGTTGGTATCGCTGCGCACCCGGCTCACGCTGGACGAGAGCGGAGGGCGCGCGCCCATTGTTCGCGGGGAACCGGCGGCCAACGACGTCGGCGACCCGGAGACCTTCCACGAAGCGCTGCACGGTCTGGCCCTGGTGTCCCGGCTCAGGATCGGCGCCCACCAGGCGGCCATCAGCTACGTGCCAGACGGCGACTTCAAGGCGGCCATCCATACCCACTCCTTTTCAGAGAAGTACTCTCGATACAACGCTTACGACGTGATGCCCACCGGGGAAGGCATCTGGGGGATGGTGGTCAGGAAACGCGCGCCGATCCGAATGACCTGGGACGACCTTTACTCGCATCCAGAGTTCAGGGAATTCAGCAGCCTCAAGACCTCTCAGGGCCTGGAACACCCTCCCCTGCCGGGCTGGCTGGCCGTGCCCGTCCTGCACCGCGACGGAGGCTTGATTGGCGTTGTCCAGTTGAGCGACAAAATTGACGGGGACTTCACCCAGGCCGACGAGGACCAGCTGGTGCAGTTGGCCAAGTTCTACACGGCAACCTTTGAGCTGCAATACGTATACGATGACTTGCGCCGGCTGACTGCGGCCCTGCGTCAGGCCACGCGGGAACTGCGCCGCTCCAACGCCGAGCTGGAGCAGTTCGCCTACGTGGCCTCCCACGACCTCCAGGAACCGCTGCGCATGGTCACCAGCTACTTGCAGTTGCTGGAGCGCCGCTACAAGGCGAACTTGGACGAGGACGCCAGCGACTTCATCGCATTTGCCGTCGACGGGGCGGCCCGGATGCAGACCCTCATCCAGGACCTGCTCACCTACTCCCGCGTCGGCACCCGGGGCGCGTCCTTCGAGCCCACCGACTGCCAGGCGGTGCTGGACCAGGTGCTGCAGAACCTGGAGGTGGCCATCACCGAGAGCGACACCGAGGTTAGCTCCGGCCCGCTGCCCAGCTTGTCGGCCGACGCCTCGCAGCTGGCTCAGTTGCTGCAGAACCTCGTCGGCAACGCCATAAAGTTCCGCGGCGAGAGTCCTCCCCGCATTCAGGTCGAAGCGGCCCAGCGGGACGGCGACTGGCTGTTCTCGGTGCAGGACAACGGAATCGGCATAGACCCGCAGTACTCGGAGCGCATCTTCCAGGTGTTCCAACGCCTCCACGGCATCGGGCAGTACCCCGGCACCGGCATTGGCCTGGCCGTCTGCAAAAAGATCGTGGAGCGGCACCACGGAACCATCTGGGTCGAATCCCAGCCTGACGCCGGCGCGACCTTCTTCTTCACCATACCCAACAACCTGGACACGCTCTCCGATCCCAACCTGGCGGCAACGACGGGCGGGCCGGACGATTGATCTCAGCCCATCTGACGCCGGGCCAGTCATAACCTCAACACGCAACGCAGGGGAGGAAGGCGATGACACAACCATCACGCCGCAGGGCCATCGAAATTCTCCTGGTCGAAGACAACCCCGGTGACGCGCGACTCACTCGCGAAGCCTTCGCCGACGCAGAAGTGTCCAACAACCTGTCCGTGGTGGGCGACGGCGAGCAGGCGATGGCCTTCCTGAGACGCCAGGGGAACTACGCCGGCGCCCCGCGCCCGGACCTGATCCTCCTGGACCTGAACCTGCCCCGCAAGAGCGGCCGCGAGGTCCTGGAGGATGTCAAGAACGATCCGGAGCTGCTGTCCATCCCCGTAGTAGTGATGACCACCTCGGAAGCCGAAGGGGACATCCTCAATTCTTACTACCACCACGCCAATGCGTACGTTACCAAACCCGTCGATTTCGATCGCTTCATCGACGTGGTCAACAAAATCGAGGGGTTCTGGCTCACCGTCGCCAAGCTGCCGCCGGAGTGATCCGCGCGCGAACCATCCGCAACATTAATAGCGCGCCTGCTCAACCCACCCCATGCGCCACCGTAACGACAGGGCCACCATCAGGTACGAACAAGGAGGCACAGCGCCATGACTACACGCTCCTCGGAAAACCCCATTGAGGTGCTGCTCGTCGAGGACAACCCTGCGGACGCCAGGCTCACCGAAGAGATCCTCAAGGACTCGGATTATGCGGTGAACCTCTCGGTGGTCGAGGACGGAGAGGCGGCCATGACCTATCTCCGCCGCCAGGGCGAGTACGCCTACACTCCGCGGCCTGACCTGGTGCTGCTGGACCTGATGTTGCCCAAGAAGACCGGGCAGGAGGTCCTGGCCGAGATCAACGAGGACGCCAACCTGCGCACCATACCGGTGATGATCCTCACGGGAACCGCCGCGGAACAGAGCCTGCTCTGGTCGTTCAACATCTCCCCCGGGCGGTTCTGCCGCAAGCCCATCGAGGTGCACCGCTTCGACTCGGCGGTGGCGCAGCTGGAGTCCCTCAGCGAGCGGCCGCTGGTCATGGCGACCCCGCCGGTGGAGGAGCCGAAGCGGAGATGGTGGTGGCCCTTCGGCGGATAGCCTTGCGCGCCAATTCCGTCTCGGTCTCAGGGCGGACAACCACCTGCCCGGCCGCTTTGCCCGGCTGACCGGGTTGACATACCCGGGTCGGCCGGGCATCGTTGACTCATGCGCGCGCTGCTGGCCGGCATTTCCGGCGTCAACAAGAACATCGTCGTCGCCAACCTGCTGACCCGCCTACGCGCCCATGGCGAAGTAAGCGCGCCCGCCGGTTCAGATGCCCTGGCCGCCGACCCTGCCGAGTTGCTCACCGCCAGCATCGAGGACGCCTTGGCCGCCCAGGGTAACGAACTGGCTGGCGTGCTGGCTGCCTTCCGTCCTACGTACCAGCTTGCTGCGTGGAAGCGGGCCGGCCAGGCCATCGCGGAGCGCATCGAGGCGGCCGACCCGCGCCACAGCCTGATCGCCGCCCACCTGACCTACTACACCAGCGGCCGCCAATTCTCCCTGATCGACCTGCCCACCATCCGGCGGTGGCGTCCCGACTGCATCATAACGCTGGTGGACGACATGCTGGACATCCACAGCGCCCTGGCGCAAAGGGACGCCGAGCGGCACACCAACTTCCGGCTGAGGTTGCGGGAGATCCTGGGCTGGCGTTCTGCGGAGATCGCCATGGCCGATCTGCTGGCCCGCAACCTGTATCCCGAGCGGGCGGTGCCCCACTACGTGGTCAGCATCAAGCACCCTGCGGAGATGCTGTACCGCCTTATCTTCGCCCGCCGGCAGTATCCGTTGGTCTACTCCAGCTTTCCCATCACCGCCATCCGCTATGACGCCGAGTTGCGGGCGGCGGTGGACGACATCCGCGCCGAACTGCACCGTCGCTTCATCGTCTTCGATCCCCTGACGCTGGACGAAGGCACGCCCCAGGTATTCGAGAAGGCGCAAGCCGCCTGCGCCGATGCCGTGCCCGAGATAACCATTGCCGCCGACGAGGCGCGCTGGCCCCAGGACACGGTCGGCGCGCTCACCGAGGGCCGCGCCGACCCTTATCCCATGACGCTGGATCCCCAAGAGGCGCTGGAGGTGTGGGACGACATGGAGAACCAGGTGCGGCACCGGGACCTGACCATGGTGGAGCAGGCGCAATGCGTCGCCGCCTACCGCATCACCATGGGCGGCCGGCTCTCCACCGGCATGTACTCGGAGCTGATGTACGCCTCGCATACCGCCGAGCCGGCCCGGCCCGTGCTGATGTACGCCGACCCGTCCGACGGCGGGCTCGACCACCCCTTCCTGCGCAACTTCAACCACCGCACCTTCCACGATTTCGAGGCATGGTTCGATGCCATCCGTCAGGTCGCGCCCCTCGCCGAGCCGGACCCGCAGCGGCCGCTTTTCTGACGGGAACGACCGCCATGAACGAAGAACTCCGCCGGTTCATCAAGGAATCCCTGGAGCGCGGCATCGACCGGGGGCAGATCCGCGACGTGCTGCTGGAGGCCGGCTGGCAGGAACGCGACGTGCGCAGCGCCCTGGCCGCTTTCGCCGAAGTGGACTTCCCGGTGGCGGTGCCGCGACCCCGCCCGTACCTGCACGCGCGGGAGGCGTTCCTCTACCTGGTGTCGTTCATCGCCCTGTACGTCTTCGCCTTCAGCCTGGGCGCCGTGCTATTCGGGCTGATCGACCACACCTTTTCCGATTCGCTGGACCGCTACCGAGTGTCGCCCTCGGCGGCAGATGCCACCGCCATCGCGGCGGTCATCGTCGCCTTCCCCCTGTACCTGATCCTGATGCGCCGGCTGACACAGGCCGTCGCGGCGGATCCCGAGCGGCGGCAGTCGCTGGTGCGCCGCTGGCTCACCTACCTGACCCTGGTGGTCGGCGCCGGAATCATCCTGGGCGACATCATCGCGCTGCTGGCCAGCCTGCTCACCGGCGACCCGACGGTGAACTTCTTCCTCAAGGTGGCCGCGGTGCTGCTGATCATCGTGCCCATCTTCGGCTACTACCTGTGGGACATGCGCCAGGCTGAGGACGAGGTTTCCGCCTCAGCGGCGCGGGCGGCGCCCATACTGCGGGGCCTGGTCATCGCCGCCGTGGTGGTCGTGGTGGCTACCGTGGGTTACTCCATCTACGTGGTCGGGACGCCGGGGCAACAGCGCAACATACGTCTGGACCAGGAGAGGATTCAGCACCTGCGCAGGATCTCCCATAACGTTGACCGTTACTACGAGCTCAACGGCGAGATGCCCGCCAACCTCTTCGACCTGCAGGGTCCGCAATACTCCGTCCCGTCTATCGAAGACCCGGACACGGGTCGGCCCTACGGGTATTATTTCGTGGGCGGCACGGACTACGAGCTGTGCGCGGTGTTTAACACCGAAAGCCCCGAGCGACGGGACGAGCGCCGCCCCTTCTCCGAATCCATCTGGGATCATGGCCCCGGCCTCACCTGTTTCGCGCTTACGGCGGAGGGTGAGTCGGATAGGTAGGGACTACGGGGCTGGCGATTTGGCCGGCGCAACATTCGCGCCCCCGCTTTTTGGGCTGGCGTGTTGTTTCCGGCTACACGGCCACGGCCCGTTCGTAGGTGACATGGCCGAGTTGTTCCTGGGGGAAGATTTCCCAGTCGAGCATCCAGCGGTGGGTGCGGTCGAACATCTCCTTGGTGTACGGCTCGAAGACCAGGCGTTCGCCGATGCCGGCGCGGCGGTGGTCGAAGAGCGGGTGGTAGCGCTCCGGCAGTTCGTTGAGGAAGTAGCGCTGGTAGCGTTCCTTGGCGGCGTCGATCTCGCGTTGCGCCCGCTGCAGGGCGTTGAAATAGGCCCAAAGCTGGTCGTCGCTGGCGTCGCCGTTGATGAGGAAGCCGATCATAAAGCTGGTGTCGACCAGCTTGCGGAACCCCTGCTGCTCCAGCACGTAGCCGGGCGCGCCGAACACGTTGGCGGCCCGTACCCTGCGGTCCAGCGCCAGTTGCAGCCGGTCCAGTGGGCCGCCCACATACTGGAGATTGATCCGGTCGCGAGGCAGGATGCTCTCCAGGGCCTGCAGGGCGGAGAAGTGGCTACCGGAATGCCAACCGACGGCGACCTCAACTCCGGCAAGGTCCTCGGGCGTTTGCAGGGGAGACTCGGGGGCGACCCAGATGCCGCTGGGGGTGACGGAGTAAGCGTGGCCCCACATGCGGCCGTGGGCGGCGCTGGCGGCCATGCCCACCGCCCAGTGGCAGGCGGAACTGATCTCGCAGGCGCGGCCGGATTCCATGGACTCGAAGGCGCCGCGCTTGATCTCCATGGGGGCGTCCTCGGCGGAATCAACCGAAGGGTTGAGTTTCTCGTCGGGCCGGTCCGACGCCACGAACTCGTAGTCGAGCCCTTCGTCGGCGAAGTAGCCTTTCTCTTCGGCAACCCATTCCTGCAGCCGGCCGTGGGGTACGATACGGAACTTGGCCATTGTGACCCTCCACATGGGATGGTTTCGTGAGGGGATTATCCCCGATGGTCACCCTTGTTTCAACTTGGCGTTGGCAATATGATGACGCCGGAAGCACGGTTGCAATAAGAAGGCGGTATTGGATGGTCAAGTACTCGTTTCGGTTGCCCAACGCGGACTACCTGGGGTTTCCGGCCACGGCGCAGGGCATCCTGGAAACGGCGATCAAGGCGGAGGAACTGGGCTTTGACGCGGTGTTCGTCAACGACCACGTGATCGTGGACGACGGGGCGCGAAGCGAGCCCTGGCGGCAGGTGTACGACCCGCTGATGTCGCTGGCCTACGTGGCGTCGCGCACGTCCAGGATCGGACTCGGCACGTCGGTGTTGATCATGCCCTACCGCAACCCGGTGGTGACCGCCAAGATGGTTGCCACGCTGGACCAGATGTCCTACGGGCGGGCCATCGTCGGCGTGGGTTCCGGCTGGAACGAGACCGAGTACGCCGCGCTGGACGTGCCGCACCGGGAGCGGGGGGCGCGGACCAACGAGTATCTGCGACTGTGGAAGGCTTGCTGGGAACCGGACCCGGTCAGTTTCCACGGGCGATTCTGCTCCTTCGACGGCCTGCACACCAGCCCCAAGCCGGTGCAGCAGCCGCACCCGCCCATCTGGATCGGCGGCTCCAGCCACGCGTCGCTGCGGCGGGCGGCCAGGTTCGCCCAGGTGTGGCAGCCAACGCCCACGCCGTTGCCCACGCTGGTCAGCAACTGGCAGTATCTCAACGACGTATCCGCGGAGATTGGTCGCGAGGAGCCGCCCCGGGTGCGGATGAGCTTCCGGGTTAACATCAGCAGCATCTCGGGTCATTCCGTGTCGGATAGCGACCGCCCGACGGGCTACGGCACCACCGAGCAGATCGTGTCGGACATCAACCGATACCGTCAGGAGTCCGGCCTGGACGAGTTCCAGATCAACTGCCACGACTGCGGCAACCTGCAACAGCTGCTGGACACCATGGACGCGCTGGTGCAGGACGTGTTTCCGAAGGTGGACGGTTGATGGTCAGAATCAGGATTTGCCGGATTTTAGGATTTTCAGGATTGGGTGTTCTCATCCGCACGAAGGCTCCAATCCTGCCAATCCGCTAATCCCGAAAATCCTGATTCTGACATTTCCCTGCGGAAAAGTGTGAATCAAGTGAAAGCCTTTCCGACGGAGCGTAGCGAAAAGCATCGCGTGCTGATGGACGCGGTGGAGAGCGTCCGGGCGACGCTGGAGACGGGAGTGGAGGAGTCGGAACGGATCGGCACGCTGGCTCAGTCCTCGGTGGACGCGCTGTACGACTCGGGGCTGCTGCGGCTCAAGATGCCCCACGTCCTGGGCGGCGCCGAGGCCGACGTGGTGACGCAACTGGACGTGCTGGAGGCGGTGAGCCGCATCGATCCGGCCTCAGGCTGGTGCCTGATGATCGGAGCGGCCAGCCTGGGCAGCCTTGCCGCCTTCCTGCCCGACGACTCCATCGAGGAGATTTTCGTGGGTGGGAAGCCGCCCAAGACGGCGGGGGCGGCTGCTCCGTCTGCCACCGCGACGCCGGTGTATGGCGGCTATAGGGTCACCGGCCACTGGAAGTTCGGCAGCGGGATCATGCACGCGGATTGGGTGTCCGCCGGCGCCCGCGTGGTCGGCGGGTTAGATGGTTATCCGCGGCAAGTTCGAATGGCAATGCCCCGGCAAAAGGTCAAGGTGCACGACAACTGGCACGTGATGGGCCTGCGCGGCACGGGAAGTTGCGACTTCTCGGTGGACGACCTGTTCGTGCCCGACGGGTTCGCGTGGGACGCGACGCTGACGGAACCATTGCGGGGCGGCGCTCTGTACCGGCTGGGGCGGCCGGCTTTTGTGACCAACGAGCACTCGGCATTTGCGCTGGGAGTGGCAAGGCGCGCGCTGGACGCGGTGACCGAGACGGCCGCCTCCAAGACGCGGGGGTACAACTCGGTGAACCTGCTGGCGAACCGGGCGACCTTCCAGCGAGCGCTGGGCGAATGCGACCTGCGGCTGCGGGCGGCGCGCTCGTTGAACGTGGAGATACTGGAGGAGGCCTGGAGATCGGTCTGCGCCGGCCGGACTCCGCCTCCGCCCCTTCAGGCCGAGATGCGCAGCTGCGCCACGTACACCACCGACGTGGCCGCCGAGGTGACGGCGCAGGCCTTCCGCTACGGCGGTGGCGAGGCGCTGTTCACACCCAACATCCTGCAGCAGTGCCTGCGTGACATCAACGCGGCGGCCCAGCACCAGATGGTCAGCGACACGGCGTATGAGAACCACGGGCAGTTCCTGCTGGGGCTGCCGGACGCACGGGTGATGGAATAGCGGAGGTGTTGACATGGCTACCTATCTGTACGTATCGCTGCAAGGGGATGACATCATTGCTCGGTACGACCTGGATCCGGGCACCGGAGGGCTGACGAACCGTGTGGAGTTTCCGCTGGCCGGGATGCCCGCGCCCATGGCCACGGATCCCGCGAAGCGCTTCCTGTTCGTGGGCCGGCGCCGGCCGGGCGAATTCGGGCTGACGTCGTACAGCATCGACGGCGCAACTGGCGACCTGTCGCGAATCAACGACATCAACCTGGGCGGCAACCCGGTACACATCTTCGTCGACCGCACCGGCAACTACCTGCTGTCGGCCTACTACTACCAGGCGCGAGTGGGAGTGCATGGCTTCGGCGACGACGGACGGCTGGACCCGTCACCCATCGAGTGGCGGGAGACGGGCATCGGAGCGCATTACATCCAGACCGATGCGTCCAACCGCTATGCGTTCGTGCCGCACATCGCCGAGGGTTCGCAGACCGGGCCCAACGCCATCTTCCAGTTCCGCTTCGACGAGTCGACCGGCCGGCTGACTCCCAACGACCCGGATCGCGCGAACCCCACCTCCCCCGAGGGTCCGCGTCACATCTGCTTCAACCCCAACCTGGACGTGGTGTACTCCTCCAACGAGCAGGGGTGCAGCGTCACCGCCTACCGTTTCGACGCCGACGCCGGCACGCTGTCGCCGTTCCAGACGGTGCCGACGCTGCCGGATGATTTCACCGAGCGGAACACCTGCTCGCAGATCCAGATCACGCCGTCGGGACGGTTCCTGTACGCGCCCAACCGGGGACACAACAGCGTGGCCGGCTTCGCGGTGAACCAGGACGACGGCAGCCTGACCGCCATCGGGCGGGTCGCCACCGAGGCAGTGCCGCGGGCCTTCAGCCTGGACACCACGGGCAACTACCTGTACGCGTCGGGCCTGGGGACGGGACGGCTGGCGTCCTACCGGGTGAACCAGAACAGTGGGGAACTGGAGCCTCTGGAGGTGTACGACATCGGGCGGGAGCCGATGTGGGTGACGATCATCGACCTGTGATCGCCTCGCGCGTGGCCGGATACCGAGGCTGGGTGGTAGTATGGAAGGGCGGTCAACGCGGCCGCCCTTTACTCGTGGGGGCTTAGCTCAGTGGGAGAGCACCTGCTTTGCAAGCAGGGGGTCAGGGGTTCGAATCCCCTAGCCTCCACCACCGTATCCGATACTGCGAACTCCGCCCTTCAAGGTGATTTCAGCGGCGTCCGCCCCTCCTATCGGACTATCTTCCGGCGTGGGTATCGTGTAGATAATCGTCGCCCCGCCGGGCCGCACCAGCACCTCCTTGACGAATGACCGCACGAAGGCTTTGGTCTCGGTCAGTTCGCTGGTCTTGAGGAACGCGCTCATGTCCTGGGCGAAGGCG
>DAOUIF010000030.1:0-110051 GCA_034423575.1 Dehalococcoidia bacterium | reverse complement strand
CCGGAAGATCCGTGGCCCGGGTTGCCCAAGTGGCAGGGTGGCGAGTTGCTGGTTGACATCTCCAACCGGGAGGAGCTCTACCGGGTGATGGACGAGTATGACGGTAGGCCGTTGCCGGAACTGCCCAAGCTACCGCCGGGGCCAATGTTGGTTGACATTGCGGACCGGGAGGAACTCTACCGGGTCATGGACGAATACGATGGTTTTCGATACTAACGTGCTCGTGTACGCTGTGCACGAACAATCGGAGTTTTACCTGCCCTGCTTTCGACGTGTAGAGGAAGCACGGACGGGGCAATCTTCCGCATTCCTGACTTGGAATATCTGTTACGAGTTCCTACGGGTAACTACGCACCCCCGAATATTGCCTAACCACTGGACAATTATCCAAGGGTGGGGTTTTATCGCCAGGCTGTTGGCGTCACCCGGCTTCGACCTGCTGTTGCCCACACCAAATCATTTAGCCGAGCTGTACCGGGTAGCGGCAGAACTGCCCGATATACGCGGCAATCGAGTTCACGATATGCACACCGCCATTTTGATGCGCGAACAGGCATTGCCCAAATTTGCACCCTCGACATAGACTTCCACAGGTTTCCGTTTTTGGAAGTCGTTGACCCGCTAACTTGAATGACAAGGTACGATAATGAGCGATTTGAACAACGAGGAAATCCAGGCTTTGGCCAAAGCGGTGGGGCTCACGCTGAGCGAGCCGGAGTTGAGCCAGGTTACGCACAGCCTGAACGCGATGCTGGAGGAGATGGCCGCCATCAACCCGCCGGGTTTCAACCTGGAAGAGTATCTGGCAGTGACCCATCCAGCCGACATGGAGGTGGCAGAATGACGCCATCCGAAATACCGTTCCTGCCCGCATCTGAGCTGGCCGCCGCTATCCGCGCGGGGGAAGTGTCGTGTGTAGAGGCGGTGGATGCCTACCTGGCGCGCATCGACGCGGTGGGGGACAAGCTGAACGCCTACATCACGGTGTGCGCCGACGAGGCCCGCGCCGACGCCAGGCGGCTGGACGACGAAGCCGCCGCCGGCAACTTCCGCGGACCGCTGCACGGCGTGCCGGTTGGCGTGAAGGATCAGATCTACGCGGCGGGAATACGCAACAGCGACGGTTCCAAGATTCGCGCCGACTTCGTGCCGGATACGGACGCCACGGTGGTGGCCAAGCTCAAGGACGCCGGTGCGGTCATCATTGGCAAGACCAACATGAGCGAGTTCGCCATGGGCGACCCGATCAGCAGCTGGTTCGGGCCGGCCCGCAACCCGTGGGATACGAACCGGAACCCGGGCACGTCCAGCACCGGCAGCGGGTCCGCAACGGCGGGGTTCCTGTGCGCCACGTCGCTGGGCGAGGATACGGGCGGCTCGATACGTGGGCCGGCGGCCAACTCCGGGTTGGTGGGCATTCGCCCCACGTGGGGGCGGGTGAGCCGCGCCGGGGTTGACGGCGCGAGCTGGTCGACGGACACCATCGGGCCCATCTCGCGCACGGTAACCGACTGCGCGCTGACGCTGGGCGTCATCGCCGGCCACGATCCCAAGGACCGCTACAGTCGGACCGAGCCGGTGCCCGACTACCTGGACGGGCTGGATTCCGGCGTGCGGGGGCTGCGCATCGGCGTAGTGCAGGAGTTGATGGGCGGACACGGCCTGTCTCTGAACGAACAGAGCCGACAGGCCGCTGCTGCTGCCGCCGAGGTGTTCGGAGAACTGGGGGCGGAGGTGGTGCCGGTGAGCCTGCCCATGGCTCCGGTGACCGGCCCCATCGTGCGCACCATCACCAGCACGGAACGGGTCAGCCTGAACCCCGAGTGGCTGCGGGAACGATTCGAGGACTACCACCCGAACACCCGAGTCTCATTCGCAGTGGGCAACCTGATACCGGGGCAGGTGTACTACAAGGCGCTGAAGCTGCGGGCGTTGGTGCGCCGCCAGGTGATCGAGGCCTTCCGCAGCGTTGATCTGCTGATTCAGCCCACCTCCTCCGGGCCGGCCGGCCTGCTGGCCGACGAGCCGGCGATGATCGACAACAAGGAGATGGCTGCGGCCGCGCTTCGAGACGGCAGTTTCCGAGGCCTCTACAGCCTGAGCGGGTGCCCGGCGTTGAGCATTCCGTGCGGGTTCACCAGCGATGGAGAAGGGGCGTTGCCGTTGGCGCTGCAGATAGGCGGCCCGCACCTGGGCGAGGCGAATATATTTCGCGCTGCTTACGCCTATGAACAGGCCACGCCTTGGCACGAGAGGCGTCCGCCGGAACTGTAAGCGCGTCGTTGCAACGCCTGCCGGGATTTGGCGGAAAGCGGAACCGGAGACTCCGGGCATCCGCCGGAGGCAATGGTGTATGTTCCGTCGGGCAGGTGCAACAATCGCTATGAGCCAAGCGTGTGTGAGGTCGAAATCCCTGGCGGTGGCCGTCGTCTTCGTCGCGGCGATGGCGGTCTTGCTGCTGGGTGTGGCCTGCTCTCGAACCGAACACACGGCATCCGGAAGCGATGGGGACGCCGTTACGGCTGCGGGAACGAGAGGACAAGCGGACCACGGCGTGTCTGACGAGCGCGTCCTGTTTGGGCAGTCCGCCGCCTTCACCGGACCCGCCCAGAACCTGGGCAACGACATGCGCCTCGGCATACAGGCGGCATTCCACGAAGCCAACGAAGCCGGAGGAGTGCACGGCCGCCGCCTGGAACTCGCATCCCTGGATGACGGGTACGAGTCGGACGCAGCGTTCTCCAACACGCAGCAACTGCTGTACGAGAGGAAGGTGTTCGCTCTGATCGGAGCGGTGGGCACGCCAACTTCGCGGTCTGCTTTCCTGTCAGCCAGCTCCGCCGGCGCTCCTTTCCTCGCCCCTTTCACCGGGGCAGAATTCCTGCGCGACCCGAGTTTGGACAACGTGTTGAACCTGCGGGCGTCCTACTACCAGGAAACCGAGGAGATGGTCGAACGGCTCACCGAGGATCTGGGGTTCACGCGGATTGCAGTGTTTTACCAGAACGACTCCTTCGGCCAGGCGGGGCTCGCGGGGACGATCCAAGCCCTGCAGCGACGGGGTCTAGAGCCAGTAGGCTCCGGATACTACGAGCGCAACACCGGCGCGACGACCGCCGCAGTGTTCCACATCGTTGAAGCGGATCCGGAGGCGGTGGTCATGGTAGGCGCCTACGTGCCGGTGGCGAAAACGATCCAGACCGTCCGCGAACAAATCGACCCGGTGTTCATGGCAATCTCGTTCGTGGGCAGCAAGGCTTTGGCGGAGGAATTGGGACCCGACGGCGCCGGCATCTACGTGACGCAGGTGGTCCCTTCCCCGGATGATCCCAGCATGGCAGTGGTCGCCAAATACCAGGCGGCCCTGTTGGCCTACGACCCTGAGGCGACGCCGAGCTTCGTGTCGCTGGAGGGTTACCTGGCCGGGCGGCTGGCGATTGCGGGGCTGGAAGAGTGCGGCCGCGACCTCACACGCGATTGTTTTCTACGCGCGATCAGGGGTAAACAGAACGTCGACATCGACGGTTTTTTGCTCCAATACGGGCCCGATGATAACCAAGGGTCCGACGCGGTGTTCGTCACCGTATTGGGAAAGGACGGAAAATACCGGCAGGTGGACAGGATAGAGGGCGGACGCTAACCGGCCGCCGTAGTCCCCAAGGTCGGAAGCGTCCGACTGCATTGGCCCGCGAATGGACTCGCCGTCGCGACGAAGGTCGCGGTGCTGTACCAGAACGATTCCTGCGGTCAGAGCGGGCTCGACGGAACTACACTGGCTCTGAACCGCCGTGGACTGGAACCGGTCGTGTCCTGGCATTACCAGCGCAACGCCAGCGCTGTTGAAGATTAAGGAGCCACGCGCTGGCCCATGACTTGGGGCCTGACGGCGAGGGCGCGTACGTCACCCAGGTCGTGCCCATCCCCACGACGGCAGCATTCCCCTCGGCGCCAAGCATCAAGTCGCACTGTACGCTCTGTCGTATGAGCCAACCCCCAGGGACAGTTGCTATCCCTCGTAAACGGTCTTGCCGCCTACTATGGTGCGCTCCACGGTGATGTCCTTGATGCCGAAGGGGTCGATGGCGGTGGGGTCCTCGGCCAGGACGACCAGGTCGGCGAGCTTGCCTACTTCGATGCTCCCCTTGATGTTTTCTTCGAAGCCAGCGTAGGCGCCGTTCCGAGTGTAGATGCGCAGGGCGTCCTCCACGGAAATGCGCTGGTTGGCACCCCACTCCCTGCCCTCGCTGTCGGTGCGGGTGACGCAGCTCTGGATGCCCATCAAGGGTTCGAAGGGACCGGGCGGGTAGTCGGTGGCGCCAGTGGACATGACGTTGTAGTCCATGAACGAGCGCTGGGCAAACATCCACTGGAGACGATCCTCGCCGTAGAACGGCATCTTCTCGCCGTGATAGTACACGTAGGTGCAGAAGGGAGTTGCCACCGCGCCCAGGTTGTGCATGCGAGTGAGAAGGTCCGGATTGACCAGCGTGCAGTGCTCGACGCGATGGCGCGGATCGGGCCTGGGGTGCTTTTTTTGGGCCGCTTCGTAAGCCTGGAGCACCAGGTCGATGGTGGAGTCGCCGTTGGCATGGATGCATACCTGGAAGCCGGCGGCGTGCATCTCCATGACGTTGACGGCGATCTCGTCGGCGGTCATGGTAAGGATGCCGTGGTCACAGCAACTGCCCACGTATGGCTCTGATAGATAGGCAGTCCGGGAGGCGATAGCCCCATCAGCGACCATCTTGATGCCGCCGATGCGGAGACGATCGTCGCCCATGCCCGCTACGATGCCGGCATCGCGCAACGCGGGGAAGTAGCGATACCACATCAGCGCGTAGACGCGCAGGGTCAGGTCGCCGTTGTCCCGGCCCTCCTGGTAGGTGCGCAGCTCGTAGTCGGTGACGCGGGCGTCGTGCACGCTGGTCAGGCCGGCCCGGTTCAGCATCTCGCAAATTACGCGCAACCCTTCGCGCCGGGTCTTTTCGTTCTCAACAGGTAGTTGGTTCTCCCGGAGATCGTCGGCGGCACGCTCGTAGATCACGCCGTCCAGGCGGCCGGTGTCGGCGTAGCGACCCAGGCGGCCGCCAGGCGGGTCCTCAGTCTCGTCGTTGAACCCTGCAAGCTCCAGCGCCAGGGAGTTGCCGTAGTACACGTGCCCGGCCCGATGGGATACGAGGATGGGGTGATCGGTGCTGACAGCGTCCAAATCCTCCCGGCGCAGGAAACGGTTCTCGGCCGTCTTTGTGTCGTCGAACTTGAAGCCCTGAACCCATTCGCCGACTGGTGTCACCGCAACCCTTTCGCGCAAGGCATCCTGGATGTCGCCGATGGTGGGCAGCGAGCAGTCTGCGGCCATGACGTGGCGGGTGCCGCTGCTGAGCACATGGATGTGGGCGTCGATGAAGCCGGGGAGCACAGTCTTGCCGGGCAGTTCCACTACGCGGGTGCTCGGCCCGATTAGCGTCTCCAGGTCCGAGTCGCTGCCCACGCCGATGAAACGGCCATCGCGCATGGCAACCGCGGAGGCGCGGGGCCGATTGGGGTCGATGGTGATGACGTTGGCGCGACGGATGACGGTGTCGGCGTGGTAGGCGGCCATGGGGAACTCCTACAAAAGTGCAAGTGCCAGTACCAATGTTGCGACGGCCATTGTTATCACAACAAGACCAAACAATCCACAGCCGCCCCGTTGGTACTGTGCGGGCTGTGGTTCTTCAGACCATCCATCATCAAAGGGGATCGGCGCCAATCCGGTGATTTCGCGGAACCGCTCGGCTTGCTGGTCACGCAACGATTTCATCGCGGCTTCAAACCGAGCCGCGTCGCGTCGGGAGCGGAAGGGACGGGAGCGCCAGAGAAGTTTGGGCTCACCGCCGGCAGTGGATTCGACCTCGCCGGCCCGGTGGGCGCCAAGCCGAGCTCCTACATTGGCGGTGTGACCGACGTAATGTCCGTAGTCCGTTCCGAGTACATATACGTAGAACTCGGTGCGACCCAGCTCAGCGTCACGCGCTTCTTGCCCCTCCAGCTCTTCGGGGTCGTGCCAGTTGCTCCGGCGGCGGCGGAGATTGCAACCGTAGCACCGCGTGTAATTGCCTCGGATGCGCCGCCCACAGTCCGAGCAGTCAGCGAACCTCGCCAAGTTTTAAGCGCCTGGCACGATTGCGACATGGATGCCGGGGACGCCGTCCTCTCCCCTAACGGCGGCCAGGGACTGGCATGGCAGGGCGGTCATGGATGGCCACCTCACTTGGCGGTGTAGCCGCCGTCGATTACCAGCTCGCTGCCGGTCATGAAGGATGATTCGTCGGACGCCAGAAACAGCGCGCCGTAGGAGATGTCCTCGGTGGTGCCGACACGCCCCAGCGGGATGTTGTCGATGCGGGCCTGGACTTCCTCGGTGGTCTGGCTACCCAGACCTTCGCGGCGCATGTCGGTGTCGACGCTGCCCGGGTGGATGGAGTTGGCGCGGATATTTTCGGATGCGTACTGGATGGCCGTGGACTTGGTGAACAGGCGCACCGCTCCCTTAGTGGCGATGTAGGCCGGCGGGCCGATGGAGACCAGGCCGCTGATGGACGAGATGTTGATGATGCTCCCGCCACCGGCGCGCCGCATGGCCGGGATCACGGCCTTCGTGCCGAGGAACACACCCTTGGCGTTGATCTCCATGATGTTGTCCCAGTCCTCGCCGGTGGTTTCCTCGATGTCCTTGCGGAGAACGATGGCGGCGTTGTTGACCAGGATGTCCACCTTCCCGAAGCGTTGCTCGGCGGTGTCGATGGCGCGCTGCCAATCGTCGTCGCTGGTCACGTCCAGGTGCAGGTAGACGGCCTCGCCGCCCAGTTCGCGGATCTCCGCTTCAACCTGCATTCCCAGCTCGTCCCGGATGTCACCGATGACGACCCTGGCGCCCTCCTGGGCGAACATCCGCGCCTCGGTAGCGCCCTGCCCGCGCGCGCCGCCGGTGATGATTGCAACCTTGCCTTCCAGCCTCATGGTGTAGCCTCCCGATTGTCGTGCTCCATTGTCGTCATCGCCACATCGTCGCGACGGTACAGAAACCAGAAAGTGATGGCCAGTCCAGCGCACAAAGCGGCGACGAAAAACAAGGCGAAAATTCCCGTCACTTCCGAGACGCTGACATCCGATGTAGCTCCCGCCAGTTCGGTAACGATCCGGTCCACACGGTCCATTACAAAAGCGAACAATAATGCCAGGAGAGTCAGGCTTGCACCCATCCAGAACCTGGCATAGCTCAGATTGCGATCGTAAGACCGCTTGACCGCTGAGTAATCAGGTGGTTCCACTACTCCGAATGCTCAATACCGCATACGTGTAGACTGCCGCTACCGCAGGCATGCCCAATGCGAATATGACGAAGACCGCGGTCGCGGACAGAGATTCCGACTTTGACGCCGCTTCGAGCGCGGCGACCCAACCCATCCAACCTCCAATGGCCAGCAGTACGAAGCCTGCCGCCAGCAACAGTATGCGCCACTTGTTCATTGCGTCGTCTGCTGAATACCGCACTCACAGTCCGTCGGTTTGCATCCAGTTCAGTATATCCCGGCCACACTGCCGCTGCCTACGCTAACTCCGCCACCGCCCGCTCCGCGAACTCCGGCCGCACGATGCTTTCGTAGGGGTGCGGATCGCGGACCAGGCCGCCTGAAATGAGGGCGTCGCGCATGCGGTCGAACCCATGCCGGGTGATGGTTGGATCAGTTGCCCACACTCCGGCGTCCTTGTATCGCTGCACGCCTTCCGCCAGAACCTCGCGATCGTACTCCGGGAACACGGGAGCGATCCGGTCGGCGACAGCTTCGGCCGTACTATCGGCGACCCAGCGCTGGGCGCGAGCGTAGCCGTTGACGAAGCGCTGTGCGGTTTCTGGGTTTTCCGCCAGCCAGGCCGGAGTGACCGCGAAACTGCTGTAGCAGACGAAACCGCTCTCGTTGCCCAGCGTAGCCGCGATGTGGCCGGAACCTTCGTTGACCAGTTGCACCGCGAAGGGATTGGGCACCTGTAAGTAATCGGCGTCGCCGTTCCGGAACCGGCCGAGCATCTCCTCGGCGGACAGGCCGCCCATCAGGTTCACGCTGGCCGGGTCGACGCCGTGCCACCGCATGGCGGCCTGCAACGTGGTGTAGGGCACGGGGGTGAAGCCGACGGGAATGAGCGTGGAGCCCTCGAGTTCGGCCCAGCGCCAGCCATCGGCCGGTTGCTTGGAAAGCAGGAAGAACCCGTCGCGCTGGTTGATCTCAGCGATGTGCAACGGCGGGTCGTCGCTGCCGGCGTCCAGGTCCATGAAGCTGCGGCTGATGCCGCTTTGAGTGATATCGATGTCTCCCGCCTTGAGCAAGTCGGTGCTGGTTTGGCCCGCCGGAACATGGGAGAAATCGATGTCGAGGCCCTGGTCTTCCAGGAAGCCTCCTTCCACGGCGACGTATATCGTCGTGTAAAACATGTTGCGGAAAGCCACCCGCAGCCGGATCCGGTCGCCGCTTTGTTGTTGACTCATTGCACTCTCCTGGTGTGGGACAGATTCACGCGGGCACGGGCAGGCGGAGGTTGCCGCCGGCCATGATGGCCACTCCGTCCTCGCTGACGTATTCGACGCGGCCGCCTTCGAACTGTTCGTCGTAAAGTTGGGCATACAACCCGCCGAGAGCCAGCAATTCGTAGTGCGTGCCCTGCTCGACAACGCGACCGCGGTCCACAACGAAGATGACGTCGGCAGACATGATAGTGGACAGGCGGTGGGCGATGGCAATGGTGGTGCGCCCCCGCATCAGCGGCTCCAGGGCGGCCTGCACATAGCGTTCGCTGGTGGTATCCAGGGATGAGGTGGCCTCGTCCAGGATGAGCAGGCGCGGGTCGTGCAGGATAACCCGGGCTATGGATAGCCGCTGCCTCTCGCCGCCGGACAGCCGGTAGCCGCGTTCGCCGACTACGGTGTCGTAGCCGTCGGGGAACTCCGAGATGCGGTCGTGGATATAGGCAGCCCTGGCAGCATCATGCAGCTCCCGCTCCGTAGCGTTGGGGTTGCCGTAGAGCAGGTTTTCCCGGATAGAGGCGTGGAACAGGTAGCTGTCCTGGGAGACGTAGCCGACGATGCGAGCGAGGCTGCCCAGTCTGATACGTCGCACGTCGATACCGTCGATGCTGACCGTTCCGGAGGTGCAGTCATACAGGCGAGGGATGAGGTAGGAGATGGTGGTCTTGCCCGCGCCGCTGGGTCCAACAAGGGCAGCCAGTTGACCGGGCTTCACGTCCAGGTCAACGCCGTCAAGGGCCCAGAATTCCCGCCCGTCGTCTTCGATGTTGTAACCGTCGGCCAGCAGCGTCGCCGGGTGGTAGTTCATGCGCACGTCCTGCAACGTCACTGCGCCGGCGACCTTCTCTATGGGCAGGTCTACAGCGTCCGCTGCGTCGGCTATGTCGGGCCGGATGTCCAGGTAGCTGAAGATGCGCTCGAACAGCGCCAGGGACGATTGCAATTCCACCGAGGTCCGCAGCAGGGTGTTGATCGGGAAATAGAGCCGCGATTGCAGCGTGGTGAAGGCAACTATCGTACCGGCTGTGATACCGGTCTTCCCGAAGCCGCCGAAAAGGATGTAGCCGGCCATCACGTACACCACGACGGGCATAAGCGAATAGAAAACCTGCATACCGGCCCACACCCTTTGACCAATCATCTCACGTCGGATCTCGAGATCAGATAGCCGGACGTTCTGGTCGTGGAACCGGTCCACCTCGCGTCGCTGGGCGCCGAACAGGCGGGTGAGCATCACCCCCGAAACCGACAGGGTTTCCTGGGTGATGGCCGTCATCTCGGCGGTCGTTTCCTGCACCCGGGATGACATGACGCGCCGGCGCTTGCCAACCTTGTAGGTGAACACCACAAACAGAGGGGTAATGGCGACGGCCACCACCGTCAGCTCCCATGACAACACGGCCATGGCGATCAGGGTGCTGATCAAGATGACCACGTTGGACAGGATGCTGCTGACGGTGCCGGTCACCACGACACGGATGCCGGCCACGTCGTTCGAGACGCGGCTCTGGATCTCGCCGGTGCGTTGGGAGGTGAAAAAGCCCAGGGACAGGGTTTGCAGGTGGGAGTAGAGCCGGTCTCGGAGATCGCGCATCACGCGCTGGCCCACCTGCTGGGTGAGCCAGGTCTGGAGGACGCCCAGGCTCCCGGTGACGACCACCACCGAAGCCATGACGGCGGCCAGGGTCCACAGAAGTGGCAGGTTCGGACCGCCCTCCACAAAAAGGGCCGAGTCGAACACAGTCCTGATCAGCACCGGGTTGACCACTCCCAAGCCGGCGGTGACCAATATCAGCAAACCGATGGCCAGAACGCGCGGCCAGTGGGGTCGAAAGGCCTCGACGATCCTCCGGTTGAGATGAGCGACCCGTCTACCGGGCCGCGCCCGGTCGTAATTGGCGGACCGCCTGGGCCCGTGGGGCATGTTTTCGCGGACGGGTCGCATTCCGCTACCTCCCGGCGACCTTTACCATGCCCCATTCGATGAAACGGACTGACGTCACCCCATAGCGTCTTTCAGCCGTCGGATCGCGTCGATGTGCGCGTCCGGAGAGGTGGCCCCGCGCAGGCCGGCGGCCATGTGGGTAGCGCCGATCTCCTCCCAGGACTTGAGCTCGGTCAGCCAGTCCTCGGGGTTGTTGTCGGCGGTGATGGTGATGCGGCCCTCAAAGCCCACTTCGGACGGATCGCGGCCGGCGGCCTCGGCCTGCGCCCGGATGCGTTCCAAGATCGTCTGGCCGCCGGAGTCGGGGGCAAACATGGGGAAGTAGCCATCGGCCATGCGTCCGATGCGACGGATCGCGGCGTTGGGCGGCGTCGGCGACGTGCTGCGGCCGGCGCCGATCCAGATTGGGATGGGACGCTGCACCGGCAGCGGGTTGATACCGGCGTGGGTGATGTCGTGGTACTTGCCGTGGAAGTCGATGACGTCCTCGGTCCACAGCTGGCGCAGCACCTCAATCTGCTCGTCGCAGCGGCTGCCCCGGGTTGCGAAGTCGACGCCCAGCGCCTCGTACTCCACCGAGTTCCAGCCCACGCCGATGCCCAGGCGCAGCCGTCCGCCGGAGAGCAGGTCGACCTCTGCCGCCTGCTTGGCGACCAGGGCTGTCTGGCGCTGGGGCAGGATCAGGATGCCGGTGGTCAGGCCGATCTTCTTGGTCACGGCGGCCAGGTAGGCCATCAGCGTGAAGGGCTCGTGGATGTAAGACTCGTGGGAGTAGGGAAAATGGGGAACCTCCGGATGCTTCTCCGGCACCGCGCCGAGCACGTGGTCCAGAATCCGCACGTGTGCGTAGCCCAGGTCCTCAGCGGCCTGGATGTAGTCGCGCAGCGCGCCGAAATCGTCGCCAATCTCAACAATGGGAACCGAAACGCCAATCTCCATGGTGAACCTCCCGTTAAATGCAACAGCCCCGCCATCAAAGCGATGGTCGGGGCCATTATAGCGGCTGATGGGATGGGGCGAGGTTGGCGCTTGGGCTTACGCTCGCTCGAAATCCTGTCGGGATATTCCCAAATCCCGGAGTATCCCGCGAACGGTGCCGGCCCTCAAATCTCGACTGCCCCAGTTAGGAATTGTAGTTCTGGCACCGCTATTGGCGCTCATCCAGATCTCATGATCGCCCCGGCCTTGCCGGTCAAATCGGCAACCCAAGCGGCGCAATTTACGCGTAAGTTCCCGGTAGGTCACGCTATCACTTGCACTTCGTCAACCTGCCCGATTATCAGCGGAGCCGTCACTACCCCCGTGGGCAGAGGGTCGCCGTGTTCCAAGTATGACTGAATAAACGCTTCGGCGACACCCTCCAGGATATGCAGCGTTTCAGCGGGGGTATCTCCCCAAGCCCGGCAGCCCGGCAAAGCCGGTATTTCGGCCATGTACTTATGCTCAGTGTCCTCTCCGGGTTCATGTATAACGAAGGAGAGTTTGTAACGATTCACGATTGAACCTCCGCGGGCACATCCATTCATAGGCTTGACAGCCGTCAACACATGAAACGCAGGGACGTGCCGGCACCTAGTTCATGTTCGCTTGACTTGGAAGCCTCGATGCAGAAGGCTAGCAGTGGAAGGGACTCGCCAACCTTCGTCGGTACTCCCGGTTAGCTGCGTGCCATACGGCACCTGATCGAACGTGCTTGCACTCCTCAAGACCGATATTATACCTACCACCGTCACGATGGGCTCTCCGACCGAGCACGAACGGCATCGGTTATTCGTAGTGGTGATCATGGAAATACCTCGCTTCCCGAGGCCAGAGAGTACCTCATTAGAAACTTCTGTATCAACCGTGCTTTGGCGTATGGCAAGTTATCTATCAACGGACGAGTGCCACACAGGATCCGCGCTAGACGAGCGCTCTGGATACTGTGTTAGGCTATAGATGTACTACAATCGGATATGAAGCAGGATACAATGGCTAGGAGAAAGCAAGAGCCGAAGAACAAATCAAGTTTGCGATTTCTCATCAAACGAATAGCCGCGCCGATCGCAGGATGGATCGTGGCGGGATATGCCATGCTCTACATTCTACAAAACAACGTCGGCAAATGGGATCAGGAGTTCTCGGAGGGGTTATCATCGGAGCCGGCGTTGCCGTGATCGGGAGTGCGATGCTCTTGATCCAAAACATGATCCGAGACGCCTTTGACTTTTTCACGGGCGACGACGACTAAACACTCTTTGGGGCATTGTATGCGCCGCGCTGATAATCGGGGTATGCCAGCATGCCACCTTAATCCTCGGCGACATTGATGTAGCCGCGGATGCATATTCTGCAAAACTATTAGCGGGCATGAGTGGACACTCCTGATCGTGCTGCCAGTGCTTCCTCCAGATTCAGATCATAAAGTTCATTTCGCCGACGATCCGTTCGCCCAACGTGTGGTCGCCTTCGATTGCCACGGAGCCGTTGGACAGGGCATGCTCGGCTGACCAGCGACCGGTACCCAGGGCGTTGAAGGGCTCGAGGCCCATGGTGAGCTTCACCGTGGGCGACGCCGGCGCAGCCTCCATCCGGTGGGCGCGGCCACCGTCCATGTTCAGTGCGATAGCGCCGCCCACTTCGCCGGTAACCTCGAACACCACGGTTGTGCCGTCGTCGGGCCGGACCTTGCGTCCCACCACGAAGGGCATGGCCATCTCGGTGCGGCCGTAGGCGTGCTGCGCTACCGGCCCGACGAGGTGGCCGGGGATGCCCAAGGTCCGCCGTATGTCCTGCTCGTGGACCCAGGCGTCGTAGATGCGGATGGCCAGCAGGTCGGTGTAGGGGCCGCTGCCCAATGGGTTGGGAGTTTCGGCGGCGAAGTTGGCTTCGGTCATGGCCCGCAGCACACCCAGCCGCTCGGCGGTGATCTCGCGGAACTCGGCCAGAACGTCCGCGCCGCTGAATCGCCGGCGATAGTCCACCAGTACCTCGTTGCCCTGGCCCACCTCGTTGCGCACGTGGGAGGTGTCCGCCGGCTCATGCTCAGGCACCGGGCGACCGAGCAGCCGACACTCGCTGCCCACCAGGTGCGACACCTGGTCCTGCACCGACCAGCCGGGACACTCGGTGGGCAACGACCACTGCTCCTGAGTCAGATCACCGCACAGCCCGTCAATGGACTGCCACACCGCTTCCATCAGGTCAACCATCTGTTGGGACATCGCTCATCACTCCAAAAATAAATTTCGCGCCAGCGGCGCGTTCATTGAAAACCGCGTTTGCGTGTAACACGACACGCGCAAGCATTATCGCACCCAGCGACACTCCGGCAAATGGCCTCTGTAACCGCGGTCGGGGCAGGTGCAACCGATATCCTCGCGGCGTCGGTAACCGAGCGATTCCAGCCAGCCGTCGAATCCCGGATAGAACCCGTAGCCTTCATCGATGGATCGGTATCCGGCGCGGAGGGCGGCCAGAATTTCCTCCGCCTCGGGGACTTGCAAGATTGCGTTTGCGTTGGTCATGGCGGCTAATCGGCCAGCAATTCGAGCACGTCCTGGGCGAAGACCATATCCTCTTCGCCCACCTGGTCCGGGTCGTCGGGGCTGGTCAGGTAGCGCACGAACAGCCACACGCCGTCCTTCGGATTGGAGACCACCTCCGCAGTTGCGCCAGTGTAGAGCCCGATCTTCTGGCCCGGCTCAACTTCGAACAGGTTGACTATGTCTGCCATGACTCTGCGTCCTGATAGGTTACGGTTGGCCGCGTTGAGCGATGTGTCCAATTATATCGGCCACCGCGGCGGATATTTCGGTGTGCAACCGCTGCCGGTCACCCAATGTCGGCTGGTCATCTTCATACCGTCCGGATCCGGCGTAAGCGGTGAGGATTTGCCAGTTCATCCCGGGGACCTGGAAGTCCTGGCCCAACACCTCTTGGATCCGACTGATCAGTATCCGCAGGTTATGGCCATCGCGCCCGCCGGCGGGATAGACCTCGCCGTGGGCTGCGATAAGGGCCTTGTAAGCGTGTTCCAATGCCTGCTGGGCGGCGTAACCCAGCATTCTTTCCGGTGACCTTCCGCTGCCAACCAGTATTTCCAGGCTCACCACCGCTTCTTGCGCACTTTTCACCCTGGCTGCAACGTCATCCCAATTGACGGCTTCTTCCTCAAACTCGGTGTCGCGGCCGGCAGCATAGCCGTTCATTATGAGCTTTCCTTCCTTGGCAACGGAGTTGGCCAGCGTGTTCTTCTTCACCCTTCCCGCCAGGAGTTCCGCGACGGTGAGGAAGGACACGTCCGTGAAGGGTGCATCGGGGTGCAGGCCAACGGCCGCCCGTGCGGCGATCTCGTCGATGTCCAGGCGGCGATCTTCCGGCACCGGATCAGTGGTGATGACAGCGATGTCGATATCGGAGTCGGTCAGGTAGTCGCCACGGGCTCGAGAGCCAAACAGGATTGCCTGGACCGGCTTCACCTGGTCAAACACCGCCCGCGCGACCGCCATGGCATGGGAATCTGGAGTTCCGAGGGGCGCTCGTTCGGCGCCACCGGTTTGCGCCGTAAGTGTCATTGCGTAACCTTCGCAGACCGGAGCGATGCCGCCGGATCAGAAGAAGAACGTCAGGTTCTTGGCGAGGAGCACGTTCTGATCGAGGAAGACCTGCCGCTGCGCGATGCGCCACTCTCCATCGACGCGGCGCAGCCTGTCTTCACGGCGGCCCACCAGAATGTCGGTTTCCGTGGCGACGCGGTTGCGGTAAATGATGAACCGGCAGCGCAGGGACACCTCCTCGGCGTCCGCAGCGCTGGGCGACGCCTCGGTGATCTCCACATTGGTTACCAGGTGAGAGAGGCGCGACAGGGGCTCCTCGGCCCAGTGTACGCCGGTGAGGATCTGCCGGACCCGCTGGGTCAGCGTCGTCTTGCCCTCGTCGAACCAGTTGATGTCCTGGCCCTCGCGGGTGAACTCGCGCTCCAGCTCGCCGAACTTGACGTTGCGGCGCATAGGCACCCAGTAGCGGACGTCATCCGTGAGCAGGTCCAGCCATTCCTCGTACCTGCGATCATCCAGCAGGTTGGCCTCGTGGTACAGGAACGCCTCGACGTCCTGCTTGAGCAGGAGCATCGCCAGCGGGTCGTTGGCAACCACCACGATGTCACCTAGCAGGCGGAACCGTTGTTGCGCCAAGTGGCCAGTTCGTCCCAGTCTCGGGCGGCCATGAACTCGCGCCACCGGTTGTAGAAGCCCCGCTGGTTCTGTTCGCCGGCCCGGGCCTTGGTGGTGTCGAGCACGGTGCCGTCCAGCTTGAGGCCGCCGTCCTCGAAGTCGGTGACGGCGTAGCCCATGCCCATCTGGTAGTTGTAGTGGTGCCGGCGGGCCATGGCGCCGCGGCTGGCGGCGTGGGCGTAGTTCCAGTTCTCCATGTCGTCCTGCTCGGTCAGGCCGGCGGGACCGGAGTAGCGAATGTAGTACTGGCGCAGGAACTCCTTGACTTCCGGCGGCGCGGAGGCGTCCACCAGGAACCAGCGCCAGACCTCGGTCTGGTCCGGGCCGCGCGGATGCCACACCGCGATACTGCGCGGCTGCCTCGGCAGGAAGGACATGTTGGGGAAGATCGTTCCCGGCCCGGCCAGGATGCGCCACAGCTGGCCCTGCCGCTCCTTGCGCGCGATCTCGCACTGGTAGAAATACTCGGACACTACCGGATCGTTCTGGTAGGAGGGCATGGGCTGCGCATCTTCAGGTCGCAGGAACATCACAGTGCCGTGGCCCCGCTCCGGGAAAGATACGTCCAGCGACTTGGCGCCCTCTCGCTCGCTGTTGTCGCGGCGACCCTGCCCGGACGGACCTATGCCAACGAGGTCAACGGAGCGGTGACTGATGTTGTGGTAGCGGTCACCGATGAAGTTCTCCGCGGGGAATTTCCAGTTGCTCGGCACCATCCATTTCTCGATGCCGCCGATAATCTCGGTGCCACCCTCGGTGCCGTCCCACCCATCAAAGAGGATGTCCAGGTAGGTGCGGAAGCCTCCGATGTATTCGAGGAAGTCGGGTGCGTTGGCATCCCAAGTGGCCCAGATGCCTCCCTTGTAGTTGATCATCCTGGGCACGCGGATCAGGCCCCACTGGGACTTGTCCAACTCCTCGTGATAGGCGTCCTTGTAGAAGGGCACGCCGACCAGTGCTCCGTCGGTGGCGAAGCTCCAGCCGTGATAGGGGCAGGTGAATATGGGGGTGTTGCCCTCGTCGTAACGGCACACCTTCATGCCGCGGTGCATGCAAGAGTTGAGGAACACGTGGATCTCGCCCTGCCGGTCCCGGCACAGGATCACCGACTCCTCGCCCATGGACGACACGAAGAAATCTCCCGGCTTGGCGACCTGGCTCTCGTGGCCGACGAACAGCCAGGCGCGGGTGAAGATCCGGTCCTGCTCTTCGGCATAGATATCGGGATTTACGAAAATCTCCCGGCTGACCATGCCGTTGTCCTGGTCGACCAGACCGCTGTAACTGCTGGGCTGGAACGTAATCGCCATGTTGTCCCTCCGGGCGCGGCTCGCCGGCTCGAATGGTATCACAGACCAATGGGCTTGTACCCGTTACTCTGCGGTCAAGGCGACGCCGGCCAACGCCTCCAGCACCCGTGCCACTATCGGGTAGCCTTCGTCTCCCCAGCCCTCATCTTGGGCCTGTTTGTACAAGGCATCGGCAACCGAGCCGGTGCCGGCTGGGGCCTCCAGCCGTTCCGCCAGCGCGCAGGCCAGGGCCACGTCCTTGGCCACGATGTCCAGAGTGCCGCCGGCAGTGAAGCTGCGGTCCAGGATGCTGTTGGGTATGGCGTTAAAGGCGTGGCTGGCGCCGGCGCTCACCGGCACGATCTCGGCTAGCACTGCAGGATCCACGCCGCCCATGCGGGCGATGAGCATGCCCTCGATAGCGGCGATGAGGTTGGTGTAGCCCATATATTGCGTGGCCAGCTTGGCGACGCAGCCGGCGCCGGCCGGGCCGACGTAGAACACCTGGGCCGCCACGACGTCCAAGGTGTTCCGGACGGACTCAAACACAGTCCGCTCGCCGCCGATCATCATGGTCATCGTGGGCGGACGGCCGCTCACCGGCGCGTCCAGCATGGTCAGGCCGCGTTCTGAGCAGGCGGTGGACACGCGGCGGGCGACATCGGGATCGTTGGTGGTGGTGTCCACCAGCACCGCGCCGCCAGCCATGGCGGACAGCACGCCGGCCTCGTTGCCCAGCAGCACCGATTCCACCTGGGTTGGACCGGGCAGCGAGGTCCAGACGATCTGGCAATCGGCCACCGCTTGCTCGGCGCTGTGCGACCAGAGGGCGCCGCGATCCAGCAGTGGTTCCGCCGCCTCTCGCCTGATGTCGTAGACCGCCAGATCGACGCCGGCGTCCAGCAGGCAGCCGGCCATGAGGCTGCCCATGGTGCCGACGCCGATGAATGCTTGCTTGTCGGGTAGTGCGGCGCTCATGCTCACCCCATCCAATCAGTAGACTGCGGCGCAGGCCGGCTGCGACGTGTAGAAGACGGCCTGCTGCTCGAATCGCTGCTTGTAGACATCCGATACGTCGCGGACGGCGTCGACCCCAGCGTCCGCGGCGTCGGCTGGGACCAGCACGTTCAAGAGCTTGGTGGACTCCTGGTAGAGGCGTCCGGCCTCGGTGTCATACCATTGGCCTCGGGCGTCAACCACCGTCAGGCCGTCGGGAAAGCGTGGAGTTACCGTGTCCGCCAGGAATGACTGCCATTCCTCTTCGCTGACTGTCCCTCTGCTGCCCTTCTCAAGTCCAAAGTACACATTAAGTTCCGTGAAGGAATCCGTACCGTCCTGACAAACTGCATCGCCGCCGGCCGCGCAACCTGCTGCAAAGAGCAAGCACGCCACGGCGGCGGCGATGCGCGTCGCCCGAAACCGCATCGGGGCTAGTAGTGGTCCACCAGGGGTATCTCGTGCAGGGCGGGAATAACCTCGCGGCCGATCAGCTCGATGGAGCGCATCACGTCCTCGTGGTCCATGGCTCCCTCATTGCCGTAGATGTGCAGGTAGCCGGGGTTGAGGCGATCGACGATCATGGAAAGTTTTTCCCGCACGGTGTCGGGGCTGCCCACGATGATGTTGTTGGCCTCCTGCAATTCCTCGTAGGTCATCATCCGGCCGAATCCGCCGGCGCCCGGCAGCGTGCGCTGGATGCTGACCGCCTCGCGGGACTGGTATCCGGGCGGGTCGTTGTGCTCGCGGGGTCCGCGGTTGCGGTGCTCCTGGGTCCAGAGGAACTCGCGACCGATCTCCTGTGCCTTTTCGTCGGTATCGGCGCAGAATATGCGCAGCAGGTAGCCGAAGTGCTCCGGACCGGGCTCGAAGCCGGTCTCGCGCGCGGTGTCGATGTAAACGTCACGCAGCCGGTGAGTGTGTTCGAGCAGCGACCCCAGGTTCATGTAGGGGTGCTCGTGGCGCGCCGCCCAGACGACGCTCTCGGGACTGCTGAACCCGGGGAACCAGATGGGCGGATGGGGCTTCTGCATGGGCAGCACCCAGGGGTTCACCTTCCGGTAGTGGTAGTACTCGCCTTCATAGCGGAAAGGACCCGGCTCGGTCCAGCACTTGATGATCAGGTCGTGGGCTTCCTCGAAGCGGTCGCGGTTCTGTGGAGGAGCAATGCCGCCCTGCAGGGTTTCCACGGCCGTGCCCCGCACGAAACCGGAGATGATGCGGCCACCGGAGATGCAGTCCAGCATGGCGATTTCCTCGGCCATGCGAACGGGGTCGTTGACGGCGATGACGTTGCCCAGGATGGCGATCTTGGCGTTGCGCGTCACTTTGGAAATGACGGCGGCGTCGATGTTGACCGCGGGTTTCATGCACCAGTAAGAGGCATGGTGCTCGTTGGACATGATGCCGTCAAAGCCGTTTTCGTCCGCCCAAGCGTACTGCTCGTGGTACTGGTTATAGAGGATGTGGGCCTTCTCCGGGTCGAAGTGCGAGTTGGAGAAATCCAGCCGCCCCGACTCGTACTGCGACACCTCCTCGTCGGTGACGTGGCCATAGGGTTGTTCGGAGAACCAGAAAACTTCCACATGGTCTTTGGGCATCAGGAGCCTCCTCGCTGTGGGCCGGCGGAATCAGGCCGGATCGCTGGGTCTGGGGGGTAGGTGGCCGCAGTATAGGGACAGGTGGGAGTGGGGGCAAGAGATCGGGTGTTACAATGTCGCCGGCACCAACGGGGAGAAGAGCCAATGCACGCCAATAGCCTGTTACCGAGTGAACTGTTCGGCAAAATAGTTCGATACGAGACTCCTGAGTTCCAGCGTCCTTACGTTTGGGATCAGGGTGAGCAATGGGAACCACTGTGGGAGGATGTGCGCGATACCGCTGAACATTACCTCGAGGATGGCGACGAGGCGACTCATTTCATGGGGGCTATCGTCCTACAAGAAGTGCCGAAAGGTGCCCGCGGGTTTCAAACTCACATGGTAGTCGATGGCCAGCAACGGCTGACTACCTTGCAGTTGCTGCTGGACGCTGTTCAAGAGGTTCTTAATCGGAGGGGACACAACGGCCCGGCAGAAAGGCTGTCTTTCCTAGTTTCAAATCCGGTTGTGTTTCGAAGATCTGATTCTGATATGGCCTTCAAAGTGTGGCCTACAATCAACGATCAAGATGCCTTTCGCCACGCGATGCATGACGAATTATCCAGCGACGAGCATCGTGCATCTCGGATAGTGCAAGCCCACAACTTTTTCAAGACACAAGTGGATTTGTGGCTAGACCGGAATTACGAGCCGGGTGAGGCCCAAGCAAAAGCTGCGGAGGCCCTCGAGTACGCGGTTTCTGACCTCCTTGAATTGGTCGTTATCGACTTGGGCACCGCCGACGATCCCCATATCATTTTTGAGACGTTGAACGCGCGTGGGACGGCGCTCTTGCAGTCCGAGATGATAAAAAACCGGATTTTGTATGAAGCTCGCTCTGACGGCGACGAGCGTGACGCCTCTGCGCTCTGGGGATTTGACACAGACCAATGGTGGCGTCGTGAAATCGGGAGAGGCCGACAGCGTCGCCCGCGCATCGAGGTCTTTCTCAACAACTGGTTGACGATGCGGCGTCTCGCTCCAACCAGAGCAAACGATGAGTTTGACGCGTTCAAAAACTACGCGGACGGTGCGAAACAATCCAATAGATCAGTAGGCGACATCGCGGCTGACATTAGCAAGATTGGAGCAATCTACAGCGACCTCGAACGTGGGCGCAAGCAGGATTTTGATACTTTCCTGCGCCGACATCAAGTGATGCAAATCGGCGTTCTGACCCCCATTTTGCTGTGGTTGTTCTCGTCCGATGTACCGCAATCACAGCTGTCGAAAGCGTTGCTTGCTTTGGAAAGCTATTTGGTCCGAAGGATGGCACGAGGTTTGTCCACTCGCAACTACGGTCAGCTTTTTATCGGCTTGCTTCGTGAGCTGGAACACAACGGTACCGCGGAGGCCGGTGATTCAGTCGTCTGCCACCTGGCGTCTCAGCAAGCTTACGCTAACGTTTGGCCTGACGATCAGACTCTCGAAGAAGCGTTCCTGACAGCCCCGCTGTATTGGTCGCTAACGCAAGGACGATTGCGCCTGATATTGGAAGGCATTGAAATGTCGCTAAGAAGCGGCTGGTCCGGAAGTCGCGATGTGCGCAATGACCTGACAATTGAACACATCATGCCGCAAAATTGGCGCCGGCATTGGACTTTGCCCGATGATGTTGAAGAACCCGGTATGGCTGAGGTCAGCCGCGACCGGGTAATCCATTCAATCGGCAACTTGACCCTTGTGACGCCCGGTCTTAATTCTTTCTTGTCAGATGATCCGTGGGTGCAAAAGCGTAAAGGGCTCCACGAACACGAGAACCTATCAATCAACAGAGATCTGCTGGACAACGCTCCCGACGTATGGGACGAAAACGCTATTGCCGATCGAGCTCGACGTCTTTGCCAAGCGGCGATCAAGGTCTGGCCACACACGGACGGCATCCGGTAGGATTATGCTGCGCTGGAGTCTCTGGAGGTGTCCGATATGACTATCACAAACATCCAATCGGCTGATGTTCACCCCGGTCCGGGCGCTAAATCCGACGTCAAATCTCTCACCGACGAGGAACGGGAAGGCATACGCGAGTACTACCGCTCCCTCAATTTCAAGGAATTTCTGGCTGCTTGCCCAATTGAGGGCGTTGAGTTGGCACGGGAACTCACATATCCGCGTGAGGTGGAACTCTGATGTTCCTGCTCGACACCAATGTAGTCTCCGAGCTGCGTCAGGGAGGGCACGGCAACGCCGGCGTATCTGACTGGTACGACGGGGTGCCAGATGAAGACCTGTTCACCAGCGCGCTGGTCATTGGCGAAATTCGCAAGGGAATTGCGAGATTGCGCCGGCGCCAAGACCATCGGCAAGCGGAAGTTCTGGAAATATGGCTGGAAGTATCACAGGATTTTTTCGCTGGGCGCATCCTCCCGGTTGACGCCGCCGTTGCCGATGTTTGGGGCCAAATGTATGCCATCCGCAACGTGTCCATCGTTGACGGTCTCATAGCCGCCACCGCCAGAGTTAACAACTTCACTTTGGTGACGCGCAATGTTGAGGATGTTCAAGGGTTGGGCGTAGATCTGCTCAATCCGTTCACCGGCTGAACGAAATGGACAGAAGACGGCGACGGTGGGGGCGGCACGGCTGAAGCATGTCGTGGAGGTTAGCCTGCCCCGTGGCCCGTCGAACCACAGGGCGCCGCGTTTGACGCCCCTTGTTGCCGCGTGATACGCTTTGCTCACTATGGGTAGATGGGGATTCCTGCGGGGATCCCCGCCAGCCGCGCTATTCAGGAGCGAGCACGATGAACGTTACGCCTATGGCCATCGAGAAACTCAAGGAAGTGATGACTGCCGAGGACGAGGCCGGTTCCGCCCTGCGGGTGGTGGCCATGCCCGCCGGTCACGGCCTGCAGTACATGCTGACCATGGAGAAGGAGCACCAGCCTGACGACACCGTGCTCCGCATGGACGGCATGGAGTTCCTCATGGACTCCGACAGCGCGCCGTTCCTCGAAGAAGCCACCATCGACTACGTGGAGGAGTTCGGCGGCCGGGTGGGGTTCGTCATCAACAACCCCATGTACGCCGGTGGCGGATGTGGAAGCGGTGGTTGCGGATGTGGCGGTGGCGGATGTGGCTGCGGCGGTGGTGGATGTGGCGGTGGCTGCGGCGGACACTAGGCCGCTGCAACCTCCGGCAATCCCCGGTGCGTCCGGGGTCGCCGTAAATCGAGCCAATTGCCCCGGCGCTACCGGCTGCCGGGGCTTTCGCATAGCAGCCTGCCAAAGACCCATAACGGCAGCGCGGGCTCTTGAATAAATGAATCGAACATTGCCATCATAGGATAATCATTCATACAGGAGTCCCGTCATGAAAATCTGGCCCGCCGTCTCAAAGGAGCAATGCCTGAGCCGACTGCGCAAGGACGTATCGGCATGGAACGACCTGCGGACCAGCGCGGACCTCACCGGCACATCCTTCGCCAACGCGCGGTTACGCGGGGCCGATCTGTCGTGGGCAAACTTGACCCACCTGGACTTCAGCGGCTCCGACCTTGGCGACGCCGACCTGCGCGGCGCCGACCTGCACTTCTGCAACCTGACCGGGGCCAATCTGCAGAGCGCTGACCTGCGCGGGGCGAGCCTGCAGGGCGCAACCCTGCGGGAAGCAAACCTGTCCTTTTCCCAACTGCAGGGGGCAAACTTTGCGCGGGCCGACCTGAGCCAGATCACCCTGCGCGGCGCCGACCTGAGCTATGCGGTGCTGCGGGGCACCTACTGCAGCTTTTCGGACTTTTCCGAAGCGGACCTGACCTGGGCCGACATGCAGTCCGCCAACCTTTCAAACTCGACCTTCTACAAGACGGTGTTCACCGATGCGACCCTGGCGCAGGCCAACCTGGCCCACGCCAACTTCAACCTGGCGTTGCTGGACAACACGGACCTGGACGAAGCGTTTCTGCATGACACGATTTTTGCCGCGCTGGACTTGTGCGGAGCCAAGAACCTGGGAACCGTGCAGCACGAACCCTCATCCATCCTGAGCATCGGCACGGACACACTGCTCAACACCTTGAGAAGTTCCGGCGGCATGTATTCGCCCGAACTGGAGGTCTTCTTTTCCAGGGGCGGCGTGTCCATCGACATGCTGGCCTCGATCCGCCCGGTGAGCGCGCCGGCATCCTGACACTGCTGCCGCGTCGAATGGCCCAGATGGGTTCATTTGCACGCACCAGCCCTGATCGATCTGCAACCCTGCCACAAGGAGCGTCGCCCTGATGTCAGCCACACCCCACGGCATCCGTTACTCGGCCCACCGACCGGTGGTCATGGGGCGCAACGGCATGGTTTGCGCCGGTCATCCGCTGGCGGCCCAGGCGGGCATATCCGTGCTGCAAAAGGGCGGCAACGCCTTCGACGCCGCCATCGCGACCGCGGCGGTGCTGAACGTCGTCGAACCGCTGATGTCCGGCATCGGCGGCGACGGGTTCATCATGGCGTACCGGTCGGAAGACGATTCCCTGCGCGTGTCCAACTGCACCGGGGCCGCGCCATATGCGGCGACCTTGGAGCGGTATCGCGACGGCATTCCCATGAAGGGGATCCTGAGCGTGTCGGTTCCCGGTCTGCTCAACGCGTGGCTGGACGTCCATTCCGAATATGGATCACTGCCGTTGGCGGAGGTGTTCGCCCCCGCCATCTCCCTGGCCGACGATGGGTTCCCGGTTACGCACTATCTGGCGTCGGCAATCGCCGGCGACTCGCTGCTGTGCGAGTTTCCCACCAGCCAGGCAATCTTCACGCGGGACGGGTCCGGAGAGCCGCTGAGGGCGGGAGACATTCTCCGGCAGGCCAACCTGGCACGCACGCTGTCTGCCATTGCCGAGCAGGGTCGGGATGTGTTTTACCGGGGATCGGTTGGCGAGGCCATCGTCCGGTTCAGCGAGGAACAGGGCGGCCTCCTCACCATGGCCGACCTGAACGATTGCTCGGCGCGCTGGCAGGAACCGATCTCCACCGACTACGGCGACTACACGGTATATGAGGCGCCACCTAACTCCAGCGGACACATCCTGCTGCAGGAGTTGAACGTCATCCGACAGCACGACATGGCGAGCCTGGGGTTCGGTTCCGCCGCGTCCATCCACCTCATGGTGGAAGCGAAGAAGATGGCTTTCGCCGACCGGGAAGCCTACGTGGCCGACCCCGACTACATCGACGTGCCCATCGCTGGAATGCTGTCCGCCGAATACGCCCGGGAGCGCGCCGCGACCATCAACCCGGACCGAGCCTCCGAGAACGTGCGGGCCGGAGATCCGTGGCCGCACCAACCGGAAGGACAGCGCCGGACACCGGCCGGCGTGGGCGCGCGGCGTCGCGGCCCGCGCTCCGAGCAGGAAGACACCACGTGCTTCGTGGTGGCGGACCGGGACGGGAACGCGGTGTGCCAGTTGCAGAGCATCCAGAGCGGATGGGGTTCGTCGTTAGTGGCGGGCGATACCGGCATCCTCCTGAACAACCGCATGACCTACTGGCACCTGGATTCGGACCACGTGGACTGCCTGCAGCCGGGCAAGCGGGTTCGCCACACGATGAACCCGGTGATGGTGTTCCGCCGGCCGGGATCGGACAACGGGAGTTCATCAAGCGGACGCCGATTGACCTACGTGCTGGGCACGCCGGGGGCGGACTGCCAGGTGCAGAGCAACATGCAGGTGATCACCAACCTAGTGGACTACGGGATGACGGTGCAGGAAGCCGTCGAAGCCCCACGGTGGAAGCACGTTGGCGACGGCACGGAGTCGACGATTCCCCATACCGCCGTGGACAGCCTGCTCATCGAAGACCGCTTCGACCCAGCCGCGTTGCGGCAGTTGCGGGCCATGGGCCACCCGGTGCACGAGCTGGGCGCATGGGACGGCGTGACCGGCCGAGAAATGGCGCTTTACATCGACCCTGACACCGGAGCTCTCCACGGCGCCGCCGATCCGCGTTACGACGGGTACGCCGTGGGGTACTGAGCGTATCTTGAACACCCTGCGCCGACCGGGTCGAGGACAATCAGCATGCGAATGCCAGGACAACGCCGCAGCCAGGAACCCGACGAGGTCGGGCAGCGCGCCGGCCTGTTCGCCGAATCGATCCGCGACGGAGACATGGACCTGGCTTGGTCGATGCTGTCCAAAGAAACCCGCGGGATGCGCATGGGCGTCTGGGCAACCCGCCTCAACATTGATATGCAGGTGGCCTACCGCGCGGCTTACGACCCCAACCACCCCATGCGGGATTCGATGATGGACGACTTCCGCACCACCGTCCTGCGCCTGTGGCCGCTGGAAGACCTGTCGGAACTGGCGGCTGCTCCCACTCGCTACGTGGACGACGAGCACGCGTTCGTGTTCCTGCCCTTCGGCGTGACCGACGAGACGGTGGTGCAGCACAGCAGGTTGATGTCGGGCCTAATGATCCCGATGCTGCTGGAAGACTCCCAGTGGCAGGTCGACCTGCCCGGCTGGCGGTTCCTGGACACCTCCGGACAGGGCGGCAATGGCTAAGCGGCCTCCGCGCACCCGTTCTCGCGGCGCGCGCAAAGACCAAGCCGCTGCGTCCGCTCCTCCTCGATCTTCCCCCGAAACCGACGGTGTCGTGCGGCGTCGCCGCGCCGGTGGCGACCCCAGCTCTTGCGAGCTCTGCGAACGGGAGGTGGAACGATTTACCGTACACCATTTAATCCCCCGGGCGCGCGGCGGCAATCACGGCCCCACCGCCCTGCTTTGCCCCACCTGCCACCGCCAAGTTCACGCCATGTTTTCGGTCACTACGCTGGCCGAGGAGATGTACAGCGTGGAACTACTCAGATCGAACCCACGGGTCGCGGACTTCCTGCGCTGGATGCGAAAACAGCGCGGAGCCAGCTTCCGGGTGCGCCGTTCGCGGGAACGCGGGTAGATAGGATGCACCGGAGCCGTGTTATGATTCGACTCGAGGACCACAGGATAGACACATGGCGGAATCACCGAGCCTTTCACCGCAGCAAGTGCGCGACGCGATACGCGCCGGCTTGCCCAACCGGCCGGATGTCGACTTGTCCGAATCCGAAGCGGCGGAAGCGGCAGTGACCTATCGAGACAATTTGGTCCATTACCGGGAACACGTCCGCAGAAGCCTGGACGCTGGAGACTATCGGCAGGTCGCTGAGAAATCGTGGGGGGCGTACTCCCAGATTGTCAAAGCAATTGCCGCCGACCGCAGCCTGCGGCTCCGTAGCCACACGAGCATTCTGAGAGTTTCTGAACAACTGGTGGAGCTCGTTTCCAGCGCTGATCCGGTTGCGGGGTCGCTTTTGGACAACGGAGTGAATTCGGCTCATAGCCTGCATATCCATTCCTATGAGAACGACTTACCCGATGAAACAGTGACGCGACGAGCGGATGCCGTGGTGGCGGCCGTCGACCTCCTCCAGGAACTCTTCCCGGCGGGCGCGTCCGCAACATGACTAGCCCAACAGAAACCGCTGACGTTGTCGTCATCGGGGGCGGGGTGATGGGCTGCAGCATCGCCTGCAACTTGGCCCTGACCGCTGCCGACCACGGGCTGCGCCGCATTGTGCTGCTGGAGCGCGACACCCTGGGCAGCGGATCCACCGGGCGCAGCAGCGGCGCGGTGCGGATGCACTACTCCACGGCGGTCAACGCCGAGCTGGCCTGGCGGAGCCTGCACATTTTTCGCAATTTCGAGGACATGATCGGAGGCGAGTGCGGATACACCCGTACCGGTTACCTGGTCTTCGCCGGCGAGGAGGACCTGCCGTCCTTCCGGTCCAACATCGCTACGCAGCAGTCGGTGGGGGTGATCACCGACATTATCAGCGCCGCCGACGCTGCGGAACTGGCGCCCGGGTTCGAGGTTGACGACGCGGCCGGCATCGCCTACGAGCCCTATTCGGGCCACGCCGACGCCTCGGGCACCGCATACGCCTATGCCACCCGCGCCCGAGGCGAGGGCGTGACCATCCGGCTGCAAACCCCGGCGGGATCCGTCGAAACCAGCGAAGACGGCAGCCGGGTCGTTGCGGTGCGAACCGCCTCCGGTGAACGCATTGAGACCGCCATCGCGGTGGTGGCAACGGGCCCGTGGACGGCGCGGTTCCTGGCGCCCCACGGTATCGACGTGCCCCTCGTCGCGACTCGCCATGAGGTGCTGCACTTCCGGCGGCCCCTGGACGTGGTGCCGTACCACCCCGGCGGAGCCGACATCGGCAACCGGATCTACTTCCGCCCCGAGGGACAGGACCTGACGCTGGTCGGCAACGGCAACCACTCGGACGTTGTGGAGGATCCGGAAGTGTTCGCCCAGCGGGCCAGCCCGTCTTTCATCGAAGACGTTTGGCAGCGCCTGGCGCGACGCATCCCGGCCATCGCCGATGCCGAACTGGCCGCGGGTTACGCCGGGCTGTACACCAACACGCCGGACTCCCATCCCATCATGGACCGCGTCGACGGAGTGGACGGGCTCTACCTGTGCACCGGTTTCAGCGGCCACGGCTTCAAGCTGTCGCCCATGGTGGGTGTGCTGATGGCCGAGCTGATCGGAAACGGCGGGGCCGCTACCATGGACATCTCGCCGTTGCGGCTGTCTCGTTTTGCGGACGGCGCCCTGAACCACGCCGGTTACGGCTTCGACGTCCTGGTTTAGTCGCCTTCCGTGCCCGACACTTTTCCCATGCCGGCCGACGGGTCCACGCCGGCCGTTTCGCTCTCGGGGATTACCAAGCGGTTCGGCCGGGTCGCGGCGGTGGACGACGTGAGCCTGGACATACCAACCGGTGGCGTGTTCGGGTTGCTCGGGCCCAACGGGTCGGGCAAGACCACATTGCTCTCCATGGTGTCCGGATTCATCCGTCCCACCGATGGAACGGTGACCCTGTTCGGGCATGACGGGCTGGCGGGACAGGCACCGGGGCTATACAAGGTTGGAGCACTCATCGAACGCCCCATCTTCTGGCCGTACATGTCCTGCCGCGACAACCTGAAGTGCCTGCAGGGGATATACGGCTCCGAGGGCGGCGGCGAAGAAATCGAGGACCTGCTGGACGTCGTGAACCTGGGCGGCGACGCAGCGGGGCGCAAGTTCCGGGCCTGCTCCACCGGCATGAAACAGCGCCTGGGGATCGCCGCCACCCTGTTGGGAGACCCGTCGTTGCTGATCCTCGACGAGCCGACCAACGGGCTGGACCCGGTGGGCATCATCGAAGTGCGGGATCTCACCCGAAACCTTGCCGCCGATGGACGGCGCACGGTGATCCTGGCGAGCCACCTGCTCAACGAGGTGGAACAGGTCTGCGACCAGGTAGCCGTCCTGCGCCGAGGCAAGCTTCTGTACTGCGGCCCGGTTGCCGGCATGGGAACCCGTTCCTCGGCGCTGGTGCGCACCACCGACGACGACCGCGCGAGCGCCGTGCTCACGGAGATCGGCTGGGAAATCGCCAGCCGATCCGCAGACGGTCTGGAGGTGACGGTATCTACGGGCCGGGAGTGGGAAGTCAGCCGTGACCTTGCCGAAGCCGGCGTCTACGTCTCCCAACTGAGGCCGGCAGCCGGTTCGCTGGAGGCGGGGTTCATGGAAGTCACCGGCGAGGCGGAACAGGAGCGGGCATGACCAACTTCGCCGTAGTAGCCAACGCGTTGCGGTGGGAGTGGTTCCGCCTGAGCCGGAGGACGGAATTCTGGGTGATCCTGGGCCTGCTGGCGCTGGCGGTGGTGGGGACGCTGGCAATATCCGCCGGAGTGCTGCGGCTGATCCAGTCCGACTTTTCGATCCCACCCTACGGATATCCGCTGCTGGTGTTCGAACTGTTGTCGAGGCTGGGGCCGTTCCTGGGGATAGTCCTGGCCGGAATGATCCTGGGCAGCGACTACGGATGGGGAACCTTCCGCCCGCTGTTCGCCCGGGGGCAATTCCGCTGGCAGGTGATCACGGCGAAGCTGGTCCTGGCAGCGCTGCTCCTGGCGGTCGTGTGGATTGTGTCGTGGCTCTTGGCCGCGGCCGTGGGCATGATCGCGGCGGGTACGCCGGCTAACGGGGTGGAAATCGCACCAGGGGGTTCTGGAAGCTGGGTCGAGAGCGCGGGGAGGTTCGCATCTGCCTGGCCCGCGGCGATGGCCTATATGCTGCTGGGGGCGCTGCTGTGCGCCGTCGGCCGTTCCACCGCCTTCGGGTTGGGTGTTGGCATCGCCGTGTTGATCGTAGAATCCATCGCGTACCCGGCTGCAGGGGCGATATCCCAACTGGCGTTGGACGTGGACCTGGGCGACTACACCCGCTGGACGCTGTGGGGAGTCACCCGCGGTCTGATGGGGCGCGACGACGATCTTGGCGCCTGGGTGTTCCTGCCGGCAGTGACAGCTTATGCGACCGCCTTCGCCGCACTGGCGGTGGTGATCACGGAGCGTCGGGACGTGAGCAGCGGGAACAATTAGGCAGGTGCCTGTCCGCCCCAGCGCGGCCCAGATGAGAATTCGCAAGAAACCAAAATTTCGGCATCGTCTATAATAACTGCATCCCATCAAATCGCGTTAACGCAAGGCGGGTGACCGGTGGAAGATCAGGAGTGGCACAAAGAAGTTTTCAACCTGCCCGACAACCACGGCTGGACCGCCAAGCCGGGGAACAAGGTATTCGTGGCCGACCGAGGCGCGCTGCGCTTTGAAATCCCCCAGGATTGGCTGGTGGAACCTTCGCGCAAGTCCATCAAGTTCCGCGACGCTCCACACCCGGACGACACCATGGGGCTGGAAGTCACCATATTCTATGCCGGTTACGGCATGAACATTGACTGGAGCAGTTTGCCATTGCACCAGCTGATCAAGGACGTGACCTCCGACGACGCGCCCGCCAAGCGGGGTCGAGCCAGCCGTCGCCGGCGCCGGGGTTTGGACACCACCAATCGCGGCTCCCCGATTACCATCAAACTGGGCAACTTGGAGATGGCGTGGGTCGAATCCGAGTTTATGGACCCGGGCGAGAAGCGTCCTGCACACTCCCTCCAGGCGATCACACGCGACTCCCAGAAGTCCATCCACGCCCTGCTCACCCTCAGCTACTGGCCAGAGGACGCTCAGCGCGCAAAATCAGTCTGGAACGATGTGCTGGGCACGCTCAAGATGGGCGAGTACATTGACAGCCCGCTGAGAGGGCCGGGCCCCTGAGCCGAACCGGCTGCAATCGACAGTCGGCGCAGCAAATCAAGTCCGACCGAGCACTCGTCTCGAAGCAAGCGCGCTACCTGATCAGATCCTACTCACCAGACGACCCGGGAGGTCAATGCATGTCAGTGATGGTTACCGGCGGGACCGGGTTTATCGGCAACCGCATCATCCGCAAGCTGGTGGAACGGGGCGAGGAGGTGGTCTGCTTTGACCTGGCTCCGCCGCGGGCGAACCTGCAACCCCTGCTGGAACGCATATCCATCTACCGGGGCGACGTGACCCGCCTGGACCACCTGCTGGAAGCTGTCAACCGTCACAGCGTGGACCGCATCATCCACATGGCGGCGCTGCTGCCGCCCGACACCGAGGACCGGCCCGCCACCGGCATGGCCGTCAACATTGACGGCACCAACAACATTTTTGAGGCGGCCCGCTGGGGCAACATTCGCCGCGTGGTGTACGCCAGCAGCATCGCGGTCTACGGCGTCCAGGACACCTTCGGCGACCGTCCGCTCATCGAGGACGACCTGCCGGCGCCCATCAACGTGTACGGTATGACCAAAGCGGTGAACGACTTCGCCGCCGCCCGCTACCGCACGCTGCACGGTCTGGACATTCGCGGCGTTCGCATCTGCACCGTCTTCGGGCACGGACGGGTCACCGGTATGACCGGCATGATCGGAGGACTCATGATGTCGCTGCCGGCCATCGGGCAGCCGGTGAGCATGGACTTCGACCCGCAGGAAGCATCGCCCATGATCCACTCGGAGGACGCTGCCGAGATCTTCGTCCGCGTTGCTCTCGCCGACAGCCTGAACCACCACATCTATATCAGCGGCGGCGAGCTGGCGACCATTGCGGACGTGGCCGACATCGTCCGTTCCTATATCCCCGACGCCAGCATCACCACTGGAAACCGTCCGGTGCCTCACGTGTACCTGGTGGACAACAGCCGCATGATGGCCGACGTCGGCTACGAACTGCCGCCCCTGCGCATGCGTGTGCTGGACCACATCAACGACGCCCGCGCCGAGGCCGGCCTGGATCCGATCAGGGGCTAAAACGGAAATCGTCAGAAGCAGGATTTGCGGGATTAGAGGATTTCCAGGATGTTGACTGCAATCCTGCCAATCCTCACCATTCCGAAAATCCCGCTTCTGACGACCGCTTTGCTACAATGCGGCACAGGCGTCCACGGACAACCAAGGAGGAACAGACCATGAGCGTTGCCATCGGCTACGTCCCCGGAGCATTCGGACAGGGAGGCGACGACCCCAACTTCCTCCGCACCCTGGTGGAACTGGGCGACAGGTACGAGTACGACTCCATCTGGCTCAGCGACCGCATCTGCAGCGACCGGTTCAGCCTGGAGCCCATGGTCGCGCTGTCCCTGGTGGCGGGCTATTCGGACCGCCTCAAGTTCGGCACCAGCGTGCTGGCGCTGCCGCTGCGCAACCCGGTGGTGCTGGCCAAGCAGGTGGCCACGCTGGACTGGCTCTCCCAGGGCCGTTTCTTCCCCGCCGTGGGCCTGGGCCAGGAGGATCCGGACGAATACGAGGCCTGCGGCGTTCCCAAGGCCGACCGCGCCCGCCGCACCGACGAGGCCATCGCGCTGATGCGTCGGCTGTGGGAGGAGGAAGGGGTCACCCACGAGGGAGAGTTCTTCACCACGCACAACGTGTCGGTGACGCCCCGCACCTTCCTCAAACCTTCGCCTCCCGTATGGATCGGCGGGCGCAGCCCGGCGGCGGCGCGCCGCGTGGGCCGTGTGGGCGACGGCTGGCTGGTTTCCAGCGCCACACCAGAAGAAGTGCGGTCGGGTCGTGAAATCGTCTTCGAGACCGCCCAGCAGTATGACCGCGAGATCGAAGAGGATCACGTGGGCGTGCTCGTCGGCTACTACATCTGCGACGACCCAAAGGAAGGTGAGGCCAGATCGGAGCAGTTCGTGACCCGCCAGAGGCCGGACGCGCACTTCACCGAGTACTCAGCGGTCGGCACGTCGGAACAGATCGGCGACTTCATCCAGGAGTACATCGACGCCGGCGGGTTCAAGTTTGTCATCCGTCCACTGTGCGCCGGCACCGAGTCCATGGAACAGCTGGAGCAGGCCGGCGAAGAGATCCTGCCGCGTTTCCACGGGCCGCTGGGCAACTAGGCTGCCGCGGATGTGACCATCGCATCTCAACGGTCGGCACCAATCGACCACCCACGTTCACGCCAATGAACGCGCTGCGAGGAATGGCCTTCAGCCTGTTGGCGACGGTGTTGCTGGTTTTGGTCTTGGCGGGCTGTGCGACAGAGGAACCGCCGGAGCAAAGCTACCATCCCACCCAGCCGGCCTCCGGCGCTGCGGCAGTGGTTGTGCCCAGCCTTTCCGAGAACGCCCGCGCCGGCGAGCAGGTATTCAACGCCAACTGCGCGCTGTGCCACGGGCCCAACGCCTCGGGCACGGGCCTTGGTCCGCCGCTGGTGCACAAGATTTACGAGCCGGGGCACCACCAGGACTTCACCATCCAGAGCGCGGTGCGGAACGGCGTTCCGGCGCACCATTGGCAGTTCGGGAACATGCCTCCCGTGCCAGCCGTAACTGACGAGGATATCCCGAACATCATCTGCTACATCCGCGAGCTGCAACGGGCCAATGGAATCATTGCGCCGGAGGCCGACATCGCCGCGTGTTGAGCCGGACACGGTCGGCGACGTATGATGGAATGCAGTATCGACGCAAGGGGGTGAGGGTCATGGCCAGAGTGTTTGTGCCAACCATGCTACAGGCGACGACGGGCGGGGTGAAGGAAGTCGACGTTACTGCGCGGAACGTGCGGCAGGTGATCGAGCAACTGGAGGAAAGGTTCCCGGGCATCTCCGGTCGGTTGATGGAGGACGGCGAGATCCGCTCCAACCTGGCGGTTGCGGTTGATGGGGAAGTCGCCCGCATGGGCCTGATGGAAAGAGTCTCGGAAAACGCGGAGATACATTTCGTACCGGCGATTGGCGGCGGATAGACCCCACCGGTCGGCGACTCTAACGGCTGCCCACATACCGCGTCGTACTGTGTGTCCATCATGAACACGGCCTGGCGCCAGGCCGTGTATAGTCGGTTGACCTGCAGCCGAGAGGTGTGCCGATCAGGTCAACCTCATAGCGCGAACCGTGCCCATATGCCGGCTCGGCCAAATAATATTTCGGGGTGGATATGAAAACGGCAACCATCGTTGCGACGATCTGCTTCCTTGGCGCGCTGGGAGCGATCACCCTGTTCACGGACACCGCTCTTGCTGGGGCGCCGGACTGCCCATCCAGTTGGCCGGAACAGCCCGTAGAGCAGTTTTTCACCGACTCCGAAGAAGCGGAGTGGTTCGTAATACGAAGCGCGGACAGCAACGGCTACGAGACGGTTCGGGCGTATCGAGCCGATGACCGTTACAAGGCGGGATATGCCCCGGGATCACCCGATGAGGTGTGCTACCTGATGGTCCGCCGACCCGGAAGCACAGAGGATGTGCCAGACGCTGAACAGGTGACATTCCGCGTCGAAAAAGAGCAGGAGGAAACCGTCCGTCCGGTTTCCAAAACGCTGTTCCGCCAGTTCTATGACCGCCTGATTCCGGTGGGACCGTATGGGCCCAACCCGGACCCCAAATGGGGCGACCTGTTCGGCGTGTTCTCTACTGCGGAACAATCGTGCATCGCGACCGCGTTCGGCGAAGAAGGGCTGGCGACCGCGTTGCAAAGCCCGGTCTTGTATGAGGGCGATGAACCCCGAATGCAAGATATCCTCATATTCAGTTGCCTTTCGGAGGACACGGGTTTCGCCCTGACCTTTGCCATAGCTTTCGCTGCGATAGTCCGCGAGGCGGACGCGATTGGTGAGGAAAACGCCTGCGTTCAGGAACTGCTGCAATCAGTCGTTTCAGTACTGTCCAAGCCTTTTCCAACTGAAGAAGACCTATCGGCGGTCTTGTTCGGGCTGATTGCCTGTGGCTTGGAAGCTGCCGCACCCGAACTAGGTGTGCCGGGAGGGTAGGACGATCCGATACGGTGAGTCCCACACCTGACTAGGCCTATTCCACGTTGAAGCGGCGCAGTTTCGGGTACGGGGGCGTTCCTCCGCGGGCGTGACGGCTCGGTTTCCCCGAGCCGGTGCGCCGTTTGACCCGTCCCGGCCCTGCGGCTACAATGACTTGGATATGCTTTTCCAGACTCCGATGTCATGAACAACCCTACTCTGCTCCCAGACGACGAACCCCGCGTTGCCAGCGCGGGATTCGGATTTGACGACGACGTGCCGGCCGTGTCCGATCCTTACGCAACCGGCGCTCGCTCCAACGTGAAGGTGGTTTCGGCCGGCGGGCTCGTGTTCCGCGAGACCGGCGACCTCATCGAGACCCTGCTTTGCGCCCGGGCGCGTCCCGGCTTCCACGGCGAGGACGCCCCCATGACTTGGCGATTGCCCAAGGGCACTCCCGAGCGGGGCGAGACCGTGGAGCAGACGGCCCAACGGGAGGTGCAGGAGGAAACCGGAGTACACGTCAACGTCCTGGCGCCCATAACGAGCATTCGGTATTTCTTCGTTGGCCACGACGACGGCATCCGCTACGACAAGACCGTCTATTTCTACCTGATGGAGCCCATGGGCGGCAGCACCTCGGACCACGACGCCGAATTCGACGTGGTGGAGTGGTGCAGCTACGAAGAGGCGGTGGAACTGCTCGAATACGACAACGAGCGCGAAGTCTTGGAAGCGGCCCGTTCGCTGATTGATTCCTACCGGCGAGGGGTGGAGCAATGAGCAAGGACCTGGTTTTGCGGGGCGTGCGCGTTCTCCTACGGGGCAAGCGCATGGAAGACGCCGAGAAGGACTACATCTGGCGCAGCGACCCCGAGATCGCCCGGCTGGACGCCGCCTACCCGCTGACCATGAAGTACGAGCGCTACCTCAAGCTCTTCGAAGACCAGATCCGCTGGCCCACGCCCGGTTCGCACCACTTCGCCATCGAGGTTGCCGGAGGCAAGTTCATCGGCAACTGCATGTACTACGACCTCGACAGCCTTTCCAAGGAAGCAGAACTCGGCATCGTCATCGGCGACCGGGATTACTGGAGCGGCGGCTACGGCTACGACGCGGTGGTGACGCTGCTGCACCACATGTTCGACGACCTGCGACTCAAGCGGGTGTACCTGCATACCCTGGAATGGAACCACCGGGCGCAGAAGTGCTTCGAACGGTCGGGCTTCAACCCGGTGCGAAACGTCCGCCGGATGTCCCACGACTTCATCCTGATGGAAGTCCATCGGGACGACTGGGATGACACGTCGTCCGAGCGGCTGGCGTTGCGCCAGCAATACCTGGACCAGCGGGGAGGCGTCGCGGTGGACGATGACGACGCGGTGGCCGCAGCAGCGGCCTAGCCTGCCTTAGCGGGTGTTGATCTCCCGGCTATGCTCTCGCCGCCGCCAGGGCTGCGGTCACAGTGATGTCCCCGGTGTACAGGGCGCGTCCGATGATGGCCGCCTCCGCGCCGGTACCGATCAACCGCTCCACATGGGCCGCCGCGCCCACGCCGCCAGCCGACAGCACGCGCATCCTGCTATCGCGCACCAGGGCCGCTGTGGCCTCGTAGTTCGGCTCTTCCAGGGTGCCGTCCCGGGCGATGTCAGTGTAGAGCAGACGCTCCACCCCGAGATCACGCATCCGCCCGGCCAACTCGGTAGCGGTGATCTCGGACGTCTCGGTCCAGCCGTGAATGGCGACCAGGCCGTTCCGCGCGTCCAGCGCAACAACCACCCGCTCGCTGCCGAAGCGCTTGCACAAGTCTTCCACCAGGTCGGGATTAGCGACGGCAGCGGTGCCTACCACCACGCGAGCCGCGCCGGCGTCGAACAACCCGGCCGCGGTGTCGACGCTGCGGATTCCGCCGCCGACCTGAACCGGGATGGTCAGCCGGCCCGTGATGGCGGTGATGGCGGCTAGATTGGCGGGGTTGCCGGTGTGCGCGCCGTCGAGGTCGACGATGTGGAGCCGCTCACCACCCTCGGCCTGCCACCGCTCTGCAACGCCAAGCGGGTCGTCGGAGAAGACCGTTTCCTGCTCGTAGTCACCCTGGTACAGGCGGACGCAGTTGCCGCCGCGCAGGTCGATTGCGGGAATGATTTCCATGATGCCGGCCGCCCAGTTATTTTTGGGCTTTGACCTGCGCGATGAAATTCGCGTAGACGCGCAGGCCGTTTTCGCCGCTCTTTTCGGGGTGAAACTGCGTAGCCACCACGTTGTCACGGGCGTAGATACTGCAGAACGGCACTCCGTACTCGGTAACGCCGGCGACATTTTCCCGGGCTACTGGATCGGCGTAGTAGCTGTGGACGAAGTAGAAGTGGCTGCCCGGGGGTATGCCCTCCCACAACGGGTGGTCCCGCTGGAACTCCACGGTATTCCACCCCATGTGCGGCACCTTGAGGCCGTCGGGCAAGCGACGGACACGACCGGGCACCAGGCCAAGGCAGTCGGCGTCGCCCTCGTCGGTGGCATCCAGGAGCAGTTGCAGACCTAGGCAAACGCCCAGAAACGGACGACCACTGGCGATATAGTCCAACAGCGGGTCGACCAGGCTTCGGGATTGCAGCGCGGCCATAGCCGCCGGGCCTGAGCCCACACCGGGCAGGATGACGCCGTCCGCGTCTGCCAGGGCCGCGGGGTCCGAGGTCACGGTGGGCACCACGCCGGCCTTTTCCACTGCCCGCGCGACGCTGCGGAGGTTGCCGGACTCGTAGTCGATGACGACCAGGCGAACCCGGCCGTTATCCGCCAAGGCCATCCTGGGGTCAGGCCCGTTCGCCGGTGGCTCGTTCGATGGGAATCTCCCGGTCGTGATACCGCGCCAGAACGAACAGCAGGTCGCCCAGGCGGTTCAAGTAGGCGAGGATCAGCGGATTAGTCAGGCCGCCGACCTCTGCCAGCGCAACCACGCGGCGCTCAGCGGTGCGGATCACGGTGCGGGCGGAGTCCATGGCCGACGAGGACGGCGTTCCTCCCGGGAGGATGAACACCTGGGGCATCTGGAAGTGGGTCTCCAGTTCGTCGATGGTCTCTTCCAGGTTGTCCACCATCGCCTCGGTCACAGGAGTGAAGTGCTGATGGAACAGGTCGTACTTTTCGGGATCGGTGGCCAGCTCGGCGGCGACGGTGAACAGTTCCCGCTGCAGGTCGCGCAGGATGTTCTTGACCTTGTCGTCGTCGGTGAGGGCGCGGGCGAGCCCCATGAGGCTGACCGCCTCGTCGGTTATGCCGTAGGCCTCGGTATGAGGGTTGGCCTTGGACACGCGGCCGCCGTAGAGCAAACTGGTTTCGCCCTGGTCGCCGTACTTGGTATAAACGCGCTTGCGTCGTTGTGATGACGATGATGAGGTGCTCATGCGCTTGCTCCAGGACGAAGATGGGACAGTACGATATTCTAGCACTAAATGACCCGACACCGATCTGCACCCTCCAGCCCACGCGGCGTCAAGTTCAGGAAAGGCCTGTTTTGGCGACTGCTCGCCCTGTGCTGTATCTGCGTCGCCCTCGTCCCCGTTGCAGGGTATGAACGCGACGTCATGGCCACGTCCACCGCCCCGTACCGGTTCAGCGCGGCGGGATGGGAGCTGGCCAACCTGCCCGACAAGTGGTTCCGGCGATTGGTTCGCATCCCCACGGCCCTGGCGCAAGCCCGCACGCACGAGCAGAGAGTTGCGGACGTCCACGAGTTTTTCGCAACCCACCGGTCGCTGCGATCCATCGACCGGCAGCTGATCGCACTGGGGATAGCATCGCCGACCACTCCGCAAACGACGGCGCGCATGGCCGCCCTGAGGAGGCAGCAAGCCAGCCTGCGAGACCGCAGCGATCACCTTCGCCCCGGTGTCGAAGAGAGCCTGGAGTCGACGCTGGCGGACACCTTGAAATCCTTGGGGTTTCAGGCCTGGACCGGCCCGTTTCCCCCGGTCGATACGGTATTGACGGGTTCTCCCACCGTCCTGGTCACGTCGCCGCGGGACCGGATCGAGCGCCAGGACACCATAACGCTGCACACTGGCCTGACCAGCGAGCAGCGGGGCCGTATCGAAGTGCAGGTGGAAGACCAAACGGATCTATCCGCGGTGGTGCTGAACACCGGAGGCATAGCACTGTACCCGTCCATCGCGATTCCTTACGCGGGCCTTGACTTCGCGCTGGAAGTCGTCGCCCACGAGTGGGTGCACCACTGGCTGTGGTTCCGGCCCCTGGGCCGCCGGTATTTCCAGGGCGGGGACTTGACAACGATGAACGAGACCGTGGCCAATATCGCCGGGAGGGAGATTGGAGAAATGGCCCGAAACCGGCTGGACCGATACGCCCCCAGTTCACCGGGCGCGCACGCCCACGATCCACCGGTAACGGTCGGAGATTCCAGCGACGCTCTACCCCCCTTTAATTTTCAAGAGGAGATGCGCGCAACGAGGATCCGCGTCGACGAGATGCTGGCAGCTGGGCAGGTGGATCAGGCCGAGGCGTATATGGAAGAACGGCGCAAGAAGTTTGTAGTCCACGGATATCGGCTGCGCCGGCTGAACCAGGCGTACTTCGCTTTCCACGGCACCTACGCCGATACCGGCGCGGCCGGCGTGAGCATCGTCGGTCAGCAGATCCAAGAGCTGCGCCGCCGCAGCCCCAGCCTGGCCGTTTTCCTGCGCACTGCCGCGGAGTTCACTACGCCTGACGAGCTAGCGGAACACCTGGCTGCAACGGCGCCGTGAGCCGATACGGCGATCGGAATTACCGCGTCAGGCGGCTTTCAGGGCTTTTTCCAGAAGCGCGAGGGCGGTCCTGGCGAAGACCCACATGTTCGCCTCGCGGTCGGGACTTCCCGTTTCCAGCGTCTGGGAGCGTTCCACCGGGCCGGCGACGCCGAAACAGGCGTGGCCGTAGTTGTCGCCATAGCGATTCCCGGTGGGTCCGCTGGCGCCGGTTTCCGCCAGGGCCCAAGTGGTGCCCAGCCGTTCCCGGGACGTTCGGGCGTTCAACAGGGCGTAGTATTCGGTGCTGGCCCGGTGGCCCTCCATGGCGGACTCGGGCACCTGCAGCAGTCCGGCCTGCGCCACCCGCGTGTAGACGACGGAGCCGCCCACGTAATAAGCAGAGGCCCCGGGGATCGATACCAGGGCGGCGGAGATGAGGCCGCCGCACGAGGACTCCGAAACCGACAAAGTGTCTCCGCGCTCTTTCAGCACAGCCGCGACGGACGCGGCCAGGTCATTCAACTCACCCACAATGAAACCTCCATGTTTTGCTCACATCGATGCACAGGATATACAGGATGATTTTTGTCCTGAGTGGCGCGTACCGCCATTTTGAATCATTGTCCTGCTCATCCTGTATGTCGATATAGAAGAGTCGACCTCACACCCAGGGCAGTCGTTTCGAGACGGTCTTGGCCGATTCGGGGGTCGGCAATCCGCTCTGTTCCATCAGCATCAGCGTCAGCCTGCGAAACTCCTCTCGATCTCGTCCGCTGACCACGGCCTGCTCGTGGGCCTCCGAGATTACCACGGGATACCCCAGGCCGAGTTCGCACTGTTTCGCCAGCATGGAATGGCCCAACGCGAGCAACTCAGGGTCCTCGGCGACCCAGTCGGGCACCTCGACGCGGGCGACCTCAGTACCGCTGTTGATGTAGTAGAACCGGCTCCACTCGGCGCCCACCGCCAGATCCAGGGCGAAATGCGAGGCGCGGCGACCGGTCTGGTAGAGGGGCGAACGGTGGCCTGGTTCCAGCAGCGCGTCGAACAGTTCCCGGTCGTCAAAGCCGGCTGCGCTGTCGCACTGGGCAAGGTCCGATCGGCGCGCGCTGCATCGGCGCGTGCACTCTACCGGGTTGCTGACGCACAGGCAGGCACGCACGGCTCCGGCCACCTCGGTGGTTTGAGGACGCGAGGTGTAAGCGGCAAGGGCTACGGGGCGCCGGCGAAGGGAAGCCTGGCGCAAGCGAGCCAACGCGCCGCGCAGGCGCTCATTCACCAGGGTTTCAACCACGTACCTGGGATAGTTCCCGCGCTGTATGTCCCAGAAAGCCAGGGTGCCGTCCAACAACGCGACGGCGGGCGCGCCGGGCGCGGAGGCCTCGACGGCGTCGGCCAGCCGTTCCACCTCGCGCACGGTACGCAGCGCGCCGAGGAGCTGGCCGGAGACGGGCGTTTCCTCCCTGGAATCATCGCTGGGACGGAGGTACAGATCGGCGTCGCCGGTGGCCAGCGTGGGTTCGCTGAAAAACTGGCAATCAGGGTTCGCACCGTAGGTCAGGGAACATCCGCCCAGATTGATCAGGTAGCACCGCAATGGCAGATGGCGATCCACGTCGATGTGCGAGCCGTCAACCGAAACCGCCATCCAGTCCCCAGGCGGCGAAGGTGGCGGGATGCTGGAAAGCATACCCTCGGGTCCGGTGCGCGCCACTATGAAAGGACGACTGCCGGCAGACGCGGTGCGCCGGACGGCCTCGTCGGGAGTCACCGCCAGCGCCCGGTCCAGGGTATCCGCAAACCGTTGTCGCCGCGATCGGGCCGTGGCAGACAGGCCATCCATGGCCGACATCATCTGGCGCGCCGTTTGGCCGAAATCCAACGACATGGGGGTCGGTCGCAAACAGGGTGACCGCGGTTACCGCAGCACGCGCTCGTCGCCGACGCGCCGGGTGATGCGCTGCTGGTCCAGGTATTCCAGCAGGGGCAGGACGTATTTGCGGCTGGTCCCGAAGATGGTGCGGGCGTCAGCCACGGTCACGCTACCGTTTGACTTCAAGTGGTCGACGATGCGGCCGGCCATGTCCTCGTAGGCCGTTGATGTGAACACTACCGTCTCGTTGACTTTCACCACGTCGCCCCGTTCCTGGAGGTGGGCCAGCAGTTCCGGATCCAGCGGCCGATCCGTTGGCGGCGACCAGGGCTCGGAGGCCAATGTGGCCAGGTACTCAATGATTTCGGATTGCTGGGCATCGCTGAGCTCCACGCGATGGTCCGGCGTCCGCACCAGTCCGTTGTCATCGACGATGACGCCCTCATCGGACAACCGTGCCGCGGCACGGAGGTATACGGGCTGCGAGACACGCAGACGGCTGCGCAATTCCTGGGGCGGCGCACCCCTACGGAGCGGATACTGGTTGTGATAAGCCTGCAATGCCACCTGGGCCTGGTTCCGCAAAATGTCCCATCCCCGCCGCGAGTAGACCACCGCATCACCCTGCGCGCCCATTTCGCCCAGAGCAACTATCTCCTCCGATTCGATCAAGGCGCCAATCCGCTCAAGGATTTCCTCTTCGGAAAGGTTGGAGCGTTGCGACAGCGTTCTGAGGTCGCACGGGCCCATCTGGTCGGCGATGGTCAGGATAACGTCCTCGCTGGCGCCGGCGTCCAGCATGGTTAGCCGTTCCAGCACATCGGGGGCGAAACGGCGGTGGCGGCGACGGGGGTTGGGATCTGCCACCTGTCCGCCGCCCAAGGTGTCCTCGGATGACCGGAGGACGAAAAAGTCGCCCTTGACCATTGGCACCGGCTCGTCCAACAGCACCTGCACCCAGCCGTCGCTGCCCGGTTGGAGCCGGTCGGCATCCAGGAGGCGCACCCGTCCGGTGGTCTCGGTGGTAAAGAGGTGGAAGGTGACGCCTTCGTTGTGCTTCAGCGCGTGGGGCGCGCCCTTCACCATGCGCAGGTTGGCGTCGAACCGGCGGGTGGGCCTCAGCCAGCCGGGGTTGGTGAGCACCTCGCCGCGCATGACGTCGTCGCGTGAGATGCCCGACAAGTTCAGCGCCAACCGAATGCCGGGCGCGGCCGCGTCGAGGCGCGATTTGTGGCTCTGCAAGCCGCGGATGCGCGCCTGACGACCCGACGGAGCCAACTCAATCTGCTGGCCCACCGCCACAGACCCGTCAATCAACGTGCCGGTGATCACGGTCCCGAACCCGCTCACCGTAAAGCAGCGATCAATGGGCAGGCGGGGCCGGCCCAGATCGCGGCGGGTTTCGGTGTCGTTCAGTATGTCGTCGATCATCGCCTTCAGGTCGTCGATGCCCTCGCCGGTGTATGCGGAGACCGGCGCCATGGGGCAGCCCTCGAAGGCGGTGCCCGCGAGAGTGTCCTCCACCTCGGCCTTGACCAGCTCGACTAACTCGTCGTCAACGAGGTCCACCTTGGTGATGACCACCAAGCCGCGCCGGATACGCAAGATGTCAAGGATTGCCAGATGCTCCCGGGTCTGGGGCATCACGCTCTCGTCGGCGGCGACGATGAGCATGGCGAGGTCGATGGCACCGACGCCGGCCAGCATGTTCTTGATGAACCGCTCGTGTCCCGGCACGTCGACAATGCTGACCTCGCGTCCGCTGGGCAGGGTCATCCAGGCAAAGCCGAGGTCAACGGTCATCTCCCGCTCCTTCTCCTCGGGCAGGCGGTCGGGATCTATGTCGGTCAGGGCCTTGACCAGGGTGGATTTGCCGTGGTCGACGTGGCCGGCGGTTCCGATGACATACATGGCAGTTTCCAGCGCGTTAGTTTCAGGAAGTTGTCGGATGACGGATGCTGACAGTCCATATTCCGGGACCCCAACTGTTGCGCGCGTCCAGAATGGCGGCCATCAGCCGGAACCGGTCGGTATCTGGAATATCATTATGCAGCCGGAATAGAACTACGCCATGCGGCGCCGGCTGGTTTTGGTTGACTACGATATCGCCAAAATCCTTGTCTTGCGTAACCAGCAGACGGGTCTCTCCGGTGGCAACGGCTAGTACGTTCGGGTCTGCCTCGCTCGGCATGGTTTCTTTGACAAAGTGAGCGTCGTGTCCGGTTATTCGCAGCAGCTCAACCGTCCGGTCCGGCATATTCTCATCAGCCAGTATCCGCATGGTCGTCGCGCGGTCAGTCATCGTCCTCGTCGCCGTACAGGTCCCGCCAGGTAAAGTCAGAGAGTTTGGCGCCGGTGGCCGCATATTTCCGGCAAGCCTCAATGTCCGCCAGCGAGATATGAGAGAAGTGGTAACGCTGGATGTCTTCCGGGCTGCGCCCGCCGCGGAGTAGTTCATCCACCAGTTCCACGGAGATGCGCGTCCCCCGGATGCAGGGCTTGCCGGCCAGAATGCCCGGGGTTTTGACGATGCGGCTTTGCCAGACGTCATTATCGGCAATAGCAGGTATTGTTTCGTGGTTCGTCATACCCATCGCTCCCGTACTCCGCTGGAGAGACCGTCTTTTCGGGCCGAACAGCGAGGATCCGTGGGCCAAATTGTGTACTACACATCATCCTAATCATTGATCAAGATGGCGGCAACGCGTTCGAGAATGGATTGCCATTCCTCTTGAACCATCGTCTCAGCTCGCGTCGTGATTTGGTGCCGAATGTCCGGATTTTCGGCGAGTGCACTGATGCTCTGAAGGGCTTGCTCCGCTTCCCAAATCAATGCCAGGTCAGGATGCCCAGATGGCGGCTCCGATAGATGCTGCCAACTCACTTCCTAGTCGTTCATGATGGCGCCACCTCCGAGTGGAACTCTTCCGCAAGTTGTGATGAGTAAATTTCCCACGGCGTTTTTGCGCCGACGCCATCATACGCTGGCGCATGGCCAGTCACTCAGTTCTCAAAATCCGTTATCACGCTGCGGCGGACGCTTTGAGCCTTCATGTCGGCGAAGGCCTTGTTGATCTCTGACAATGCCATCTCCTGGGTGACCAGCTCGTCCAGCTTCAGCCGACCCTGCTTGTAAAACTCGATGTAGCGCGGCATGTCGGTGCGGAACCGGTTGGACCCCATGGTGCAGCCCTGAATAGCGCGGCCCCGGCGCAGGAAGTTGCCGGCGTCCAGCTCGATCTTGACGCCCTCGGGCACCATGCCGATGATGGTGGCCACGCCACCGGGTCGGAGCATGTTGTAGCAGTCTTCGGCGGTCTGTTTCAGGCCGATGGCCTCGAAGGAGTAGTCAACCCCACCGTCGGTCAGGTCTACGATGCGCTCGGCGACGTTGCCCGCGGTAGCGTCGATGACGTCCGTGGCGCCAAACTCGCGGGCCAGGCCCAGCTTGTCCTCGGTGGTGTCGATGGCGATGATCCGCAGGGCTCCGGCCAGCGCGGCCGCCTGCACGCAGTGGATGCCGATGCCGCCGCAGCCCACCACCGCCACCGTGCTGCCCGGCTCAACGCGGGCGGTGTTCAGCACGGCGCCCAGGCCGGTGGTAGCGCCGCAGCCGATGAGCGCCAACTGCGGGAAGGGGATGTCGTCGTCCACCTTGACCAACGCGTTCTCGTGGACCAGCATCTCGGCCGCGTAGGAGCCCAGCTGGGCGAACTGGGTGATGGCCTCGCCGTCCTTGCGCAGACGGGGCGGGTCGTCGCGCCTTCGCGTTACCGCCGTCCGGTCGCAGAGGTAGGGCTGGCCCCGGGTGCAGAATTCGCAAGTCCCGCAGAAGACCGAGAGGCACGAGATCACCGAGTCGCCCGGGCGGACATAGCTGACCTGCTCGCCCACCGCCTCCACAACGCCGGCCGCCTCGTGGCCCAGGATGCAGGGCATGGGCGTGGTATAGAGCCCTTCGACGAAGTGCAGGTCGCTGTGGCACACGCCGGACGCGCCCGTCCGCACTAATACTTCGCGGGGCGCCGGCGCGTCGACCTGCACGTCTTCGACGACTACCGGCTGATTAACTTCGCGCAAAACTGCTGCTTTCATCTCACTTTCCCTCCGGTGTCAACTCCACCGGGCTTGCCGGTGAGCGTGGCGCGAGGTTAGCATCGGCCGCCGGCGAGCGTCAACACGGGCATTCGCCGGCGCTTCAGGCTCGGATTTCTGGTTCCCAGTCACGGGGGAGACCGTTCCGTTGATACGGCAATTGGCTTCAATGCCCATTCGAATGGAGTACAATTGTTTGCGACCCGACGAGCCGACCAATCAACGACGAGGGAACCGAATCATGTTCAACAGCTTTAGCGCATCCTACGCCGGACACGTGGTGGACGATAACCTGGGACTCGAGGGGACTCCCGCCAACGACCGCTGGTATTCCAACGAACAACTCGCCGAAGCCTTCGACTGGGCCCTGGACATCTCCAGGCACCTGGAGGACAACGGCTACGACGAGTTCTGGATGGCCGAGCACCACTTCCAGCCTGAAGGGTACGAGTGCATCCCCAACCTGATCATGCTGGGGTTGTACCTGGCCTGCAACACCCAGAGGCTCAAGTACGGTTGCGGCTTCAACATCACGCCCATGTGGCACCCGCTGCGCCTGGCGGAGGACTTCGCCATGGCGGACATCCTCTCCGGCGGCCGCATCATCTTCGGCGTGGGCCGCGGGTACCACTCCCGCGAGGTGGAGACCTTCGGTTCGCCCATGTTCGATGGCGACGCCAACCGCGAGCTGTTTGAAGAGCAGGTCGAGGTCATGGTCAAGGCTTTCAACGAGGAAGCTTTCTCCCACGAGGGCAAGCACTACCAGATACCGGCGCGAGTGCCCTACCGCGGCTACACCCTGGAGAAGCTGAGCCTCGTGCCCCGGCCCCTGCGCCAGCCCGTGGACATCTGGCAGCCGCTGGTTTCGGGCAACCCCAAAGGTGTTGATTTCATGGCCCGCATCGGCATCAAGGCGATGGTGGCCAATACACCGGAGCCCGCCCGACACGAGCGGCTGACCATGTACCAGCAGGCCGCCGCCAAATATGGCCGCGAGCTGCAACTGGGCGAGGACATCGCGCTGGGTTACCGCTTCTTCCTCGGCGCGAACCGCGAGGAGGCTATCAGGGAGGCCAAGCCCTACTTCGAGGAAGCGATGAAATTCGCGGCCCCGCTGGGCCTCATGCGCCTGGAGCAGGACCAGATAGAAGCCGTGGCCAATCCCGGTCTCCGTCGGGGCGTGCAACTCCCCACGCTGGAAGAGGCGGTGGAAAGCGGAGCGTGGCTCTGCGGATCCGCGGATGACGTCATCAACGCGCTGAAGGAAGACGAAGCGCGCTATCCGGGCGTGGAGCGTATTAACCTCGGTTCCGTCATGGGGATGCCGCGGGAGGTCTTCAAGGACCAGCTATCCCGGTTCGCGGAGGACGTGATGCCCGCGTTCAACGACAGCTAGTTCACCAAACGGGAATATTCAAAAGAAATCGGGGCGGGTAGATCACCCGCCCCTGATTAGTGTCACGCTGCAGATCTCCTACCGATGATCCGGCAGAGGCGCTCGGGTGAACCAGTGAAAGCTGTATGCGCCCTGCACCCCCCTCACGAAAGCGAACAGCAGTCCCCCGTAGATGACGAGCCAGATGGCATCCCGAAAGCTGTCCAGGGTTATCAACCCAAGCAAGATCAGCACGATCCGCGACACGACGAACCCCACTGCCAGCAGCACTGCGGCGGGACGCCAGCGGCGCATCACCCCCAGCGCCAGGAGGGCCACGACGAGTCCTTCGATGCCGTAGTAGATGAGGAGGTCTGCCGGCGGTATGGCCGGCGCGCTGCCCTCAACTTCGGACACCGCCAGTACGGGTGCCGACATCCACACGACCAACACGCCCATGGTCCACACCCACCACACCATGCCGCAGACCCAAGCCCATCGCATCCAGCGGCGGGCCTGCTCGGGGTTGGCGGCCATCATTCGCCCGCGCCATCCCGGCGGGCGGGGATAGTCATCCGTCTCGGGGGCCGTCTGCGGTAAGGCTCCCGGCGGCTCCGAGGCCATGGCCGGCTAGTTGTCTTCGTCCAACAACGGCAGGGTGGTCCAGGTCACTCCGTCGGGATCTGAAGACAGACCCTGCTCTCCGATCGTTCGCCGCAGGTCCAGCAGGGTGGCGTTCACCTCGCCGGTGACCTTCTGCCACTCGGGTTCCGGCGGGAACCAGTAGGGGGAATTGATCCGAACCACCTGGTTCTGGGAGGAATTGAAGTAGATCCCGAAGCGCGCTGCTTGTTGCTGCATGATTACTACTCTTTGCCCGGCGTCGTGGGGAACGCCGGGCCGTTTGTGTGAGGTTGGTTTTGCTATAGGGTCTGGTTAGAGGATTTCCTTCTTGAGGATCAGGCGTTCCAGGCCATACTTGCGGCTGCCCATGATACCGATTATGCCGGCAATGGCGAACCAGAGTATCGAAACCTCACCCCCGGTCGCGGGGAAACCGCCTTCGGCCGGGAAGATGTGCGGGGCAATGCCGTTGGGAAAATGCATCATGAAGTATGCGATGACCATCGTGACGCACAGCGCGCCGGCGCCCAACCGTGTGAGTACCCCAAAGCCGATGAGCAGGGCCGAGATGAACTCGATCCAACCGGCAAGGTACACGATGTCTGGCGGGCCTCCAGGTCCCGGAGGCGGGAATCCCCACATTTGGAAAGCCTTTTGTGCTCCGTGGAGCGACACTAAAAAGGCGAAGATCAGCCGGAACAGTAAGTAGAACTCGTCGGTGAACCGCACGAAGATACGACCGAAGATGGACGTATCCGCCGGTGTTGCGTTATTTGTGGCCATACATTCTCCTCCGCAGCAAGTTATATAGCCGGATCGTCCAGGCTACGCTGCAGGCGCAATGTTATTACGAAAGTGTCAAATACGCTACCGGATGATCTGTTCAATCGCGATGGTTTCCTCGCGACTGGGACCGGTAGAAATGATCTGAGCATCACAGCCCACTAGAGTCTCTATCCGTTTCACGTATGCCAGCGCGTTTGCCGGCAACTGCTCGGCGCGCGTTGCGCTGGCCGTGGGTTCCATCCATCCGGACATTTTTTCGTATATGGGTTCGCAGCGCTCCAGCAGGGCCGTATCGGACGGGAAGCGGTCGAATTCCTCTCCGTTCGCGCGGTACCCGACGCAGATTTTCACCTCTTCCATTCCGTCCAGGATGTCCAGGCGGGTCAGCACAATGCCGGTGAAGCCGTTGATCTGATGACTGTAGCGGGCGGCAACGGAATCGAACCAGCCCACCCGCCGGGCTCGCCCGGTGGTGGTGCCGTATTCGTGGGCTTTCTCCCGCAGGTCCTCACCGGCTTGGCCGTGCATCTCCGTGGGCATCGGCCCGCCGCCGACGCGCGTGGAATATGCCTTGAACACGCCGAGGACGCCTTTGATGGACCGTGGGTCGAGCCCCAATCCGGTGATCGCGCCGCCGATGGACGGCGAGGATGAGGTGACGTACGGATAGGAACCGTGGTCAACATCCAGCAGCGTTCCTTGGGCGCCTTCCAAGAGCACGCGCTTGCCTTGTTCCAGCAGGTCCTGCACCATCTGTTCGGTGGGGCGAACCATTGGCCGCAGTTGTTCCCCCCACCGTCGGCAAAGTTCCAGAATCTCGTCGGCATCCACGGGTTCGCCGCCGTATACTCCGGTGATGACCCGGTTCTTCATCTCTACGGCCGCTTGCACCCGGTCGGGCAACTGCTCCGTGGTGTCAAGCAAGTCGCCGACGCGAATGCCGTCGCGGGACACTTTGTCGATGTAAGCTGGGCCAATGCCCTGGCCGGTAGTGCCGATGGCGCCGCGGCCACGAGCCTTTTCCTGGAGTTCGTCGAGCAGCATGTGATAGGGCATGATGACGTGAGCCCGATCACTGACAAACAGTTGGTCCGTGTCGATACCCTGCTCCCGCAATCCTTCGATCTCCCCGAGCAGCACGCCGGGATTCACCACCACACCATTGCCGATGATGCCGGTCACCCCGGGCCAGCAGATGCCGGACGGAACCAGGTGCAACTGAAACTCCCCCCGCTCATTGACCACCGTGTGTCCGGCGTTGTTGCCGCCGGCGTATCGCACCACGCAATCGGACTGGCCGGCAAGGTAGTCGATGACTTTACCCTTGCCTTCGTCGCCCCACTGTCCCCCGATTACGGCATAAGCCGGCATTGTCTTGTACTCCCGGATAATTTAGAGACTAAACCGAAAAATCGCCCCCGCGGGCTGCTGCCAGCGGCGGCAAGACATTCTTTGTGCGATGGCGTTCGTCGGCTAGGCGGCAAGTATAGCAGAAACCCGCTTGCCATAACAGGGCGTTCGCTTGCCGGGAAGGCCCCCGAATGCGCCAGCAGTTGCGCCGCTACGGGCAGGCGAGTCTGGCGACAGCAACATTACCAGTGGGACGCTCAACGAACGGCCAGACCGAAGTCCTCAACCGCCATGTCCGTCAGGTATTCGCCTATGGCCAGCGACGAGGTAGCGCCCGGTGACGGCGCGTTCAGGACGTGGAGCGCCCGTTGTCCCCGCAGGATGTGGAAGTCGTCCAGGATCGCGCCCGACGAGGACACTGCCTGCGCGCGCACGCCGCTGCCGCCCGGTTCCAGGTCCTCCCCGCGGATCTCGGGTATCAGCTTCTTGAGGTCGTTAACGAAAACGGACTTGCTGTAGGACCGGTGCATTTCCTGCATGCCTGTCTTCCAGTGGCGCGCGGTCATCTTCCAGAAACCTGGGAAGGTAAGCGCGCCAGCGGTCTCTCCAAGGCTGATATTGCTCTTGCGGTAGCCCTCGCGAGCCCATGCCAGCACCGCGTTGGGTCCAGCCTCTACGTAACCGTGGATGTTCCGCGTGTAGTGCACGCCCAGGAACGGGAACCGTGGATCGGGCACCGGATAGATCAGCCCTTTCACCAGGTCTTCGCTGGATTCCGTCAGCTTGTAGTACTCACCGCGGAAGGGGATGATGCGAACGTCGGTCTCCTCGCCCATCATTCTCGCCAGTTTGTCCGCGTACAGCCCGCCGCAGTTGATCACGTGTCGAGCCTGCACTGCTCCTCTCTGGGTCTCCAAAGCGGTGCCGGAGCCGGTTTGCCGAGACCGGATAACCGCCGCGCCGGTGAAGATGTCCCCGCCCGCTGACTGGAATTTGCCCGCGTAGGCGTTGGCCACCCGCACGTAGTCGACGATGCCGGTGTGAGGAGCCCAGAGCGCCTGGACGCCGTAGGTGTGGGGCTCGATCTCCTTCAATCGCTCGGGGCCCACCATTTCGAGGTCAGGAACGCCGTTGGCGACACCGCGCTCGTACAGGTCGTCAAGGCGACCCAGTTCGCTCTCGTGGGTCGCCACGATCACCTTGCCGCAGGGATCGTACTCGATCTCGTTTTCGTCGCAGAAGCGGATCAGCCGGTCCTTGCCGCCCACGCAGAACCGCGACTTCCAGGAGCCGGGCCGGTAATAGATGCCGGAGTGGATGACGCCGCTGTTGTGGCCCGTCTGGTGCTGGGCCAACTGCTCCTCTTTCTCGATCACCGCAACGTTCAAGTCCGGCGAGCGTTCGAGCAGTTGCATGGCCGCGGACAGCCCGATGATGCCGCCGCCCACGATGGCCACGTCGTACGGTCGCGCTTCCACCGAGTTGGAACTGCTACCCTGTGCTGACATATTCCCGATCTCCCAAGTTTGGAACAACACCTGCGCCCGTGATCATCACCGTCACAAGCGTGGCAGCAATGGACAGGCAATCACAATCAACAAACGATCCGATGGCAGGAAACTCGTCTCAGTGTCCGGAGTTGACATAGCGGCTAAAGTCATTCCGCGATACGGGCCGTCGCCGGCTCGGAATGTGGCGCGGTTTCGCGCATGAATTCCTGTCCGTATTCTGACGCCATGAAAGCATCATAGGCGGCTTGCGCTTCTTCCGGAGTGTGCTCGGGCAAGGCTTCGACCACGATCAGGGCGATGGCGTCGGTCGCGTCGGGGTGCGCCAGCACGTCATTGGCACAACTGGGTGGCGGGATGTCTTCGCTGTCTTCCGCCATGCCTTCCAAATGCAGCATCAGCACCTCCCGCGCCATTTCGCACGCTTCCTCAAAGGTGCTTCCCGCGGTAATGCAGCCGGGCAGGTCCGTGAACCAAACGCCGTAGTCACTATCCGGGTCTTTTTCAACCAACGCAAGGTACGTTCGTTCCATGTTGGGTTTCCTCACGGCCGGAGTCTGACGCCCGATTGCCGCTCAATGCTGCGTATCGTTCCGATCTTGAGATCTTTTCGCGGGTGAGGCACTGATGTAGTGCCACGCTTGGTTGGGTGTTTCATCTGGTGATGCGATCCGACGATACGATGCACATACCAACCGTCCTCCCGCAGCCGCCGCATGACCTCCCTGCGGTCCACGTCGGCATTATACACCGGACCCTCGCGTCCCTCCGTTGCGCCGCGCGGCGGCCGTCGGTATCCTTGCCCTGCCATGAATCGCACTGAACCTGAACCCATCCAGCAGATCGCCCAGTTCGCGGCCGGAATTGCCCAGTCGGACATCGCGGTGCCGCCTACCGTGGTCGAGCTGTGCCGGGAGATGATGCTCAACGCCGCCGGCGCGGCTCTCGCCGGCGCGGCGCATCCTGATGGGGTTGCCCTGGCCCGGGTGGTCCGTGAAATGGGCGGCAACGGCCGGAGCACCATCATCGGCATGGGTATGCGCACCTCGCCGGTGTATGCGTCGCTGGTGAACGGGACATTGGTGCGGTTGCTGGACTACGACGACAACACCGTCGACGGCGGCACGCACCCGACGGCCGCCGTGTTTCCGCCAGTTATGGCTTTGGGCGAGATGCATGGATACTCCGGGCCGGACGTGCTTTCAGCGTTCGCCGCGGGATGCGAGGTGGCTGCCCGCCTTGGCGCAACTGCGCCTACACGCGGCTCCGCCGGCGCGGTTGGAGCAGCGGTGGCGTCGTCGATGCTACTGGGGCTGGACGCCGACGGCGTGGCTCGCGCGGTGGGGTTGGCGGTTGACACTGCAAACGGCGGCAGCGAGTACGGCTCCGCCGGAGCCGCCGCCATGGCCCAAGGCAGGGCCGCCATGCAGGGCGTGATTTGCGCGCTCAGCGCCGCCGAGGGCATCGGTGAAGCGCCTCGGGCCGCGCATGAGGCGACTTGCAATCTTGACGATCTGAGCTCGCGTTGGCGACTGATCGATCCAGGGGTTACCATTCGCCTCTACCCGTGCGACCCTGCCAGCCACGGCGCGATCGACGCTATCCTGGGCCTGGCCCAGCTGCACCGGTTTGCCCCTGCGGATATCTCCAGCGTCCACGTCGGGCTCACGGCGGAAGACATTGAGCGCATGCCCAACGTGCTTCCCGCCGACGGATGGCAGGCCCGACGGTCCATTGGGTTTATAGCGGCCGCCGCCCTGTGCCACGGGGCGCCGCTGATAAACTTCTTCTCCGAACCGGCGGTTCGTGACGAGGGCGTCCGCGCGATGATGGAGCGCATTTCCGTCGAGGCCACCCTGCCGGCGTCGCCGCTGGCCCTAAATCCCGCGGAGGTCGCAATAACCCTCAACGACGGACGCACCCTGAACCATCGCATCGACCATCCTCGGGGCTCGCCGGCCATGCCCCTGGACCCCGAGGAACTGGACGCGAAATTCCTCTATTGCACCCGCTACATCCTGCCGGCCGACCACATTGACGAAGCGGTCAGCAGTTTCCGCGGCATCCTGGACATCGACAACGTTACCGGAATGGCATCCGTACTTGGAGGTTAGACACCATGAAAGGTATCCAAGCTTACGAAGTCGGCGGACCCGACGTGCTGAAATACGAAGACATGCCCGAGCCCACCGCCGGCCCTGGCGAAGCGGTCGTCGCCATCCGCAACATCGGCGTCAACTACACCGATGTGTCCAGCCGCAAGGGGACAAACCCGCCGGCTTCGTTTCCCTGGACGCCAGGCCGCGAGGCGTCGGGCGAGGTGGTCGCTGTGGGCGATGGTGTCACGGAAGTTGCGGTGGGCGACCGGGTTGCCTACGCCATGCACACCGGATCCTACTCCGAGCAGCAGGCCGTTCCCGCCTGGCTGCTGGTGCGCATCCCCGACGACATGGACTTCGAGACCGGCGCGGCGACCCTGCTCCAGTGCATGACCGCCCACTTCCTGGTCAACGACATCGCGCCGCTGCAGGCCGGTCAGAGTGCCCTGGTTCACGCCGGCGCCGGCGGAATGGGTCTGCTGCTGATCCAGATGCTGAAGCGCATGGGGCTCCACGTGTACACCACGGTATCCACCGATGAGAAGGCGGCGATGGCCCGTGGCGCGGGCGCCGACGACGTCATCCTGTACACCCAACAGGATTTCGAGGAAGAGGTCCGACGGATGACCGACGGCCAAGGCGTCAAGATCATCTACGACGCGGTCGGGGCGACCACCTTCGAGAAGGGCCTGCGGGTGCTGGGACGCCGCGGCTGCATGGCCCTCTACGGGCAAGCCGGCGGCCCCGTAGGAGCGGTGGACTCGGGGATGCTGCGCAACGGCTCCCTGTTCCTCACCCGCCCCACGCTAGGGGACTATACCGCCACGCGAGACGAGTTGCTGCAGCGAGCCGAAGAATGCCTGTCCTGGGTACAGTCGGGCGAGATCAAGCTCAACATCAGCCTGAACCTGCCGCTGTCCGAAGCCGCGGAGGCACACCGCCGTCTGGAGGGGAGGGAGACCACGGGAAAGATACTGCTGACGCCGTGACGCTTTCGACACAGTCAGTGCGTCAACCCATCAGCCAGCCGGAGGAAACCATGACCGAGGCCGTTCCTTACCACAAAAAACTGCATACGCTCTCCATCGAAGAATTTGGCGAGCAATACCTGTCAATCATCGCCGCCGTTTTCGAGCAGGACGGGAAGGCGATCATCTTCGACGGCGACAAGCCCATTGTGCAGATAACGAGGTACGAGGAACCGCCACTCCACGGTTACGGCTCCATGAAAGGCCAAATCGAGATCCACGGCGACATCGTATCTCCGCTCCCTCCCGAGTGGTACCGCAGCAACTATGACGAGGAGAACCTGGTTTGATCCTGCCGGATACCCACGCTCTGCTCTGGTTCCTCGGGTCCAGCCCGCGCCTCGGCTCGACAGCCCAACGGCGAATACGAGAATCTATCGAATCAGGGCAAGCAGCTTTCTCCGCAATATCCGTCTGGGAAGTTGCCTTACTGCTGTCTAAAAACCGTCTCACGCTCAATGTCGCCGCTACCCAATGGCGTCAAAGCCTCTTGGCGACAGGATTCATTGAAATCCCCGTTGACGGCGCAATTGCCGCCCTCTCCGTAAACTTGACGGATTTACATGACGACCCGGCCGACCGGATCATCATGGCCACTGCTCTGGAAGGCCAACACCAGCTCATCACCGACGATGATCGCATTCTAAACTGGCCGGGCCAACTCGACCGCTTCCCGGCCCGCCGTTGAACGGAGTACATTTCGATGATAGACATACGTGTTCATACCGGCAGTCTCATCTCGCCAATACAATCTCTGGAAGATTATTTCCAGAACGGCGGCGTTTCCGTCATTCAAGCAGCGTTTGCCCACTCTTACTTCGTGCATCCTGATTCTGTGCGCGTCAAGACACCTTACTATCCTGACAGGGCTCGACGTAGCCGGGACCACTACCCCGGTATCGACAAAGGACAAACCGCCGTGTGGAGTGGTGATGGACGCGAAGTGACATTAGACGACAATAGCCGTGCTCAAATGGCTTGGGAGAAATATACCGGAAGGAAACTTGCCCGAGGCACGGGATATGGCGTGCGGCACATTTGGGGGGAACCTTGGAACCCCGAAGCGTTTACCGCTGGTTGGAACATCTGCTATATGCCCTTCTGGGCAGGTATGTTGACCGAAAAGCAGCATCCGCTCCCTGAGTTGGAACATGCCATTCGCCAAGCATCGTGGGACCTCTACTTTGCCAATAATCCCGTTTGCCAGCTACCCGATTTCGTGGAGAACCCGGGCTTGGACCTGCCTAAAGTCTTGGGTCGGCAGCCGCTACTTATTTTGGACAGGGAAACTCATGCCAAATCCGCGGGTCAACCTCGGCAAATGTCTGACTTCGAAATCGGCGGAGAATTCATCGAGCATGTGAAAGAAATCAGGTCCGAGTCTCACCAAAGTTGGTCCAATATCTGCAAAGCTGTCAGAGCACTTCAGGACAAGGAATACGAACCTTTTGGCACGCGCAACGTAGAAAATAGCGCAAAAGCATGCGTCCGAAAGATTATGCGCGAGACCGGGTCTACCGCTGCACAGATTGAGGGGTTGCTGGTTGAAAACGGATTCTGGAAATCTCGTTGACGCCCCCAACCGCCCGCCATACAATTAACCTCGCAAATCCGAATACCCAATTGCCGTGAAGGGGATTAGTAACCGCCCAGCGAGGCCCAGAGAGCCGGGTTAGCTGCGAACCGGCGCCAGGCGCAGGTGGTGAATGGACCCCGGAGCCGCCCTCCGAAAGGTTTTTGCGTGCACTCCGCGCGAACCTGAGTAGGCTGGGCCGTATGGGCAGCGTTACTTGCCCGTTGAACACCGTATGCAGGGTGGCATCACGGCCATTAGGCTCGTCCCGCTGGGGACGGGCTTTTTCTTTTGCCGCCGCCACCCAACACATCTGGAATTAGCAGCATGACAACGTACTATCCCACCCTTGATCAAGTCCGCACCCTGGCCGGACAGGGCAATCTGTGCCCAGTCTACCGCACCATCAACGCCGACCTGGAAACGCCGGTTTCGGCCTACCTGAAGGTGGCGCGTCCGCCCTATTCGTTCCTGCTGGAATCGGTGGCCGGCGGCGAGCGCATCGGCCGCTACAGCTTCATCGGCACCGAGCCCTACGACGTGTTCAGCACCGGCGCCGACCAGCCTTCGGGCGCGGTGGACCCGCTGACCCTGGTGCAGCGGGAGATGGACGCCTTTCAGCTCATCCCCGTGGAAGGCCTGCCGCCATTCCACGGCGGGGGCGTGGGCTATGTGGCCTACGACGCCGTGCATTACTTCGAGCCGCGCGTGCCCATGCTCGAAACCGACCCCCAGGGCCTTCCCGAGTCGGTCTTCATGTTCACCGACACGCTGCTGGTATTCGACCACCTGCGCCACGACATCAAAGTGGTGAGCCACGCCCGGCTGGATGGTGAGGACGTCGAAGAGGCTTATGATGCGGCAACCGCCAAGATCGAGCGTATGGTGGACCGTCTCTCCCGTCCGCTGGAAGTCCCGCCGGAACTGCTGGCGACGCCGTCCCTCCCGGTTGGTGGCCAAACTCAGTCCAACTTCACCGTGCCGGAATACGAAGCCGTCATCGAAAAGTGCATCGAGTACATCTATGCGGGCGATGTCATTCAGGTGGTGAACTCCCAACGCTTCAGCCGCCGCACCGACGCCCACCCTTTCCAAGTGTACCGCGCCCTGCGGGGCAGCAACCCCTCGCCTTACATGTACTATCTGGACCTGAACGGGTTCCAGATCGTCGGCGCGGCCATCGAGACGGTGGCCACGGTTAACGACGGCACCGTTTACACCCATCCCATCGCCGGCACGCGTCCACGCGGGCAGACTCCGGCCGAGGATCTCGCGCTGGAGGAGGAACTCAAGGGCAGCGAGAAGCAGCAGGCCGAACACATCATGCTGCTGGACCTGGGCCGCAACGACATCGGCCGCGTGAGCGTGCCCGGGACCGTCAGAGTAACCCAGTACATGGACGTGGAGCGGTTCTCCCACGTGATGCACCTGGTGTCCCACGTGGAGGGCGAGCTGCGGCCAGACATGACGCCCTATGACGCTCTACGCTCGTGCTTCCCCGCCGGCACCGTTTCCGGCGCGCCCAAGATCCGCGCCATGGAGATCATCGCCGAAGTGGAGCAGGAGCGGCGCGGGCCTTACGGAGGCGCGGTGGCCTACTTCAGCTACAACGGCAACATGGACACCGCCCTGGTGCTGCGCACCGGCATTTTCAAGGACGGCGTCATGTACGTCCAGGCCGGAGGCGGCGTGGTCGCCGACAGCGTGGCCGAGGACGAGTACATGGAGACCCGGCACAAGTCCGGCGCCATGATGCGCGCCATCGACGTCGCCGAGGGGGTCGTTTAACCCACTGTCATTGCGAGGAGCGCAGCGACGTGGCAATCCCGTTCCCATGAGGGAGACTGGTTGCCGCAACGAGGTTGCCACGCTGCGCTCGCAATGACGCACCATCTCAAACGGAGACTCAATATGCTCAAATCCTTCTTCCACACCGGCTTCATCGTCAAAGACCTGGAGGCCGCCGTCGCCTTCTACTCCGACGTACTGGGCCTCACCCTGACCATGCGCACCGAGCGCACCGGTGAGTTCCCCACCACGCTGCTGGGCTTCCCGGACACCCACATCAGGGGCGCGTTCTTCGACATGGGAGACGGCCACCAGTTGGAGCTGATCCAGTACATGAACCCAGAGGGCGGGTACGCCGAATTCGACAAGAACGACGTTCGCGCCGCGCATCTGGCATTCTATGTCGAGGACATCGACGCGTTCTACGAGAACACCCGCAGCCGTGGCCTCAGCTATCCCACGCCTCCGGTGCCGATGTACGACGACGACGGCAACATGGTGCGCAAGGCGTCCTACTGCCAGGACCCGGACGGCAACTGGCTGGAACTGGTGGAGTTGTACTGATGCTGCTGCTGATCGACAACTACGACAGCTTCACCTACAACCTGTACCAGTACCTGTGCGAACTGGGCGCGGAGGTTGAGGTAGTTCGCAACGACAAGACCACCATCGAAGACATCGAGGCCATGCAGCCCGAGGGCATCGTGGTGTCCCCAGGGCCCTGCACTCCCCGGGAGGCCGGGATATCCAACGACGTTATCCGGCACTTCGGCCCCAAGCTTCCGGTGCTGGGCGTGTGCCTGGGGCACCAGTGCATTGGGGACGCTTACGGCGCAACCGTTGACCGCGCCGGGGAGATCCGCCACGGCAAGACCTCGATGATCCACCACGACGGCAAAGGCGTGTTCGCCGGCCTGCCCAACCCGTTCGAGGGGATTCGCTACCACAGCCTGGTCATATACCCAGAGACCGTGCCCGATTTCCTGGAAGTGACGGCCTGGACAGACAACGGGCTCATCATGGGCGTGCGTCACAAGGAACTGCCCGTGGAGGGGGTGCAGTTCCACCCCGAGTCGATCATGACCACGGTGGGACACGACCTGCTGCGCAACTACCTGCAGCAGGTGGAGGAGTTCCACCGCCCGGCCTGAACGGCGGACCGGCAATTGCGTTAGCTGATCTCGGCCACAGCCTCGATCTCCACGTCCAGGCCGGCCTCGGCCAGCCCCGTGATCTCGATGAGGGTGTTGGCCGGATAGGCTCCCTCAAAGAACTCGGCCCACAATGCTTCCTGGGTTTCGCGCGCCTCGCGCCAGGCCGGGATGCTGGTGACGAAGGTCGTGATCTTCACGATGTCCGACGGCTGGCCGCCTTCGGCGCGGACGATGCGGGCAATGCGGTCCAGGGTTACGCGGGTTTGCTCCATGAGCGACTGGCCCTGGGCTTCCGTGCCCCGAGCCGTGCAGCCGGCGATAAACAGCCAGTTGCCGGTGCGTACGGTACGGCTGAAGGACGAACCCGAGGGGGCGATGTCCGGATGATTGTTCCTGATCTTTTCCATGGCGCTTGCCTCCCATCGCAATTTGAGAACCGTCGTGCGCCCAAACGTGGGTGGATACGGCGGGCCGGCTCCTGCTTCAACTATCTCGGAACTTCGGCATCACCTGCTCCGCCAGGAGCTTCAGTGACCGGCGTGTTGCCTCGGGAGGCATCAGTCCCCGGTTGGTTAGCATCAGGTTACGGATGCCGGCGCTTCGCATCTGGTCCAGTTGCTCGGCCACGCGGCGCGGGCTGCCCACGAGGTTCTCCGCCGCGTCCGGATCGGGGTGCTTGCCGTACTCGTGCTTGGGCGTTGGCGGGACCTGCCGTGACATCGGGAATTCCTTCGGGTTCCATTCGTCCCGGTACGCCTGGATGGTCGAGAAGGCTTCGTAGTTGGCCGGAATGAACTCATCCAGCGCCTGGTCATCGCTCTCGGCCACGTGCATCTCGCGCCACACCCAGATCTGATCCAGATTGCGCTCGATGGCCTCATCGCTGAACCCCGATTTGGCCATGGTGTCGCGATAAAGGGCGATGTCGGCGGCCGTGCTGTTCGTGGAGCGACCGCGCAGCAGGATTGGCCGTCCGATGCGGGCCATTTCGATTATCGACTCGCGGTTGATGCAGGCCCGCGCCAGCGGCGGGTGAGGTTTCTGATAGGGCCTGGGCCGCACCGAGGGAAACGCCACCCGGTAATGCTCGCCGTGGAAGTGGACTGCATCCTGCGTCCACGCCGTGACCATCAGTTCCTCGGCCTCTTCCATCTGGGCCGCCCCCAGCGCCGGATCGGTGCCGAAGCCAATGTACTCGAAGGCGTTGTAGTTGGAGCCTTTAGCAGTTCCTACCACCAAGCGACCCTGACTGAGGTTGTCCAGCAAGGCGGTTTGCATCGCGACCCGCACCGGGTTATGCAGCGGCAGCTCAATGATGCCGAAGCCCAGCAGTACCCGGCTGGTTTTCACAGCGACGGCGCCGGCGAACACCAGTGGGTCGCCGTACACGCACTCGCCGGTGAAGTAATGCTCCGCGAACCAGATGGCGTCATACCCCAACTCTTCCACCAACACCGCCTCGTCCAGGCATTCCCGTATGGCAACGTCATCCCGGGAATCGTCGAATTTCATGGGATAGAAGAAATGGCCGAAGCGCATGGTCGCACCGTAACAGCACCAGAAGTAACCGCCTGCATTCGCGCTCAGAAGCGGTTTTCCAACTCCAGGATGATGATGTCCGCGTCGCTACGGCGGTCGTCGCTCATGGTGCGCGCCCGGTCCACGGCCCGCAGGGCATCGAGGGTGAACGGTTGCCAGGTGTCGCGCAGGCTCCGGAAAGCTTGCTCCTCCCCTTCGACCGCTTCCACCAGCAAACGGTGGACGGGCTCCAGGTAGCCGGACTTGGGGAGGCTGCGCACGCTGTCGCCCACCGCGTCCACGTTGGCGCTGAACTCGGTCAGCGACTCCAGTACCTCCAGCCGGTCGCATCCGCCATCGTCCGCGCGCCACCGGTTGTATCCAGAGTGGAACCTGTCCCACGTCTGTAACAGTTGATCATACTCGAGCTCGAAGAGGGTGATGTCAGCCAGCGCGTCTGCGGTGTCTTCGACGGACAAATCATCGAGCACGTCTGACAGGCCGTCCGCCGCTTCCTCGCTGGCCTCGACGCTGGCATCAATCTCTTTGAAGTCGGGCAGCTTGACGTCACCGTCTTCTCCGGCCGCCTCAATGGCCTCTTCGGCTGCTTCAACGGCCGCTTCGAAAGCGTCCACTTCGGCCTTGGCCGCCTCTTCTAAATCTCTGACGGCTTCCTTGCCGCCCTTCAGGGACGGCAACTCGTCAACGGCGGCAACGATCTCCTCGATCGTTTTGGTCAGCCCTTCGAGGCCCGCGACGACTTCGGCGATCTCATCGTCTTCCGCCCCATCGGTCAGCTTGCCGTACTCGGAGTGGGCATCTTCCAGTTCTTGCTCGATGGCCTCAAACGCCTTGGTGAATTCCTCGATTGCTTCGGGGTCCGCAGCGTCTTCCAGCGCCGCGCGCAGCTCGAGCGCCATGTCCTTCGCCTCGCGCTGGGCCTGGGCCGCCAAGTTGCGCTGCTGTTCCACGTTTTCGAACAGCGACACGTTTCCGGGCTGCCAGCGGTCGCGGAGCTGCCGGAAAGCGGTCTCCTCATCTTCAGCAGCCGTGATCAGCTTGTTGGTGAATTCCCCTGTAGTCTTGGTCCGAGTCAGGTCCCGGGCTTCTTCGGTGACGCTGCTGAACTCGATAGCAAACTCGCTCAGGGCCTCGGTCATCGTGGTGGGATGGCACATGGTCAGGTCGTCGCGCCACTGGTCGAAGTCATCATGTACCAGGTTCCAAGCTTCGTCGATGCTCTGACGCTGCTCGTTGAAGTCGGCGAGCGGGGGCGGTTCCATGGCTGGGGCGCGGGTGGCCATCGCCTCCGGAGGGGTGCCTGGCGCTGCAGCAGCCGGTTCCTGTGCCACCGGAGGAGTGCAGGCGATCATCGCGAATACCGCCAATGCCGGAACGAGCAGGATCAGCCGCTTGGATATGGTTTTCATGAACTACTTACTCGCTCCCGCTGAAATGCTGACTCCGATTACTTCGCTAACGAGGTCGGACCTGAACCCGCCGCTCAACAGGCGTGATACCGCTCCGTTCAGGGCCGTCGGGGAGTCGGCCAGCAATATCAACACGTGCCGGTCCCCTTCGCGATCCAGCAGGGTGAGCGACGTACGCGCCGGATCAAGTTCCAGGCCTGACGGTATTTCCACCATGTCGTCGACCCGGACTCCGGCCGCCTGGAGGTACTGCCTCACCTGCAACGCATCGTCGTGCAGACCCAGGAACACCGTGTCCCGGCTCACATCTTCGGTTCCCTGGATATCGGCGGAAATGCCGTATTCCTCCAGGCCACCCTTCAGCGTGGCGCCGCTTCCAAGAAGGTCGGGGCGACCCAGCAGGATCTGGACGCCGTCGTCGGGTCCGGTTTGATAGAAGTGCGGGAAGTCGGCCAGATCGAAAACGCGGTCGCTGGTGGTGGCAAAGTCGATTATGTTCGACAGCAAACGGTCGTTGTCCAGCTTGGAATCGTTGGGCGGTATCATGAACGTGAAGTCTGAAATCGCCAGGACATTCCTTTCGGCGGCGCGGGCCATGACGTACAGATCCCCGTTGTTTTCGGCCACTGCAGACTCGGTGCGCGCATCCGCGACGGCGAGGCCGGGGCCGGATGAGGTGATCGACCCGGCAGTCAACAGCACGATGGTGTCCAGACCGGCGGTCAGATCGTCAGGGCGGAAATCCCTCACGAATATGTGCTGGTAGTTGTTCTCATTTTCCACCTGGTTGTACAGGTAGTCCGGACGGAACTGCACCCCGAACCGCTGAGCCAGGGTGTTCATCTGGTCACGCCGGCCAGCATCGGAGACTATCACCAACTTGCCGCCCTTGCGCACGAAATCCTCGATCACGTCGACCTCGCCGGCGGAGTATGAGACCAACGGCGTAATTACAATCAGGGTGTCGGCCTCGCGCAGCCTTTCGGCGTACTGGGCCCGTCGGTCCGTAGGAGATGACCGGGCGAAGTTGCCCAGTAACTCCAGGTCGTATCCCTGGGCGACGATTCGGGTGCGCAGCGTCAGGATCTCTCGAGACGAGAATCCGTTACTGTGCAGAGTGTCGAGCAGCACGAGGCCGCCGGAACGCTCACCGATCGACGGTGTCCACTGCGTACCGTCGTTGGCGCTGACGGCGCGTGGCGGCACATATTCCACGTGCGCACTGGGCGGGCCGGCGTAGTTGCCGCGATAGAAAAACAGATACGTGGCGGCGAATGCCACACCCACAAAGACCACCAGGAGTATCAGCACCCCAGCGAGTTTAGTAGCCATAACCCGCATATAGGTAGTAGATATTCGGCTGCCCGATATCGATCGGCAGGTGCGAAAGCGGGTCCACCGGTTCCTGACCCAGAGCTCCCATCAGCGGTGGCCCGTACTGGTCTTCGGGCGCTACTCCATCCCGATCCGATTCGGACCCGGTGCCTGCGTCATCTGCGGGGATTGCGTCCAGCGGCGCCTGGGTGAGCTGTGCCCGCCATCCGTGTTTCTCGAAGACCTTGGCGTTCACGTCGACCAGTTTGTATCTGCCGATGCCGGCCAGCTCGGCCGCCTTTTCGACAGCGTCGCCAGTCACGCCGATTTCGTCGACCAAGCCCAGGGACACCGCATCCTGCCCTACGTAGAGGTTACCCTCGAGCAGCTGCGCCTCGGTTATGCGAATACGGTCGCCGCGCTCATGCATTACCATCTTTGCGAACCGATCCTTGACCAAGTCAATCAAGTTGATCCAATGCTGCCTGGAGCCGCCGGTGAGCTTGTGTGGACCGGTGGTGGTGATGATTTCGGGCAAAACTGGCGGCAGCGTCCCACCCGATATACCGATGACACCGACGTTTCCGACGAGGGACGTCGGTTGGGCGTAGATGTAGTTGCCTCCCATGGCCATCATGTAACCACCACTGGCAGCCATGCCGTGCATCACGAAGACCACCGGTTTTTCGTCGCGCAAGCGGCGGGTGTGGAAGTACAGGCGCTCGCTGGAGGACGCGCCACCGCCCGGGCTGGAAATGGCGATCACCACCGCCTTAATCGAGTCGTCTTGCAGGGCGTAATCGAGATGACGACCGATAACGAACGCTGAACCGCCATCGATGACGGTGAACGGGATGTTGATCACGCCAACGGCCGGCTTGCCGGGAGCAACGAAGAAAAATACTACCGCTCCGATCGCGAGGCCGAGGATCACGGCCGCCGGCCCGGCGAAATACCAACTGGTCAGCGCTCTGCGCAATGTCCTTAGTGTTTCCACGTTAGGCTAATCATCGTACCACGGGTGAATGTCCCCCGCGAGGCTAAACACCTGCTTTTGTAACGATTTATTACGACTTGTAATTTACGGGGGCAGCTTCCATTGTCCCAACGACGGTTACGATAGAGCAGCCACACGGTCTTACTACGACGAAACCGTTCCACTGGATCTACCATGCCTGCCGGAAATTCGGATATTTGAACGACTGGTGGAGACCGTGACAACTGCCTGCAGCGGCTCCCTTGCGCGGGTGATCGGCTGCCGCTAGGATTTCGCGCATCCGCGACTTGGAGCTTATTTTCATGCACCACTGGACCGAGGGCGGCGACATATACATCGGCTGGCCCGACCACGGCGCGGAGGAACGGCGGTATACCATCATCGACATTGATCTGTTCGGGAAGGTGTTCCGGGCGCGCGTGACCGACGGGCAGCGCCAGGGCGGGTTCATGGTGATCTTCGATTGTCCCAACATCGTGCTTGAGCAACTGGCCGAGCAGGCGACCCACGCCCTGGGGTTTCGCGTCATCGTTTCCAGCCTGCGCACCAGCATCGAGGGCAACGTTGTCCGCAGCTTCGACTACGAGTGGTACCCCACCCCCGAATACGAAGAGCGGCCCCACGCGCTGGCCGTCACCCTCGCCAGCCTCTACAACGAAATCGCGCCTGGACAAGCGGGCTAGCCGCGTCCGCCCGGTATGTTAGGGTGACCCCACAGTGGATGCCGGAACGTCGGCGCCAGGGCCGGGTTGAGTTCCCGCCGCGACCGGGCGGCCGCGCCGCCGTCGTGGGCAGTGCCGCCATCCGGAACGTTTCCATCGTCGCCAGCCGAGCCTGCGCTTCGGCGAACCGTCGGTGGCGCGCGCCGCGCTGTCAGCCGGTTGAGGTGCATCGCCAGTTCCTGCAAGCTGTGCAGGTTGTGTGCCGGCAGAAAGTCGTCAATGTACGGCATGGCCGCCTGCATTCCCCGGGTCAACGGTTCGTATCCCGGGGAACCCAATAGCGGATTGAGCCAGATCAGCCGATGGCAACTGCGTTGCAGACGCGCCATCTCGCGGGACAGCAATTCCGGGTCTCCCCGGTCCCACCCATCGGATATGACCAGCACGACTGCGCCGCCCCGCAGGACACGGCGCGCCCAACGATAGTTGAACGTTTTGATCGCCTCCCCGATGCGGGTGCCGCCGGCCCAGTCCGGCACGGCGCGGGCCACTTCCGACACCGCGCGGTCAACTCCACGATGCTCCAGGTGGCGAGTGATGCGGGTCAAGCGCGTGGCGAAAAGGAACGCCTCCAACTGCTGCCCGCCGACGGCGACGGTGTGCACGAAGTGCAACAGCATGCGGGTGTAACGCTCCATGGATCCGCTGACGTCGCAGATCAGCGCCAGGGGCCGGGGCTTGGTCTTGCGCCGGCGGTGGGCGATGTCCAGCATCTCGCCACCGTGCGACAGGCTCCGGCGCATGGTGCGCCTCAGATCGACGTCACGACCATCACCCCAGGTGGGCCTGCGGGTGCGGCGGCTGCCCAAGTCCCATTGCAGGTCCGCCATAAGGACACGGGCGGCCGCCACCTCGGCCGGCGTGTACTCGGCGAAATCCCGTTGCCTCAGGACCTCGCGGGCGCTGAAGGATCGTTGGAGGTCCACCACGGGCTGCCGGTCGCCGGCATCGTCGGGATCGTCGTCGGCCGGTGGTCCGTCGGAGGTGTCCTCGCGGTGCGGCATCACCCGGGGTGTGCGATATCGACGCTCCTCGCCCATGGAGCGCAGGTCTCGCATGCTCCGTCCGTGGGCCGGCCGCCTCCAGAAGACCTGAAACGCCTCGTCAAACAGCTCGAGGTCGCTGCGACGGTGCACCAGCAGCGCCCGCGCCGCGAGCCGGAAGTCGTTGCGACTGCCTCCGATGGGCACGAACTCGGTAGCCCGCACCAGGTCCAGCATGTTCCCGGAACCCACGTCCAGTCCCAGGCGGCGGAGCACTTCGCCGAACATCAAGAGGTTCGGCAGGATCGCCCCGTCGCCGGCGTCGGCTGGCGCGGTGTGCAGGTTAACGTTGAGGGGGGAAGTCACGGCGTGCGCGCTCTTGGTTCCAATGCGTCCGCGCTGGATGCCCAATGCTATCACACCAGCCTCCCCCCGAACCTTCCCGGCAGCGCGGCAGCGGCCACCACTGCCAAAGCGGTCATCGCTCCCACGGCCAGGACTCCGGTGACCAACGATCCGGAAACCTGGGCCAGCGCCCCGGCAATCACCGGGCCGGCCCCGAAGCCCACCGCGCCGAAGGTCTGCACCAACCCGGACAACACCGACACCTCTCGCGTCCGGATGTTCCTGAACTCAAAGGGCAGTATCTCCATCGCCGGAACGAACACCCAGGCAATCCCCAAGCCAGTCAGGGTCAACGCGGCGATTACCACGTTGCCGGCCAGGACCGCGCCAACGGTGGCGGCGAGGTTGAGCACCGCCGGCAACAAGACCAGGAGCCTCCGGTTGGTGATGTGATTGAAAATCCAACTACCCACCAGCGCGCCCGGTATCAGGACGTAATACAGGAATCCGAACAGCACGCTCCCTGACGTGATTGCGATGCCCCGGTGCTGCTCCAGAATCGTGGGCAGAAAGGTCAGAATCGTTGTCCACGACGCTGACAGCCACAGCATGACCACGCCCAGCAGCCAAGCGTGAGGATATGCGAGCAGCGACCGGATCAACGGGGGCCCGGTGTCCGGTTCCGTAGTGCCCTCTTCCCTCTCCGTCGGAACGTCCGGCGACGGCGCGGCTGCGTCCTCGGGGCCCTGCGCCGGCTCCTTCGAGCTCCAGGTCAGCAACGCCCACACCAAGAGATGTGCAGCCATAATGGCGCCCTGCACGAAGTAGGCCAGCCTCCAACTGTCCAGCACCACGATGATGATAGGTCCGAAGGTGAGGGCCCCCGCCATGAAGGTGGAATGCATGGACAGGCCCAAGGAGGCCACGGTGGAGTACTGCCGGGGAGCGGCCCACCAGCGCAGCAGCAGCGGACGCGCCGGCGACATGGACGCGTGGACCAGCACCGTCAGGAACCGGGAAGCCAGCAGGGTCCAGAACCCGATGGCGAGCCCCTGGCTGAACAGGCACGGCGCCATCAGCGCCAACGCGGCCAACACCCGGCGATTGGGGTTGAACCGGGCAAAAATCAGGCTGAAGGGGACCAGCAACACCGCCGGCGTGCCCCACCAGACCGCTTGCATAATGCCTATCTCCAGGTAGCTGAGATCCAGGTCCGCCTGCACAAAGGGCAGGAACAGCCCCAGTCCATAGGAAGACAGCACCACCGTGCTTTGGTGGGTCCGGTTCAAAAGCAGGACCGACCAGGCGCGAACCGAAGTGCTGGCTTCGGAACCCGGTCGTTCCGGATCGGATGTCCTGCTGGCTACTTCCCCGGTGGCCAAGATCAGGTCGTATCCGCGCCGGTCTCCCGCACGGCCCTCGCCAGATTGCGGAGGCTGGCCTCGGTGGAAGGATGCTGGCGGCCCAGGGTCTCGGCCCGATCGCCGGCGTTGCGGAGGTGCAGCCTCGCGGCCTCGTCGTAGCGACCCATGGTGTGCAGCGCGTTGGCCAAGCTCCCCCGGCTGCGCAAAGTGTCCGGATGGTCCTCGCCCAACGCGGCGCGGCGCGCCTCGAACAGGGCGCCGAACATTTCTATGGCTACGTCGGTGTGTCCGGCGGCGTAGTGGCAATTGGCGAGACTGCTCCGGCAGCGCAGCGTTTCAAGGTGACTCGGTCCGTGCACCCGGGCGCTGCCTTCGACAGCCAGGTCAAACCAGCGCAAGGCCTCGTCGAACCGGCGGGCGGCGCGATAGGCGTGAGCCAAACGATGCTGGGCGCGCAGGGTATCCGGATGCTCGTCGCCGTTGGCCGCGAGTTGGGCGTCCAACTCGGCACGCCGGCTCGCGATGCGGGATTCAGGGTAACTGGTCATGGCAACATCGCTCGCGGTTCGCCCATCCGGGAAACATCGTAGCCGCCCAGGTCATCCACGGCCTGTTTGAAATCGGAGGCGGTGAGCAGGTCCAGCAGGGGTTGAACATGACCGCTCTCGTAGTGTTCCGTGGGGATAATCAGATCATACTCCTCATTCAGCAGAGGCACGAATTCCAACTCCAGGGCCCGGGCCGCCGACAGAACGCCCAAGCCGGTATCGGCCGATCCTCCCGAAACTGCCGCTGCCACCGCCAGGTGGCTGTACTCCTCGCGCTGGTAACCGACGATGTCATCGGGCGTTGCCCCCATCTGCTGGAGGCGGTAATCCAGGAGCACCCGGGTGCCCGATCCCCGCTGGCGGTTGACGAACCTGACGTCGGGTCGGAGCAGGTCCTCGAGGCGGGCGATGTTCAGCGGGTTTTCAGGGGCGGTCATCAACCCCTGCGTGCGTCCCACCAGGCGAACAATGGCGACGGGCGTATCCGGCAGGTACCGGCGCACGTAGGACGTGTTGTATTCGCCGCTCTCCGTATCCAGCAGATGGCAGCCGGAGACGTGCGCTTCGCCCCGCCGCAAGGCCAGCAGTCCGCCGAGGCTGCCCACATGGGCCGACGCCAGATTCACCGACGGGCGCCCGCGTCGCAGGAAACTGCGCATCAGGTCCAGCGCGAGGTCGTGGCTGCCGATGGCGACTATGGTATTCCGCACCTCCTCCAACGGGCGGAGCAGTTCCACTTCCATCTCGGCGCCGGCATCCACGCCCTCGGTGTGCCTGGGGATCCGAACGATGCCGTCGGCGCGCACCAGCGACATGACCACGCCGGCGCCGCGCTGCACCGGCGTCGCGATCATCTTGCTTCCCACCTGGCCCACTGCTACGCGCAGGAACTCATCCTCCCCGGTGGGTGATACCACCTTCCGGGTGATGTTGGCGCTGATACGGGGGCGCGAGGGCATCGACGAACCCAGCAGCCGCTCCAGAAGGGGGAGCAGCAACAGTTCCGCCGTCAGCGCCGCCGATACGGGGTATCCAGGCAATCCCATGACGGCCTTCCCCGACGCCAGGCCCAGGGCCACCGGATGCCCGGGACGGACCGCGATACCGTGGACGTGCAGCGTTCCCAGCGATTCGATCACCGCGGCGGTGTAGTCCGCGTCGCCGGCGGAGGAGCCGGCGTTGATCGCCACGACATCCGACGATGCCAGACCTGATCTAACCGCTTGACGGATGGCGTCAAAATCGTCCGGTACCGGCTCGATCACCACCGGCTCCCCACCCCACTGGCGGATCAGAGCCGCGAGGATCAGTGAGTTGAACTCCGGTATGTCGCCAGGCTTTCTGGGCGCCGAGATGGGCGCCAGTTCATCCCCGGTGGGGATGATCGTGACCCGGGGACGGCGGCGCACCGGAACGGTGGTGAGGCCGGCGGCGGCGCAGGCCCCCAGATCGGCGGGGGTGATGCGGTGGTTTTCGGGGAGCACCAGCTCGGTGGCGACGATATCCTCGCCCAGGGGCCGCACGTGCTGCCACGGAGCGACCGGGTCGGACACTCGCACGGTGTCCGGATCAGTGGGGTTGCGCTGCACGTGCTCGATCATCACCACGGCATCCATGCCCACCGGCATTGGATCACCGGTGTCAACCCAAACGGCCTGGCACCCCACCACCAGAGCGACGGGCCGTGTCTCGGTGGCTCCGACGGTGTCGGCCGCGCGTACCGCAATGCCGTCCATGGCGGCGGCATCGTAGTGCGGCGACGACGCAATCGCCCACACCGGCCAGGCGGTGACCCGACCGACAATGTCCGGGGCCGCCAGCGGTGCATCCTCCCCGGGCATCTGAGCCAGGGCGCCGGCGTCGTTCAGGGCGCCGAACCAGCGGGCCGTCGCCTCTTCCAGCGGAATGTCCTGCAGGAAGTAGCGACGGTGCGACCGGTGTGGCGTCGTGTCCTCCATGAGTTCACAACTCCCGTACCCGTACTGGCTCGCCGGCGTAGATGCCGCTGGCGTCTGCGGGCACTCTCACCAGCCCATCGGCCTTGACCAACATGAAAATAAAGCCGCTCTTGCCCCAAACCGGGTGGGCTTTCATTGTCCCGCTGGCACCCTGCGCCAGGCGCACCGGCACGTAATCCTCGCGCCCAGCGGCGGATGGGATGTCCTGCGACAGCACCGCCGTCAGTTCGACCGGCAGGGGCGGGCTGGCGCAACCCATGAGCCGGTACACCGTCGGTCGCACCAGGAGGCTACTCACCACCATGGCTGACACCGGGTTCCCGGGCAGCCCGATGACCGGTTTGCCGTCGCACAGGCCCACGATGGCCGGCTTCCCGGGCCGCAGCGCCAGCCCGTGCACCAGGGGGCCGGGCTCGCCAAGCTCGGCGACGATGTCCACCGTGCGATCGCGGGCGCTGACCGAGCTGCCCGCCGACAGCACCAGCATGTCAGACTGAGCCAGCCCCTGCCGAGCCGCGACCAGTTGTTCCTCGTAGTCGTCGCTCACCAGACCCAGGGGATGCGGGATCCCACCGGCGGCGGCAACCTGACCCGCGACGGTGTAGGTGTTGATGTCCCGCACCTGGCCCGGGCCGGGAGTGGAACCGGGGGGAACCACCTCGTCGCCCATGGACAGGATGCCCACCCGTGGCCGCTGGGCCACTTCGACCCGCTCGATGCCCAGCGCGAGCAGTGCCCCGATATCCTGGGACCGGATCATGTGCCCAGCCGGGAGGACCATTTCTCCCACCAACACATCCTCACCCGGCTGGGCGACGTTCTCTCCCGGAGCCACCGGGCGCATCACCTCGATGGTTTGAGCGTCGATTGCCTGGGTATGCTCCACCATCACCACGGCATCAGCGTTCGTTGCCAGCATCCCGCCAGTGTACGCAACCGCGGCCTCGCCGACACCCAAGCTGACGTCGGGTGCGCATCCCATGGGCACCTCGCCCACAAGCGTGAACCAGGCCGGCAATCCGTCGCTGGCCCCGTAGGTGTCCGCCGCACGCACGCTGTAGCCGTCCATGGTGGAGCGGGGAAAAGCGGGAAGGGATTCAGCTGCTCGGATTTCCGCGGCGGTGACCCTGCCTAACGCATGGGCAGTGTCCACCGAACACACCCCTATGGCAGGTCGCTCCGGAAGCAGATCCAGGAGCAACGCCAACGCCTCCCCCGGAGGCAGCACGTTGAAGAATTCCGGCATTATGAATGCGATGATCACTATGCGCGCTGGGGATGTCAGAATACACACTGACACCCGCACAACGCAACGGTTCCCGCTGGCGCCGCCTATGCATTTGTCAATCCAGCCCCGTCAGCGTGGTAACGTGGTTGGCAGTGTCGGGCCGGCGCGCGCCGGCGGCTGATTTCGACAAACATTGACAAACATTAGGGGGAAAGATGGCAATCTACCGGGTATTTTCGGACGCCGACGGCGAAAGCCACATCGAGGACCTGAACCTGGAGGAGCACCCCGAGCTGGGGGCCCTGATCAACATTTCGGAGGCGCGCGTCCAGGAATTTGACGGGTCGAGGCAGATGGACTTTCATCCACTGCCGGAGCGCCGGCTGATAATCCACTTGTCGGGCGAGGTTGAGATCGGGGCCAGCGACGGCTCCAAGCGGGTCCTGCGCGCCGGTGACATCCGCTTGATGGAGGACGTCACCGGCAAGGGACATTCGCACCACGACCTGTCCCCGTCGGGCGCGGTCTACATCCTGCTCACCGACTGACCGACCTAATTACGCATCGGCGGCACGCCTGCAGGTCACATCGGCTCGGAGAGCGGGCGGAGCCGTCCTACCCGCCTACGTCGCAATGGTTGGTATGTCCAGGTCTCGCACCAGGTTGGCGAACTGGGTCACGTCTTCGTCCATGACCTGCTGGAGCGCCGCCAGTTGTTGGTCTATCTCGCCGGAGAGGTAGTCGAACACCTGGTACGCCTGCTGGGGCGGCGCGAAGTCGGCGGCGGCTACCACCGCAGTGAGTTCCGCCAGCTTCCGGTTGAGCCGAGCCGGCAGGTTCAACCGGTCCCGGGCGCCCCGGTACGCGGATTGGATGAGTTGCTCTTCGATCTGGCCCAATTTCTCCTTGACCGACTCCGCAGTGGTGCCGACCGTTTCCGCCGAAGGGTGCCCGTCGGCGCGACTCACCCACTGGTCCACCTGCTGGCGTACCCGACGCAGTTGGTTGATGCCGTCGTGGGTCTCCGACACCTTGTCCCGGATCTCGATCAGGAACTTGAACTGGGCATCGAAGTCTTCCTGGCTGGCTCCCACGCGGGGGTCTCTCACTATTTGGAAGGGCTGGGACTGGGTGTCGTCGCCCACCTGTAGCGACACCTGGTATGGACCGGGCGACGCCAGGGGACCGATGACCGCATCCTCCGTGGTCTTGTCCTCGGGAACCTTGCGGGCGGCCGGATAGCGGAGGTTCCACACGAAGCGGTTCATGCCGGCTTCGGCCGGCGGGCGGGATTCTCCGGCGTCAGCGTCAGCTTCCGGCGGTTTGCTCGACAGGCTCTGGATAGTTTCGCCGTTTGCGTCCTGGATGGTGAGCGTTATTTCCTCCGGCGCCTCCTGTAGGTAGTAGTGGATCATTGCCCCGTCGGGCGGGTTCTCGCCGGCGTCCCAGAACTTGCGGACAGTTTCGCCCGCTTTGCCCAGTGATTCGCTGTAGGTGACGTCAGCGCCCAACCCGGCGCGGTAGTTCTTGCCCGGGCTGGGCTTCCGGTCCCGGAAGGGCGAGCGGACCCGGTAGGTGTCCCGCGGCTGGAGCAAAGCGAAGGACCCATCAGCCAGGGTTGGCGCGAGCTGGCGGAGTTGGGTCAGGTCGTCCAGGATCCAGAAGGACCGCCCGTGGGTGGCGGCGACTAGGTTGTCGTCCTTCACTGCCAGGTCGTACACCGGGACCACGGGCAGGTTGGCACGGAGCGGCTGCCAGGAGTCGCCCTGGTTGAAGGACACGTAAGGTCCAGTTTCCGTGCCGGCGTAAAGCAGGCCAGCGCGGACGGGGTCCTCGCGCACGACGCGAGTGTAGTCATCGTCGGGCAGGCCAGCGGTTATCGACGTCCAACTTTGACCGTAATCAGTGGTTCGGTAGAGCATGGGCCGGGTGTCGTCCAGCTTGTAGCGGGTGGCCGCAATGTAGGCGGTGGCCGGGTCATGCGGGGAGACCTCGATCATGCTGATGAGAGTCCACTCCGGCAGGCCGTCGGGCGTTACCTGGTCCCAAGTCGCGCCGCCGTCGCGGGACAGGTGCACCAGCCCGTCGTCGGAACCGGCCCAGAAGACGCCTTGCTGGTGCGGAGATTCCACGAAGGCGAAGATGGTGGCGTAGATCTCGGCGCCGGAGGTGTCCTTGGTTATGGGGCCGCCGGAGGGTTCCAGGGTGGAAGGGTCGTGGCGGGTCAGGTCGGGACTGATCGCCTCCCAGCTTGTGCCCAAATCCCGGCTGCGGAACACGACGTTGCCGGCCACGTACAGGGTCTGCGGATCGTGGGGGGAGAACATGATGGGGTAGGTCCACTGGAAGCGGTACCTCATGTCCTTGGCGCCCCACCCGGTGTACAGCTCCGGCCACACCGTGATGATCCGCACCTGTCCGGTGGCGTGGTCGTAATGCAGCAGGTTGCCGCCACCGCCGGCCGAACTGCCGATGGCGCCGGAGATCACCGTGTCGGGATCATTCGGATGCAGGGCGATGTACCCACTCTCGGAGTTCCCCACTACGTAACAGTCACCCCAGGGAATGGCGCCTTTGTGGGTGCGCGACGGCACGCTGATGGCGGTATTGTCCTGCTGGGTGCCGTACACCCGGTGGGGAAAGCGGTTGTCGGTGGTCAGGTGGTAGAACTGGGCGGTGAGCTGGTTGTAGATGCTGGACCAGGTTTCCCCGCCGTTGAAGGTGACGCAGGCGCCGCCGTCGTTGCCCTCGATCATCCGCAGCGGGTTGTTGGGGTCGATCCAGAGGTCGTGGTCGTCGCCGTGGGGGGTGGTGACCCGGCTGAAGTTGCGGCCGCCGTCCACGGATTTCCAGCACTGGTAGTTGAGTATCCAAACGGTGTCCGCGTCCTGAGGGTCGGCGAAGATGTGCTGGTAGTACCAGGGTCGACCCTGCAGGTCCCGCTCATCGCTGACCAATTCCCAGTCGTCGCCGCCGTTGTCGGAGCGATACACGCCGCAGTCCTCGGCTTCGATGGTGGCCCAGACCCGTCCCGATTTGGCGGGCGAAACGGCGACGCCGATGCGCCCCTTGAGGCCGCCGGGCAGGCCCGGATTGTCGGTGATCTCGGTCCAGGTGTCGCCGCCGTCCACGGACTTGAAGATGCCGCTGCCCTCCCCGCCACTGATGAGGCTCCACGGCGTGCGTCGGGTCTGCCAGATGGATGCGTAAAGGATGCGCGGGTTGTTGGGGTCCATGGACAGGTCAATGGCGCCGGCGTTCTCGCTGCGGAACAGTACCTTCTCCCAGGTATTCCCACCGTCCTTGGAACGGAACACCCCCCGCTCATTGTTGGGGCCGTAGGCGTGGCCCAGGGCCGCCACGTAAACCAGGTCCGGGTTGGTGGGATGCACCCGCACCTTGCCGATGTGCCGGGTGTCGGACAGGCCCACGTTGGTCCAGGTCTGCCCGCCGTCGGTGGACCGGTACACTCCGTCGCCGTAGGTCACGTCACCGCGGATGCAGGCCTCGCCCATGCCGGCGTAAACGACGTTCGGATCGGATGGGGCCACGGCAATTGCGCCCACCGCGGCGGTGTTGAAGTAGCCGTCGGAAACATTCTCCCAGTAGGTGCCGCCGTCGTTGGTCTTCCACACCCCGCCGGCGCACGCGCCGAAGTAGAAGACCGCGGGGTTGACCGGATCTCCGGCGACCGCCACCACCCTACCGCCCCGGGGCGGGCCGATGCAGCGCCACCGCACGGCGCCCAGCAACTCTTGAGGAATGTAGTGGGCCGGGGCCGGGTCTTGCTGCACTGCACTCGTCGTCATCGTCGCACCTCTTGCTCAAGGGGTTTGCACCCGCTGGCTGGTTCTATTGTCATCATCCTGACGGATTCCCTCCGGGGGCGATTATCCCCTTGCGCAACAGGGCGTGTCGAGGGGACACTTGCTCTCATCAGTACCCATTTTGTCATCGCGAGGAGCGCAGCGACGCGGCGATCCGGTTCCAGCGGCGGCATCCGTCACCCTCACGAGATTGCCACGCTTCGCTCGCAATGACAAATCGGGCCAAATTGGGTACGGGTGAGGACAATTCCCGTCCGGCGTCACGAAATTCCGGCCGGGTCAGGAGACGAAGTTGCACTCAGTCGTGGAGCAGGAGATCAGGGACCTGATCCGCAGGGAGGGGCGGATTACTTTCGCCCGTTTCATGGATGCCTGTCTGTACTCGCCCAGAGGGGGCTTTTATTCGTCCCGCGGAAACCGGATCGGCGCCCATTTCAGCACCTCATCAACCAGTCATCCGGTCTTCGGCGCCCTGATCGCACGGCAACTGGAGCAGATGTGGGAGCTTTTGGGTGAGCCTCCGGTTTTCCATGTGGTCGAGGTCGGTTCAGGGGATGGGGCCTTGGCGCGCTCCATCACGGATGCCTGCCGGCGCATGGCTCCTCGATTCGCTGAGGCGCTTTACTATGTCGCCGCGGATTACGAGCCCGGTTTACTCGATCCACCGCACGGCGCGTTGGACTGGTCGAACTCGATGCTGGAGGAGGTATCTCCTATCAAATCAGGCAAAATGCCGGGAATTCAACGAGTTAGGGCAGCGGGACTTGGCGCGTTCCGAAACATCGTCGGCTGTGTCCTGTGCAACGAGCTGATCGACAACTTCCCGGTGCACCGGTTCGCCATCGAGGACGGAAGCGTCCGGGAGATTTTCATCACTACGGCGGGTGAGGATTTCGTCGAAGTGCTGGACGAGCCGTCTTCGCCGCGCATCGAGTCACGGCTGGCCGGCCTCGGCGTGTCCCTGCCAGAGGGGTACCGGGGCGAGGTGAACCTCGCCATGGAGGACTGGATCGCCCAGGTTTGCGAGGCGCTGGACCGCGGGTTTGTGCTCGCCATCGACTACGGCGAGCTGGCGGGGGAACTCTACTCACCCGACAATGCCCAGGGCACGCTGGTCTGTTTCAATCGACACGCCATCGGCAGCGACCCTTACCGGGCCATCGGAGATCAGGACATCACCTGCCAGGTGGACTTCACGTCGCTGATCGGGTCGGGCGAGCAGTACGGGTTGGACACGGTGGGCTACACCCTACAACGGCAGTTCCTCGCGAACCTCGGCTTCAACGAATTGCTGGACACCCTAGACACCCGAGGCTTCTCCGCGGCCCGCGCTCAACTGAGCAGCATGGCGATGATGACGTTGGTGGATCCGAGCGAATACGGCGACTTCAAAGTCCTGGCCCAGGCCAAAGGCGTAGGGCCTGGCATCGGACTGCTGGGCTTTCGGGGCGATAGGGGCAGACCCATCGCCCTGAATCCTAGTCCGGGTGCTTGCTGAGCATGATGAAGCCGTTGCTGTCCGGCGTGTTGCAGCCGGCCAGGGCGGTGTCGGCGCGGGTGGTCACCTGACGCGGGCCTGCCGTGCCCCGGAGTTGCTCGAGGCTGTCGGAGAATAGACAGGCACGGGTCCGGCCGGTTCCGTTGTTGCCGCCGCTGGACATGAAGGGATGCGGACCTTCGACCCGTATGTCGTCGGCGTAGAAGTCGTGGGCCTCTCCCAGCTTCACGCCGTGCCACTGGAATCCTTCGAGGAATTGCTGCGTGAACGTGAGGTAGCCGTCGTAAGGGTTGAAGATGTCGACATCATCGGGGCCTAGACCCGAACCTTCCCACATCCTCCTCGCCAGGCTTGCCACGGCTTCCTGGTGCTCTTCCAACGTCGACATGGTGCTCCTGCCCCGGCCGCCAGTCTGGGCGTGGTTCAGGACGTAGGCCGGCTTCTGCCTGAGATCGCGAGCGCGTTCGGCGGTGGTGAAGATGAAGGCGGCGCAGGTGTTGACCGGCCGGTCACAGTCGTAGATCACCAGCGGTTCTTCGATCACGCGGCCATTCAGGTAATCCTCGCGCGTGAGCTGGTAAGGCTCGTGCAGCGCGTAGTAGCTCCAGGGGGTCATCAGCCCGTTGCGGCGCAGGTTCAGGCAGAGATCGGCCAGCCCGTCGTGGGACGTGCCGTACTTCTTGCAGTATTGCTGGAAGATCACCAGGTTGTTGAACATGGCGCCGCTCTGGTAGCCCCACGGCAGGGTGAAGGCGCTGGGCCCGGGAGCCTCCTCGCTGTTGTTAGCGGGGTTGTTGTGCCCGTACCGGCCGGCGAGGTTGACCATCGGGTACCACACCAGCGCGGTCTCGCACCGGCCGTCGCCCACCGCTTGGGCGGCCAAACCCATCATCGGGCCGATGTAGGGCGCATCGGACACGCGATACTGGATGTTTCTGAAACCCAACTCCCGCTCGATCCATTCCGCCGAGGCGTAGGTCAGGCCGTCCTCGGTGTCATAGGGCGGGTCGAAGTAAGGGCGCGGCGCCCAGGTCTGCTCAGCGCGGGTCTCCGGGCTGGTGATGAGCCCGTCAATGTCGTCCAGGGACAACCCGGCGTCTGCAATCGCTTTCAGGCATGCCTCCTTGGTCAGGCCGCCGCAGCTCCGGTCCAGGGAGACACCGTCCCAGCGCCGGTCGATGTGGGATTGACCCCAGCCCACGACGGCGACCTTGCCCCGGTGTTCCCAGAGCCCCAAGCCCTCGCGGTCTCGCATCCAGCTCCTGTCGCTAACCATTTCAGCCCCCCTTGTGTTCTCTGCGATGGTGTCGGTAATCGGTCGAGACGCGTGCGGCCTAGGTGACCACCCGCCACTCGTGGACCAACTGGCCGGTGCTCGTTTCCTCGAATATCAGCTCAACCGGCGCGCCAACCGGGACCTCACCCGGCGGGGTGCCCGGCAGATTGGACAGGAAGTTGATGCCCGGGTCCTCGTCCAGGGTGATCACCGCGAAGTTAATCGGCTGCGCCGACCGGAACCCCCGGATGCGCGAGTCGCGGATGACCATGTATACGTCGATGTGGCCTTTGCCTTCCACTTCTTTCCACTCGAAGTTGTCGGCCAAACCGCACCGGTCGCACCGCTGGGCGGGCGGATAGTGCATTCTCTGGCAAGCGGTGCAGTTCTGCAGGACCAGACGCCGTTCGTTGCAGGCATCCCAGAAAGGCCTGGTGAGATCATTGGGAACCGGGGCTGGTCTTTCCAGCCCTGGGATCGTCGTCATGGTTCTCCCCTCCTACAGAACCTGGGCTCGGCGCTCGGCCGTTAGCGGCTACATCTGACGCGGATTATATGCGATAAGCGCAATTTGGCTAAAGACGTTGGTCAGACGACAACGGGCGCTCAATCTTTGCCAGTCCCGTTCCTGATCCAGGGTTCGGCATGCCCGGCATCCATCCAGACGAATGAAAACCCCGCTTGCAGGGCCATCTGCTGGTCCATCTCGGTATCGCCGATATGGTAGTACGCCTCGGCAGGAAATCGCGATTTGACATCGGGAAGGTCCTGCTTGTGCGAGATGAAACTCACCTCGATCCGGTACCGGTCCCAGATGGACTGCTGCACTGGTAGCGGGCGGTCCGACGAACTGCCGATGATGCACCCGTGGGACAGGGCTTTTCGCACCATGCCCATGGTGATTGGCCCGGGCGGATCCCCAGCCTCCAGCGTTCCATCGATGTCAAAACTTACCAGTACCGCCAACTATGACCTTCCTTCCCGAAACGGATGCGGGTGAGATTACTTTGGTGTCGAGCGGGCAGATTGCTACGGCTCGCCGCCGGCCGACGGGTCCGCCCACTGCACGACGCCCCGCGCTCCCAGGTCCTCGATCTCCTGGTCGTCGTACCCGAGTTCGCGGAGCAGGGGCCGCGTGTGCTGACCAACCTGGGTGGAAGTTTTGTAGACACCCGGGGTCAGGGAAAACTCGACCAATCCCCCGTAGCGGCGATATTTTCCGACGTGCGGGTGCTCGACCTCCACGCTGAGATTGTTGGCCCTGGCGTGGGGGTGGTCGGCGTAAAAATCGCCCTCCACGGCCTCGTCGGCCTGAACACAGCCCACGTCGGCCGGCGTGAGCAAGTCCTCCCATTCGGCGGCGGTGCGGCCGGCGAGGACCGTCGAAATCTCGTCGATCAGGGCATCGTCGTTGGCCTGTCGCGCCTCCGGTGTGGCAAAGCGAGAGTCGGCCAGGAGGTCTTCCCGTTGCACCGCGCGGCAGAAGGCCTCCCACTCGTCCTGGAACAGACAAGCCAGGAACACCCAGCCCTCCCGGCAGCGGTAGAGACGATACAGGGCGTGCAGGCCGCGGATGTCTTCGTCCGGCATGGCAATGGGAGGTCGGTTCTTGTGGTCGTAATACTCGTCGGCGTTGGTCCACGCATTCGCGTTGAGCATGGTGAGCTCGATGGGTTGGCCCTGGCCGGTCGTCTCCCTGGCTCGCAGGCCCAGCAGGACCGCCGTGGCCACCGCGGGGGACGTGTTCTGGTCCGGCCCCCAGTTGGATTTCATGAGCCAGCGGGTTGCCTCAACGGTCTCCTCGATGTCCATCACCTGCCCCGGAGGCGGGGGCATGCCGCGGCCCATCTGTCGCATGGCGCCGCCCATGATGGCGCCGGGGATGGGATGCGCGCCCGGCCGGCGCGCGTGCGGCCCGTGCTCGCCGTAGGTAGCCATCCACACGTGGATCATACGCGGGTTGATCTTCCGGCAGGTCTCCCAATCCACCTGGAGGCGCTCCGGCACTCCAAGGCGGAAGTTGTGCGAGAGCGCATCGGCCTGCGCGATCAGCTTGTGGATGATCTCCTTGCCCTCGGGAGTCTGAAGGTCGATCTGAATGCACTCCTTGCCGGCGTAGGTCCTCGCGTCGGCGACTGCCACGGACGTGGAGCGCCGCCCCTCGTCCAGTCGTCGGTCGGTGGCGTCAACCTTGATGACCCGCGCCCCCAGGTCCGCCAGCAGCGCGGCGCCGTAGGGCCCGGCCTGGATTGTTGCCAGGTCCAGCACGGTAATGCCCGACAGCGGGTGAGCCGGCGCGTCGGAGCCGTTCACCCCGGGGCCGGCCGCTGAGCCCGACCAACGCCCAACGCGTCCCTGCACCTCCGCGTTGTGCTGGCCCACATCCGGGGCCGGCCCGCTGGGTTCGCCTGGAGTCTCTTTGAGATCGACCAGCGGCGCCAGGGTGCGCATGGGGCCCACGCGCGGATCGTCGATGGTAACCACCGTGCCGTTGGCGACAACCGCGGGATGGTCCATGGCCTGGACGCTGGTGCGATAGGGCTCTGCAGCGATGTTGCCGTCATCGAGATAAATCTCCATCCACTCGTCGGCGGTCTTCTCCGACTGCTTGCCCAGTATCTCCCGTCGCAGCAGTTCCTGGTTTTCAAAATTCAGAGCCGGAACCCTGGCGAAGCGCTCGTCCTCGAGCAGGTCGTCCAGGCCAATGGTCCTGAGGTGTCCCTGAATGTGCGGCACCCGCTGGTTGGCGTGTTGCAGCCATGCGCCCTCGCTGGTGCGCACGGGAACATATCCGATGGACGACAGGCCACGGCCGCGGGGTCTCGCGGGAAACCGGTCCGGGTCCAGGCGCCGGAGCTGCATGTTCACCAGCCCGCCATCGCCGACGTTGTTGTCGTGGGGCGATGCTAGGGCCTGGACGATGCTGGTCTGCACCCATTGCCCGCTCCCGCACATGTCCCGCACACGGAGTGCGCCCAGGATGCCGCGCACTGCGGCCTGGCTGGCGTGCCAGCTGCCGGTGTACACCGCCGAATAGACCGGACCCTCGCGGTTGGGTTGTCCTTCCAGGTTGAGCATGCGGCCGGCCTTAGCCGCAACGACGCCCTCGTATCCCTTCACCCGGCGGAGCGGTCCTTTTTGCCCAAAGCCGGTGATGGAGCAGTAGACCAGCCTCGGATAGAGCCGCGACAGATCGTCGTACCCCAGGCCCCAGTCCGCCATGTCTCCCGGGCGAAACGACTCCACGAGCACGTCGGCCTCGGCGGCCAGCCGGATGGCCTGCTCCCGGCCTTCCGCGGAACTGAGGTCAAGCACGATGCCTTTCTTGCCCCGGTTCCACGAGATCCAAGCCGGCTGAAAGCGGAACGGATCCCCGCCGGGAGGTTCAACCTTGATCACCTCGGCCCCATAGTCGGCCAACACCAGGGTGCAGAGGGCCCCGGGCATCCCCATCGACAAATCCAGGACGGTCAGGCCGGTACATGGTCCTGCCACGGTTCACCTCCCTCTTGAGCAGAATGGGTTCCGGTCTGCCAATTATCCGGGCGGTCCGTCGATATACAACCGCGGCCCCTGCAGATTGGAAGCTCGGAACCGGTTGGCGAGTGTCAAATTCGCAGCCCCGGTCGGCTGGCGAGAGCGAGTATGCAGCCCGTCAAAGAGGCCCGTCAACCTCACGTGTCCGCCGCTACCCACACCCTTCACGACTCGGCTGTTCTATCCATCGGCGGCATCGCGGACCACCGAAGGGGAGCGGAACCGCGCGCCTGAACAGGACATGTTGGTGTGAGAGCCAGCGGGGAGCGTTGACCAAGCTAGGCGGTAAGGACGGTTGTATTCGTCGCGTGCAACTCGCCATTCTCGCTTGTGTCCCGAGGCTCCTTTAACTTTCGTGGCAACTAAACATTCCAGCCAATGCACACGAGCCCCTGCGCTCCGCAAAGCCTGCGCCATTACGGTATCCGGCAGGCCTGTCACCTGTATCCACTACTCGTCTCCACCACGTACATCCGCGGATCCCTGATCGTCGATGACGGCGTTTGGTCCCATAGAGTGATAATGACAGACAATGAGTATTGTGATATTAACGAAGTGACATATTATGGAATTTCTAATTGCACGCGAACACACGCCAGAACAGGCAAGAGGGGACTGATGAGCGACCTTACGATCGGACAGGAATTCACTTCGCGATGGATGGGTAAACGGAACCCCCGGCTATTCAACAGCGAAACACTGACGCGCGACATGGTCCATGCCATCGATGAGTTCGTGAAGAGCAAACCGGCGGGCATGGAGAGCCTTATTCGCGAGATTGCGCTGGAGGCTGTGGAAGGCAACGAAAGCGCGGTTGGAGAGAAAACGGTTGATGGAGATACGATGCGCCTCACCGCCAGGCAATTTCTCCGTTGCCCCGAGCTGGTAGCTGTGGCCAACAAACACCACCTGGGCGGCCCGCAAACCTGGCAATTTCCGGTCTGACCGTCCAATGGTCGGGTGGGTTCGCTGCCCAACGAATCCACCAGGCGGTATGCACCGGCCACGATTCAGTTCCTGCTCGGGGGAGGCGAAATGCGGCTCGCTCCCGCCCGGTCCTTTGCGGTTGCAATTTGCCTGCGGTATAAGTATTATTAGGCAGGCGAATTGTGGGGAAAGTGATCCAAGCGAGAACGGAGTACCTGCTCGACCTGTGCGGCCGAGGCAACCGGCCGTAAGCAAGAGTAAGGAGCAGCTTAACTGATGGTAGCCCAGGACCCGAACGTAGTCGACGTCACCGACATGTCACAACTCCCGGAATCGGCCTTTTCGCCGAGAGAATACCGGAGAGGCGACTTAGTGACCGGCGAGATAGTGCGCATCGATGACGAGGGCATGGTCATCAGCGCCGGACTCAAGACCGAGGGCATCGTTCCCCCACAGGAGATGCGGACACTTACCGACGAAAAGCGAGAGCAGATGCAGCCGGGCACAAACGTGATTGTCATTCACCTGAACAATCGCGGGCCGGGAGGCATGGCTGTATTCTCCTACGATCAGGCGCAGGAGAAGCAGGTCTGGGAAGACTTGATCGAATTGCACAAACAGGACTCCGAACTGGCGGCCAAGGTCGTGCAGCACAACAAGGGCGGCTTGGTGGTGGACTGGCAGGGAGTGCGCGGATTCGTGCCGTTTTCCCAAATGGCGCCGGTGCCGAAAGAAGGTCGCATTGAACACCTGGACGCCAGAATTGGCGAAGACGCCCGGTTCAACATCCTGGAGCTGGACGCCCAGCGTGAAAAGTTGGTGCTGACCGAACGCCGCATTTGGCGGCAGTTGCGCAACGCGGCCAAGGAGCGCCTGCTCGAAGAGCTGCAGGAAGGGCAGATAGTGCAGGGCACGGTCCGCTCCATGCGCGGGTTCGGCGCCTTTGTAGACCTGGGCGACGCGGAAGGGCTGGTTCCCATCTCTGAACTGTCCTGGTCCATGATCAAGTCGCCGGAGGAAGTGGTCAGCGTGGGCGACAACCTGACCCTCAAGGTGCTGCGCGTCGACCGTGAGAACAGCAAGATCTCGCTGAGCCTCAAGCGGACGCAGCCGGAACCCTGGGACACCGTGCCGGAGCGCTACCACGTCGGCGACATCGTGGACGGAACCGTCACTCGCCTCATGGACTTCGGCGCCTTCGTGAAACTGGAAGACTGGGTCGAGGGTTTGGTGCACATCTCCGAGCTGTCGGCTCGCCGGATGGAGCACCCTCGCGAGATCGTCTACCAGGGGCAGCTGATCAAGGTGCAGATCCTGAGCATCGACACCGAACGGAAGCGGATGAGCCTGAGCTACCGGAAGGTGTACGGGCTGTAACCCAGACCCCGCACACTTCCGAAAATGATTTTGGGGCGAAGTTTTTCGCCCCTATCTTATTTTTGCAGCGCCAGAAGGTCGGTGTGATTGACGATCAGGTGCGCCGGTTCGGCGGCGTTCTCATCGTTGCGCAACTCGCGGAGCCGCTCCAGACCGCGTCGCGTATCGCTGGCGACGCGGGCCGGGTGCCACTTGCGGATGCGGCGCTTGAACAGCCAGTAGGTGAATTCCTGCCAGGCGACCAGGGATAGCTCCTCGGGGTCGTGGCCCCAGATCCCGCCGGCGTCGGTAAGGAATTGAGGCACCAGGCTGGTGCGGGTGTCGCCGTAGAGATGGCGGTAGGCATCCTCGACCACGTCGTCGCTGTCGCCGTAGCAGCGGGCCAATCGGCTCTTGCGGATGGAGTCTTCCGTTACCAGTTGCAAAGCCTCTTCGACCACCACGCCGTACCAGAAGTTCAGGTGGGCGGTGTAACGATATGGCCCGATGAGTTGGCGGAACCGTTCCGGGCTGATGTCTTCGGGCAGGCGACCGTAGAACAGCAGGGTTTCCAGTTCGTCCGGAGGAACCGCATCCGGAATGGCAAGGCAAAGGCGATGGGCCAGGGTCAGCCAGTCCAGCGCTTCTCCGCCGATGATATAGCGCCAAGCCCGACCCCAAAGTTCCTCGTGGGGAAGGCTCCAGCGTCCGATGGCGTCCAGCAGCGCGATGTGCCACGGCTCGGTGCGGCCGGCTCGGGAACGCAGCCGCTCAATGACGTGGTCGTACGCCGGCAGTCCTTCGCCTTCGGCATACGCGGGCGAAAGCACCGCGACCCCGGTATCGTCCACCGTGAAGGTCATCGTCGGGACGCCGCGGCGCTTCGGGCCCCGGTCATTGCCGCGAAATGTTCAGTTCGCTGCCCTTTCCGAGCGCGGAGCCATGCGAGAAACTCACTGGCCGGATACGTGTTCAGGACATGCTCGGGCCCGCACCAGGCTCGACGGGCCACAGCCACGCCAAACGTGCGTTTGGTCAATCCGTCAATGTGGTGAGAGTCGGTGTTGATGACCAACGGAACGCCCAGCTCCCGGGCACGGGCCGCGTGAGTATCCTTGAGGTCCAGGCGCTCGGGTGCGGCGTTGATTTCCATGGCGGTGCCGGTGTCGCGGGCGGTTTGCAGCAGGGCCTCGATATCGAACTCAACCGGATCGCGTTGGCCGAGCAGCCGCGCAGAGGCGTGACCGATGACGGTAACGTAGGGGTTCTCCATGGCCCGAGTGATGCGCCGGGTCATGGTCTCACGGTCCTGGCTCATGGCGTTGTGAACCGAAGCGATGACCCAGTCCAGCATGCCCAGAACGTCGTCAGGGAAGTCCATGGCGCCGTCGGCGCGGATGTCCACCTCGGAGCCGCAGAGGATGGTCATGTCGTACCGGGATTGCAGGCTCCGCAGGATTTCGATTTGGCGGGCGAGGCGGTCAGGGGTCAGGCCGTTGGCGACGCCCAGGCCCTGGGAATGGTCGGTCAGGGCCATGTACTCGTAGCCCATGGCGGCTACGGCGGCGACCATCTCTTCCAGGGGGAATTTGCCGTCGCTCCAGTCGCTGTGCAGGTGCAGGTCTCCCCGGAGGTCCGCCTCGGTGATCAGGTTGGGCAGGTTGCCTTCCCGGGCGGCATCCAACTCGTCGGCGCCGCGCCGCAGTTCCGGCGGTATCCAGGGCAGATCGAGCCGGCCGTAGAAGGACTCCTCGTCAGGGAACCGCTCGGTCTCGCCGCTTTCGATGACGGTGACGCCGTATTCGTTCAGGGACAGGCCCCGCCGGTTGGCGTAGTCGCGCAGTCGGATGTTGTGCTGCTGGCTGCCGGTGAAGTACTGGAGCATCGCGCCCATGGCGTCCGGCTCGCCAATGCGCAGGTCAATCTGGATGCCCGGGTCCACTATCACCGAGGTCTTGGCGTCCCCCTGCACCAGCACTTCGCGGACCGAGGGCAGGGCGGCCAGAGCAGGGCCGGTTTCGGCCGGATTTGCAGAGATCGCGATGAGGTCCAGGTCGCCGATGGTCTCCTCCCAGCGGCGCAGAGAGCCGGCCGGAGTGATGCTCACCAGGCCGGGGCACGCGTCGAACAACTGGGCGGTCACCGCCGCGCAGGTCTCGGAGGCGATGCCCAGGGGCGTACGGTTGGAGCGGGACCGCTGGGCCTGGATATGACGCAGGATGTTTGCCACGGAGCGTTTGCCCATCCGGGGCAGCTGTTCCAGCCGGCCGTCAAACGCGGCCTGCTCCAGTTCGGCCACGGACCCGATGCCAAGCTCGTCGACGGCGGCTTTCACGGTCTTGGGTCCCATGCCGGGGACCTCAAGCATCTCCAGCACGTTGGGCGGAAGTTCTTCGGCCAAGCGATCATAGGCAGCCACATGGCCGGTCCCCACGTACTCCTGCACCTTTTCGCTGATGGCCTTGCCGACGCCGGGGATTTTCTTCAGATCATCGCCGGCGGCCGCGGCCGCGGCCAGGGACCAACTGAGTTGATCGATGGTGTTGGCGGCGCGCTGGTAGGCGCGAATCTTGAAAACGGTGTCTCCCTTGATCTCCAGCATGGCGGCCATGTTGTTGAACAACTGGACGATGTCTTCGTTGGTGATTTGCGTGGTCATGATGAATACCTTACCACCGGCCAATCAGGGCGGGCAAGCGAGCCCTCAGGCACGGCGGCGCCCCGCAAACGCAAGGGCGCCTGCTTCCGCAGACGCCCCCGTTGTTCCGTATGCGAACTCGGCTAGCTGCTGGCGCCCTCCAGGTTCTTCATGTGATTCATCGCGCTGCCAGCCCGGAACCAGGCGATCTGGGTGTCGTTCAGCGTGTGCCGCAGGTTGAGTGTCTCCTCGGAGCCGTCGGCATGCTTGAGGACCGCCTGCACCGGCCGGTCCGGGGCCAGGTCGCTCAGGCCGACGAGGCTCATGCGGTCATCCTCCAGCACCCGATCCCAGTCCGCCGGATCCTCGAAGGTGAGGGGCAGGAGTCCTTGCTTCTTCAGGTTCGACTCGTGGATGCGGGCGAAGCTGCGGGTGATGATGGCCGCGGCGCCCAGCATCCGAGGCGACAGGGCGGCGTGCTCGCGGCTGGAGCCCTCGCCGTAGTTCTCGTCGCCGATGGCAACCCAGCGGATGCCCTGGGCGCTGTACGCGCGGGCGATCTCCGGTATGGGCATGATCTCCTCGCCGGAGAGCTGGTTCTTGCCGGTGCCGGTTTCGTCGGTGTAGGCGTTGTTGGCGCCGAGGAACATGTTGTCGCTGAGGTTGTTGAGGTGCCCGCGGAAGCGCAGCCAGGGGCCGGCCGGGGAAATGGAGTCGGTGGTCGTCTTGCCCTCGGTCTTCACCAGGATGGGCACGTCCTCGAAGTCGTTGCCGTCCCAGGGAGCCCACGGGGCCAGCACCTGCAAGCGATTGCTGCTGGGGTCGACGCGTACGTCAACGTCGCTGCCGTCTTCCGGCGGCTCCACGTACATGTCGCTGCCCGGGTCGAAGCCCGTGGGCGGCACCTCGGGGGCCTCGGTCGGCGGCTGGAGCATGAACTCGTTGCCGTCGGCGTCAACCAGCGGGTCCGTGAGCGGGTTGAAGGACAGGCTGCCGCCCAGGCCCATCGCGATGGCGATTTCGGGGCTGGCGATGAAGTTCATGGTGCCCGCGTTGCCGTCGTTGCGGCTGGGGAAGTTGCGGTTGTAGGAGGTGACGATGCTGTTGTCGGTGCCGCGAGCCTCCGGCCGGTTCCACTGGCCGATGCAGGGACCGCAGGCGTTGGCCAGCACGGTGGCGCCGATGGCTTCCAGGGCAGCCTGTTGACCGTCACGCTCGATAGTGGCGCGAACCTGCTCGGAACCGGGGGTCACCAGCAGGCCCGATACGGCGGAAACCCCCCGCTCGGCGGCCTGCCTCGCCACGTCGGCGCAGCGTTCCATGTCCTCGTAGGAGGAGTTGGTGCAGCTGCCCACCAGGGAAACGGAAACCCGTTCAGGGAATCCTTCACGCTCTACCTCAGCGGCCAGCTCGGAAATCGGGCGCGCCCGGTCCGGTGAGTGGGGGCCGGTGATGTGAGGCTCCAGGGTGGACAGGTCGATCTCGACGATCTGGTCGTAGAACTGCTCGGGCTGTTGCTCAACTTCGGGATCGGACTGGAGCAGGTGCTTGTACTCTTCAGCGATGGCGACCAGGTCCTCGCGTCCGGTGGCGCGCAGGTAGGTGGCCATGCGCTCGTCATAGGGGAACACGTCGCCGGTGGCGCCCAACTCGGCGCCCATGTTGCAGATCGTGCCCTTGCCGGTGGCAGAGATTGACGCGGCGCCGGGCCCGAAGTACTCGATTATGGCGTTGGTGCCGCCGGACACGGTGAGCTCGTAGGCCAGCTTGATGATGACGTCCTTGGGGGCCGTCCAGCCGCTCATGGATCCGGTGAGCTTGACGCCGATGATGCGGGGATAACGCACCTCCCAGGGGAGGCCGGCCATAACGTCGGCAGCGTCCGCTCCGCCCACGCCGATGGCCAGGGAGCCCAGGCCGCCACCGTTGACGGTGTGAGAGTCGGTTCCAATGATCAGTGCCCCGGGGAAAGCGTACTTTTCGAGCACCACCTGGTGGATGATCCCGGAACCGGGCCTCCAGAAGCCCATGCCGAAACGCCGGCTCGCGGATTCCAGGAACTGATAGACCTCGTTGCTCTCGTTGAGGGCATCCTGGAGGTCGGAGGAAGCGCCCACGCGAGCCTGGACCAGGTGATCGCAGTGGACAGTGGTCGGCACCGCTACGCGCTCACGGCCTGACTGCATGAACTGCAGGATGGCCATCTGGCCGGTGACGTCCTGGTGGGCCACGCGGTCGGGGCGAAGGTTGATGTAGCTGTCGCCAGGGCGCAGGTCGGCGTCGGCGACGTCGTCCAGGTGAGACAGCAGCAGCTTCTCGGCCATGGTCAGCGGGCGGTTGAGCCGGTTCCGCACCTGGGTCAACTTCTCGTCCATCTTGCGGTAGGTTTCCCGCACGAATTCCGGAGTGGAATCGATATTGCTCATTGTGTTCGCTCCTCCTCGAGTTTAGCCCCGCTGGATCGGCCCGCCGACGCGTCGTCAATCACGTGAGTTATCCGTGTTGCGGAACGCCGTCACGGGCGACCAGGCCCGGGGAGATGTTACAGGGTTACCTTTTCGCCATACCGTTCCATGAGGCCCATGAAGAGACGATGACGCAGGGGATTGTTGGCGGGGTTTTCCGAGCGGCGCAGGTAGATGCGATACACGGTCGCCAGGTCGTCGTCCCGCAGCCAGATCGAGTAGCTGGGCATCCCGTTGCGCAGTTCCCGGTACAGGAACTCGACCTGGCGGACGCGGCTCAGTTGCAGAGCCACCTGACCGTCGCCGTCCGTGGTCAGCAGTGCAATGTCTCCGGTTGCGCTGGCTTTGCCACTGCCATCCACGAATTGCAGGTTGTCGAGTGTGGCGGGGATAGACACCGTGGCGGCCGGGTTGTGCACCATGATCACGCCCTCGGTCAGCCCGACGGTGGAATCGCCCATCCCCCGGCTGCAGTCCGAAAGGATGCGCCGCAGCAGGTCGATATCGGCCGGAGGGTTGAACCCGCCGAGGTGGTGGATGGAAGCGGCGGTCTCAGGCAGGTGGTCGGGCAGAACCCGTTCCAGGTCGTCCGGAATTGCGGCGAACCGCACGCGCCCTCGTCGGGTGATGGTCGCTTCACCCTCGATGGAGCCATACAGCACTTTTTCGCCGGACCAACGGCGGGCTACGTCGAATCGCGGACCGTAGGTGCAGCCGAGGATGCATCCGGACGTGGTTACCTGCACGCGATCGTCATTGAGACCGACGGTGGCGCTGCGAATATCGTCGAGCACCGCTTGCGCGTTGCGGCCACGATGGTACCAGCGCCCGCAACCGTACTCGTCGGTGCAGACGACAACGTTGACTTCTGGGCGAGCGGACCGCTGCGGGCCGGATGCGGACATCTCAGAACCTGTGAGCCGTTAAACGTGCGCCCGGCAGCAAGCGCCGGGCGCACGACGGGGTCGGTGTACGCCGGGCGGCGCGACGACTACTTGCTGAAGTAGTCGTAGTTGATCTTGATATAGTCCTCGTACATCGACGGTACGGCTTCCTCCGCAAAAATCGCCGTAACGGGGCACACCGGTTCGCAGGCGGCACAGTCGATGCACTCATCGGGACTGATGAAATACATGTCATCGTCGTCGGTGGTGTAGATGCAGTCCACCGGGCAAACGTCGACACACGCGGCGTCTTTTACGCCCACGCATGGCTCGGTAATGATGTAGGTCATAGCGGCATTCCCTCGGGTGATGTGGTGTGGGTTGACAGTGGCAAACCGGAACTCGGGCCACAACTCACGGGTGTCGAAATTATAGCATGGCGGGTATGCAATGCAACCGCGCCGGGTTGTGCGGAGCGCCGGCACACACCCGTAGCCAGCGATCGGTTTACACCCGGGTGAAGCGCTTTTTGGTCGACAGCGTGACGAAGGTCTGAGTCTTTTGCACTCCGTCGATGACCCCGATGCGGGTGCGCAGGAAATCGCCGAGACTTTCGGCCGATTCCAGGGCAGTCCACACGAAAACGTCGTAGGGGCCGGTGGCGACGACGACATAGTGCGCTTCGTCGAGGTTGGCGATTTTTTCGGCGACGGCGTCGGACTTGCCCGGGCCGGTTTCCAGACCGATGAGGGCGGTCGTGCCATAGCCCATTTTTTCCAGGTTGGGGACTGCCACCACATGGACGATGTCTTCTTTGATGAGGCGACGCAGCCGGCGTCTCACGGTGCCCTCGCTGACTCCCACTGCGCGCGCAATCTTGGCGTTGGACGCACGCCCGTCCGATTGCAGGATTCCGATAATTTTCAGGTCAAGCTCGTCCATTAGTTGGCAGACTCCATGCTATGATGCATTCATATCGCTACGCTCGATGGCGCTGATATTGCGGACAAGATAATATTATTTGCTGCTGCGGTTGTCAACTATCAATGAGACGATGATAAACAATATCGTTTTGTTCGCGACGGATTCACTGCTTTATCGCCGCATCTAGCGCATCATAAACGTAACCGCGTACGGGATAACCGTGGGTTCCCGATTTGCGCGTTAACCCACACTGAGTGTGCCCACGCCACCTACAATCATGACTATGGATGCGGCTTTTACCGACAACGCTCGGGGGTTCAGGGACTCGTCCAGGAATTGCCAGCGCATGCGAGACAGGATCGTGGACGCGACGAAGACGAACAGCGGTCGGGTCGCCAGCACCGCGGCCACCAGGGAAGCCGGTCCCAGACTGTACGCATAGACCCCCAGCAGAATCGAGATCGCCGGCATCAGCGACTCTCCGAAGAGGAGCATCGCCAGGACGCCCGGTTGCTTCACCGCAGACCACAGGCGGGGCCCGCCGGTCAACCCCGCGCAGCAGAAAACCGCGCCCACGGTCGCCTGTTGGATTCCGAAAACGGTCAGCACCGGCAGATGGGCGTTGAGGGCGGCCTTGGCCACGACGAAACTGGAAGCGGCGCAAAGCGCGCTCACGACCAGCAGAGCCGGACCATACACCGCAGTGCGGTCCCTCAGGTCGAAAACCGCGGTGCTCGGAATCGCCAAACCGGGGCCGATGCGCCCGAAGGGCCGCTCCTGGAACAGGCGCACGGAGATGAGCACTGCGCCGGCGACCACCAGGGCGATGCCGCACCATTGGGCGGGCGATACGTGCTCACCCAGGAACATCAACGCCATAATGGCGACGAAAATCGGATTGGTCTGGGAAATGGCGACGGCTCGCGAAGCCTCCATGAGGCGAAGGCCGCGGAACAGGAGCACCACGGAAAATCCCATGAACAATCCGGCCACAACGGGCGCCAACGTAACCTGCCAGGTGGTGCCCTCCGGCACTCCAACGATCGCTGCCACGATGGTGCCATAGATGAGCCCGGTGACGCCGCACCACAGGCACAGGGGTGGCACGCCGTTCAGGTGGAACGACAGCAGGCGCTTGTCGCAGACGCTGACGAAGCAAAAGGCCAGGGCTGATCCCAGCGCGAGCAGGGGCCACATTACGCTAGGACAGCCTCGTCGCGAATCGCTCGGCTTGGCGAGGTACGGCTATCGTCACGGATGCTGCGAACACCGCCTGTTCCCGTCGACGGGAACCCAGCAGACGTCTACAGTCGTTGCGCGGCAAGCCGATAGTTTTCAGACGCGGCAGTGGCCGTCGCACCGGCCCAGCCAGTTGCTGATGCGCATCCGGTTGCGCGCGAAGCCACGGTAGAAGAGATCAAAAGCGGGGCGGGCCGGCCACCATTGGGTCCAGCCCAAAACCCAGCCTAAACCGGCCCGGCGGTAGCCCTCGCGCAGACTTTCCATTCCCACCGTGACGGTACCGTCCGGCTTGATGCCGTACATGGCCGATTGTACCTGATCCGCGTCCAACCCCCACATGGCAGCGTCGAAATCCTCGGCGGAGATGTCCACGGGCTCGATAGCCTCCGGCCGCCGGCGATAGAGGTTAAGCACTTCCCGGCTGCACATGGGACACGATCCGTCGTATAGCATGCGGAAGCGATCACTCATCGCCGGCCTCCCATTGAGGCTTTGGGTCGCCCGGTGGGTTAATCGTCCGCCGGGGTGAGCACGGCAGCGTCGGTAGCCGTCTGGGCGGCCTGCGCGGCGGCCAGACCCGCCACGTCGATGCCCACGTCCTGCACTCCGTACTTCTTTTCCAGCTCGTAGATGGCGTCCAGGCCAAGAACGGAGGCGACGTCCCAGCGGGTGCCGTAGCGGTCCGGGTTGACCATGCCGTCGGCCATGAGCTCTTCGTAGGCGGCGCGCACCTGCTTGTATATGAGCCAGATGGTGCTTCCGCAGATCATGATCTTGTAGCCCAGTTCGTCCATGGTCTGCGTTGTGGCCAGGTCGCCGTTGTACATGCGGGGCACGTCGGCCAGGTCAGCGGCGTAGCGCTGGATGTCGTCCTGGGACTTGATGCCGTCGACGAATACTAGGTCGGCTCCGGCCTGGACATAGGCGCGGCAGCGGCTGACGGTGTCCTCCCAGCCGGTGACAGCGTAGGCGTCGCAGCGGGCGATGATGACGAAGTCAGGGTCGGTGCGGGCGTCCAGGGCGGCGTGGATCTTCTGGACGTGTTCCTCCACGGGGACCACCTGCTTGCCGGCGAAGAAGCCGCACTTTTTGGGGAACACCTGGTCCTCAAGGTGGATGGCGGCCACGCCGGCGGCCTCATACTCGCGGACAGTCCGGCGCACGTTGAGGGGGTTGCCGTAGCCCGTGTCGGCGTCGCAGATCACCGGTATGTCAATGGCATCGGCGATATATTTGGCGTTGGCGACCATCTCGGTCATGGTGAGCAGGCCCACGTCCGGGAAGCCCCGTTCGGCGGCGGTGCCGGCGCCGGTCATGTAAACGGCCTGGTGTCCCACGTCCTCGGCGATGCGGGCGTGAAGGGCGTTGAGCACGAAGGGGGCGACGACCATCCGGTCGGACGCGAGCATCTGGCGCAGCTTGGCAGTGGCTTTCATAGTTGCAGTACCTCCCGATTTCATTTTACAGGGATAGACAGGATGAACAGGATGCAGTTTACAAGCGAAGCCTCAGCTACCGCCGCGCTAGCGGTTCTTCCGGGCAGTCAAACGGCGATATTGGAGCTTTGGATTGCCGAAGTTGATCAGTAGTCCTACAGGGATACCGGTGGCGTTCAGATAATTAATCAGCTGAGCCTGATGTTGTGGGACAAGTTCCGACACCGCTTTGAGTTCGACAATCACGTTTTCTCTGACCAACAAGTCCGCGTAAAATTCGCCAACCACCTGATCCCGGAAGTTTACTTTGATTGGGACTTGCGAGCGGACCGGAACGTTGGCATCGGAAAGGGCGACCACCATTGCCTTCTCATACACGGATTCTAAAAACCCGCTGCCCAGCTCATTCTGAACGTCAAAAGCACACCCGATTATCTTTTCGGTCAACTCTGCGTACAGCATCGTCAATCCGGTGCATCCTGTATATCCCTGTAATAGCTTCCCGCGGTCTAGAAGATGCGGTCAGTTTCCTCCACCAGCGGGGGCAGGAAGGCCTCCATCCACGGGACCATGTCGCGCAGGACTTCCACCGGTATCTCGTGGCCCATGTTGTACTCGTTGTAGGACAGGTTGTAGTTCTCCGCGTCGAGGAACCCCCGGGTGCGGCGCGCGCTGTCCATCGACACCATCTGGTCGTAAAGGCCGTGGGCGACGAAAACCGGCTGCTTGCGGTGGTCGGGCAGGCGCGGGCGCAGGATCTCGGGGTCCGGCAGCGAGGCGCTCAGCGCGATCAGCGCCACGAACTTGTCCGCCCGCTCCAGGCCCATCCGGTAGGTCATGCCGCCTCCCTGGGAGAACCCCAGCAGCACCGCGCGGTCTTCTTCGGCCCGGAACTCGCTGAGTACCTCGGTGAAGAATGCATCGAGAAGCGACTCTGCCTGGGCGAAATGCTCGTCAGTCGCCTGGCCGCGGGGCGGATGCCAGCCGTAGCCGATCATGCCGGGGGCCAGTTCGAAGGGGACGGGCGCGTTGGGACACACATACACGTAGCCCTTGCGGTTGATGGACGGGGCCAGGCCGGCAAGGTCCTGCATGTTGGCGCCGAATCCGTGGAGCATGACCACCAGCGGATAGTTGGCATCGGCGTCGTAATCGTCAGGAAATATGACGAGATAGTGGAGGCCGTCGTTGGCTACCCTGCGCTGTTCGGCGTGCATAAATATCGCTCCTGATACGGTTCAGCCCTCTCCGCGCAGCCGGCGATTCTCTTCCAGCAGGCGGGCATTCATTTCCTGTGGGTGCTCATATTTTTCCCCGGTTTCCGGGTCGTGAATACTGAAGCGCCGATCCAGACATCGGAAATTAAGGTTCAGGATTGCGCTGGTGGAGCCCTCCGCTCCATCGTCGTATCGGCCTAGCGGGAACCGCTCGTACTGCCCGTTGACCAGGCGCTCCCCGATGATGACCTGTCCATAATAGCGTCCGCCCTCCGGGTCAAAACGCCAGTACTCCGGCACGCCGATTCGCTGGTAAATGTCTCGCTTGCGCAGCGTGTCATTGCGATGGGTGCGGCGAGAGGCGACCTCCATGACCAAATCGGGCGGTTTGCTATTCTGCAACGGGTCATAGCCCACCCGCCTCCAGATGGCGTCCGTATCCACGTCGAAAGCTATCAGGAAGTCGGGGATGACGTGCGGCGGCGGGCCACTGGTAGCCGGGGCCGCCGGGTCGTAGTAAATCGGGATTTCACCGCTGATGAGAGTGGTCGGATGGTCCCGTAAAGAGTAGCCCGGCGTCAGTATGCTGACTAACGTCTCTTGCAAGTAGTATATGGGGCGTATTTGCTGCATATCCTTGGGCTCGCGGGGCAGTTCGGGATAAGGTTCCCAATGCCGGGCGGCCGGGATTTTGGCCTGGGGCGTAGTCATTGCTGTTCTCCCATTTCACGGCGCTGACCGCGCTCGGCTCCATTGTAGCGCAAAGCCGGCGGCCCCATTACACCACTGCGTCCGCCGGGCACGCCGGCGCCGGTCAGCGCCGTCAACAGCCGGGTTGGCCGGGATTGCCGCAGCACCCGCGGCGCAACTTCACCTTCAACCGGAAGTTCGAGGCGGCAATCCTGAGCACCTCGCGCCACGGCAATCCGGTGCCCTTCAAGTTGGCAAAGCCGGAGGTCAGGGTGTCGGGTCTGCCATGCGGATGGTTGTGGGAATGGCCGTGTTCAGGCTCTTTTTGTTCCATGGGAGGAACTCGCCACCGTGATTAGGCTCGGACGGCGGCGTTTCTGTCGCCGCTGCCGAACACGCCGAAGGGGTTAAGGGAGCGCGGAGCGTCGTAGACGTCCATCTGCTCGGTGCGCTTGAGCCAGCCGACGACGGCGTAGGTAATCGGCGTGGCGATGATCTCGTACACTGACTTGGCGATCCACGCGCATACGGCGGCGTTGAACACCGGCAGCCACGAGCCGTCGGGCCCAACCCATAGACCCGAAACTCCGAATGCGATGGTGAAGAACAGGATGGAGTCGATGCCCTGGCCCACTACGGTGGAGGAGATGGTGCGCAGCCACAGGAAGCGTCCTTGTGTGCGGTTCTTGAGCAGTACCATTATGACGGCGTTGGAAAACTCGCCGACGATGTAGGCGACGAAGGAACCGAGCATGATCCACCCGGTTGCCCCCAGAATGGTCTCATATTCCGCCTGGTTTTCCCAGAAAACCGCGCCCGGGATCATATCGCCGACCCAGAACAGGAACACCATCAGCAGGTTGCATACGAAACCCAACCAGATTACGCCGCGAGCGACACGGAACCCGTACACCTCGGTCAGAATATCGCTGATGATGTAACCGATAGGGAAGCAGACGATGGCGGCGGAAACCACGAACAGGTTGCTTCCAATGAAGTTGAACGGCAGGATGAACAACGACACCGGCTTGATGGCGATGATGTTGCTGACCAACAGCACCGTCACCGCCAGCGCGGCGATGATTACCAGCTTCCCGGAAAATTGCATTATCGTCTCAATCACCCGTCATTGCGGGCGCAGCGTGGCAATCTCGCAGCCTACAGCAGCGGCAGGTAGCGCGAAATCTCGTAATCGGTAACCGTGGAACGATATTGTTCCCATTCCTGTTTCTTATTGCGGATGAGCGTTTCGAATACGAAATCTCCCAGGGTCCGGCGGAGGAGTTCGCTGTCTTCCGCAAGCGTGATCGCCTCGCCCATGCTGGTGGGCAGTCGTCCGATGCCGCGAGCGGCTCGCTCGTCGGCGGACATCGAAGTCACGTCGCTGGTGATGGGCGAAGGCAGCGGGTATTCTTCCTCGATACCCTTCATGCCGGCGGCAAGCAGCGCGCTGAACGCCAGGTACGGATTGCAGGCCGGGTCAGGAGCCCGGTACTCCACACGCAGGGAGGTCTCGTACCCGGCCTTGTACGAAGGCACCCGTATCAGGTCCAGGCGGTTGGACATCGTCCAGGACACGTGCACAGGAGCCTCGTAGCCCGGCACCAAGCGCTTGTAGGAGTTCACCCACTGGTTGGTCACGAGGGTGATCTCGGGGGCATGGCGCAGCAGGCCGGCGATGAAGCGCTTGCCGATGACGGACAGGTGCAGGTCGTCGTCCGGGTCGTAAAAGGCGTTGTTGTTGCCGCGGAACAGCGACTGGTGGGTGTGCATCCCGCTGCCGTTGGCCGTGGAAAACGGCTTGGGCATGAAGGAGGCGTAAACGCCCTGCTGTTGGGCCAACTCCTTGATCACCAGCCGAGCGGTCATGACGTTGTCCGCCATGGTCAGGGCGTCGGTGTACTGCAGGTCGATCTCATGCTGGCTGGGCGCGCCCTCATGGTGGGAGTATTTCACGGGGATGCCCATTTCAGCCAGGTTGAGCACGGTGTCCCGACGCAGGTCGGAGGCGGGGTTGCTGGAGAGTTGGTCGTAGTATCCGTAGGTATCCAGTGGTTCGGGGGTTTCGGCGTCGCGCAGGTAGAAATATTCCAGCTCGGGGCCTACATAGTAGATATAACCCAAGCTGGCAAGACGTTCCAAATTACGCTTCAGGACGTGGCGCGGATCTCCGATGAAAGGCTCACCCCGGGGCGTGCGTACATCGCAGAAGATGCGGGCCACGGCGTTACGGCGGGGACGCCAGGGCAGCAGCGTGAAAGTAGTCGGGTCAGGGAAGGCCCGCATATCGCTTTCCGCATCGGTGCTGTAGCCCTCGATGGCCGCGCCGTCGAACCCGACGCCCAGTTCCAGGGCATCTTCCAGGTCATCCACGGTGATGGCGAACCCCTTGAGGTTGCCCAGTATGTCGGTGAACCACAGGCGGATGAACTTGACGTCGAAGTCACGGGCGCTGCGAAGCACGTACTCGCGCTCGGCGGCGTGGTGGTCGGTCAGCACTGGAGATCTCCTGATGCGTGGGGCCTTGTTGCGCGGTGGTTAGCTGCCGGTGATTGTTCCAGTAGGGGCGGGTTTCAACCCGCCCCGGCACGTCTTGGCGCAGTCGACAGGGTCTCTACTAGGCGTCGAAGTACTTGAAGAATTCAATGGGATGCGGCCGCAGGCGCAGGTCGTCCACGTCGTTTTTCTTGTAGTCCAGCCAGGTCCCGATGAGGTCGTCGGTGAAGACGCTGCCCCGCATGAGGAACTCGTGGTCGCGCTCGAGTGCGCCCAGAGCTTCGTCCAGTGAGCCGGGAACCTGCCGGATCATAGCCAGGTCGGCGGCGGACATCTCATACAGGTTCTGGTCCACTGGGTCCGGCGGCTCGATCTCGTTGATGACGCCGTCGATGCCGGCCATCAGCATGGCGGAGAAGGCCAGGTAGGCGTTGCAGGACGGGTCGGGCGCGCGGAACTCCAGGCGGCGCGCCGACGGGCTTGCCGAGTAGGTCGGGATGCGGATGCAGGCCGAGCGGTTGCGCACGGAGTAGACCAGGTTCACCGGAGCCTCGAAGCCGGGCACCAGGCGCTTGTAGCTGTTGGTGGTGGGAGCCGCAAAGGCCAACAGCGCGGGAGCGTGCTGCAGCAGGCCGCCGATGTAGTGCCGGCAGGTGGCCGACAGCATGGCGTACCCGTCGGCGTCGTAGAACAGGTTCGTCCCGTCCTTCCACAGGCTCTGGTGGGTGTGCATGCCGGTGCCGTTGTCGCCGAAGAGCGGCTTGGGCATGAAGGTCGCGACCTTGCCGTGGGCCTTGGCCACGTTCTTGACCACGTACTTCATGATGCCCACGGTATCGGCCATGGACACGAGAGTATCGTAGCGCACGTCGATCTCGGCCTGGCCGGCGGTGGCCACCTCGTGGTGGTGCTTTTCGACGATGATGCCAAAGTGCTCGATCTTCTGCACCATCTCGGAGCGGATGTCCTGGAAGGTGTCGAAAGGAGGCGCCGGGAAGTAGCCTTCCTTGTTACGCGGCCGGTACGCGAGGTTGTTGCCACCGCTAATGGTCTGCTCGGCGCCGGTGTTCCAGAAGCCTTCGTCGGAGTCGATGAAGTAGTACCCAGCGTTGATGGTCTGGTCAAAGCGAGCCGAGTCGAAGACGAAGAACTCGGGCTCGGGGCCCCAGTAGCTGGTGTCGGCAATGCCGCTGGCCTGCAGATAGGCCTCGGCCTTGTGGGCCACGTGACGCGGGTCGCGGGTGTAGGACTCGCGGGTAACCGGGTCCAGGATGTCGCAGATCATGTGCAGCGTCGGGATTTTGAAGAACGGGTCAACCACCGCGGTGCTGGCGTCGGGGATCAGCAGCATGTCGCTTTCGTCGATGGACTTGAACCCACGGATGCTGGAGCCGTCGAAGCCGTAGCCCTCGGCCATGTTGTCCTCGGTGAGCTCGCTCAGCGGGATGGAGACGTGCTGCAGGGTGCCCGGCAGGTCGGTGAACCGCAGGTCGATTATGCCGATGCTATTGGACTTGCAAAACTCGATCACTTCTCTCGGCGTCATGCTATGTTCCTCCTTTGGCACAGTTTGTTGTGCTGTGAGGTGGGGCTTCAGGCAAGCCGACAAATCAACCTAGATGTTCATCCTCTCGCCATGCTGGGTCAGGTCCACGCCAATCTCTTCCTCCTGTTCGGTGACACGCAGGCCGATGGTGTACTTGAGGACCAGCAGGATGATTGCGGATACGATGAAGGACCAAGCGAAGGCGGCGCCGATGCCGATGATCTGGTACAGAATTTGCTCAATGCGGGTGACGTCGGCCTCCAAGGCGCCAAATCCGATGCCGACGAAGATGCCGGTGGCCAGCGCGCCCCACATGCCACCGATGCCGTGGATGCCGAACACGTCCAGCGAGTCGTCGATGCGGAACTTGTGCATCAGCTCGACGGCGATGAAGCAGGCCCCGCCCGCGCCCGCGCCGATAATGATGGCGGGCATGACACCCACAAATCCGGCTGCGGGAGTGATCGCGACCAGACCGGCCACCGCGCCGGCCGCCGCACCGCTGGCCGACGGGCGCTTGGTGATGAACCAGGAGATGATCGACCACGAGGACATGGCGGTGGCTGCGGCCACGTTGGTGACGACGAAGGCGTTGGCCGCGCTCTCAGTGGTGAGGTCGAAGCTGCTGCCGGCGTTGAACCCGAACCAGCCGAACCACAGCAGGCCGGCGCCCAGCAGCACCAGCGGGACATTGTCCGGTGCCAGGTTCACGGTGCCGAAACCGCTGCGGCGCCCCACGATCAGAGCGGCGGCCAGGGCGGCCGTGCCCGACGCGATGTGCACCACGGTGCCGCCGGCAAAGTCCAGGGCGAAACCGGATTCGCTCATTCCCAGCACACTGCCCAGTTTGCCGAGCCAGCCGCCGCCCCAGACCCAGTGGCACAGCGGGGCATAGACGATGGTCACCCACAGGGCGGCGAAGATGATGTAGGACTGGAACTTGAAGCGCTCGGCGAAGCCGCCGGCGATGAGGGCCACGGTGATGATGGCGAACATGCCCTGGAAGATCATGAAGGCCTGTTCGTCCAGCCCGACGCCCACCATGCCGAACTTGCCCAGGTCGCCCACGAAGCCCAAGCCGCCCACGCTGGTGCTGAAGGCCAGACTGTAGCCCCAGAGGACCCACAGTACGCTGACCACTCCGATCGCGGTGATGGAGTGCATCATGGTGCCGATCACGTTCTTGTGGCGTACCAGCCCACCGTAGAACAGCGCAAGACCGGGCACCATCAGGAACACCAGAGCAGCTGATATCAGAAAAGAGAATACTTCAAACTCGGTGAATTCCATTTCCCTATCTCCCCATCATTGGCGACCGGCGCATGCTTGTGGTTGGGACTCCGTTGCGGCCCGCCCGAAAGCGGATGGCCGTACCGTCAACGGCTATGGTGGGACGCACACGTCGGCGCAAAAATCTAAAGATAGAGTCTAGATTTCCGGTGTTACGTACTAATGACGGAAATGTTACAAAGTTGTTACACGGAACTGGCTCCCCGGCTTGCGGTACGATTTATGGAGACGCCGCCAAGGCGTTCGTGGCCTTCGCCAGCACGGCGAAATTCCAAATTTGTCACGATGTAGCCCGAACGGTTAGGTGTAAAGGCCCTGCGACGACCCCAACGCGACGTATGGTCTCAGGGAGACCTATAGATTTTAGGATTGTTGGAGCCTGCCAGTGGGGCTGTGGGCAGCGAACACAGAGGTAGCACTAGGGATTTCTGGAGAAATGATGAACAAAAAGCTTTTGCGCCACGTGCTGGAAAACATAGACGACAACGGCGGTTGGATATGGTCAGGCGAATTATCGCTTTACAATAATGACAAAGCCAAACTCCGTTTCGAGCGGTCGGGTTACTCTGCTGAAGAGTACATAACGTCTGGGATCATGCTCGTGGAGAGTGGCAAGGTCATACAGCAACCTCGTGATTCCAGATTCAAGCCGCCGCAATGTTTATCTGTCGATGGACTTGACTACCTCAACGCTCTCAAGCACCCAAGGTGGACTTGGTTTAAGCGTCACGCGTTTGCAACCAGCATCGCACTGGCTACGATTTCACTTAGCGCGGGCTCGGTGGGTCTGAATATCTGGATCCAACCGGCTCGGTAGAGTTCAGAGACGTGCTAGATCAGGGTGACGCGCTTGATTTTGCGCTACTGAGCAGTGCACATCCCCCAAACAATGCACACCAGCAGGTTGACCCTCACCGTCTCCGCTAGGCGCTAGCGCACGTGAACCCAACCGTCACCGCCTCCCGTTGCCCCGGCGCGTCTTCCGCCTTTGTCACGTCCCGGTCGAAGACGCGGGCCGGCGAGTTTCCGGCCACATCCTCCAGGCGGGGTTCGACGACCAGTTGGTATGCGCTGGCCTGCCACGGAACGTCCGGCGTGAAGCGCCAACTGCGCTCACCCTCGCCGACTTCGCCCACGCCGCCCACCTTCCGGTCGGCCTCGTCCCGAACCGACAGGGTGTGTTGCAGCAGCCCGTGGTCAAGCGGGCGGTCGAATTCGACCAGCAGCGGCGCTCTGGAGCCGGCGGCCGGAGCAATCAATCGCCAGACGGTCGGATCAATGCGAGCCCGCAACGCGGGGCCGATGCTGTAGCTGCGTTCCGCTCCCGCGAGGAGCGGCTGGCCCGCGGCGTCACGGAAGGCCGGGTCGACGGCGATGCGGACCGTCGTGCCCTCCACCAGCGGGTAGCCGAACTCCAGGTTGGGCACGAGGCCACGTTTGATGCGGCCCGGGTCCAGCAGCATGGTGAGGCGTTTTCGCTCGGAATCCCACAGCTCCGGCTCTGGCGGGAGGAAGACGTCACCCAGCGTTTCGCCGGTGTCCGCGCGGGTGACCCGTATTGCGCGGGCTGCCCAGCCCTCGCTGATCGGAGCGGAGAAGTGCACGTACACCCGCAGCAGGTTCACCGGAAGCTCAGCGGCAGTTGGGTAGATTGCCACGACCTCGGTGGTGGGAGATTTCTCCGGAGATGGCCTCCGGATCTCCCAGATCTCTGCGGCGTCAACGGCGGCGGACTCGACCAGCAGGGAATAGCTCACCCCGCCGGAGAAGGGAAAGCGAGGCACGAACCATATTGCGCTATCCTGAGCCAAGAAACGGCCAGCGACAGGTGGTACCGCCGGCTTGACTCCTGCGGGCAATGCCTCGCTGGGATAAACGGCCAGACGCCGGGACAATGCCCCGGCGTCCAGCCCGCTCAACTCGCGAAGCTCGGCCTCAGTCCAGCCGCTGATCTTCAGGCAGTCGCGTCCCTCGTGCTGCGCCCACTCCAGTTGCAGATCACGGCCGTAGGTCACAGCGTCGCGGTAGCGTAGGTGCGCAGGTGGGAGTGCCCGTCCTCATCCTGCTGGAGCATCAGCACGCCGTCGCCGTTCAGGTTCGCCATGCGCTTGACGCCGGGATGGGGCAGCAACTGGCGCGGCACGCCCACGCCCGGAGTGACCGGGTCGGCCGGCGAGGCGTCCAGCGAGTCATCCGGCACGGTGAGCGGACCCTGCACGTCGATATCCTTGCAGGCAATCTTGAACAGGGGATGCCGGTCGTTGCACACCAGCAGGTACTCGCCGCCGTCGTGCTCGTACGAGATCAGGTCGATGGGATGGTTGTGGGAGCCCAGCTCGGCCACCGTCTTGCCCATGACGTGCTTTTCGGTGTCGAAATCGGCCAGGGTGAACTGCACAACCGGCGTGCAGGTGTAGCTGGCAAGGATGCTGGTGTTGTCCTGGTAGGGCACGAAGGCGCGGATGGGCGCGGCCGTTTCGTACACGCCATGGGACACATGGAATATCTCCAGCGAGTTGGACTTGGCCTCGCCGTCAAATGGGAAGGGGATCCGCCGCAGGGTGGAGGTGAACTCCTCGTTGGAAGTTCCCGCCACCAACAGCAGGCCGTCGACGTAGGACATGTCAGTTACCGTCACGGTGCGCAGTTGCATGCGCGTGACCAGGCGCGGGTCGTCCGCGTCGGCGGCGTCGGTGATGTCGTACTGGGAAAACGCCACGTCCTCCAGCGACACATCGCTGATGGAACCGTCGCCGGACACCCTGACGATCACCGCGATGGCATCGTCGCCGCTGCCTCGCATGACCGAACAGTACACGTTGCCCGACGTTGGGTGCGCCACGATGTCGCGTATGGTGACGTCCTCCCGGGAACAGCCCAGGTACGACGCCAGGGACGCGTCGAAGTTGTCGAGATTAACATCCTGGGGCTCGCCGCTGCCGGTGTCGCCGACGTCGATGGCGAAAATGGACGCGCCCACGTTGTCGGCAACGAACAGCACGCCCTCTGGCCCGAAGGCCAGCGCCCCTACCGATTTGACGGCCGGCGTGCCCATGCTCAGTTCCAGACTTGTCGCAGTTCCGAGGTCAACCATAACTACCTCCTACGCTTTTCGTATCGTGATTTGCGCCAGTGTAGCATCGCAGCGACGGCGGGGCTACCGCCGGGCCAAAACCGGCGCGGTTTTGCTATACTCCGGCCGGTAAACTGCAACGGGTTTGACCACCACCGCGAGGAGGCCGCCATGACTACCGAACGTCGCCGAGGCACCGTTACCATGAGGCAGGTCAGCGGCTCCGCCCGCTCCAGGAAGGTGAGGGTCGAGCTGGGAGAGGAGTCTGCCTTCACTGACCTCCCGACGCCCGTGAAGGTGGGCGACGCTCGGTATTTCCTGGTGCGTGGCCGCGACGGCTACAAGCTGCTGTCCACCATGTGTCCCCACCAGGGCGGCGAGATCGAGGACGAAGGCGACGAGGTGTTCGTCTGCGACGGCCACGGCTGGCAGTACGAGAAGGGCGAGGGCACCTGCGTCAACCGCCCCGACTTCCGCATGAAGGCGTTCCTGGTCACCCAGCAGGAGGGCAAACTGGTGGCGTTGGTTCCCGACGAGTAGCCTGCTCCAAAACGCTGTTAGGCTACGGGAATGAATACGGCCCCGGAGCATTGCGCTCCGGGGCCGATCGCTTGCGCGTTGACGATCCGGACGGGATTACCCGACCATGTCGTAGCTGCGCAGCAGCTTGCCGGGCAGCGCGTTGGTGCACTCGTTTTCAACGAAGGTCACCACCCCGTTGACCAGGATGTAGCGGATGCCCGTGGGCTTCTGCACCAGCCGCTTCTCGCCGCCGGGGAAGTCGGTCTCGAACTGCGGCTTGTCGTACAGCAGTCCCAGCTCATCCATGTTGTAGATCATGACGTCCGCATAGTCGCCGACGCGCAGCGTGCCGCGACCCTTCATGTCGGAGAACGCCGCCGGTAGCGCGCTCATCTTCTGGTGGGCCTGTTCCAGGGTCATCAGCTCGTTGTCGCGGATCCAGTGACCCAGGAAGTACACCGGCCACACGCTGTTGACCAGGAACCGGGTGTGCGCGCCGCCGTCCGACACCGAGATGTGGACGAAGGGGTTGGTCAGCCGCTCGGCGCGGGCGTCGTCACCCTGCCCGCCGGCCGGATGGGCGAACTCGGTCTCGAGGTCCTCGTCCAGCGCGATGTCCAGGAAGACGTCCAGCGGGTGCTTGCCCTCAGCGGCGGCGATGTCAGCGATGGACAGGCCCTCGTACTTGAGGTTCCGCTCCAGCGCAACCTCGACCACCTGCACCTGCGTCCAGTCGGTGCGGGCATGGGGCCGCTCGATCACGTCCCGCTTCATGCCGGACCGGATGCCGTCCTCGGACAGCTTGGCGATGCGCTCCTCCTTGGAGCCCACCAGCGGCTGCACCCAGTTGGGCATGTAGTCGAACAGGTTGTACTCGGAGAGCTTGAACTCGGCGATGGTGGGCACCGAGCCCTGCTGCGCCAGCACGGGGAGCCCCTCTTTGCGGACCTCTTCCAGCCAGTCGTAGCCTTCCTCATCGCCCAGCGCGACGTGCAGCGGGCGTCCGCTCATGCGGACCATCTCCGCCAGCATCTCCCGCTGACCGGGGCGGTCGTCCGAAATGCCTATGGTCCAGCCCAGGTGGCCTACGCCGAACTCGCTCATGACCTGGGACAGCGCGTAGAACTCCTCGGGCGACGCGACGTGGCTGGGTAGCCAGCTGCCGTCCTCGGGTCGGTCTTCCAGGTTCTTGTCGGCGGAAATCCCGAACGCCCCCGCTTTCATGGAGTCGTACAGGATCTGCTTCATCTGGTTCAACTCGGCTTCGGTCACGGAGGTGCGCTCCCGCGCCGGTATCATGCCCAGCACGTAGCCCCGCAGCGGGGAGAACGGCACCAGCGCGCCGACGTTCACGCCCAGACCCTGGCGGTCCAGGCTGTCCATGTATTCGGGGAACGTCTCCCAGTCCCAGCGCATCCCCAGCCGCATCGACTCCAGCGGTATCGCCTCGATGCGGTTCATCATGCGCATGTTGAGGTCCCGGTCCTCGGGCCGCGTCGGCGCGAAGCCGAAGCCACACTGTCCCACGGTCAGTGAGGTCACCCCGAACCATCCCGACAGCGACGCGTAGGGGTCCCAGTTCAATTGCGCATCGTAGTGGGTGTGCAGGTCCACCGCGCCCGGCGCCACGATGCACCCGCTGGCGTCCAGCTCCTTGGCGCCCGCCGAGTTGATGCGCCCGCTGATCATGGCCACCCGCCCGTCCTTGATGCCCACGTCGGCGCGGACGCGGGGCAGGCCGGTGCCGTCGATTACGGTTCCACCACGAATTACCAGGTCGAATTCTGGCATAGGGTCACCTCCCAATAGCGGCGTTGTGCAAATGCCCGTGTCCTTCCTGACGACAAGAGCATATCGAAGTGGCCGCAGTGTAAGTCCGCATTATTTTCATGTCAATTTGGCAACGAATATCGTAACCATTATGCAAAGTGGCGCGCGTTTCGTTCCGGCCGGCGGTGCGCTCGTCGGATCACCGAACCAGCGTGACCGCCTGATACCATGAACACATCAGACGATCATGAGGAGCCCATTCGATGGCTGACCAGCAAATCTCCGCCGCCGACCCCCATCCGCGACGCAGCGTGCCCGCCCTGGACGTGGAGCTGTCAACCGTGGACATCGGCCAGGGCGACCCGGTCGTGTTCCTGCACGGCAACCCCACCTCGTCCTACCTGTGGCGCAACGTCATCCCCCACGTGGCCGGCATGGCCCGCTGCCTGGCCCCCGACCTGCTGGGCATGGGCAAGTCGGACCGCGCCCCCGGCGGGACCTACCGCTTCGTCGACCACGCCCGCCAACTCGACGCTTGGTTCGACGCCCTGGAGTTGACCGAGAACGTCACCCTGGTCGCCCACGACTGGGGCTCGGCCCTGGCCTTCCACTGGGCCCACCGGCACCCCGAGCGGGTCAAGGGCATCGTCTACATGGAGGCCATCGTCCGGCCGCTGACGTGGGAGGAGTGGCCCGAGCGTTCCCGCCAGTTGTTCCAGTCCATGCGCTCACCGGACGGCGAGCAGATCATCCTGGAGCGGAACGTGTTCGTCGAGCGCATCCTGCCGGCCAGCGTGATGCGCGGCCTGACCGAAGACGAAATGGCGGTGTACCGGAGACCCTACATGGAGCCGGGAGAGTCCCGCCGCCCGACCCTGACCTGGCCCCGCCAGATTCCCTTAGACGGCGAGCCGGCCGACGTTGTGGAGATCGTCGACGCCTACTCCCGGTGGCTGTCCGCCAGCGACGTCCCCAAGCTGTTCATCAACGCCGACCCGGGCACCATCCTCATCGGAGCCCAGCGCGAGTTCTGCCGCGCCTGGCCCAACCAGCGCGAGGTGACGGTCCCCGGCTACCACTTCATCCAGGAAGACTCCCCCGCCGAGATCGGCCAGGCCATCGCCGACTGGCTGGCGTCCCTCCGCTAGCAATTCCGCGGAACACCTTGCCTGCAGGACGCCCTCTCTCAGAAGAGGGCATATCTGGGGCGCTGCTCCGGCACAGCAGGACCGCCGGCCAGGCGATCCAGGCTGCTCTTTGGCTTGCGCCGGTTTTGACGCAGCGGAGCGCTCACCGCGTGCAGGTAGCTCAGTATCTCCTGGTTGGACCGCCAGAAACCTGTCTCATGATAGGGCACCCCGTGCTCGACGCAGAAAGCACGGATGACGGGCCGGGAATCCTTCAGCCGGTTGCGGGGCATGTTGGGAAAGAGGTGATGCTCAATCTGATAGTTCAACCCGCCGTATATGTAATCGACAACCGGGTTGGGAATGACGTTCCGGGACGTCAGCACCTGCTGCCGCAGGTGATCGAGCCTGGTATCCGACGTCAGGATCAGCATTCCCTTGTGATTGGGAGCAAAAACCGAGCCCAGGTGCAGCCCGATCAGAGCCCGATGGACGACGATGAAAAGGACCCCGTGCCAGAAGGGCAGGACAGTGAAAACCAACGCGAGATAGGCTCCCACTGCGGTTGCCACGACAATGGGTTCCAGGACCGGATACTTCACCCCTTGCCGCCGCACCAGGAAGGCAACGCCGGCGAACAGCAAACTGTAAGACGTGAGCAGAAGCATCGGATAGAACCAGCAAGCCTGATGGCGGATGAAGAACCGCGCCATTCCCCCGGATTCCAGCGCTTGCCCGCGGGTGAAAGCGAAAACCGAAATATCGATATCACCGTCATGCCCGATCTGGTTGGGGCTGACGTGGTGCTTGATGTGCTTGTCCTGCCACCAGCTGGGCGCCAGGCCCGTGACCAGCGCGCACAGCATCATGAGCATGTCGTTCCGCTTCACCGACCGGAAGACCTGCCGGTGTCCGGAGTCATGCCCCAGGAAGGCGAACTGCGCGAACGCGACGGCCATCAGGGCCGCATTCGCCATCTGCACCCACAGGCTGTCGAAAACGACCAGTATCGCTATGCTGGAGAGAAGAAGCGCGAAAGCGCTGGCTAGCTTGATTGCGTAAGATGAGTACTGGCGATCCAGGAGCCCATGCTCCAGTATCAAACGCCGCAGTTTGAAATATTCTTCGTTGCGCTGCCGTTCTATTGAAATACCCGTCGTGGGGTCTGCGAGTTCCCGGTCGCCTGCCGGCTCGCGGTTCGGCGGGCTCACTGTCTGGTTGGTGATAGCCGTTCCTTCTTTATCTGCTGCTCGGGAGCGGTCGATATCGCGCATCCGGATCGGCAGTATGTAAATGTGGGGCCAGTATACGGCCCCGGTTCCCGGACTGCCAGCAGCGATCTCGCGGGCAAGCGTCCCGGGCGCGTTCCTCGAATTCCCGCCGATTGACGCGGTGCCTCACCCCATGGGACGCGAGCAAGCCCGGCATCGACCGGTGCGGGAGGCTGTTACAATGTATGGGTGTCAATAAATTGCATTGATGGTTTTTGCAGCGACGAACCTCATCATAATGCACGGTATTGCTCGGCGCGGCGCGCGCCGCATCCTCTTCCTCTATAGACCAAGGAGTTCTTTCCCTCTATGTCATCTCAACCCCGTCAGACTGATACACGCTCCAGGAATCGCAAACATACCAACAGCCCACAGATCAACCGACCGCAGCGGCACCCCGCCATTTGCGCAGACTGCGGAGACGAAACCACCGTTCCCTTCAGGCCGACAGAGGGTCGGCCTGTTTATTGTTCATCCTGCCTGTACCTGCGGCGCAACGGCGTCGTTTCCTCCCGTTCTGCGGTAACGCGCAAACCGGACTCTCCGGCGGGCTCCGCCGATGGCAGCCAGTCCGACTCCCCGGCATGGGAAACCGTCTTCGCCGGCATGGTGCTGAATCGCGCGACCCGAACGGCCGTGGCGCGCATGAACATCTCCGACCCCACGCCAATCCAGGAACAGTCGATACCTCCTCTGCTGGAAGGCCTGGATCTGATCGGCCAGGCGCGCACCGGCTCCGGCAAAACCCTGGCGTTTGCCATTCCCCTGGTAGAGCAGTGCGACGCCACCGCCAGGCAGGTACAGGCATTGGTCCTGGTGCCCACCCGCGAGCTGGCCATCCAGGTGGGCGGCGTCGTGGAGGATCTCGCCGGCCCCCAGGGTCTGCACGTCACCCTGCTGTACGGCGGGAGATCGGTGGGGAAGGACCACAAGGCGTTGCAGAGGGGTGCGCAGATCATCATCGGCACGCCGGGCCGGACGTTGGATCACGTCCGCCAGGGCAGTCTGAAACTGCGATCGGTGCGGTTCCTGGTGCTGGACGAAGCCGACGAGATGCTTGATAGAGGTTTCGCCCGCGACGTCGACGCCATTTTGAGCCAGACTCCGACGCAGCGGCAGACGGCGCTGTTCTCGGCCACCGTGCCCGACTGGGTGGCGAAGACCGCCCGGAAACACCTCCACGATCCGGTCACGGTGGCTGTGGACGCCGATCTTGAAGCGCTGCCCACCGTGGAGCATCTGGTTTACAGCATCCAGAAGACCGACAAGATGGATGCGCTGCGCACGCTGCTGGACCGCCGCGACGGCGCCCCGGTCCTGGTGTTTGGAAAGACCAAGCACGGTGTCAAGAGACTGGCCGGACGATTGGATGGGCTGGGCTACCCGGTGGGCGCGCTGCAGGGCAATCTCAGCCAGGTCGCCCGCGAGCGCGTGATGAGCGATTTCCGCTCGGGGGTCGCGCCGATCCTGGTCGCCACCAACGTGGCCGCGCGTGGCCTGGACGTTGAGGGCATCGCGCAGGTCATCAATTTCGACCTCCCCGACTCGGAGCAGCTGTTCACGCACCGCGTGGGCCGCACCGGCCGCATGGGTCGCGCCGGCGAGGCGATCACGTTCATCACGCCGGACGAAGACCGGAAGTGGCGCGAGATCGAGCGCGGCCTGGGTCGCCAGTTCACGCGCAAATCGTGGACGCGGGAGCGGCGCGCCGCCGACCGCCGCAGGAAGGCGGAGGCGGAAATAGGCGTCGACGGCAGCGCGGTGCGGGTCAGGCCACGCCGACGGTCAGCCGCGCCCTAGCTCCTGCCATCCCAGCCTACCCCACCAC
>DAOUIF010000029.1:0-27522 GCA_034423575.1 Dehalococcoidia bacterium | reverse complement strand
GCCGTCCTGACTGTACATGCCTATGCAGTAGCTGTAGTCATACACCCGGCCGGCGGCGACGGTGGTCAGCATATCCCCTCTCCCGCGAACTATTTTGGGGTCCGAAAGCTACACGAAGGACATTTGCTCGAAGTGTCCACCGACGATAGGTACCGGGTCGAGTCCCAGCCACTTTTCCGCCAAAGTGGAGTAGAAGCCACGGAAATCATAGTTGGGCGCCAGGTCTCCCTGAGTGAGATCCTCCGGTTTCAGCGAGGGATAGGTCCCGTACATTCCACCATTCACCCGGTCGCCAATGGCGAACGCCACCCCAGCCGCTCCGTGGTCGGTACCAGTGCCATTATCGCGGACGCGGCGCCCAAACTCGCTGAACAACATAACAACCACCTCGTTTGAGGCGTCGTGCTCACGCAGGTCGTCGAAGAAGTCGCGTATGGCAACGGAAATTTCCGTCCAAAGTTTTTCATGTGGTCCCAGCTGGTCATAGTGGGTGTCGAAGGGCCCGTGGGAGGTGTAAAAGACTTGGGTGCCCAGCCCGGCCAGGTGCACCTGGGCCACGTCTCTGAAGCGCCTCGCGATGGCATTATTGGCGTACTCTACGTTTGAAGAGTAGGTTTCGGGAGCAACCCGGATGATGTCGGCTCCTCGCAACGCATCCAGTCCTGCCTGTCCCAGATATTCCATGGTCGGCCCGGTGCCGATGGTGGGGGCGTACATGCGGGCAAAGGTCTCCAACAACTGGATCCGATCTTGCTCGGAGGCGATTCCCGGATTTGATGAGAGTACACCGTATGAAGGAAGGTGGTTGACAGAAGTAACCGGAACCCCCTTCATGGCCAGCGCCCGAGGCAGGCCCTGGCCCAAGTTAACTCCCTTCAGCACGTTCTCGCCTGCAGGATCCAAGTCCCGGACGACCTTGGCGAGCCACCCGTCAATCCCGATGGAATCCGGCTCGCAGGTATGCCAGATGTCCATGGCGCGAAAGTGCGAACGGGGTGAATTTTCAAATCCGATCCCGTGAATGATTGCCATGTTGCCCTGGTCGTAGATTTCTTTCAACGGCTCCATACCGCCCCGGAATGCCAGTTGGTCATTTATGGGCAGCAATTGGTCTTCAGGGATATGGACCTTGGGCCGGTTATCCCAATACAGGGGATTGCTATAGGGAACAATCGTATTGAGATAGTCGTTGGCCCCAGTTAGCTCCAGTACGACCAGCACGGGGTCTTTATGGGTTGATGCCATTTTAATATCCTTCTACATCAGTCGTATGCCCTTGCTTAGGCAAACTGATATTCTCGCGAGGCGGCAATCAGGGTCAAGATCTTGCTCACATTGCGCATGGTATCCCTGAATTCTTCGTGGGTGCTCCAGGCTAGATCGCCACATTTTTCGGCATGGGCAATCAATTCAGAGTGGGTCGCCCTACTGACTTCCAACGGTCCCATCGCATCGAGACAAGCTTCCACTATCGCCTGGGGGGAATGATCCCCGTGCACGTGCACATTCACCAACACCCGTTTGACGATAGCTTGCACGCCGGGTAGTGAGACGTCCCCAAATATCCTCGCGGCAAAGTTCACCCGGCGCATCAAAACGCCGGGGTCGATCCATTCTGAGCCTGTGTGCCAACCCTCCACGCTGGGAGGATTGAGCAGCGCCTGTCCCTGCCACCCGCACTCCAACGCCAGATTGTTGAGTCCTGGCTTGAAGCCGTTATGGTTGCCCGCCATACGCACAGTGCCAACGATCAATTCAGCCGGGCTCTTCACCCGGGCGAAGCGGGCATTCTTGAAGAACTCTGAGTTGAACAGCGCTCGTAAAATAGACCGGATGTCGCCACGGGATTCATTGTAGGCATCCGCCAACAACTCGATGGCTTCAGGGTCAACTGGTGGTGTAACGTTCCAACTGGCGACATGGGGCTCGTCGGCGACGAAGAATCTGTAGAGGTGACGGGCCAGGAACCGGGCCGTAGCCGGTTGATCCGCAATAATGTCCACGATGTCTTCGCCATTGAAGTTCCCGGTATGCCCCAGGAAGGTCTTCTCCCGATCGTCGTGGTCCTCAACTTTGTAGTCGAATAGCCAGTGGAAACGACCGTAAGGATTACGGGGAATCTTTGGGGCAATCGTCCATCCGGTAAAGGCCCTGGCTGCTTCCCTGATATCGTCCTCTGAATAGTTTCCAACTCCGAGGGAGAAAAGCTCCAACAGCTCCCGCCCCCAGTTTTCATTTATGGCGCCGTCACGGTTTCCCTGGTTGTCCAACCAGAAGATCATGGCCGGCGACTTTGCAACCTCTACCAGGAGGTCGCGGTAAGTACCCAATCCGTGTTCACGGAAGATGGCAATCTGGCGAGTCATCTCCAGTGGGTTGTCCACCTTGGAATTGCCGGTGGCGAACAACTGATGCCAGAAGAGGGCCATCTTCTCTTCCAGCGGGCGTTGGGTGTTGATCATCCGGAACACCCAATTGGCCTGATTTATTGGCAGCGCCCCGGCCCCCTCATAACCCGGGAACACCCGGTACAGCAGTTCGTCGTCTATGGCCGGCTGCCGCTCTGGATGCAGAAGCTCCTCGACCACGGCTTCGTAGCCTTTGGAGACACGCTCCTCCAGTTCCTCACGGGTATCACCGAAGCCTGCCCTTCTCATTAGATGGGCCATCAATCGAATGTCTTCTTGATGGGGCATTACCGCCTCTCCGTTTATCGAGCCCAGAACACTGAGCCAGGCGCCGATTTACAGCATATTAGGATTCGCCAAGTCGAATGTCAACAAAAAGCCGAAGCAGGCAACCGTTCACAGTTGATGAGGCGAATTTGCCGGGTCCACGGTCCCGCTGAAAAACACTGGCGCCCAAGCTCGAATCCACCGAAGGGAAACGTCGGCGGTAGTCGGACGAGGGATGAAGGGTCAGGGAACGGGCTGGCGAGGACCTGATGCCGATGAAATGGACGATGCGGGATGTGGACGCCACGCCAGAAGGACGTTAAGTTTGGTCCCAAGGGACGGGATAGATGGAAACCGCAGACCGCTGCCGAAATTAGCGGCTCGCAGATCTGCACCTCGACCTGGTGGTGGAAGCCCTGGATTCAGACAATCTTTCGTATTGTGGCCATTGGATGGCATCTACCCGATGGAGGAGGGTCTCCGAGCAGACCTGTTGGATAACCGGAGAGATATGCCGGATAGGAAACTGAAACAGGCCGTTGAGGCGTACTTCGCTGACCTGCGTTTGGTCCGTAGTTCCGGCGGCGCCACCGATGAGCGTTCATTGTACGTGCCGCTGGCCAACTTGCTGAACGCGGTGGGCGGCGCGCTGAGGCCCAAGGTGTTCTGCGTGCAGGACTTGGCCAATCAGGGCGCCGGTCACCCCGACTTCGGCCTGTACACCACCCGGCAGGTGCAACGGGGCAAGCCGAAGTCAGGCCAGAAGCCGGAACGTGGCGTCATCGAGGTGAAGCCCGTCGCGGACGACGCCTGGCTGACCGCCGCCAGCGACCAGGTGACCGGCTACTGGCAAGGCTACCGGCAGGTGCTGGCCACCAACCTCCGCGACTTCGTGCTGGTTGGTGAGGATCCCGCCGGCGATCCGGCGCGCCTCGAATCCTTCCGACTGGCGGGCTCTGCTGCGGAGTTTGACGCAAAGCTGGCGCGGCCGCGGGCCTTTGCCAACGAGGTCGGCGCGGGCCTGGTTGAGTACCTCACTCGCGTGCTGTCCCACTCCGCCACGTTGACGGAACCCAGGGACGTGGCTTGGTTGTTGGCGTCCTACGCCCGGGACGGGCTGGCGCGGGTGGAGATGGCTGGGGATGCGGCGGCGCTCACGGCGTTGCGAGAGGCGCTGGAGGGATCGTTGGGCGTGCGCTTCGAGGGTGACCGGGGAGCGGCATTCTTCCGCTCGACCCTGGTGCAGACCCTCTTCTACGGCGTGTTTTCCGCCTGGGTACTGTGGGCTCGGCAGGTTCCGACACCCGCCGGCGCGTTCAACTGGCACGAAGCGGTTTGGCACCTGCGCGCGCCGGTGCTGAGGGCATTGTTTCAGCAGCTCTCTGACCCGGGCCGGTTGCAACCCCTGCGCTTGGTGGAGGTGCTGGACTGGACAGCGGCCGCGCTCAATCGGGTGGACCGGGATGCCTTCTTCGCCAGGTTCGGCGAAGGCGAGGCGGTACCTTACTTCTATGAGCCCTTCCTCCAGGCTTTCGACCCCGAACTGCGCAAGCAGTTGGGGGTGTGGTACACGCCGTCCGAGGTCGTTCGCTACATGGTGGCCCGGGTGGACAAGGCCCTCAAGGATGACCTGGGTATCGATGACGGGCTGGCCGGCGAGAACGTGTACGTGCTCGACCCCTGCTGTGGCACCGGCGCGTACCTGGCTGAGGTGCTGCGCCGCATCGCCGCCAACCTCGAGGGCAAGGGACTGGGCGCCCTCACCGGCGCGCGGGTGAAAGAGGCGGCCACCCAGCGGGTCTTCGGCTTCGAGATCATGCCCGCGCCCTTCGTGGTGGCTCACCTGCAAGTGGGTCTCACCATGCAGGAACTGGACGCGCCGCTGTCGGAGGACGGCCCGAACTCCATATCAGATGAACGGGCCGGCGTCTTCCTCACCAACGCGCTGACCGGCTGGGAGCCCACGGTGCAGAAGCCGCTGCCCTTCCCGGAGTTGGAACAGGAGCGGGAAAGAGCCGAGCGGGTGAAGCAGGATACGCCGGTGCTGGTCATCCTGGGCAACCCGCCCTACAACGGCTTCGCCGGCGTGGCCGTAGACGAGGAACGGGAACTGTCCGAAGCCTACCGGACTACCAGACAAGTACGCCGTCCCGAAGGCCAGGGCCTGAACGACCTTTACGTGCGGTTCTTCCGCATGGCGGAGCGGCGCATCGCCGAGAAGACCGGCCAGGGCGTGGTGTGCTTCATTTCCAACTACTCGTGGCTGGACGGGCTGTCCTTCACCGGGATGCGCGAGCGCTACCTGGAGGCTTTTGACACCATCCGCATCGACTGCCTCAACGGGGACAGATTCAAGACCGGCAAGACGACGCCGGAGGGCGCCCCCGACCCCAGCATTTTCTCAACGCCCGAAGATCCGGTGGGTATCCAGGTCGGCACCGCTATCGCCACGCTGGTGCGCAGGACAGACCATGAGGCGGCGCAGCGCGTGGACTTCCGCCATCTTTGGGGCCAGTCCAAGCCCGATGACCTGACTGCCACGGCGGAGGGTGAGCCAGATGATCTGTACGGCGGGATCACGCCGTTGCTGTCGTTGGGATTGCCCTTCGCCGACCTGGCGGTGAGCGACGGCTGGCAGGACTGGCCATCGCTGCCCGATCTGTTTCCGACTTCGTTCCCGGGGGTGAAAACCAGCCGTGACGGTTTCCTGGTGGACGTAGATCTCGACCGCCTCAAGCAGCGGGTGGCCGACTACTTCGACGCTGGCCTGGGCCACGAGGAGATCGCCCGCCGTTATCCCGGCGTGATGAGGTCCACGGCGCGGTTCGATGCTCGCGCCGTCCGCGACGTGCTGCTGCAACGGGGCGGGCCGACTGAAGACGGTTTTGTCCGCTACGCTTACCGCCCGTTCGATACCCGCTGGCTTTATTGGGAGGGCGATACGAGGCTCCTGGGCGAAAAAAGCGCTGACTTCAAGCCGCACGTTTTCGAGGGGAACTTGTGGTTAGAATCACGTGAGCGAGAGTCGAAAGAGACCTTCTCGCGGGGAATAGTAAGCCGCGTCCTCGCAGATAATTTCGGGAACGGGTTGTCCAGCTTTTTCCCGGCATGGCTGCGAGACGATGGCTTTGCCATCAATGAAGCCGCCGCGCGACATCGTCCCAACCTGTCGCTATCGGCGCAGCGGTACCTGGACCGTTTGGGCCTGGGCGTTGAGGACCTGTTTCACCACGTCGTCGCCACGCTGCACGACCCGGCGTACCGCGCCGCCAACGCCGGCGCGCTGCGGATGGAGTGGCCGCGCATCCCGCTGCCCGGCTGGCCTGATGGCGATGCCGAGGGCGCGTTGGATGCGCTGGCAGCAACGGCGGCCCGGGGCCGGGAGCTGGCGGCGCTGCTGGACTCCGATACTCCTGTGGCCGGTGTGACCACCGGGACGTTGCGGCCCGAGCTCGCATCCATCGCCGTGCCCGCCACCACGGACGGCGGCAACATGGCCGGCGACGACTTCGCCGTGTCCGCCGGCTGGGGCCATTTCGGAACGGGCGACGCCGTCATGCCCGGCCAGGGGCGGGCGATTGAGCGCGATTACAGCCTCACCGAACGGGCCGCCCAGGGCAACGCGACATCTACGCTGGGTGAGACCACTTTCGATGTGTACCTGAACGAGCGGGCTTACTGGCGTAACGTCCCCGCCGCCGTCTGGAACTACCAGTTGGGCGGCTACCAAGTCTTGAAAAAGTGGCTGTCATACCGTGAGAGCAAGGTTCTGGATCGTGCCCTGCGTCCGGAAGAGGTGCAGCACTTCACGGATACCGCACGGCGGATTGCGGCGATATTGCTGTTGACAGGGGACGCGCGATGAGGCGGCAGATCAAGGGACTGAAAAGGTGGATTGAGCGGCTGACAAGACGTCTCTCTAATTCGTGGGTTGGGCGACTGGCGATAGGGGGTTGGCAATGGACAATAAGCCTCCCTAACTCAACCGCGTTCTGGCTTGCGTTGGTGGGGGTCGTGCTGCTCGGGAGCATCCTGGGCCTAGTCTTTGGAGGTTGGGACTGGTTTCGCCCCCAGCCAAGTGAGGGGCAATCTACCGTCACTGCGGAATCCAGGAGCACGACGATACGAAACGTAGGTTTGGTAATTGGCGGAGTGGTTGCACTGGTATTCGCCGTATGGCGCGGCGTAGTGGCGCATCGCCAAGCTGTTACGGCGGAACGTCAAGCCGAAACCGCGTTGCGTCAATCTGAAACCGCGGAACAAGGACTGCTGAACGAGCGCTACCAGAAAGGGGCGGAAATGCTGGGCAGCGAGGTTCTAGCGGTGCGCTTGGGCGGCATCTACGCCCTCCAGCGTCTGGCCGAGGAACACCCGGAGCAATACCACATACAGATAATGCAGTTGTTTTGCGCCTTCGTGAGGAACCCAGCCGGGGAAGCAGAAGGCCCGGTTTGGCGTACCGATAGAAATGGTGACCTTATCCGCGGGCTGCGGGAAGACGTCCAGGCTGTTATGAACGCTATAGGCAAGCGCGGTAATGTAGGCATAGATCTGGAATTTGGACCTGAAGACTTCAGATTGGACCTGACAAATGCCAACCTCCAACACGGCATGTTTCAGGAGTTGGATCTGTCTGGAGCATTCCTTATGAGTGCCAAATTGCCTGGAGCATACCTTGGTCGCTCAGACCTATCTGGTGCATTCCTTGATGACGCATGTTTGCGCGGTGCCAGATTCCCCAATGCGAACCTTACTGGCGTTAGCTTTGCGGACGCTAAATTAACTGATGCTAGCCTGGTAGACGCTAACTTAACTGGTGCATCGTTTAGCGTACGTGAAATAAACGGCGGCTATATATCTCCAGCAAAAGGCCTGACGCAGGCGCAGTTGGACGAAGCCCGCAGCGACCCCGAAGATCCGCCCATGTTGAATGGCGTCCTTGATGCTGAGAATGGCGAGCAGTTGGTTTGGCAGGGGAAGCCCCTTGACGACGACCCATAGACCTGCCTATGCGCACGGAACTGTGCCGGGAAGTTCACCTAAATATCCTGTCCATCCTGTGAATCCATGTAGAAAACCACCTAAAACGGAACGCTGTCCGGGATCTATCGAGGGGTCGCATTGCCCGTGAGGCACGGTCCCAGTTCACGTCGTGGTTGCATCGTTGACAGATTGCGCAAAGCGGGCACGCGTGAGGCAGCCAGCGCGCCTTGTGCGCCCGTTGCAGCGTGCCGTACCATTGAGGTTATGCTGCTGACCATTTCGACCACGCATCGCCCCGCCACGGACCTCGGATACCTGCTGCACAAGAACCCAGGGCGATTCCAGTCGTTCACGCTGCCCTTCGGCAGGGCCAACGTGTTCTATCCTGTGGCGGACGTGGATCGCTGCACCGCCGCGCTGCTGCTGGATATTGATCCGGTGGGTCTGGCCCGCCCCAAGGCCGGCGCATCCGGCTCCGCCGGCTGGCTCCAGGAGTACGTCAACGACCGACCCTACGTCGCATCGTCCTACCTCAGCGTGGCGATTGCCTCCGTGTTCAACAGCGCGCTGGCCGGCAACAGCCGGGAACGGCCGGAGCTGGCGCGGCAGGCCATCCCATTGGAAGCCCAACTGCCCACCCTGCCGTCCCGAGAAGGCCCCGGACTCATTCGCCAGTTGTTCGAACCGTTGGGCTACGCTGTTGAAATCCAGGAACACGCGCTGGACGCGCGCTTCCCAGAGTGGGGAGGCAGCCCCTGCTTCGGCGTCGGTATCAAAGGGATGGTGAGGCTGAGCGACCTGCTGGCGCACCTTTACGTGCTGCTGCCCGTGCTGGATGACGCCAAGCACTACTGGGTGGGCGACGACGAGGTGGACAAGCTTCTGCGGTTCGGCGCGGGATGGCTGGGCGACCATCCGCACCAGGAACTGATTTCCGCTCGGTACCTGAAGCGCCAGCGCGGCCTGGTGCGCGAGGCGCTGGCCCGATTGTCGGACGATGGCCAGGCCGCCCCCGCCGCCGCCGAACGGGGCCAGCACGACGAGGAGCGCCTCGAAAACCCCTTCAGGTTGGGGGAGCAACGCATCCAAGCGGTTCTCGCCGCGCTGCAGGAGACTGGCGCGACCCGTGTGCTGGACCTGGGCTGCGGGGAGGGCAACCTGCTGCGGGAGTTGCTCAATGAACCCGCGTTTCGCTCCATCACCGGCATGGACGTTTCCCACCGCGCGCTGGAAACGGCCCATGCACGCCTGCGGCTGGACACACTCCCCGCCGCCCAAAGGGAGCGGATCACGCTGCTCCACGGGTCGTTGACCTATCAAGATGGCCGGTTGGCGGGTTATGACGCAGCCGTGGGCATGGAGGTCATCGAGCATATCGACCCGCCCCGGCTGGAGGCGTTCGAGGCTGTCGTGTTCGGCGCGGCGCAGCCGGGCTCAGTGATCATAACCACGCCCAACTCCGAGTACAACGCGCTGTTTGAAAACCTGCCTCCCGGCGAGTTCCGGCATCGGGACCACCGTTTCGAGTGGACGAGGGAGCAGTTTCAGGAATGGGCCTTCGGGGTTGCCGGCCGACGGGACTACGAGGTGCGGTTCCAGGGCATCGGTCCCGAGCATCCTGCCCGCGGCGCGCCGACCCAGATGGGGGTGTTCACCCGATGAAGCTGGAGATACCCGAACTGTGCCTGGTGGCGCTGGTCGGCCCGTCCGGCGCCGGCAAGTCCACCTTCGCGGCCCGGCACTTCAAGCCCACCGAGGTGGTGTCCTCCGACGCCTGCCGCGCCATGGTGGCCGACGACCCCAACGACCAGTCCTCCACTCCTGAGGCTTTTGCCCTCCTGAATTTCATCGTGTCCACCCGACTGCGCGCCGGACGGCTCACGGTGGTCGATGCCACCAGCGTGCAGCCCCAGGCCCGCAGATCGCTGGTGGAACTGGCCCGGGAGCACGACTGTCTGCCCGTGGCAATCGTGCTGAACATGCCCGAGTCGGTTTGTCTGGCCCGCAACCGGGAACGGGACGACCGCAACTTCGGCGATCACGTCGTGCGCCAGCAGGCTCAACAGTTGCGCCGTTCCCTGCGGGGGCTGAAACGCGAGGGTTTCCGATACGTGCACGTGCTCGATTCTCCCGAAGACGTGGATGCGGCCACCATCGAGCGGACGCCGTCGTGGACCAATCGCCAGCACGAGACGGGCCCCTTCGACATCATCGGAGACGTGCATGGCTGTTTCGATGAACTGGTCGCGCTGCTGGAACGCCTGGGATACCGAATCGCTCATCCCAATGCCGATGGTGGCGTGGGCGGCGGCTTTTCGGTGTACCACCCGGCGGGCCGCAAGGCCGTCTTCGTCGGCGACCTTGTGGACCGCGGCCCCGGCGTGGTCCACGTGTTGAAGCTGGTGATGTCGATGGTGGCGGACGGCGTAGCGTTGTGCGTCGCCGGCAACCACGAGTCCAAGCTGGTCCGCAAGCTGAAGGGACGCAACGTCCAGGTATCCCACGGGCTGGCGGAGTCGCTGGCGCAGTTGGAACTGGAATCGCCCGAATTCCGGCAGTCGGCCACCCGGTTCATGGACGGCCTGATCAGCCACTACGTGCTGGATGGCGGCAACCTGGCGGTGGCGCATGCGGGGATGAAGGAGGAGTACCAGGGGCGCGCGTCCGCGCGGGTCCGGGACTTCTGCCTGTACGGAGAAACCACCGGCGAAACGGACGAATGGGGCCTGCCCGTGCGCGCCGACTGGGCCGCCGGCTACCGTGGGAAGGCCACCATGGTCTATGGACACACTCCGGTGGCAGAGCCGGCGTGGTTGAACCGCACCATCAACGTGGATACCGGCTGCGTCTTCGGCGGACGGCTCACCGCGCTGCGCTACCCCGAGAACGAGCTGGTGTCGGTGCCGGCGCAGCGGGTCTATTACGAGCCGGTGCGACCCTTGGGCGACGGCCGGTACGAATCCCAAGCTATCGCAACCGTTGCCCGGCCAACCAATCTGCTGGATATCGACGACGTGATCGGAAAGCGAGTGGTTTCGACCCGGCTGCGGGGCAACGTCACCGTCAGGGAGGAACAGGCTGCGGCGGCCCTGGAGGTGATGAGCCGGTTCGCCCTGGATCCCCGGTGGCTGGTGTACCTTCCACCCACAATCTCCCCGTGCGAGACCAGCAAGCTGCCCGGCCTCTTGGAGCACCCGGCGGAGGTTTTCGACTACTACCGCAGCAACGGCGTCTCCAGAGTGGTGTGCGAGGAGAAGCACATGGGGTCGCGCGCCGTGGTGGTGGTGGGCAGCAGCGCCGATGCCATCCAGCGGCGTTTCGGCATCGCCAGCGAAAGGGCCGGCGCGTGCTACACCCGAACGGGACGCAGGTTCTTTGAAGACGCCGCGCTGGAGGCGCAGTTCCTGGAACGGGTACGTGCAGCCTGTGACGCATCCGGCCTCTGGGAAGAACTGGAAACCGACTGGGCTCTGTTGGACTGCGAGTTGATGCCGTGGTCCATGAAGGCCCAGGAGTTGCTGGTGGAGCAATACGCCCCGGTGGGGGCGTCGGCAAAGGCCGGCCTGTCGGCGGCGCAAACCCTGTTGCGGCAGGCGGCGTCGCGTGGAATCGACACCGGGGACGCCCTGGCATCGGTCGACGAGAGGCTGCTTCTGGTCCAACGCTATCGCGATGCCTATTCCGGGTACTGCTGGCCGGTGGCCTCGCTGGATGACATCAAGCTTGCGCCATTCCACCTGTTGGCCAGCGAGAGATCGGTCCACTCTGACAAGGGCCACCTCTGGCACCTCGGTATGGCCGAGCGCCTCCGGCAATCTGACCCTGATCTGTTCAGAGCAACCGGACACAGGGTGGTGAACCTGGGCGCCGGAGAGGAGGAAGACGCCATCAGTTGGTGGGAGGAGCTGACTGGGGCCGGAGGGGAGGGAATGGTGGTGAAGCCCACCGACTTCACAGCCACTGGCCGGCGGGGCCTGGTGCAGCCGGCTGTGAAATGCCGGGGCAGCGAATACCTGCGCATTATCTACGGCCCCGAATATACGATGGCCGAAAACCTGGAGCGACTGCGCAATCGCGGCCTCTCCACCAAGCGGTCACTGGCGCTGCGGGAATTCGCGCTGGGGCTGGAGGGACTGCAGCGGTTCGTGGACCGCGAGCCGTTGTATCGAGTCCACGAATGCGTCTTCTCGGTGTTGGCCCTGGAAAGCGAGCCAGTTGACCCCCGGCTGTAAATTGCCCACGCCGGTTGATGGCAACTCTGAGGCAGTCGGCATGCGTGCCCGGTTACGCCCCAACTCTCGCTTCCAGCTCTTACACCAGAAGCTTCTGGATTCGCCAAATTCACAAACGAAGCACAACACCTGATAGAGGTGTTGTCATGGGAAAGCACTATCGACAGGTTACCCTTGAAGAGTAGGGTAAGATTTTCAGATTACGTGGCGAGGGACAGTCAATCCGATAAGTGGCGGCAAGTCCGGACCGTGTGCGCCGGCCGGATCCCGATTCCATCGGGCACGGTTCACGGCACAAGGTCGGCTCTGAGAACTGGCAAACGTGGAATAATCGCGCCAGCGCATCCGAAGAACGGCATAGTGGTCGCGCGCAAGCTCGTCAACCAACTGCGCTCCGACCGTCGCGCGGCCGTCTCACAATGCCGCTCTGAAGGTTTCCAAGATGAATGGCACGAGAAACCTGGCGTCGTACGCAATTGGACGCAATTCGGGGCACTTGCGGCGGCCTGCCCGTAACTGGCCAGGAGGTATCGCTCTGGTCGCCGTTATCATCATGATGGGCGTGATGGCCGGATGTTGGAACGACCGCGCACAGGATCAGGTGCCTACAAACCTATCCCCGAGTCCTGAAACTTTGCCGATAGACAACGGACCAGCCTCTGCAGTGGTTTTCCCGCGGCATGACGCGCCGCTGGGAACGGACCGAGGCGGAGAGTACTTCGCCGCGCAACTCGTCATGAGGGAAGGATGTCTTCGCGCGGAAGTCTCCGCCAAATACGACGCCAATGACCCAGGATCCTGGTTGCTTATCTGGCCCAACGGGTTCATGTCGGACACCGAGGCAGAAACGGTGCGGATAGTGGACGAACTTGGCCGGGCAGTCGCGCAGGTGGGCGACCACATCAAACTCAGCCGAGCCGGCTTGCCCTTCGAGCAGGCCGCAGAGCGGAAGTTGGTAAGGGGACTATCGGAGGATTGTGCAGGGCCCTATTTCCTGGTGGGCGACGAAGTTACCGCCTTCGATCCCGGATCCGAGGCCACTGAACTGCGCCTATCAGACCCGGACGTCGTGTTTTTCAGGGAAAGGACCGTAGTGGCACGGAACCAACCGCTGATGATGGCGGCGGGGGTGGGAGAGCTCATTTTGGACGGCCAGTGCCTGCGGCTGAAAGACAGCTCCCCCAGAGAGTATTGGCCGACGATAATCTGGCCCGCCGGGTTCACGCCCCACGTCAACGAAGGTGTGGTCGAAATCCGAAACGGCGCTGGCCGCGTCGTGGCACAGGTCGGAGATCAGATAGCCGGCGGCGGCGGCTTTTTCGACCGCAGCAGCGAAGATTGTCCGGGACCTATCTGGCAAGCCAACGAGATGAAAACCCTGCCGGACGTCGCGGTCTACTTTCCCAAACAGGATGGATCTCTTGCGCCGGAGGAGGGAACGGAGCTTTTCACCGGAAAGCTGGTCCTGTTTGGAAAATGCCTGCAGATAGCGGACGACGTAGTTCGAGTGAAAGACCGGGTGTACGCCGGAACATCCCCGCTGATCATCTGGCCGCATGACTTCACGCTCAGCATCAAAGACGGCGTTGTGGGGATAGTCGATGGGACCGGAAGCGTTGTGGCTCGCGTGGGCGATGAGGTTGAGTTCGATGCCTTCAACCTCACCTACCGGGAAGCCAAGGAGCATGGCGGGCTTGCGGAGATAACGCCGGCCTGCTCGGGACCCTATTGGGCGGTGGGAGAGAGATTCGCGGCCGTCCCCGCCCCGTAAGCTTGCTCCGAAGTCGGGTCGCCCTCGGCGTCAGGACTACGAGTATCAGCGTGGTGGCACCCGCAACCTCTTCCTGACCTGTGAACCCCGGGCCGGCTGGCGCCACGTGGCCATCACCGAGCGGCGCACCATGACGGACTTCGCCCACGAGATGCAGTGGCTGGTGGACACCGCCTATCCCCACACCCCAGTGGTCCGGGTGGTGCTGGACAACCCCGTATCACGTACGGGGCAGGCTCTGAACATCCACCGCATGGCCGCTCTCTACGAGACCTTTCCCGCCGCTCAGGCCAGACGCATCGTGAAACGCTTCGAGTTTCATCACACCCCCAAACACGCCAGCTGGCTCAATCCTGTCCTGAGCTTGCCGAAGGGATGGCAGATCGAGTTCAGCGTTTTGACCCGAGATTGTCTCCGCGGACGCCACGCCGACGATGTGGCCTTGGCCCGAACCATCGACACCTACGAAACCCGGCGCAACGTCGCCAGGGCCACCATCGACTGGCGCTTCAGCACCCAGGACTCCCGCACCAAACTCCATCGCCTCTATCCCTGCAATTCCTAGATTGATCCGGTACTAGCAATCGGGACGGTAGTGAAAGTCAGAGGCGAGTCCCGAAGAGGTCCCCGGCCGACACGAACACGGTGTGATCATTTTCTACCGGGGCCGCCGCAACGTGAGCCACCCGACCCATGCCGGCGCCGCAGAAAATTCTGTAACCCGTCGTGATGTGGCCATGGAAGTAGTTGATGGTCAACGTGCGCAACTGCGCTTGGGCGGATTCCCTAGCAGCCTGTCCGAGAAACCGGTCAGCGAGGTGGAGGAGGTATGATGCTGGCAGTCCAATCTCGGAGAGCCGGTGATGAGCAAGACCTACCTGCCATACGATCCTGACCAGCAGTTGCTGCTGCCGGCGGCGTTGCAGGAGTGGCTGCCCGAGGGCCATCTGGCGTATTTCATCTCTGACGTGGTGGACCAGTTGGATCTGTCCGAGATCACGGCGCGCTACGAGCAGGAGCGGCGGGGTGGTCCGCCCTACAATCCCAGGATGATGGTGAAGGTGTTGCTCTATGCCTACTGCATCGGGGTGCCGTCGTCGCGGCGCATTGCCAGCCGGCTGCACGAGGATATCGCCTTCCGGGTGTTGGCGGCGAACAACACGCCCGATTTCCGCACCATCTCGGACTTCAGGAAGGACCACCTGGAAGCGTTGGCCGGGTTGTTCCTGCAGGTGCTGATGCTGTGCCAGCGTGAGGGACTGGTAAAGTTGGGCCACGTGGCGCTGGACGGCACCAAGGTCAGGGCGAATGCGTCGAAACACAAGGCGATGAGCTATAAGCGTATGAAAGAGAAGGAAGCTCAGTTGCAGGGTGAAGTGGATGAGTTGCTGCGTCGGGCCCAGGAGGTGGACGAGGAGGAAGACCGCCGGTACGGCAGGGACAAGCGGGGTGATGAGTTGCCGCAGGAGTTGGCTTTTCGGGAAGGTCGGTGGGAGAAGATCAGGGAGGCTCTGGCGGCACTGGAAGCCGAGGCCCGGGCGGAAGCGGAACGTGCCGAGGCTGAGGGCAAGGAGCACTCCGGCGTACCTGAGGACAAGGCCCAGCGTAACTTCACCGATGTCGAATCCCGGATCATGCCGGCGCCTGGCGGCCGGGACTTCCTGCAGGCTTACAACTGCCAGGCGGTGGTGGACCATGAACACCAGGTGATCGTGGCGGCCCGAGCCACCAACCAGGCATCGGACAAGCAGCAGGCCGTGGTGATGATCACAGAGGCCATCGGCAACGTCGGTGCAGTGCCCAGTGAAGTATCCGCCGACGCCGGTTACTACTCGGCAAAGGCGGTGGCAGATTTACATGCCCTGGGCACAGACCCCTTCATCGCGCCGGAAAAGACCCGCCACGGGCACAGACCGCCGCCAGCGCCCCGAGGACGCATCCCCAAAGGTCTCCCTCCCAGGGACCGTATGCGCCGCAAGTTGCAGACCAAACGTGGTCGCAAGCGTTACGCGTTGCGCATGGAAACGGTGGAGCCGGTATTCGGCCAGATCAAGCAGGGCAGAGGCTTCCGGCAGTTCCTGCTGCGGGGTTTGGAGAAGGTGCAGGGCGAGTGGTCCCCGATCTACACCGGCCACAACCTGCTCAAGCTCTTCAAGTTCGGCAACTCCATAGCCAATCCACGATCACCCACTGGCCAGGTAGCATAACCCACCGGCCCGGTTACCTTTCCATTGCCCCCAAATGACTGATCCTCGGACAGGCTGCTAGGGATGCTGCTTGGCCATGGCAAGTAAGGGTACGGACGGGTTTTCCCGGGGCAAAGCCTACGATTGGCGGGGACGATTCCCCGGTCAACACGGAGCCGGCGGTTGCGCCGCTAGATCCCTGTAGGGAAAGAAACCCGAGGCGCCCCGCGGCGGACCCTGCCCCGCAGGACCCGCGTCCGAGGAGACAGCAGCATGAAGACCGCCCCCGTGGCGCCCCGGGTGTGGCTCAGCGCGAACGCCGTGTGGGAGTTGCTGGACCGGCTCGACATTTCCCGGAACCAACTGGCCCGGCTGGCGGGCATTTCTCCCGGCGTTGGGAGCGAAAATTACCCACCTTCGTAATGCGGGGAAATTTAGGAGATACCGGACGGTGTCCGGCGAAGAATAAATCCCACAGCCACGACCCATGGACGACCACAACAAAATGTGCAGGTAGCGCTCCTCGTCGTGGAGGTAGGCGTCCACGCCCTACAGCTGGTGTTGCTCCTTGCGCCGGAGCGTGCGCTGGCTGGCGTTGATGCCGGCGTAGATGAACGGCGTCTACACGTCGAGGCCGTAGCCGGCACGGCGTGGTAGAAGTCGGCCGGCGGGGGCGCACTGTAGCCCACCGGCAGCGCGGCTCGGGCTTTCTCCCGGCGCGCCGGATGCTCGTGGTCGCTGGCGTAGAGCAGGTCCACCGCCCGACGGGTCAGAAACCACCGCTGCTGCCAGCGCCTCCGTCATCCCACGCCGCACCGACCACAACCAACCCTCCTGGAGCAGTCGGTTCAGCATCCAGCGGATGCTCCGCGCTTCCGTTCCTAGAACGGACGCGAGGTTAGAGACGCTGGCGAGGGACATCAACCCCGTGATCCGGCGCAGACGCCTCTGTTCAACACTCACCGTCGGGCGCGGCGCCATATCGACACCTCCTTCCGGATCGAACAGGTGGAAATGGGCGGCTCGGATGCGGCCGACGCTCTGGAGCGCGGACAAGTCGCCATGGCCTGTGTTTCGGCGGGCCCCTGACGCGCATGCGGGAACTGGGCGACGAGTTGATGAACGCAGCCGAGCAGGAGGCCACTGGCATCCGCGTGTTCGACGTGGTGGTGGCACCCGAGGCGTTCGTTGAAGGACATCCGGACCTGGTGCGCAAGTCCATGACAGTCACGGATCAGGCCAACGCCCCCTACACAGCCGACCAGCGTTGGTACGAAGAGACCATCGCCAAAGGCACCGGAACGGACCTGGACACGACCAAGTGGCTGCTTGCCACTTTCTCGTTCCCCACGCCCCAGGAGCAGAAGTCATCGGCATGGATGGGCGGGACCGCGGAGCGAGTGGCCCAGGAGGTCGTCGAGTTCTTCGCGGAGCAGGGACTGCTCACCCAGGCGCTGGACAGCTACGGATTTGCCATCGATGATCGTTTCGTCTACTGAACTCACCGCGACGGTACCATCGCCGTTTTTCGGTACGCGGGGACATCGTTGACGTCAGTTCCCCGAATGCTTGGCAGCGCCATGAACCAAGCGCACGGAGACACCGGCCTGACGTGTCACCACCGGATCGCGAAAAGATGCTTGCGTTGCTGAGTCGAATGACTCGAGTTCCCGCGCTAAAGCCTTCCGGACGACCAACATTGCTTCCCGCCATTACGCCAGTCGGTACATGAACCGAACGACGTCAAATTGATGACAGCCAGCCGCAGCGCCGCCGCATGACGAACCGGTAAAATTACGTCAGGCTGACGACGGCTACCCAATATGGAGGAGCCGTCACATGCAGCAGCGAAGAGAACATCCCTACATCTGGGTAACCTGGCTGCCCCGCCTGCTCACCGGCGAGAACTCCTGCGAGTGGGCAATCTGGTTCAAGGGCCATTACCAGGACCGGGCGAAGGTCACGTCCGACTTCAACCAGGCACAGTGGCTGCTCGACCACACTGCGCTGCTTAAGGAGCGCCGAGCCAACTGGGAAGTTGGCGGCTACGACGTCAACGTCGAGGCGCAGAACCGGTTTGAACTCCGCGGCAGGACGGCAACGCTGGCCGGCAGGCCTGACATCATCGCCCACCGTGAAGGCAAAGCCGTCATCGTCGACGCCAAGACCGGCCACGACAGCCCCAGCCACACCGTGCAGGTCATGATCTACCTGTACGCCGTTCCAAAGGCTCTGCGAAGCTACCGGGAAACGAAGCTCAACGGGCAGGTAACCTACCAAGGTCACACGGTGCGCGTTCCGGCCGAGGCCGTGGACGAGAAGTTCATACAGAACCTCGGCACCCTCATCCGCAGGCTCTCAGCCCACGAACCAGCGAGGCGAGTCCCATCGCCACAGGAGTGCCGGTACTGTGATATTGCAGCCGTCGATTGCCCACAGCGCGTTGACGAAGCCCCAGAGCCCGAGAGCGGTGCTACCGCCGACTTCTGAAAGCCAGCCGTCAAACGGCCGGAGCTCGTCCTTGTGCGGGAACCGAACCACCGCGCAGGCTTGAGCGCACCCGATATGCCGGTCGAACTTTTGGGCCTTGTCGTTGCCTCATGACCATCTCCTCGACCACCGGATTTCCCCAGTCGGCCGTAACTCAGGGTGCCCACTGGCCGCTGCCGCTCAACCAGCGAAACCGGTGCGATGGTCGGGAACTCCTGGCGGCGTTGGAACCGGAGTCGATCCCGCTGTGCATCTTCGACCCTCAGTATCGCGGCCTGCTGGACAAGATGCGCTACGGCAACGAAGGCGTCAGCCGGGGAAACGCCGCTCGGGGCTTCCGCAGATGAGCGAGGAGACCATCACCGAATTCATCGCCGGTATCTCGGATGCCTTGATCCCGTCCGGCCACCTGTTCCCGTGGGTCGACAAATTTCACCTTTGCAAGGGCATCGCAACCTGGCTAGGAGATGGCGGACTGGAGATCGTGGATCTCGTCACCTGGAACAAGGGCCGGATGGGCATGGGCTACCGCACCCGGCGCGTCGCGGAATACCTGCTCATCCTGCAGAAACCGCCCACTCGCGTCGGGCCAGGTTGGCAACGCGACGACATTCCCGACGTCGTTACGGAAAAGGTCGAACGCGTCAAGAACGTTCATCCCAAGCCTGTGAACCTTCAGGCACGCTTGATTGAAGCCGTTACCGACCCCGGCCACGTGGTGCTCGACCCGGCGGCGGGCAGTTATTCCGTGATGACCGCCGCTCACCAAGTGGGACGCCAGTTCCTGGGCTGCGACATCGCCAGCGCACCGTAGGCGGCTGACGGAAACCACCGCGGAACTCGGCTTCGAGAAGGGCAGGCATTGGTGTCATTGCCGGTCCCAAGAACTGGTGGGACAATTGCCGCCGTTTGCCAGAAATCCCCACACATCCCCCGGAGCCACCGAATTGAGAACATTCCTCGCCTTCATCCTGATCCTGACCGCCCTGCTGGCGGCCTGCACGTCGGAACCCGCACCGCCACCACCTCAGGCCGGCAACGACGCTGCGCCGCAGGCTGCGTCAACTGCCGCGCCGACTGAGCAACCGCCCACCGAGACGCCGAAGACGGCAACACCGCCGCTTCAGACTGCCCCGACAGATACTCCCGAACCTACGGCTACGGCGACCCCCGAGCCGACCCCGACCACCGAACCGGAGCCAACCGCCACGCCAACGCCACCGACGCCGACCGTGCCACCAACACCAACGCCTGCCGCCGAGCCACCTACACTCACGCCGACGTCTACCTCGCGGCCAGCCGAGCAGGCGGCCACGGCAACAACCGGCCTTGCACAAAAATGGGGGTTTTGGGTCATACACTCCGCCTCGTTGAACAATAATCCTCAGTCAACATCTCAGATTTCGCAGCAGTTTCACCATGACGCCGCGAGGTTGACCCCTCTCTCATCTCGGAAATACCATCGAAGTCCAACACCATGGCAGGAGGCTGGAAGACTATGACCGCCAACCCTGAAATGCTCCAGAAAATCGTAAGCACCATCCGCGCAGAGTTGCCCAAATATCTCTCCCCTGAGTTCGTCATCTACAACGTGACGGCCGAGAACCGGCCCGGCCCGGACAAGGAGGACTACGTCCACATCAGGGTCATCTTCGAGGACGGCCACCCCAAGCTGGACATCGCGGTCCACACACGGTTTCGGCGCGACATGTACGACCTCTTCGAACAGCTGGAGATCTCCCAAAACCCGAACATATCCTACGCCAGCCGCAGCGAGATGAACGTATGACATCACCCGCCGGCCCGATGCCGGCTCCCATCCAATGAGCCAACCTCATCCAGGCGGGACGCAACCTCCTCAGCCCGCAGCAGACCGGACGGCTGCCAACGCACGAACACGTCCGACGAGCGGCCAGCAACGCTTACTACGCCATCTTCCACGCCTTGGCCGAAAGCAACGCCACAGCCCTGATCGGCACTCCCACCAACCTAGCAACCTCCGACGCGTGGTCCAGAATCTACCGTGGCCTGGGTCACACCACTGCCCGAGCAGCCCTGCAGAGCAATCGTCAGCATTTCTCCATGCCGGCCCAGGACTTCACCGACGCTTTCGTCACCCTCCAGCAGATCCGCCACTCGGCCGACTACGACCCCAACGCCGTCTTCGCCGCCGCTGACGGGGCCCGGCACCTCGACGACGCCCAATCCGCAATCCTTGGCTTCGTCCAGACCACACCCGACGAGCGGCTGCACATCGCCACGCTCACACTCGTCAGGTCGCGGTAGCCTCCCTGCGCTTCATCGGTTACACCGGGGCGAGTACGCCAGTCGGCATCGACACCACACCGACCACCCTCACGTTCCACCTGAACAGTGAGCGTAAAACGATGGTTTTGGGTCTAACCTGCACAAATAATCGCCTCAAAACCGATTATTTGTGCAAAGCCACCTGAACCAGTCACCCCGGCCTGATGCCAGTCATAAATGCCCATCCGCTTCAGGACCGCCGCGTTGGGCGCCGGCTGCCCTAGCGACGACAACGGATTCATGACTTGTTCCTTCTCAACCCGCACCACGCCATCGATTACCGCAATCTCGGGAATTGACTCAATGCTGACCCGCGATGCCAGTCCAGCCGCACCATAGCGACCCGGCTCAGGATAAAGATCAATGATTCCCACGGCCTTGCCACCCCGCAAGAAATTCTCCACTGCGTGCATTGCCGCAACGCTATCGGTGTTAATCAAGACATCAACGTACACCGGCTCGGCGACGGATCCCCGAACTCCACTTTCCTTCGTCGCCATGTGCCAGTTGTAGTGCCGCCGGAGGTTGCTTTCCACGTTTTCGGGCCCCGGCGGCGGACAACTCGTCACCTTGCGGCCGTCCGGCAACGGCAACGTCACGCAATCTGGATGAAGCGTCGGGGTTGGAGTCGGTGTCTTCGTTGGCTTCTCCTTTTCGATGCCGTTGGTCGACTGTTGGGCTGGCGACGCCGGACCGCAGGCCAGCACCGCCATGACGCCCGCTACGGCCGCGACCGCGATCATCAACACGGTCGTCCTCATCATCTTCGCTGATTTCATGACTCTCTCCCTGCTTCAGGTTCACGTCGACGGTAACGTCGACACGAGCCGATCAGCCCGGGAGCGAGATGTAGCCTCGCCTTCGGCTGACCACCGACCACGACGCAGCACCTCGGCAAATTGACGACAGCCAGTCGTGGCGCGCCCGCACGGCCACCCAGTAAACTGACGTCAGGCTGAGGGACGGCTACCTAACAAGGAGGAGCCGTCACATGCCGCAACGACGCGAACATCTTCAAATTCATGCAGAAGCCGTCAATGCAGGCGTCCCACTTGTAGTTGGGCGTCCCGCCTGATGGCGCACCGGAAATTTCCGCCGTCAACACCACGGTGTCTCCCACCTGAGGAGAAGGCGGGTCGGCGGAAACCGACACCCGCAACGCGCCGTCCTGAGCGCCCGCCGGACCGGTTCTGGCCAAGGCCATGACCGAGATGGCGACAGAGGTGAGAAGCAGCGCGGCAAAGCCGGACGACGACCGCCGGATAATGAATGGGACGCAACCGAAAGTTCTCATGCCGTCACTTCCTGTGCGGGGTTTGAGAAAATCTCGCTACTCGGATCCCGAGCAGGACGGGGACGGGTTTCCGTAATCTGCTGCTCGCCGAACGTACGGCGCGGTCCGCCTTCTCGTGGCGTGGACATTGAGTGCATCGCCGCCTTCCGAGAGGAAGGCGGCGACAGACGCGGGACCTGTTGCCCTAGCCGCGTCAGCGGACGAGCCAGGAAACCGCCAGCTACTGGGAGCCTTCCGCTGCTGCTTCCGTGGAGCCCTTGGCCCTCCCAACGTCGCCGGCGTTGGCGCCCCGCATGGCCCGCAACTTGAAGCGGTAAAGCGTGTCGGCTTCCAAGCCGTCAAACGTGACATACTCGTGGTCCCCATCGGCACTAACCGTCGGGCTGGCGTCCGTCCAGCTGCCCCAATCAGATCCGGCGGCGCGGAAGTTGTAGCGGTAGCCGGTGATGCCGTCGTCGTCGGTGTTCTCAATGAACCCGTTGATGCTGTCCGGTGACGTGTCGGGCAGGTCATACCAGTCACTCCAGGGAGTTCCGCCGGCACGCACCTGGACCTGCCAGCCGTCGATGTTGCTCTCGTTCGGGTGGGTGAAGATGATTTCGATGTAGCCGTCGTGTCCCTCTGCCTTCAGGCTCGCCGGCGCCGCCGGCGGGTCGCCCGCCGCGCTCACCGCCCCGTAACCCAGGAAAGCCGCCGCCATTGCAAAAGCGCCAATTACGGCAATCACCCAATGCACGCGTCGCGGTCTGATCGTTCTCATTCGGATAACCTCCAGGGTTGCCCCAAGCTAGACTTTCCGCATTTCAGGCGGCGTAGGTGAGGGAATCCAAAAGTCGGTGGTACAGAGCGATGGGGAGTTCCCGCGTCTCAGTGTCGGCGACCGACGTTGAAAAACCTCCGACACCAGCCACAGTTGGCGACGCACCGAGGCGATGGCATCCACGAATGTGGGCGACGGTTTGTCGTACCAGGCCGCAGTACGCTGGGTGATGGGATGATGTTTTTGCAACGAGTGGGCGGCCAAAGTGGTCCAGGAGAAGAGGCCCAGCAGGGCGGGGGTGGTGCGGGCGATGGCCAGGTCGGACCATTGGCGCTAGGTCTCCACTCCCAAGTGAGTGCGTACCTCCTGAAAGGTGACCTCCAGCTGCCAGCGCAGCACAAACCACTCCAGTATCTGGGCTGGGTCTGCCCCTGGGTCGGTACAGAGCAGAGCCTGGGGGTCGAAGGTGCCTTGGGGATCGCGGATCAGCGCCCAGCGAATGAGGACCGGAGGCTTGCCCGAGTGGTACCAGACCGCGGTCTGAGAGGTGAGTTCCACCGTGCGAGTGGTGCCGTCATACCAAGCCACCGACACGCTGTCCCAGCCTATATCGGCTTGATCGAGCAGTGTTTTCAGCGCTGGTTCCCGCGGGCCTTTCAGGGCGGGCCGGCCATTCTGACCCGGCTGCCGCGGCGGCGCTGGCGCGTACAGGGCGGCATCCAGGCGCAGTCTGGCGATGAGGGTTACGGGTTCGCGGAGCGACTGGCAGCAGCGCAGCAGGTCCAGTACGGCGTAGCCGTTGTACCCCACCAGCACCAGCTTGCGCTGGGGCAGCCAGCGGCGCAGTTGCATGACCATCTGCCGGGCCCAGTCGGTGATCTTCTTGTGCCGGCGTCCTTGCTGCTGGTGGTAACGGGACGATGGCGCCAGCACGGTGAGCACCGGCAGAGCCCAGTACCGACCGGCCCAAGGAATATGACCCAGCCACATCAGGGAGATCCAGCGTAACCCGCTGGCTTTGACCAGTTGATGGCGGCTGGAACGCACTGGGTCGCGGTAGATGGCCCGCGCCCTGATCTTGGCGCCGCGACGTCGTTCCAGAGTTTCGTCGATGCCAAAGATCAAGGGGCCGTCGCCGCGGTCCAGATGCTGGAGCAGCAGCACCAGCAGGACGCGGGCCACCCCATGGGACGACCACACCGCTCGGTTAAGCACCTCGTGGTAGCGGGCGTAATTCCGGTCGTCGCTCAGGCCCATGACCCGCAGCGCTGCGGCTACGGTACGCTGGCCCGGGGTCAGGATCGTGCCCACCAGCAATAGTTGTGCTTTCCGCCAGGTTGGGGTGGTGAACAAAGTTGCGAAGGGGAAGAGAAGGGCTACAATGGCATCGGGCAGGGTGAGCATGGTCGGGCCTTTAGTGATATGGGGGTCAGGCCAGCTTACCTTGCCTTTATACTTTTTCTAAATTTTGCGGAAAGTCCAGCCAAGACTGGGACAGGGCGCCGTCCGCCTTCGATCAGTCCCAGTGGCTCTTGAACCACTCCGCGCTGCTCAGCGAGCAACGGGACCTGTGGATCACCAGCGGTTACGAGGTTAGCGTCGAGCGACAGGACGCATTCAGGCTGCGCGGCCAAACCGCAACACTGGCCGGCCAACCCGATCTCGTGGTTCACGGCCGCGGCCACGCCACCGTGATCGACGTCAAAACCGGCCGCGAGCAGTCCTGGCACCGCGTCCAAGTCATGATCTACATGTACGCCCTGCCTCGGGCCTTTTCGCAGTACCGGAACATCCGGCTCGGCGGGTTGGACATGGGGTCAGGTCACTGCGACACGGGGATGGCAAGCAACGCTTCGGGTTGAACCGGAGCACCGTGACCACCACCGACCAGCTGCAACCGCTACTCGCGGGACTGCTGCTGGCCTGCTGCCTGCTGATATTGGGTGGAATACGGTGTCACCGACTTTCCGACGACAGATCTGCTCCCGAGGCAAGATCGGCATCTTGAACCTGGGTTACCAATACTCTCTCGCCAATCCCGACCCACCCGACAACCTCATCACCATTCACCGAGACCAAACCGGGTACGCGTGACGGCCTCTGGGGCATTGACCCTGGTTTGTTTCTACAGAGACGACCTTTGCAGTGAGGTTTCGAGATGCGATTGGCCGGTGGTCGGGCCACATCGGTCAGAAGGCCGGCCATCATCATGGTCTTCAAACTGCTGGTGTAAAGTTGGGCCTGGACCGAGTTGTTCAAACCAAACCACAAGGCGAATCAACAGGAGGAAAGCCATGACAGTGCTGGCGGACTATGCCAACAAATACGAGACTGTTAGCTTGCAACGGGAGGACGGGATCCTCCAGGTGAGATTTCACACCGGGGACGGGAGCCTGCTCTGGGGTGAGGCGTCGCACCGCGAACTGGGTTACGCATTCGCCGACATCGGCGCAGACCCCGACAACAAGGTGGTAATCCTCACCGGGACCGGCGACGACTATTGCGCTAACTTCGAGCCCAACCGCCCCACCCGCCGAATGCCCCAGGACTGGGACAAGACTTACTGGGAGGGCAAGCGGCTATTGACCAACCTGCTGGAGATCGAAGTGCCCGTCATCGGCGCGGTCAACGGTCCAGCGACCATCCACGCCGAGATACCGGTGATGTCCGATATCGTCCTGGCGTCGGAGACCGCCACCTTCCAGGACGCTCCCCACTTTCCGCGCGGTGTGGTGCCCGGCGACGGTGTTCACGTGATCTGGCCCCTGGTGCTGGGACAGAACCGGGGCCGTCACTTCTTGCTGACCGGTCGGACCCTGTCGGCACGGGAAGCCTTGGACCTGGGCGTGGTGGCTGAAGTGCTCCCCAAGGACGAACTGCTGCCCCGGGCCTGGGAAGTTGCCCGCCAGTTGGCGGAACGGCCGCCGCTGACGTTGCGCTACACCCGCGTTGCTCTCACCTTGCAACTGAAGCGACAAATGCAGGACATGCTGGGCTACGGCCTCGCGGTGGAGGGCCTCGCCGCGGTGGACGTGTCGCTCTCGCAGGGCTAGCGTCGGGCTGGTCCTCCGTTCCGTGTTCATGCCGGGTTCCGAAACACGCGAGAGCCTTTATTCCCAACATGGCACGACGCCAATCCTCGTGACGGTGACCACTTGACGCAAGAGGCCGGCGTTTCTTCATCTCGCCCAAGGGGACGCGATCTAGATGGCCAAGCTGGAGGGCTGTCCATGTGCAAGATGTCAAGGGAGTCAAGTCTCCGTAGAGACTCCGGCATGGGCACGGGACATTTTCGTTGAGCACTGATGCAGGCACTGTAGCCCGATACTCGATGACATCGGTGTGAATGCCGATTTTTCAACGTTCAGATTGTTTCGACTCCAGATTTTCCTCCGGTTGCCACTCCTGCAAGGTTTCCGCCTTTTTTGGGATGTGTTATTCGAGCGAATAACCATTATTGACACCAACCATGGGGGCAATTTAGACTGGCGTCGGGACGAAATTTCAACGGATTTCGTCGTAATATCGTGGTGACATCTCCGGTGTTTATTCCATTGAGGAGGAACTAATGGCGGATTACGACATCATCGTCAGAAAGGGCACGATAGTTGATGGAACGCGGACGCCGCGGTACGTCAGCGACATAGCCATCAAAGACGGCAGGATCGTCAAGATTGGCGGGTTGAACGGCGGCACCGCCGACCGAGTGATCGACGCAGAAGGGTTGATCGTAGCGCCGGGGTTCGTGGATCTGCACACGCACTACGACGCCCAGATCTTCTGGGACCCCTACTGCACTCTGTCGGGCTGGCACGGCGTCACGTCCGTGGCCCTGGGCAACTGCGGGTTCGGCTTTGCGCCGTCGCGGGTGGAGGACCAGGATCGGGCGATGCTCAGCATGACCCGCAACGAGGCCATTCCCTACGACGCCATGAAGGAAGGGATGCCCTGGAACTGGGTGACGTTCCCGGACTTCATGGAAAGCCTCAGCAACACTCCCAAGGGGGTGAACTGCCTGACCTACGTGCCGCTGACGCCGCTGTACGCCTGGGTCATGGGCTGGGACGAGGCGAAGACGCGCCGCCCCACGGAGGACGAGCTGCAGGAAATGGTACGGCTCATTCACGAGGCCATGGACGCCGGGGCATGCGGCTGGTCAGCCCAGGTGCTGGGTGTGAACTCGGTGCAGCGTGACTACGATGGCACCCCGATGATCACCGATATGCTGTCCGAGCACGAGGTGCTGACCTTCGCCAAGGTGCTGGCCGACCGGGACGAGGGTTTCATCGAGTTGGCCTACCAGGAGACGGGTGAAGAAGGACGGCCTTTGGGCGAAGGGGCTCGCCTGTTCTTTGAAAAGGTAGCCGAGGTCTCGAACCGGCCGGTGCTTTACCAGACGGTATCTCCCAATTCCGTACACCCTGAGCAGCACCGCGAGCGCATCCGCTGGCTGGAGAGTTGCGCGGAGCGTGGCCTGCGAGTTTACGGACAGGGCAATACTCGCCGCGGCGGATTTGAGCTTACCTTCGAAGACTGGAACCTGTTCGACGACACTCCCATGTGGCGCGAGGTCACCCTGGGCGACAAGGCCACCAGGAAAGCCAAGATGTCCGACCCGGAGATGCGCCGGAAGCTGAAGGAAGAATGGGACTCGGGCCGTCGACCCACCCAGGTCACCCTGAAAGGGGTATGTAAAGGGTTTTCAGGGGGGCGAATGGCAGGTAATTTCCAGGTCGGGCTTGGGTTCCGGCCAAGGTTCGGGCAGCAGCCAGACCCGGAGCCAGAGCCTTCCTTTGAGCATCAGCCGCCTGAGCCAGTTGATGC
>DAOUIF010000028.1:0-134159 GCA_034423575.1 Dehalococcoidia bacterium | reverse complement strand
GGCAAGGCGTCGTCTATCTTGCAGTAAAGCTCGGTGATAAACTCGGCAATGTTCATGGGGTTCCTCGCTGCTGAGTGTCGTCAACCAGCAGGTTGCGGGAACTCCATGACAATTTCAACTTTTTCTCAAACTAGCACCAATGGTTATAAGTGAGTTCGTACGGTGTGGCAACATGGCCGAACCGGGTGATGACGTGTTTAGACGGGCCAACAACATTAGCATCTTGACGTAGCTATTCTCACCTGGCGCGGGCAGGGATAGCATTGAATGGCTGCCAGATGTCTACGAAACCCGGTTCGTTTGTCGCCAGACGGGGAACGTTGCTGAGAACGAACCAGCACCTTAACGTTATGTTATATGGCACGTACGTTGAAGTCTCCCGACTTGGCAACCTGATGCTTTACCGGCGCGCCCAGCTTGCTCGAAACAAACAACTAACCTCTACAGAACTTACAGGAGCAATTCTCCAAAATGGCCGCTAGTTTGGAAATCCATGATCTGTTCGAGACGGGGCAGGTGCAGGCGCGATTGGTTGAAACGTCGGGCGAGGTGCGGGAGGCGGCGTCGGCGACCTTCGGCATCGACCTAACGGAGGAAGAGCGCGGAGCGTTGGACCGCTACCACACGGAATTTCAGCGGGGGTCGGCCGGGGGGAACGCCCAAATCGAAGCAGTCGAACTCGCCATGCGCAACCTGGGCCGATTGCTGCTTGAATCGGTGTTCGGCGCGGAAGGCGAAGGGCGGGAGTTGTTGGACGAGGTGATGGCGCGGGACGAACGCGGGACGCTGGCCATCGTGTCCTCCCGAGCGGGTTTCATGTCCCTGCCGTGGGAGCTGATGAACGACCCATCGCTGGGATACTTCGTCAACGGGTTGGTGGGAGTGGTGCGGCAATCCGCCAGTCAGCCGCCGGAAGAGGATGCGGAGGAGGTTGAGGAAGACACACTGAATGTGCTCATGCTCTCGACGAATCCGTTGGCGGTCGAAGCGGCAAGTGACGGGCCGCTGCTGGCGGAGCCGGTCGCAGCGGGAGGAAGCCTGGCGGACGCGACGGTGGCCGCGCTGGAAGGGCTCAACGTTCAGGTATCGTTGGACAATCCGAGGCCGGCAACCATGAGCGCGCTGGAGGGCCTCGTTCAGCGCAACCCGGGTCACTACCACGTGGCGCACATTGACGGAGCCACGCTGGGCGTTGATGGGGCAATCATGCTGGAGCACGACGACGGTAGTCCTGATGCCGTTGCAGCCGCCGATCTGGCCCGCACGCTGGCGTCCGGCGGCGTCAGCGTGGCGCTGATCACGGCGGGGGTCCAGGAGGAATTTCCGCCGCTGACAGGCTGGGCCGAGGCAGCCATGGCGATGGCGGAGGCCGGCGTCGCACAGGTGGCGGTTCTCCCGGCGCCGGTGCATCCGGACGCCAGCGAAGGCGCGGTGGGGGCGTTCTACCGCCGCATCACGCAGGGCTATACCGTGGCGGAGTCGGTGGCCTCGGTCAGGCGCACGCTCATGGACACGCCGGAACGGACCACGATGTACGGCCGCCGGGTGTTCTGGGACTGGCATCTACCGTGGGTCTACCAGTCGCGGCACCACCAACCGCCGGTGATCGCACAGCACCAACCGGACCCGCTGGCCCCGCCGGTGATACATCCGGAAGAAGCGCCCACGGAGGACCTGCAGATTCCGGTGGCCGGCCAGTTCGGATTGGTGGGTCGGCAGGCGGAGTTGAGGCAACTGGAACGGGCTCTGAAAGCGCACTCGGTGGTGCACCTGTCGGGCGACACCGGCGTGGGGAAGACGGAGCTGGCGCTGGCGCTGTGCCGGTGGTTCCTGAAGCCGGCTCGGGTCGCCTACCCGGGCGGCGTGTTTTACGCGGCGTTTGAGACATCGCAACCGGCCGGGCTGGAGCGGGTGGTGCACGAAATTGGAACGGCGGTTGCGGGCCTGGACTTTGCCGACATGCCGGCGGAGCAGCAACGACGATGGGTGACGGCGTACCTTCAAGGAAACGCGTCGCTGCTGGTGTGGGACAACCTGGAGAACGTGGCTGGCTTCCCCGATGGGGCTCCCGGCCTGCTGGGCGAAGAAGAGCTGCCGGAATTGGCGGCTTTCCTGGGTGATGCGACCACCGGGCCGGTGGGGACGAGCGCGCTGCTATTGGGCAGAAGGGCAAACGAGGAATGGGTTTCGGTCCCGCACGCCTCGCTGACGTTGGATGGACTGGCGGGCGCCGACCGGCTGGCCCTGACCGCGCAGATCATGCACGGCTCAGAGGTTCCCGCCACGCGGGTTGACTCGGACTTCTTTGAACTGCTGGATCTGCTGGACGGACACCCGCTGGCGATGCAGATCGCGATCCCGCCCGTGAAAGACGTTCCTGCGGCCGCGGTAGTCAGCGAGATGGCGAGGTTGATGGAAGGCGAGCCTGAGGGTGGCGAGTCTGGCCGCGGAGCGATATTGACCGCGGCGATGGAGTATTCGTTCTCGCGGATGTCTCGGCGCAACCGGACGCACCTGCCGTTCTTGTCGCTGTTCCAGCGCCGGATAATGCTGGACGTGCTGTCGCACATTACGGAAGAGCGGGCGTACTCTCAGATTGTCGGAGACGACCTCACCGCCGGGGCGTCGCGCAGCCTGCTGTCGCCGGACGGGGGGATGCAATCTACCGGCCGCTCTTATGCGGCGTGCCGGACGATGCTGCGGTCGGCGCATGCCGCCGGGTTCCTGGAGTCGATCTCGCCCAGCGTGTACCAGATCAATGCGTCGCTTCCGTGGTTCCTGGGGCGGAAACTGGGTCGGCAGGTGTCCGGCAACGGCATTCAGCAGCTGGAAATGGAGTTTGTCCGGGTGTATGCAGACACTGCGGACTACTTCATGGAAAGCCTGTATGAAAACCAGGACACCGGGGTCACGGCGGTGCTGGCGGAAGAGGGCAACCTGACGCAGGCGCTGGGCCTGGCGCTGGAGTACCGGCAGTGGGACAACGCGCAGGTGCTGTTTCAGCCGTTGGCGCAGGTTTACCGGATGCAGAAGCGGTTCCCCGAGCTGCGTCGGCTTCGCGGGCAATTGCTGGATACCATCGGGCACACCGCCGGCGAAGCGGAAGGCAACGGCGCCATCGAATTCTGGCAGTACCTGCTGGGCACGGACGCGATGGAATCGGTGGAGCGGATGGACCTGGAGCGCGCCGACCTGTTCAACCGGCAACTGCTGGACTACCTGCTGGAGCAACCGGACGGGGAAACGGACCCGCGCACCGCGGCCGTGTACCACCAGAACGGGCTGGTTGCCACGCGAAGGGGGCAATACGACACGGCCTCCGAGTGGCTGGAGCGCGGACTGGAAATCATCGATGGCGGCGAGGACCAAGAGTCGATCGCGGACGCCTGTTTCGCCATCGGGCAGGTTCGGCATCACCAGCGCCAGTATGGGTCCGCCAAGGAGTGGTATTCGCGGGCGCTGGACATCCACCAGCGGCTGCCGGATTACGAGGAAATGGTCAACGACTTCCGCGCGCTGGGTTCCGCGTGCCACCTGCGGTTCGAGTACGACGAGGCGCGAAGCTGGTACAACAGGGCGCGGGAAATAGTAGAAGACAACCGCGACGAGGAGACGGCAGTTTACATCTTCCATGCGCTGGGAACCGTGGACCACTCGGAATACCTGTTCGAGGACGCGCAGTCCTGGTACCAACAGGCTCTGGGCTTGAGCGACCGCCTAGGCATGACCGAGCAGATGATCGTGGAATTCCATCACCTGGGCACATTGGCGCAGGCCAGGGGCATCGCGGACGAGGCGGACGAATGGCTGCGGGTCGCGATGGAGTACCGCGAGGAGATGGGTGACCTGCGAGGGGTCGGCGTGGAGGCGCGCCAGCTGGGTGTCGTTCACCACGAACAGGGGGATCTGGACCAGGCCTACCACTGGTACGACCAGGCGCGGATTGCCTTCGAGAACGTGCGCGACGTGTTGCGGGCGGCGCGTACCTACGGCCAACTGGGGATGGTTGAGGAGCAGCGGGGGAACCTGCCGGACGCCCTGGAATGGGTGGCGCGGACCTATCAACTTGCAGCGGACCACCAGCTGCCCATGATGGTGCAGGTCAAGGCGCACCTGGCCCGCTTGAAGGAGCAAATGGGAGAAGAGCCGTTCGCGCAATGGTGGCGTGACAACACGGGGGCCGAACCTCCGACAGACCTGGATGTGGATCCCAGTGAGGTCTTCTGAGTGTGGTTGGCAGGGATGGACAGGATAGACGGGATTGTCAGAAGCAGGATTTGTCGGATTTGAGGGATTAGGACGGTTGCGCCGGGACCAATTTCAATCCGGTGAATCCAGTATTTCAGCGAACGGATAAAAGACGTTGCGAATTTCCGAGGTGGACTGAAATGGCTCTCACCCAGTTGGACATCAAGACACGACAGCCTTTTGCTGAGGGGCAAGTATTTGGCGACGTGGGGCGATACGAGCGGATTGACGGGTTGGCGCACTTCGCGGTGGATCCGTCGCATTCAGACAACACGGTGATTGCGGACATTGCGCTGGCGCCGCGAAACGGTGACGGGTTGGCGGAGTTCTCGGCCGATTTTCGCATTATCAAACCGGTGGACAACGATCACGGGAACGGAAGGATCTTGCTGGACGTGCTGAACCGGGGCAAGGAACTGGCGCTCAAAAACCTGAACAGCGCACCGGATGGGCCGCCGGACGCCGACCCGCATCCGGGAAACGGTTTCATGATGCGGCAGGGCTACAGCCTGGTCTGGTGCGGTTGGCAGCACGACGTCCCCGACGCGCCGGGTCTGTTCCGGTGCAAGGTGCCAAACGCGTACAACTCCGACGGTTCGCCGGTCTCGGGCAAGATCGTGGTCTCTTTCCAACCGCTGGCTAACATCGACAACCAATTCCTGTCGGACCGCGACCACCAGCCGTATCCCACCAATCACCTGGAGAGTTGGGATTCCGTGCTGACCGTGCAGGAACACGAGGACGCCCCCGAAGTCGTGATTCCCCGCGCAAAGTGGGCGTTCGCCCGCCTAGTGGACGGGAGACGGGTGCCGGACGCCGCGCACCTTACCATGGACGGCGGTTTCGAGGCGGGCAAGGTATATCGGGTGGTATACGAAACGTCCCATGCCCCGTTGGTCGGGCTGGGCTTGCTGGCAACACGGGACATCGTGTCCTGGTTGCGTCACGGCAAGACGGACGCCGCGGGCACGGCCAATCCGCTGGCCGGCGCCCTGGGTCGGGCCTACGCCTACGGACGCAGCCAAAGCGGCCGTTTCCTCCGACAGATGCTCCACCTGGGGTTGAATCGTGACGAGAAAGGCCGGATTGTTTTTGAGGGGATGCTGCCCAACGTGGCCGGCGGGAAGATGGGCGAGTTCAACGTGCGCTTCGGGCAACCGTCGAGCCTCTCCAACCGGAGCGTGAACAACCTGCCTCCCTTCCTGGACCTGGAGCCGGGCGGAGAGGAAGGCATCCTCGCCGAGGTGACCCGTCGGGGCGTGGCTCCCAAGGTCATTTACACCAACACGTCGTCGGAGTATTGGGGCGGACACGGAGCGCTGGCCCACGTCACCGCAGACTGTACAGAGGACGCCGCATTGCCCGACAACGTGCGCTCGTGGCTGTTCTGCGGGACGCAGCACGGCCCGGCCAACCTGCCGATCTCGGATACCAACCCGGATACGGGGGCCAGGGGCACGCAGGCGCTGAACTACGTCGACTATCGCCCCCTGATGCGGGCGGCGCTGGTGCATCTGGACAATTGGGTTACCCATAATGAGCAGCCTCCAGGCAATGGGTATCCCAACCATGCGGATAACACGATCATCGAGGCCGGTGAGTTGGCAAAACTATTCCGCGCACTGCCGGGCGTTGAGTTTCCCGAGCATCACAAGATCATGCGCCGCTTGGACTTCGGGCCGGACCGAGCCGTGCCAACGGTGATTCCGCCGGGTGTCGGGGACGCATATCCCTCCCTGGTGTCAGCGGTGGATGCCGACGGCAATGAGGTGGGCGGCATACGGCTGCCGGCCGTCGCGGTGCCCCTGGCCACCTATACGGGGTGGAACGCGCGCCATGCCGACATCGGCGGACCGGGGCAAGTGCTATCTCCGGGCGGCACCGTGGTGGGCGGAGCGATTCCGTTTGCGGTTACTCGCGCGGAACGTATGGCGTCCGGTGACCCGCGGCCTTCAATCGAAGAGCGGTACGCATCGCGAGACGAATATCTGGCGCGGGTGCGCGAGTATGCCGAAACGCTGGTACAGCAGGGCTATGTGCTGGCTGAGGACGTGGATGTCCTGGTGGGACAGGGCGCGGAGGTGTACGACGCGATTGTGGGTGTGCGGGAAGCAGTGGCGGCGGATGACTGAAACGATTCCCAGATAAAGAGGGAGTTGGGGAAGTGGACGAGATTGTTTTTGAGGTTACCGAGGCCGTCGAGGGTGGTTACGATGCGCGAGCCGTTGGGCACAGCATCTTCACGCAAGGGATCGATTGGACAGACCTGAAAGCGATGGCAAATGATGCGGCGCTGTGACATTTTGATGATGACGAGTTGCCTGCCGCCATTCGGCTACGCTTGGTTAAGGATGAAGTATGGTCGTATGATGCTACCTCGTAACCTCCCAAGTGATGAGCTCGTAGCGTCATGTTCGCCACGCATTGTTCGGCGATACCTAAACCAACCGAAAGGGGAGAAACGTTATGTCTGTTGGCACTTCCATACCTCTGCCGGCCTACACGCTGGATCCGGCCTTTATGGCCCGCACCGCCGAATCGCTGGGCTTTGAGTCGATCTGGTACGCGGAGCATCCGATCCTGCCGGTGAGCAGCGAAAGCCAGTTTCCCTCCGGTGGTCCGATTCCGTGGACCTACGCCCACTTCGCCGACCCGTACATCGCTTTGGCGCGGGCTTCCGGAGCGACCACCGCTATCAAACTAGGGACGGGCATCACGCTGGTGCCGGAGCGCAACCCGTTGATGCTGGCCAAGGAGATCGCCACGCTGGACCGGGTGAGCGGCGGCAGGTTCCTGTTCGGCATCGGGGCCGGGTGGAACCGCGAGGAAACCGAGATCTTCGGGGGCGACTTCGACCACCGCTGGACGCAGACCCGGGAAGCGGTGGAGGTGATGAAGGAACTGTGGACTAACGACGAGGCGGAGTTCCACGGGACGTACTACGATTTCCCTCCGGTGAAATCCAACCCCAAGCCCATCCAGCAGCCGCACCCGCCGGTGATATTGGGCGGACTGGCGCGCCGGGTGCTTCAGCGGGTGGCAACCTGGGGGGACGGCTGGCTGCCGAACCGCATCACGCCGGCCGAGGTGGAAGAAAGCCGCAAGCGCCTGGACGAACTGGCGGAAGCGCGGGGTCGCGACCCCAAATCGTTGACGATTTCGGTGTACGGCCAGGCTCCGGACGGGCAGTTGGTGCAGGACTTCCTCAACGCGGGAGCCGACCGGGTGGTGGTGCGTCCGGAGCACTGCGAGACCGAGGCGGAGATGTCGGCGCAGATGGAGCGGATCGCGGAAGCCGTCATTCGCTGATCGCCGTTCAAGCGCGACCGCTGATCTGCGAACTGTAGAATGGATCGCGTCGGGCGACTGGCACACGCGAAGAAGAGAGGTAACGGGGCATATGGACCGCACCACCGAGCTGTTGAGCTCCTACGCTTGCAATCTCACCTACGAGGACCTGCCGCCCGAGGTGGTGCATCAAGTCAAACGCACCGTCGCCGACACGCTGGGCTGCGCGGTCGGTGGCTACCTCAGCGAGCCGGCCAAGGTGGCGCGCAAACTGGCCGGAGACGTCACGAGCAAGACCTCCGCCAGGATTCTGGGGACATACGACCGGTCGTCGCTGGACATGGCCGGGTTCGCCAACGGGGTCATGGTGCGGTACCTGGACTGCAACGACTCGTACTTCTCGCCCGGCGGCGGGCATCCCAGCGACATGATCCCGGCGGCGCTGGCCGTCGGCGACAGCGTGGAAGCCGACGGGCGGACGATAATAACGGCAATCGCCCTGGCTTACGAGGCGTTCTGTCGGATCGCCGACCATGTGCCGGACAACCAGTGGGACCAGGGAGTGTTGAGCGTGATCGGGGCGGCCTGCGCTGCCGGAAAGATTTTGGGACTCGACGAGGAGCAGATGGGTCACGCGATCTCGCTGGCAGTGGTCCCCAACGTGCCCTTGCGCGTGACCCGGATGGGTGAGTTGTCCATGTGGAAAGGATGCGCGGCGGCCGCAGCCACCCGGGCGGGCATCTTCGCGGCGCAACTGGCCGCCGAGGGCATGACCGGACCCTTTGAGCCATTCGAAGGACGCAAGGGACTGTGGGAGCAGGCGATCGGATATCCGATTGAAATTGGCGCCATGGGCGGGGACGACGCCCCGTTCCGGATCACGGACACCATCTTCAAGTTCTATCCGTCCCAGATACACACGCAGGCACCCATTGACCTGGCGATCCAGTTGCATGAGCGTGTGGATGTGAGCGACATAGCGTCAATCAAGATCCAGTCGTATCGTTCGGCGGTGAGCAGCGCGTCGACGGAGCCAGAAAAATGGGATCCCAAGACACGGGAAACGGCCGACCACAGCATCCCGTTCCTGGCCGCGGTGGGTCTGCGAGACGGAGAGGTAACGCCCGCCACGTTTGCGCCGGATCGCATCGCGGACATGGGGCTGCGTACGGTGATCAGCAAGATGCGGATAGACGAGAACGCGGAGTTCACGGAGAAGTATCCGGCCGAATACAACTGCCGTATTGAGGTGATCAAGAGCAACGGGCAAACCGAGATAGCGGAAACCAGTTTTCCCAAGGGACACGGGAAGAATCCGCTGAGCGACGCTGACGTCGACGCGAAGTTCCGTCGATTGGCGTTTCCCACTATCACCGAGCAGCAGTGCGAACAGGCACTGGAGTTGATCTGGTCGTTGGAAAATTTGCCGAACATCCAGGGCATATTCGACAGCCTGGTGGTCTGACGCCGGGATCGGCGGGTGCGCCACGTTCTGCGTGGATGTTGGCGCGAAGAAATCCAGGCGAGAAACCGGGACGTATGAATTGATAACCAGGCAATCCTGAACCCCTGATAACTCTGGAGGGGTGGTGCCAGACAATTCACATAGCGAAGACGCGCAACGGATCGCTGCGATCGGCTCGGGCGACGAGAGAGCCCTGGAAGAGATCTACGATCGCTACGCCCAGCGGGTTTTCTCGCTGGCGGTATCGGTCCTTAAAGACGAGGCGCTGGCAGAAGACGCCGTGCAGGAGGTTTTTACCAATATCTGGTTGAAGGCGGTAAGCTACCGGCCCGAGATGGCGGCGCCAAGCACCTGGATAATGTCGGTGGCCCACCACAAGGTGGTGGACATGTATCGTTCACGGAGGCGCACGACGGACCATACGGTTTACCCCGAGATGGACGCGCTGCACCGGATTCCCGACGCGAAAATAAGCGTGGAACGCCAGGTGGAGCGGGGTTTTGACGCGAGTTTGGTACGGGAGGCGCTGTTGACCCTTCCCGAGGAGCAGAGCCGGCCCTTGTACCTCTCGGCATGGCACGGTTACAGTCAGTCTGAGATCTCCCAGATGCTGGGAATACCGCTGGGGACGGTGAAGACCAGGATGAGACTGGGCATGCAGAAGCTCAAGGCAGCGTTGGAAGCCCATGTGGTCTGACAATCCGGACGAAATGCACACCGGGTCTGAGCACCCCGAAGAGGAGTTGGCGGCCTTCGCTCTGAACGCGCTGGACGACGCCGAGTTCCAGGCGGTGTTCCACCACGTGATCCGGTGCCCCCACTGCCAAGAGGTACTGCTGGGTTTCCAGGATACGGCGGCGAGGCTCGCGGCGGCGGCCCCGCCGACCGAGTTGCCGGCTGGGCTGAAACAGCGCGTGCTCGCCAACGCGGTGGGTCGGACGGGCCTACCCAACGCCGGACGACGCGTCGGTCCGGACCCCCGCTGGTCTGTGAAGCGATTGCGGCGATGGCTGGCCCCGGTGACGATTGGCGCATTGAGTCTTCTGCTGGCCGCGTCGATCGGCGTCATGCTGTCCCTGCAGCAGGAAATCGACACGCTGACGGCGGCGCGGGAAGAGATGGCAGCGCAGCACGGAACCGTTGCGCTGGCGTCGGCGAGTGCAGCGGTAGCGGCGATGTCACCCGCGCATCAGCCCGCGCCCAGTGAAGAGACTCCGACAATGATCCAGCAGCCGCCCTCGATTGTTGATAGCGGCGCTCCGTTGACCCGAGCGGCGGGCGCGCCCAACCTGTCGCGCAATACCAGCCGAGTGGCCGGCGCTGCGGAGGCAGCCGCACAGACGGAAGGCAACCCCGAGTCGGTAGACCTGGTAAAGAAGGAAGTATCCGACATGGTGGAAGCCACGGTGTTGTCGGCGCAGCCTGAAACGGAAAAACTGCCGATGACGTCACCGATGGGCACCGAGCCGACGGCCCGCGGGTTGCTGATGCTGCATCCCTCCGGCAAGCGAGGGGTCGTGATGGTTTCAGGAATGCCCGCGGACAGCTACCAGATCTGGCTGGTGCGTGGCGACGAGCGGATGATGATTGACCGCATAGTGGTGAACGAGAACGACGGAAGCGGCGTCAAGGAGTTGGAATTCGACGAATCGGCATTCGGCTTCCAGGAAGTGGCGTTGATGCCGGACGAGCGGCACGGACCGACGGCGCCAACAGGCGAGGCGTTCCTGGCTGCACGAATCGTGGCCGGGCCACCGGTGCCGCCGTCAATCTGGAGAGGGAGGTGATGGGACATGACCAGCCAGCGGACTGTACCTCAAACTCCGCGCACTCCGAAGCGTGACGACGGCCTGGACTGCGAGATCTGCGGCAACCGCATGTACGAACGCAGTTGCAAGATCATCTGCCGGAACTGCGGGTTCACCAGGGATTGTTCGGATCCCTAGCCGACGCGCCGCCTATTCGCGGTTGAAAGGCCACCAGTCCGGGGCGTTGCGCAGGGGGAGATGTCGAAAAAGCTCCGGTTGCGCCCGCACGGCAAGGCGCATGGCTTCCAATACCGGCTCGCGGATCGAACGGTGGGCCTGCGACGAACTCCTCAGCTTGAACAGGTGGTAGCACTCCCGCAGGTTAATTTTCGACAATATGCGCTGCCGGTGAGCGTGAGTCACCGCGTACTGCGCCAGCGCGGGGTTTGTCTCGACGAGTGTCCGATACAGTTCGTCGGCTTCCGCAATTGCCCGTTCGAACACTCCAGACATGCCTGATTCTTCGATCAAGGGTGGCGTTGCATGGCCGTTCAAGACGGTCAGCGGCGGGGAAATATACGTCTGCATGCGGTGGCGGCGAAACTCGCGGAGCGCTCCGTAGTCGAAAACGAACTCGAAGGTGAAGTCGACCAGCTCGAATTCGCGCGGGGCCGAATCGTGTGGACCGATATTGTGGACTGCCTCGTTGACAATCGTGAGGCATTCCGTTTCTGACGTGGCCTGCGCTGTCGCCAGAGCGTGGCCATAGTCACCGCCGCGTCGAAACTGCAACGCAGCGGCGAGTTTGCGCGTGGCATCGCGGTCGTAATCGAGCAGCCTGACGGTTCCCGGAACTCCGCTGGCGAGCGGTTCCTCCTCGGATGGCGGAACCCGTCTCAGGCCGGCGAGGTAAGAGTTGTGGTCGGCATACTTGACCAAGGTTGGGGTGATGGAACGGCCCTGTTCGCGCAACTCCGTGCCCACATCGCGCTCCTCGGCCAGTTCCGAGGACATCAACTTGCTGATGGCGTGTTCCAGCGTGCGGGCGTTGGCGGTGACGCCCACGTTGGTCAGGGTGGCGGCCGGCAGAACGGCGCGGCAGGCGTCGGTGGCCTGCCGGCGCAGCCGCAGCGCGTATGCGCCATCGCTCTCGTTTTCCCGCTGAGGTTGGCGGGCTGCCAGATGATCGGTTACACCCTGGATGAGTCGGGCGTAGGCCACAAAGAGAGTGCGGCACACGGCAACGTACCGGGACCTGAGCGCGGGGCTGGCGTCCAATTCCTGCGGTACGCAGAAACTCTCGGGATCGATGACCTGGTAGCGGGAGGACTTTTCGGTGTACGACGCCAAGCGGTTGTCTTCGAGGGTGTCACAAGCCAGGCGCGAGATGTTTTCCACGGCCAGATGGAGTATCGCGTGCTCGGCCACGGACGCATGGCCGTAGCCCACGACCCATCTCTCGTTGAAATCCGCAGCTCGTTCTGCGGAAACCTGCTGGGCGATTTCATCGAAGGGTTCGGGCCGGCGCGAAGTCATCGCGAAGGTTACCGCGATTTGCTCCTCGGTGAGATCGCTGGGAGACAGCGGGTAGATGCGGCGCGACCGTGCTGGCACGTCTTGGCTCATCGGGCGGGATCTGTTGGCACGCGCCAGTATGGAAGAGGCACGTTCGCCCGATTCTAAAAATCAAGCAGATTTACGGCTAGCGTCCTGGATTCCGGCTTTCGCCGGAATGACGGTTGGGGGTTGCTGCCCGCTAGTTCCGGCAGAAGGCGGGGAAGCCCTCCGGCATGGAAGAGGCGCGTTCGCCCGATTCCAAAAATCAAGCAGACTTACGGCTAACGTCCTGGATTCCGGCTTTCGCCGGAATGACGGTTGGGAGTTGCCACCCGCTAGTTCCGGCAGAAGGCGGGGAAGCCCTCCGGCATGACGACTTCGATCATGTGGATGCGGCCGGCGGCTACGGAGTCCTGTACGGCGCGAGTCATCTCCGCGACGTCGTGGACGCGGGTGCCCGGAATTCCGTAAGCGTCGGCCAGCTTCATGAAATCAGGATTGACGAGATCGGTAGCCATCTGGCGGTCGCCGCGGTCGCGTTGATAACCCTTGAGCACGCCCCAGGCGTTGTCGTTGAAGACCATGACGATAGGGTTGATGCCGTACTGGACCGCGGTGCCGAGCTCCTGGGCGTTGTACTGGAAGCCGCCGTCGCCGGACACGCAGATCACTGGACTATCGGGTCGGCCGACCTTGGCGCCCATTGAGGCGGGGAAAGCGAAACCCAGTCCGGCCCAGCCGTGGGGGTACATATAGCTGCGGGGGCGGTCCATCCGGAGGCAGCGCACGGCGCGGTTGGCTGGGACGGTGGCGTCGAGGGAGAAGATGGTGTCCTCGGGGATGACGGACCGAATGCCTTCCCAGGTTTTGAGTTCCGGGCCCCACTGATCCTGGAGACCGGAGTAGATACTGGACTTGAGGTCGGCGATTTCCCGTCGGTAATCATCGCTGGTCCCCAAGTCAGCGTTGCCGGCCGCGCTGAGGAACTGGCGGACCACGGCGCCGCTGTTGGCAGCGATGCCGACCTCGGTGTCATAGTTTCTGCCGATGTAGTCACCGTCCAGCATGACATGGACGATCTTTTCGGGCAGCTTGACACCGACCCCGGCGGTGGACCGGTAGGGGAGGTTGCTGCCCAGGACCAGCGCGACGTCGCATCCGCCCATCCAGTCCAGTACCGGGTTTTGACCCCAGATGCGGTTGCCGAGGGCCATCCCCAGCGAAAGGGGGTGGCCTTCGGGGAAAGTGCCCTTAGCGCCATCGCCGGTGACGACGGGAGCGCCGATCTGCTCCGCCAGGCGGATTATGTCATCCGCGCCGCCGGTGGTGTGGATCTCCTCACCGAGGAAGATCACGGGCCGTTTGGCGCTGCGCAGCAGGTTCCAGGCGCGTTCGACCTGAACGGGATCTCCCTGGGGCACGTCCGGCTGGCGGGGCCGGAGCACCTCGACCTCGGCCTGCTGACCGAGCAGGTCGGTAGGGACTTCGAGTTCAATGGGGCGGGGACGCCGCTCGCCGAACCGGACGAAAGCCTCGACAAAGTGGTCAGGGATGGACTCGATCTGATCTATACGGGCGTTCCAGTCGGTGACGGCGGCAAACATGCCCAACTGGTCCTTGGTTTCGTGGGTTGCCATCTTCCCGCTGCCAACGAACTCGGCCTCGACGTTGGTCGTCACCTGCAGGACGGAGGAAGCCGAAAAATACGCTTCGCCCATCGCGCCGACGGAGTCGGCAGCGCCCGGTCCGGTGCTGGTCAGGATCACGCCCGGTTTGCCGGTGGCGCGGGAGTAGCCGTCGGCCATGTAGCCACAGCCCAACTCGAGGCGCCCGCCGATGAACCGGACATCATCCTGGCGGTCGAACAGCGCGTCGAACAGGTCGAGGGTGTGGACGGAAATGATGCCGAAAACCGTGTCGACACCCTGGGCGTGCAGGGATGCGACCACGGCCTGGCCGCCGGTCATCTGGGGCATGATGAGAACTCCGAGGGTTGGTTCAGGACTTAGAGCAGCAGGCTCACCGGGTTTTCCAATACCCGCTTGATTTCCATGAGGAACTGACCTGCTTCGGCACCGTCGGCCACGCGGTGGTCGGTGGACAGAGTGGCTTTCATCATCGTGCCAACCGCCAGCTCGCCGTCGCGGACCACAGGCTGCTGCTTGACGCTGCCCACGGCCAGGATTGCAGCGTGGGGCGGGTATATGATGGCAGTGAAACTCTCGACGTCGAACATGCCCATGTTGCTGATGCTGAACGTCGTGCTGCTGTACTCCTCGTTGCGAAGCGTGCCGCTGTTGGCGCGGGCGATGAGGTCCTTGGTGGCGGAGGCAATCTGGAGCAGGCTCTTGCTCTCGCAGTTGCTGATGCCCGGCAGGATCAGGCCAGACTCCAGGGCGATGGCGATGCCGATGTTCATCGCCCCATGAACCTCGAGGTGATCACCGCGGAAGAACGAATTGAACTTGGGGTGCTTGGCCAGCGCCAGCGCGCAGGCCTTTACCATCAAGTCGTTAACGCTGACGCGGTTCTCAGGGTCTGCCTCGTCGTTGACGTCGCGGCGCAAGGACATGGCCTGGCCCATGTCGATCTCCGCGGTGACATAGAAGTGTGGCGCGGTGGACTTGCTGTCGGAAGTGACCCGCGCGATGGTCTGCCGCATGCGGCTGAGCTCGATGCGGGAGTCCGACGGGGCCGCCGCAGTCTCAGGTGCGGGCGCGGCAGCAGGCGCGGGTTCCGGGGCGGCGGGGGCGGCCTGGTAGTTCTCGACGTCGCGCTCGGTGATGCGACCGTTGGGCCCGGTACCCGTGACCAGGGAGAGGTCAATGCCGCGTTCGCGGGCCAGACGGCGGGCGATGGGCGAAGCGCGCACTTCTCCATCGGGCGAGGGTGCTGGGAGCGCGGTCGGGGCCGGCTCGGCTGCTGGTGCGGGCGGAGTGGGTGCCGCCGGCGCCGGGCTTGGGGCGGGCGCGGCGACTTCGGGGACAGATTCGCCGGGCTCGGTGATGATGGCGATCAGCTCGCCCACCGGCACGGCTATTCCAGCTTCGGCGACGATGCGGCCCAGGACGCCGCCGGTGTAGGCCTCGAATTCGACCGTGGCCTTGTCCGTCTCGATGTCGGCGATGACCTCGCCGCGGTCGACGGTGTCGCCCTCCTGCTTGTACCAGCGGACGACGGTACCTTCCCGCATATCGTATCCCATCTGGGGCATGACGACGTTGGTAGCCACGATATTCTCCTGAGGTTTTCGGGTTTCGAATGGTACCTGCGGGCCGAAGCGTCCGTTGAGATCAGGCGCCGTTGACCAGCTTGCGCGCGGCTGCCGCCACCGATTGAGGACTGGGGATGGCCTGCTGCTCGAGCGGGAAGGAATAGGGCATGGGCACTTCCGCGCCGGCGACGCGGCCCACCGGGGCGTCCAGGTATTCGAAGGCCTCTTCCTGCACCTGGGACACCAACTCGCCAGCGAAACCGCCCAGCCGGGTGGTTTCTTCCACCATGAGGGCGCGGTGGGTTTTTTTGACCGAGGCGACTACCGTATCCATGTCCAGCGGACGCAGGGTGCGGAGGTCGATCACGTCGGCTTCGATGCCCTCGCCAGCCAGGATGTCGGCGGCCTGTTCGGCGACCAGTGCCATTCGGGAATAGCCGCAGAGCGTGATGTCCCCGCCGGTGCGGCGCAGGTCGGCCTGGCCGATGGGGATGCGGAAATCGCCGCTGTCGGGAGCCTCTCCGCGGGTGCCGTAGAGCAGGATGTGCTCAACAAACATGACCGGGTCGTTCAACTCGCGGCAGGAGCGGAACAGGCCGATGACGTCGCGCGGGGTTGAGGGAGTGACGACGGTGAGGCCGGGCACCGAGGCGTACCAGCCCTCGAAGGACTGGGAATGAGTCGCGCCCACGGAGGCACCGGCGCCGGTGACGGTGCGGATGATCAACGGGATAGAGAACTGGCCTCCGGACATGTACCTGATCTTGGCGGCATGGTTGACGATCTGGTCCATGGCAAGGAGGCTGAAGTTGATGGTCATCAGCTCGACGACGGGCCGCAGTCCGGCCATGGCCGCGCCCACGCCGGCCCCGACGATGACCGATTCGGCCAGGGGGGAGTCCTTGATACGTTTCTTGCCGTACTGCTCCCAGAAGCCCTTGGTGACGGCGAAAGCGCCGCCGTAAGGTCCGATGTCCTCGCCCATGAGGAAGACACGCTCGTCCTGGTCCAGTGCCTCGCGCAGGACTGACGACACGGCGTCGCGGTAGGTCATGACCGACATGATGGTTCCTCTCGCCTTGTTTGGGTGCTGTTACGCGGGGATACCTTCAGTCGGTCGATCGGTGTAGACGTGATCGTAGAGGTCGGCAGGTTCGGGCCAGGGAGAAGATTCACCGAACTCGGCGGCGACCACGATTTCCTCGTCGACGCTGGCGTCGATCTCATCGAAATCTTCCACGGTTGCGATGCCTTCTTCGGTGAGCCAATCGCGGAAGCGCGGGATGGGGTCCTGGCCGGCCCAGTACGAGACCTCGTCTTCGGGTCGGTAATTGGCCGGGTCGGCGACGGAGTGGCCGCGCAGGCGGTAGGTGCGGGCGACGACGAAGGCGGGCCCGCCGCCAGCGCGAACCTCAGCGTTGATCTTCTGCATCAACCCACGCACTTCAAGGACATCATTGCCGTCCACCTCGTAACGCGACATGCCGTAGGCGGCCGCCATCTCGTGCAGGGAGTCCCACATGACGAGGGTTTCCTTGGATGACGCTCCCATGCCGTACAGGTTATGTTCGCAGAAGAATATGACGGGCAGATTCCATATCGCGGCGAGGTTCATGGCCTCATGGAACTCCCCCTCGTTAACGGCGCCATCCCCGAAGAAACACAGGACAACCTGGTCGTCGCCTCGGTACTGCACGGCGAGAGCGATGCCGGCGGCGATGCAGAGCTGACCGCCGACGATGGCGTAGCCGCCCATGAAGTTCAGGTCGGAGCTGAACAGGTGCATGGACCCGCCCTTGCCCCGGCTGCATCCGGTGGCTTTGCCCATAAGCTCGGCCATGACCTCGTTGCTGGTCATGCCTCGGGCGAGGGCCTGGCCATGGTCCCGGTAGTGGGTCACGATGTAGTCGTCGGGGCGGAGGGTGTTAATTGCGCCGACTGCGATGGCCTCCTCGCCGTTGTAGACGTGGAGGAAGCCCTTGATGTTGCCTCGGGTGTACTGCCGTTCCGACTCTCGCTCAAACTCGCGGATGAGCTTCATTTGCCGGTAGAAACCGAGCAGGTCGGATTTGTTAAGTCCGGGGACGTCCGCTCTCAGCATATCCCTTCCTCAATGGCAGATTCGCGGCGCCGTCCCGGGTTGGGCGGCGTCTGCGGGCCGGTCTACATGTGCAGGGCGCGGCCCTCGGCGTCCAGGGCGGCTTCATGCACCATCTCGGCGACGCTGGGGTGGGCGTGGACCGCCCAGCCGAGTTCCAGCGTGGTGCCCTCCAGCAGGTGAGTCATCTGCAATTCCGCCAGCAGTTCGGTGACCTCGGGGCCGCACATGTGACCGCCCAGAACCTCGCCGTAGTTGGCGTCGATGACCAGTTTGACCATGCCGTCATTTTCGCCCATGGCTACAGCCTTGCCGCTGGCCTGGACGTTGAAGCGGCCGATCTTGACGTCGTAGCCCTGTTCAATGGCCTGGGCCTCGGTGAGTCCGAACGAGGCCACCTGGGGATGGCAATAGGTGGCGCGGGGCATGAAGGTGTAGTCCAGCGGCTGGGTTTCTTCACCGGCGATGGATTCCACGGCGGTGACGGCCTGGGCGGACGCAACGTGGGCCAGGGCCAGTTTGCCGGTTACGTCGCCGACGGCGTAGATGCCCGGCACGTTGGTGGCCATCTTGTCGTCGATGACGACGTATCCTCGATCAGTCGCCACGCCGACGGTTTCGAGCCCGAGGTCTTCGGTGTTGGGCAGCACGCCGATGGCCACCAGAACCTTGTCAAAGCGGGCGGTTTCGGTAACGCCGTCCTTGTCGATGGTCAGGTTTACGCCGGTGGCGTCGGCCTGAGCGTTGGTTACGCCGGCGCCGGTAACGAGCTTGACGCCGTGGCGGTTAAACGCCCGCTCCAGCTGCTGGCAGATTTCCTCGTCCTCGTTGGGGACGATATGGGGCAGCAACTCGATGACCGTGACCTCCGCGCCGTACATCCGGTAGATGTAGGCGAATTCGACGCCGATGGCGCCGCCGCCAACAATGGCAATCGATTCGGGCACGTCTTCCGCGACGATGCTCTCCCGGCTGGTTATGATGCGTTCGCCGTCCACCGGAAGGGGCGGGATGCTGCGAGGCCGCGCCCCGGTGGCGATGATGATGTTGCGGGCGGAGATCCGGGAGTTCTGCCCGTCGGAGCCGGTGACCTCCACCGCATTGGGCGCGACGATGCGAGCGGCGCCGGGGATGCTGTCGACGCCGTTCTTGCGGAGCAGGAAGTCGACGCCGCGGGTCATGCGGTCGACGACCTGGCGGCTGCGCTTCATCGCTACGCTGTAGTCGGCGCGGAAATTGTCGAACTGCAGACCGAACTGGTCGGCGCGATGGACGTAGGAGACGATTTCGGCGTTCTTGAGGAGGGCCTTGGAGGGTATGCAGCCCCAATTGAGGCAGACGCCGCCCAACGCTTCTCGCTCTATGACGCAGGATTTGAGCCCCAATTGACCAGCGCGGATGCCGGCAACATAGCCGCCGGGGCCACCGCCAATTACTGCTACGTCATACTCCGAGACGGTCGTCATCAATCTGTCCGGAAAAGTGGATTGTTCGGGCGTAACATGCCCCGCATCTGGCTTTCGAAGCTACCGCGGGGCTGCGCGCGGACTTTGGCATTATAGCGGCGGCGGATGGGAGCGGCAAGGTGGAACCGTCGGGAACGAGTTCCGCCCCCGGCACGAGCCGGGGGCGGGAGTTCCCGGAATGGTCAGGCCGGGACAGACTGGTTTGCGGCGGGTTCAGGATGGTCGTTCCCGGCGTTCGATCTCCCGTTCCTCGGCCTTGTCGCGGAGGGGACGACCCTTATCCGGAGTGGGATCCTTCACCTCGCCGTAGATAGCGCGGCCCTCGTGGTCTTCGGGCAGATATTCGGTGATGGGCAGACCTGCCTCATTCACGAACAGCAGTCAATGGCAGTACTTGTAGATCTGCATATCGTCGCAGGCACAGATCCACGTGCGGTGCTTGACTTCCTCCTGCTTGCAGGGGTAGAAGCGGCAGGGACAGAGCGGGCGGCCGATTTCGTCGACGTTCTGGGCCAGACCCAAGATCACGGACTCGGCGATACCCTCCTCCGGATGCGTGAATGTGCCCGACTTTTCGCAATATCGCTCCACGAACAGGCGCATCCTGGCTATTGCTTTTTCGCTAGGCTGGTCAGCCAATTGGTTCCTCCTCAATTATTTCCTGGTGCGGCAGCCGGTTGTGGGCGCGGCTGCGTAGTCGTTGGGCCAATGGTATTCTCATCCTCCGAATTCTGCAATGCGTCGGCGCGGTGTCCGATGCGGCGCGAGGCACCGAGACAGTCGCCGTTAGCGTGCCGTGCCGGATCGGCAACGGCGAGCAGACCAAATGGTGGGGTATTTGGGGTTCTGATAGAATAGACCCATCTCCGTGGAGACAGAGGAACATGCGCATTGCGGGACTCGGCCTGACCGAACTACTGATTATTCTGCTGGTGGTGCTGCTGATATTCGGCGCTTCCCGGTTGCCTGGGGTGGGCTCCGCGCTGGGGAAGGGCATACGGTCGTTCAAGACCTCGGTCACGGGGGAGGACGACAAGCCGACGACGGACCGAAACGCGTCGGAAGAGCAACGCTCCTGAACGCGCCGGAAAACGGGTGAATACCAACGGGCTCGCGGCTTGCGAGCCTGTTTCGCTTTTCTATTCGCTGGCAGCCGGTTCCACGTTGAGCGCGGACTCGGACCGTCTTCGGCCGGCCAGGCGGGCGAGGAGGACGCCGACCTCGTACAGCACGATCAAAGGGCCGGCGACGATGGCCTGGTTCAATGGGTCGATGGTGGGCGTAATCGCCGCGGCAATCACGAAAGCGGCGACCAGCCAAAACCTGCGAAACCGGGCAAAGCTGCGGCCGTTGACCACGCCCAGCACGGCCAGCACGTACATTACCAAGGGAGTCTCAAAGGACAGTCCCAACCAGAAAAGCAGGCGGATCATGATGTTGACGAGGTTGCTGATGCGGATGAGGGGGTCTGCAACCTCGCTGCCGAATCCGATGAGGAAGCTGAGGGCCGGCGGGATCATCACGAAATAGCCGAAGGCCATGCCCGCGGCAAAAGCCAGCAACGCGGCCGGCAGAAACGAAAAAAGGATTTTGCGCTCGCGAGGCGTCAGGCCCGGGGCGACAAAGCGGATCGCGTTGTACAGGATAACGGGCAGGGCCAAAACAAAACCGCCCAGGAGCGAGACCCTGACTGTGATGCTCAAAAATTCGGTGACCTCGGTGCGAACGGGCTTGAACGCGGGGGCCGCCTCCGTCGGTTCGGCGGGTTGGAAAATGCCGAGGCCGAAGTCCTGGTAGAAGCGGAGGGGGTTCACGGTGTCCGCGGTTGCGGCGTGTTGAGCGGGCCACAACAGGACCGCGTAGATTTCCTCGTAGAAGTAGAAACAGACCGCCGTGCCAATGAGCAGGGCGATGGTACAGACCAGCGCACGGGAACGCAGTTCGCGGAAATGCTCCCGCAACGGCATCGATTGGCTCATGGCGCGCGGGGTTAACGTTGGTCCGAAGGCTGTGCGCCGGGTGGATTGTCAGGAGCGTCGCTTTGGGCTACGAGGTGCGGAGGGGTGGGGACAGGGTCAGTGGGAGGCGAGGGTGGCGCCGTCGGGGCGGAGTTTTCCCTGGGGCGGTCGGCGCGCTCATCGACCGAGGCAGCATCCATGATGTCGGTGAAGGTGCGCCGCGCCTCACGGGCCATCTTGCCGATGGTGCGCGCGACCTCTACCGTCTTACCGGGACCCAGGGCGATGAAAGCGACGGCCAGGATGACCAGCAACTCCAGCGTGCCGATGCCGAATACGTTCACGGTGAGGCATCCGTCGCGGTCAGGAGGACGACGAGCGCAATGTGCAGGAACCGGTGCAGCCTGGCGGGATCGCCATGGACGCTCGATCCGGCAGCGGACATCCCATCTCTGCCAAAGTGTCGACGATCCGGCAGGCGGGCAGCCCCATCACATTGGAGTAGCAGCCGGCAAGCAGAGACGCGGGTTTGAAGTCCGGATCCTGGATCGCGTAGGCGCCGGCTTTGTCCATGGGGGTTCCGCTGGCGATGGACTCTTCCATCTCAGCATCGGTGAAATCCCGCATCTGGACGTCGGCGGCGTTGGCGTCGGTGACGCAGCGGCCGGTTGCAGCGTCGTAGACGGTGTATCCGGTAATTACCTGGTGGATCGTGCCGCGCAGGCGGCGCAACATGGAACGGGCTTCCTCGGCATCCGCCGGCTTGGCGATGGACTCCCCATCCAGCACCACGGTACTGTCGGCAGCGACGTAATAACCAGCAGTTGGCGACTCCGCTTCGGCGACGGCCAGGGCTTTCTCGCGCGACAGCCGCCGAACCATCTGCTCGGGGTTCTCATCGGGCTCCTGATCTTCCGGTATGCCGGCCGGCGCGACACGAAAATCGATACCGAGGCGCGACAGCAGTTCTCGACGCCGGGGCGAGGCCGACGCCAGCACGATCTCGGTGGTCTCCGACTTGGCAACCAAAGTCACGACGCATTCCACGTGGTGCGTCTGGGGGAACATGTCCACCGGCTGAACCGACTGGATTACGTAGCCTTTGCTCAGCGTGCGCAAATCTCGGGCCAGGGATTCGGGGTTGCAGGACACATACGCGATGCGGTTGGGTCGCTGTGCGAGGAGCGCATGCAGCACCGTGGGCTGGCATCCAGACCGGGACGGGTCCAGGATCACGGCGTCGGGCGTCACGTCCAGGCTAGGGAGAATATCTTCCACCTTTCCGGTGACCAGTTGGACGTTCGGATGGTGGGCAGCGTTCACTGTGGCATCAGCGATGGCCGCAGTGGATTCTTCCACCGCAACGATCCGAGCCGCGTAGGGCGCCAGCAGCACGGCGAAAGTCCCGACGCCAGCGTAGGCATCCACCACGGTCTCATCGCCGGTCAGTTGGAGAGCGTCCTTGACCAACTCCGCCAGGAGAGCCGCCTGCCACACGTTGACTTGGAAGAAGGAAGGCGACGCTACCTGAAATTCCTTGCCGGCCACGGATTCTCGGTAAGTCTTCTGTCCGGTTGGGATGGTGACGTCGGCGTTCTTCAGGGATGGCTGGACCAGATAGTCGCCGGTGTCGGGAGAACAACGGATGGCAAGCTGCGAGGTTTCGGCAGAGCGGCCCTGCAACTGCGCCAGGAGGTCGTTGACGCCGTCGTGCATCAGCATACAGCGGTCGATGCGAACGAAGCGCCGCCGTTCCCGATGGGTGAATCCGAGGCTGCCGCTCTCGCGCCAGATGTTCAAGCGCGCGTGGTTCCGATAGTGGAACTGACGAGGGGAAGCCAGGGCGGGCTGCACCACGGGCGCGTGGAAATTGCCGATCCGCTCCAGAGCATCCCGGACGATCTCAGTCTTGACGGCCAACTGCTCTTCGTACTCGACATGCTGCCACTGGCAACCAGTGCATCGGCCGAAATATTCGCATGGCGGTTCGACACGCGCCGGTGACGGGATTACCACCCGTGTGACCTGCGCGGCGACGTACTTCCGGCGGATGGCCACGATCTCGGCCTCTACCTTCTCTCCAGGTATTCCCCCGAACACGAAGATATCCGACCCATCGTATGAAGCCATGGCCTCGCCGAGGCGGCCCCACGCGTGGAGGTCCAGCTCGACAACGTCGCCACGTTGCAACTTCACAGTGGTATCCGTGGAGGTTGCGGCAGTCATGTCGAATATAGTAACACCACGCGGTCAGCACGGGCTTGAGCCGGGTGCGGCGGTTCGTCGCGCGCGTGCGGGCTTGATTGACCGGTCTGCCGCCCCTGTATAATATGAGCACCATCCCGGTCGCAGAGCGGGGGCGATTTGTGCCACCGTTGCGGGCGGCCAATGAGTGCCTATCCTGGAGGATTAGAGATGCCCGAACCTATCGAAGTGAATGTAGAGAACTGGCAAAGCAACGTGATGGACTCGGATCTGCCGGTAATGGTGGACTTCTGGGCGGAATGGTGCGGGCCCTGCAAGATGATCGCTCCCGCCGTACACGACCTGGCGTTGGAGTACGAAGGCAAGCTGAACGTGGCCAAGCTGGATGTGGACAACGCGCCCGAGATCGCGGCGCAGTACGGCATCCGCAGCATTCCGGCGCTGATTTTCTTCAAGAACGGCCAGCCGGTGGACCAGGTGGTGGGCGCGCAGCCCAAGCCGGCGCTGAAGCGGAAGATCGACGCGGTGCTGGAGAGCTAAGCCTCGATACGCGGGAGTGGATGGGGCCCGGTGGCTCTTGCGGACTTCAAACCCGCTATGCCTCGTGACGAGCGGGGTAGGTGGGTTCGACTCCCTCGCACTCCCGCCAGTAAGGTTTGCGCTGTCGAACGCCGCTGAACCGAAACCAAGTCAGTAGGCACAGCCCCGAGGTTTCCGCCTCGGGGCTGTTTCGTTTTCTGGATTAAGCCGGCGGTTCGAGAGTGTCGTCCTCTTCAGGCTCGGCGGGTGGGCCGGCCATTTCCCGCTGAAGCTGTTCACTCCAGTTCTGCAGCCAGCGACGGAATTCATCGAGGGCGGGCGGAGCGATGTAGATCACCTCGATGTCGGTGGGGAACTGGACCTGGTGCCGTTCGTTGATCAAAAGCAGGCCCGTTTCATCGTCGCCCAGCGTGGTGTCTATGGCATCCGCGACGAATTGGTAACGCCGGTGGTTGGCCTCGCCAAACCACTCCTGGAGCCGGCCCGCTACGGCTGGGCTCATCAGCGGTTGCATCAGGCAGCGCTGCAGGTCCAGGGTTTCGGCGAGGATTTCCATGGACTCGGTGGCTTCCAGCACTGCCCCCGCATCCACCAGACCGGCGGTCAGTTTGTGGCTGCCCTGTGCGCTCATTTCGAGGTAACCCAGGCCGGCCGGACCCCCTTCGGGCAGGTTTTCGTGGTAGACGTGGGTGACGCTGCCCAGAGCGTTCTGCACGGCCCGGACCTGCACATCCACCTGGTCCCAGTAGCGCGCGAGAATTTCGGCGCCGTCGGCCGGCATCGACTCCGCGGGTACCGCCAGCTGGACCAACGGCGCCAGCAACAGCTTGCGTTTGCCCTGGTAATTGGCGGTCGCCGGGCGTGTAATTCTGCCGAGTTCTTCCACCATGATTGCGCTCCTGTATGGGGATATGATGGTCGCAATATGATAACCAGCGACCGGGCTGAGACCAAGACTGCCGGTCGGTCTCGCCTTGTCCGATGGGTGGCACTCTGCTAACCTTGCGGCGCCGCGAACGAGGATTTGATTTGAGCCAGCCGCAGCCCATCAGGGCGTCCCTTTTCGTCACATGCATCGTCGACCAGCTTTACCCGGAGGTTGGAGTCAGCGTCGTGCGGGTGCTGCGAAATGCCGGCGTTGACGTTGATTTCCCAGAGGGTCAGACCTGCTGCGGCCAGCCCTTGTACAACTCGGGTTTCACTGCGGAGGCTCGCAAACTCGCCGAGCGCACCCTGGACATACTGAGCGACCGGGAATACGTGGTCGTGCCCTCCGGCTCATGTGGCGCGATGATGCGGGTGTTCTACCTGGATCTGTTCGCCGACGAACCGGAGATGCTGGCCCGAGCGGGTGACTTGAGCCAACGGGTGTACGAATTCACGGAGTTCCTGGTGGACGTGGTTGGCTACGAGCCGGCAGCGGATGACGCGCAGAGAGGTGGCACGACAGTAGCGTATCACCCATCCTGTCACCTGCTGCGCGAGATGGAGGTCACCGAGGCTCCACAGCGTTTGCTGGATGCTGCGCCAGGCGTGGAGCGGGTCGATCTGCCCGACGCGGAGCAATGCTGCGGGTTCGGCGGGACCTTTGCGGTCAAGTATCCGCACATTTCCGAAGAGATGCTAGCCGACAAGCTAGCGGCGGCGACCGCCAGCGGCGCGGACACGCTAACGGCGTGCGACATGGGATGCCTGATGCATATAGGCGGGGCGGTCAGCCGACAGGGACTGCCCTTCCGCGTGCGGCATATCGCGCAGGTTCTGGACGGTGAGGCCGGTTAGACATGGCTGAGGTCGTTACGCGGCAGTTCGTGCCCGCATCCCAGGCGGCGATTAAAAATGTCGAGCTACGCCAGGCGCTGCGTCGGGCTGGGACGGGCTTTGACGGCACCCGGCGGGAGGCCATCGCCGAGGTCACGCCCGAGGTGTGGGAAGAGTGGCGGGAGCAGGCGCGGCGGATCAAAGAGCATACCATCGGGCACCTGGATTACTACCTGGAGATGCTGGAGCGGAACGTGACCGCGGCCGGCGGCCGGGTGCATTTCGCTGCAGACGCGGCGCAGGCCAACGCCATTGTGTCGCAGATTGCAGACGCCAACGACGTCCGGACGGTCACCAAGAGCAAGTCGATGGTGTCGGAGGAACTCGGGCTCAACCACGTGCTGGAGGCCCGGGGGGTCGACGTGTTCGAGACCGACCTGGGCGAGTACATCATCCAGTTGGCCGAAGAAACGCCTTCGCACCTGGTGGCGCCGGCGCTGCACAAGACCCGGGGTCAGGTGGCCCAGCTATTCGCGGACCAACTCGGGGTGCCGTACTCCGACGACATCGAGGAGATGGCGCGGATCGCACGGGTGGTGCTGCGCCAGAAGTTCCTTGACGCCGACATGGGCATCAGCGGGGCCAATTTCCTGGTGGCTGAAACCGGCTCGCTGGTGATCATCACCAACGAGGGCAACGGGCGGTTGTGCACCTCGGCGCCGCGGATTCATGTCGGTCTTGCCGGGATGGAGAAAGTGATCCCGTCGCTACAGGACCTAGCGGTGTTTTTGAGGCTGCTGCCCCGCTCCGCCACGGGACAGCGCATCACGTCATACATGAGCATGGTCACCGGACCGCGCCGGGCCGAGGATGAGGACGGGCCCGAAGAATTCCACCTGGTGATCGTGGACAACGGGCGCAGCCGCCTGCTGGCCGACCCCGCGCTGCGCGAGTCGCTGTACTGTATCCGCTGCGGCGCGTGCCTGAACGTTTGCCCGGTCTACCAGCGCGTAGGCGGCCATGCCTATGGATGGGTGTATCCGGGGCCGATAGGATCCATCGTGACGCCGGGGCTGGTGGGCGTTGGACAGGCCAAGGACCTGCCCAACGCGTCGACGTTGTGCGGCGCGTGTCGGGACGCCTGTCCGGTGCAGATCAACATTCCCCGAATGCTGCTGCACCTGAGGCATAACATAGCGGAGGGATCGGAATCTTACCGTGCGACCGGGTCAGATACGGAGAGCCTGTTGGCCCGGGGATTTGCGGCCGTTATGTCCAATCCGCGGCTGCTGGATGTGGGACGCAAGATCGGGCGGCGATTGCTGGAACCGGTGGCGAAAGGCGGGATTTTGGGACCGACTCGCATGCCGTTGATATCCCGCTGGGCGCGATCGCGGGATTTGCCAATTCCAGCGCCCCGATCATTCACCGAAATCTGGCGGGACGAGCTGTCGGGCAACGCGCCAAGCCGCCCGCAGGATTAGCGAATGGGTATCCCGTTCAATCGTATTACCGGGTCGTCGAGCGGTTCGATGGGTATCCCATCGGAACAATTCCGGGAGACCGTGCGCACGGCGTTGGGTCGGCAGAGCGGGCCTCCCGCCGAACCCTACAGCGTGCTGGCACAGGAGCGCCCTGAAATCGAATTGCAGGCGCAAGCTGTGCGGGATCGCATTGCCCAGGAAACGCCGGTTCTCCTGGACCAATTGGCGGAGACTGCCGGCCTGCGCGGCTGGAACGTGCAGCGGTGTGAGGGAGCGGAAGAAGGTCTGGATTATGTCACGTGGCTGGTGAGGAGCCTGGGCGCCACGTCGGTAGCCAGGTCGGAGCAACCAGTGTTCGACACGGTTCCGGTGGACGCTGCAATCGCCGGAGCCGGTGGTCTTTGCTGGCCGGCCGTATACGATGGACCCGAAAGCAGGACCGAGGTGCGACAACGGCTGGCCGAATCGGGCATGGGGATCACCGGCGCCGATTATGCCATTGCGGAAACGGGATCGGTGGTGGTGCTGCCCCGACGAGGGCTGAGTCGCCTGGTGTCGGTCGTGCCGCCGTTGCACGTAGCGATTGTGCGCCCGTCGGACGTTGTCGGCACGCTGGACGACCTGTTCACGCTGCGGAGGCTGGAGTTCACGCAGAGCGGCGGGGAGATGGGGAGTTACCTGAATTTCATCACGGGCCCCAGCCGCACCGCTGACATCGAACAGACCATCGTGGTGGGCGTACACGGCCCGCGTGAAGTCCACATGGTGCTGCTGAACAAGGAGTAGGCCAATGCCGATGCGAGTGGGGTTCATCCAGTTCCGGCGGCAGATGATGGAACAGCAGTTGTCCGAAATCATGGACGTGCTGCCCACGCTGGGTATCGAGAAGGCCATCCTGATCGGGGACATGGTGAGCGGCGACTATTCGCCGGACAGCACCATCGACCTGGTGTTCGTTCATGACCAGGACCGCCCGTTCGGGCGGCGCGCCGATTTCTTCTCGTACCACATCGGTTCGCAAGTGGGCATGACGGCGCAGGTCTACACGCCGGCCGAATTCGAAGAACTGCAGGACACGCTGCCGGCGCTGTATCAGGCCTGCAAGCGAGGAAGGGTGATTTTCGATGCCTGATTTCGTTGCGGAGGGCGCTCGCTGGTTTCGACAGGCGGAGCGGGACCTTGAAGACGCGGGTTTCAACCGGGGAGGCGGGCGCTACAACGTCGCGTGCTTCCTGAGCCAACAGGCCGCGGAGAAAGCGGTTAAGGCGTACCTGTACCGGCGGGGAGCGGAGGACGTGTGGGGAAACTCGTTGATCGACCTCTGCGAAGACGCCAAGATCTTCGAGATGTTCTTCGACACGATCAAGGCGGACGCGCGCCAACTGGATAAGTACTACGACATCACCAGGTATCCGGAATACCTGCCCAGCGGGATACCATCGGAAGCGTTCGACGACGTGGACGCGGAACGGGCCATGGAACTGGCAGGGATCGTACTGCAGTTCGTGTCCTCGCGCATCAACTGACCGGATACTGAGCGCGCCGGATGGGGGGAGTCGAGCGCGCTAGCCGCCGAATATTTCGGCAAGGCGCTCCTGGCGAAAGGCGAAAATGCGCCTGAGATCGCGGCGAACCAGCATACGGTCGGCCAGCCAGCCCCCGAGCATGTCGTACAGCACGTAGTCGCGCACTAGGGTGCCGCCCTCGTGGGGCGTGAACGTGTGCTCGTGGACCCACTTTCGATAAGGTCCCCGGACCTGCTCATCGGCGAAGCGGTGCGGCGGGTCCCATGCGGTGATGCGGCTGCGCCATTTCAAACCCAGGCCGTGCAGTCTCAGTCGGTAGTCGATTTCCACGCCCGCACGCATCGTGATCGGCGCGGGGGTGACCACCTCAAAGCGCAGCCAGGGCGGAGTCAACCTTTGCAGGTTGAAGGCGTCGGCGTAGAAATCGAAAACGTCTCCCGGTTGGCGGGGCAACCAATGCTCCGTATCGAGGGTGAAGGAGGCCATCAGCGGTCACGGCTCAAGCCGTAGAGACGGACGGCGCGTTCGGCGGCCCTTTCGAGCAGTTCAGCGCCGCGGCGGAGGCTGGATTCCAGGTCAGCCGGTTCCTCCGCAATGGGGAGGATGGCATCAATACCGTGCTCGTAAAGGGTCTCGTAACCCGGGCCCAGGCTGCCGGCCATCAACACGGTGGGCACTCCAAACTGGCGAGCGCGCCGGGCGATGCCCACCGGGGCCTTGTCGAAGGCGGTGGAGCGATCGGCCCGGCCCTCGCCGGTGATGACGAAGTCGGCCCCCGGCGCGTGGCGGTCAAAGTCGAGCACGTCGCAGACCATGTCGATTCCCGAGCGCAGTTCAGCGCCAGCGAAGGCGATCAGGCCCGCGCCCAATCCACCAGCCGCGCCGGAGCCGGGAGTGTGGAGCGTGTCGATGCCGAGGTCGGACTGAACCACGCGAGCGAAATTCGCCAAGCAGCCGTCCAACTCGGTCACGATTTCGGGAGTGGCCCCTTTCTGCGGCCCGAAGATGGCGGAAGCGCCCGTATCGCCGCACAGCGGGTTGGTCACGTCCGTCGCGCCGATGATGGTGGTCTGGGACAAGGCGGGATGCAACGCGGTAGCGTCGACACGGACGAGGTCAGCCAGGGCAGCGCCCCCAGGCGGCAGTTGATCGCCATTCGCATCCAGGAACCGCGCGCCAAGGGCCGAGGCCATGCCGGAGCCGCCGTCGTTGGTGGCGCTGCCACCCAGGCCCACGATGATGCGTCGGTAGCCGGCGTCCAGGGCGGCCCGGACCAGTTCTCCGGTGCCGTAGGTGGTGGCGCGGCGCGGGTCCCGCCGGTCGTCGGGGATCAACGCCAATCCGGAAGCCAGGGCCATCTCGATAACGGCGGTTTCGCCGTCGCCCATCACGCCCCATCGCGCGGCGGTAGGCTCGCCGAGGGGACCGGTGATCTCGGCCTCACGATAAGTGCCGGCGGTGGTGTCGATGAGGGCGGCCAGTGTTCCATCGCCGCCGTCGGCGACGGGGATCAGGATGGTTTCGGCGTCGGGCGCGGCACGGAGGACGCCGCGTTGGATAGCCAGGGCGGCCTGCCGAGCGCCGATGCTGTGCTTGAACGCCTGGGGAGAGATGACTATTCGCAGTGGCATATTTGGATTATAACTTGGCTGCGATCTATGCCGTGTCGTCAAGTAGCAACATATACGTCGTTCCTGCGATAGCAGGAACCCAGATAGTTCACGCATCGGCAATCGGCAGCATAGCAAGGACTTCTGGATACCGGCTTTCGCCGGTATGACGGTTTCAGTGCAGGGCCGATTAGGCACGGCACGCAGGTTATGTTACCATTCGCGCGGTCGCGGAGAGCGGCCTGAGATCGCCCCTGGAGGGGTTTGGATGCCAACAAAAGAAGAGCTGAAGGATCGGGCATTCGCTGAGATCGATTCCCGCGCCGGGGAATTGATCACCCTGTCCAAACAGATCCTGGCCAATCCCGAACCAGGGTTCCGGGAATTCAAAACCGGGGCACTGGTTGGCGAACAGTTCGCGGCAATGGGCGTCCCTTTCCGGTCCGGCCTGGGCATGACCGGCCTCCGCGGCGAAATCATCGGCGGCAGCGAAGGGCCGAGCATGGCGATCATGGGCGAGCTGGACAGCCTGATCGTCAACGAGCACCCGCACGCCGACGCGGAAACCGGCGCGGCTCACGCCTGCGGACATCACTGCCAGATCGCCATGATGCTGGGGGTCACGCGGGCACTCATGCGGGACGACGTGCTGCCCCACCTGAGCGGGCGAATATTGACCATGGCGGTTCCGGCCGAGGAATACATAGAGATCGAATACCGGGACCAGTTGCGTCGAGACGGCAAAATCGAATTCCTGGGCGGCAAGCCCGAGTTCATCAAGCTGGGTGAGTTCGATGACGTGCATCTGGCGATGATGATGCACACCACCAGTGCCCCGAGCGAAAAGCAGCTGTGCCTCACCGGCACCAACAACGGGACCGTCGCCAAGCGGATCCAGTTCGTGGGCAAGGGAGCACACGCCGGCGGTTCGCCGCATTTGGGTATCAACGCGCTCAACGCGGCGACGCTGGCGATGTCGGCGATCCATTTCAACCGCGAGACTTTCCTGGACACCGACACGGTTCGCGTGCATCCCATCATCACCAAGGGCGGCGAGGCGGTGAGCGCGGTGCCGGCGGACGTGCGGATGGAAACTTTCGTCCGCGGCAAGACTCTGGACGCCATCATGGACGCCAATCGAAAGGTCGACCGCGCGTTGCGAGCCGGGGCCATGGCGATGGGAGCGACAGTGAACATCCAGACCATCCCCGGCTATTTCCCGATGCTGCAGGATGACCGGATGCAAGCCATATTCCGTGCCAACGCGGAAAAGCTGGTGGGAGCGGAGAACATAGGGCGGACGGAGCACCGGACCGGCAGCACCGACATGGGCGACGTGAGCGCCATCATGCCCGTGCTGCACCCCTACGTGGGCGGGGCGACGGGAATCGGCCACGGCGCCGATTACGTTATCCAGGACTACCAGATGGCCGTGGTTACCGGAGCCAAGGCCATGGCGTCGACGGTGATCGATCTGATGGCCGACGGGGCCAAGGAGGCCAACCAGGTGGTGGCAAACCACCGTCCCGACATGACTTCGCGGGAATATCTGAAATTCATGCGGAGTCTTGCGGCCGAGGAAAGTTACACCGAAAAATAGCGGCTGCGGCGCGGCACACGGAATACGGCTCCAAGCCACGTCGATCGCAAATCCAGCTACCGAACATCGCATCCCTGGAACGGAACTTACGGAATGGCCACGCGCGAGGAACTGAAGCAGGCGGCATGCGCCGCGATCGACCGGCATAGCGACGACCTGATCGCAGTGTCCAAAGATATCCTGGAGCACCCTGAGCCAGGTTACAGCGAATATCGGACGGCGCGGGTCGTTGCGGAGCAGTTCGCCAAGCTGGGAGTGCAGTTCCGTGCGGGACTGGCGTTGACCGGCCTGAAGGGAACCATCAAAGGCGGCGCGGGAGCCGGCCCGAGCGTGGCAATCATTGGGGAGCTGGACAGCCTGATCGTGGACGGCCATCCTTTCGTGGCGGAAACGACCAAAGCGGCGCATGCTTGCGGACACAACTGCCAGATCGGGATGATGCTGGGTGCCGTGATCGGGTTGTCCACTCCGGAGGTGCTGCCCGAGCTGAACGGCGAGATCGTGCCGTTCGCGGTGCCCGCCGAGGAATTCATCGAGGTGGCCCGGCGGCTGGACCTTCGAGAGACGGGCAAGATCGAATTCATGGGCGGGAAACAGGAACTGATCCGGCTGGGCGAGTTCGACGACGTTGACATCGCAATGATGTGCCACACGGCCAGCGACATGGGATCGCACTCGTTCGCCATGGGCGGGACGAGCAACGGGCACGTGGTCAAGTATGTGCGGTTCACCGGCCGGGCCGCCCACGCCGGGTCTTCGCCGCACTTGGGCATTAATGCGCTGAACGCGGCGAATTTCGCGTTGCAGGCAATCAACGCCAACCGGGAACTCTACCGGGAGCCGGACACGGTGCGGATCCACGGGATCATGACCCACGGCGGGCAGGCGGTAAACTCGGTCCCTTCGGACGTGCGGCTGGAATGGCGGGTGCGGTCGGGCACTCCGGAGGCGGTGGTGCGCTACTCGGACATCGTGGACCGGTGCTTCCGCTCGGGCGCGTTGTCGGTGGGCGCGTCAGTGTCCATCACCAACATACCGGGATACCTGCCGATGCGGCACGATCAAAACCTACTGGATGTGTTCAGGGTCAACGCGAAGGGACTGTTACAGGAAAACCGCGTTCTGATGATGCCGCCCACGCGCAACCGGGGCGGTTCCACTGACATGGGCGATCTGAGTCACATCATCCCGGCAATTCACCCCTATACGGCCGGCGCCGAAGGTGCGGGTCACAGCTCAGAGTACGTGATCATGGACTACCAACAGGCGGTGGTGAATCCGGCGAAGATCATGGCGATGGCGGTGATTGACCTGCTGGCGGACAATGCCGAGGGGGCCAGGCGGGTCACATCATCGTTCCGGCCGGCGATGTCGAAGGCGTCGTACCTCAATTTCCAGCGGCAGCGAGCCGAGGTGATAGCGTACGACGGCGCGGCAGCCTAGACCTTTCTGCGGTCACAGGCCGGCAGCGCGCAACAGCGTAATGAAACCGCCGGCGATCAGCGGCACCGTCAAATTGTCGTCCAGCGGCAGCGGAGTAAGTTCCACGCCGGCGGCAAACACGGCCGTAATCACCACCGCCCAGGACCAGGCCCCAACTCCTGCGGACACCAGGATGGCCCACACGCCGAGGGACGCCGCAACAAAAGCCAGGCTGCCCACCGGCGACTTGCCCCAGAGCCGGGGGCCGGGGCATCGAGGCCCAATCAGCGCGGCGACGGGATCTCCCACAGCGACGAACATCAGCACCGGCAGCGCTACCTCCGCGCCGAAGAAGTAGAACGCAAAGAAGATCGCGATCAACAGGTAGGTGGCGCCGGTGATATCCGTGGCCTCGGACGGCTTGAGGACGGAACGGAAGATCCCCATGTAGACCCGGTTGAAGAAACCGGTACGTTGGCGACCGACGTCCACAGCCAGTGAGAGCAGGGCGCCCCCACCGACCAAAGACATATAGGCCGGTTCGGGGAGTACCAGAACCAGAAGGGTGGTGCAGCTAGCCGCGATCAGGTGGAAAACGCGTCGGCCTACGGGTATGGCGTCCGCGTCTGAGGACCGGTTCATGCGGGGCGAGCCACCGCGGCGGAAGATCCGGACGTTGGGCTAAAGTCGCGCATCCGCGTGGCGCGGTTACCGCCCCGTTGCGAATCAGGACGGGTAGCGATCAAAAATCTATGATGACCGTGTCACCGGCGGCCCAGCGGAACGAGCGAAACTCGGTGTTCCTCGGGACTTCAAAGACCAGCCACCCGTCCAAGCCAGTGCCTCGGGGCAGCTGCTGGGCACGGTGGACCAGCTTGACCTGGCCGTCGGACTGCTGCTCCTCGTAGAGCGCGTTCCAGAGGAACCTGACGCATTCGGTCGGGGACTCGGGATTCACGGGCACGTTGCACCGCTCGGATGGTTTCTCAGGGATTTCGGCTTCCTGAGCCAGTGCGCCGACATCAACTGGCGCGTACTTGCCCTGGAAGAAGTCCCGAAGCTGCGCCGAATCGCGGTCGACGTTGACGATGGCGCTGGTTGCCGTGTGGTTTTCGACCCTGACGCGGAGAAGGATGAGTTCGTTTTCGTCCGACTCGGGAGACAGCTTGTAGAGTGGGTCGCCGGCCGCTCCCTGCGCGGGCAAGCGGGTCGAGGTGGTCCAGCGCAACTCATCAGTGCGCTGCAAATCCGCCACGCTCACGTGGAGGATCCGGCCCTTGTAATACTTGCCGATGTTGGGCGACTGGGACGAGCAGGCCAAACCGGCGACTACCGCCAGGAACACCAACACGATAACCGGCGCCATCCGCCGGGAGAAGGCACCGCCTCGGGGACTAGTCATCGCCGGTTCCGGTCAAAGTGGGCATCTGGCGCAGGTCGCCGATGAGGCCGGTGAGTACGGACAACAGCCGGTCGACCTCAGCGTCGGTATTGCGCTTGCCGAGGGTGACGCGAAGGGAGCCGCGGGCCGTATCCGCGGTCTGGCCCAGCGCGAGGAGGACGTGGGAGGGCTCCAGGGAGCCGCTGCTGCAGGCACTGCCGCTGCTGGCAGCGATGCCCTGGAGATCCAGACCCAACAGAATGGATTCGCCCTCGACTCCATCGAAGGAAAAGTTGACGTTGTTGGGCAACCGGTCGGTGGGATGCCCGTTGAGGATGGCGTCGGGGATGTGATGGCGAATTTCGGCGATGACGCGATCGCGCAGGGCGGCGCAATGGGCGCCGATCTCGTCCCGGTTGCTATCGGCGATTTCGAGGGCTACGGACAGGCCAATGATGCCGGCCACGTTTTCGGTGCCGGATCGCCGTTCGCGCTCCTGGCCGCCGCCGGTGATCAGGGGGAGATATGGCACTCCCCGGCGCAGGAAGAGCACGCCGACGCCCTTGGGGCCGTAGAACTTGTGGCCGGACAGGCTCATCATGTCCACACCGAGGCGGCGAACATCGAGGTCCAGGAACCCGGCGGCCTGCACCGCATCCGTGTGCATAACAATGGTGCGCCTGAGAGCCTGGGCGCGGTCCTTGACGGCCGCGGAAATCTCGGGGATGGGGTTGATGGTGCCGATCTCGTTGTTGGCATACATTATCGAAACGAGAGCGGTCTCCGGGGTAATCGCGTTGGCGACCTGCTGAGGGTCCACGCGGCCGTAGTCGTCGACAGGCAGGTAGGTCACTTCCCAACCGCGGTTTTCCAGCATCTGACAGGCGTGGAGAACAGCGTGGTGCTCGGCGGCGGCGGTGATCACGTGGCGTCCGGTTTCTTCCAGGGCGTAGGCGCCGCCACGGATGGCCGCGTTGTCGGACTCGGTGCCGCCGCTGGTGAAGACCACCTCGCGGTTGCGGCAGTTGAGCACCCTGGCTACGCGCTCACGAGCCGCGTCCAGGGCATAGCGCGCCTCCTGTCCGACAGTATGGACGCTGGAGGCGTTGCCGTAGAGGTGCGTGAAATAGGGCAGCATCGCCTCGAGGACGGGTTCGTCCATGGGCGTGGTGCCGGCGTGGTCCAAGTAGATGTGGTTTTGGGTCGTCATGGATCAGAGAAACCTGTTCCACAATTTTAGCACGACGGCCGGCCTGGTCAGGTGAGTTATCAGGGCGGCAAATCGGCTCGCCATTGTCATGGCATCCACTTCTGCCATAGCAGCGCGGCGAAGGCGGCAGTGACAAGCAGGCCGATCACGACGGAGGTAGTCTGTTCGAAACGACGGTTCACGGCGTCGCGGAAAGCTACGCCATAACCTTCATAGAGGACCACGCCGGTGCCGGCGTAGTCGGTCGCAGCATGGTATTGATATAGCCGTTTTTCCAGAATCTCGCCGGCCCGGTCGCGGTGCAGATCCCAAACATTGACAATCAGGAAGAAGATGACCGCGGAGAACAATACCACGAGCATTTCCACCAGGAAGGCAACCCAACCGGTCACGCCGGGACGGGAGGCCAGTCCAATGAACACAGTGATGCCGCCGAATATGATCAAAGCGAACAGCTCACCAAACTCGATGCCCTGCTGTCGAGAGTGGGCAATTACGTTGAGCTGCGTTTCGGCTTCGGCCAGATCTGCCAGGTCTTCGGGGGAAGGATTGGACGTCACAGCCTGGGCCAGACATCCTCGGATCTTCTGGTACGCATCTTGCAGTTCTTCCGGAGTTACCGCGTAGTCGATGGCGAGAATGTGAACGCGGACGGATTGGTCAATGACGTTCCGGCGGGCCAGCAGGTCGAGATTCTGGAACAGAGAATACAAGCGGTTGTCTTCGTCCTGGGTCTGGGTGGACAACCGGGCCACCCGGAAGGAACGCAGCAGGGTAAACACGGTGGCGGACAATCCCAATGCTCCAAAATAGGTTTCTCCGGGCCATTGCCACTCGCCGAAGGGCAGGTACTGCAACACATCGTCGCGCAGATATACAAACGCTCCGCAGGCCCACAGCCCCAGCAACAGCGCCTTGAAGCCGAAGCGGATTTCGGCCTCGGAGTTGATCAGCAAATTGACGGTGATGATTCCCACCGCGCCGATGATCAGGTAATCGGGACGTTCCGGCGTGACCTGGAAAAAGAGGAACAGCCAGACCAAGCTGAACACCGGGGTGGTATTGGCCAGAGCATTGATGCCGAGGTTGTCGGTGATCAGGTTAGCTTTGCGCCAGGCCACGTTGGCGATGCCGTTGATTGCCGCGCCCAGGACGAAGGCAGTGAGCAGCGTGCTCGAATCGATGACCTCGCCGGTGTTCATGCCGGCATAGCCGTTCAGCACGGCAGCCACGGTGTTGGCGATGAAGAACGCCACGAGCACGCCGAACATCTCCAGCGAGTGCTCGCCGATGCCTTGCCTGGCTTCCGAGGGTATCGCATGGACGACATCCGTGCCCCACCGGAAGCTGAAGGCAGTGAACGAGGTGGCAACGGCTCCGGCTCCGGCCAGGACCACGCCGACGACGAGAGCGGACAGACCGCCAGTTTGGATATTAGCGAACCCGCCGGCCTGTCCAACCACCACGAAGGCGAAACCGGCCAAGCTCAAAACGAGGAGCAGCAGCATTTCCGGGGCCGGTTCCCGATAGCGGGCGCCGCCCGGAAAGAGCCGCGCCATCAGCAGGATGAGCAGTATCGGCCAGGTTTCGAAGAGGATGGCAGCGACCGAGACGTCGATGAGACGGGTGGACCAGGCGAACAGGGCAAAGTTGAAAGCGGCGACCACTGACAGCGCCAATTTCACGTCCACAGCCCGACGGGCAATCACCAGCAGGTTGGGAAGATTGAAAACCAGACGGCGATACAGGATGGCAACGAAGACTAGACAACCCAGCGCAACGCCGGCGTTCATGCCGGCGTTAAACAGAAAGGGTGTCTGACCACCGCCACCCCGCTCAATGACCAGAGGCAAAGAAGAAAACAGGGTGACCGCCAGCAGCATATAGCCGATGGCCAGGCGGTTTCCTGCCAGGTTGGGTATGCGATTGGGTATTCTTGCAATCGCCATGCGGCATTATAGCAACGAGTGAAACCCGCTCATGCCTGCCCGTTTTGCGGCGGTAATCGTCAGAATGAGGATTTCCGCCATACACGGATCGTCCGGATTGGGACCGTCTTGTGACGAAGATCTCCCGATACAGCCAAATCGCAAAATCCGGCGAATCCTGCTTGCGAAGAATGACTCCGATGCGGCCCGGTCTCAGCCAACCCACTTGTGCCAGAGGAGACCAGCGTAGGTGGCAGCTATCCCAAGGCCGATGACGGTGGAGACTGCCCGTTCAAAGCGGCGGTTCCTGGGGTCGCGGAAGATCACTCCATAGCCGTCGTCGCCGAATTGAGCGGCCAACACCAGGTCGGAGCGGTCGCGGTGCAGGTCCCACACGCTGACAATCAGGAAAACGATGACCGCGGGGAACAGGACGCTGAACACCTCGTAGATGAATGCCGTCCATCCCGAGACCTCCGGGCGGGACAGCAGGGACAGCAGCACGGTGGCGCCACCAAAGATTATCAGCGAAAAGAGTTCACCAAAATCCACGCCCTGCTGGCGGGAATGGACCACCATGTTGAGTTGGGCCTCGGCGCGGGCAAGAAGCTTTTGGTCGGCCACCTGGTGGCCCGAGGCAGCGGCCCGAACGAAGCAGAGTTTGGCCTGGGCGTAGGCGATGCGCAGTTCTTCCGGGTTGCGGGCACTGTCGACGCCACGAATGTGCTCGCTGACCACTGGGGCAATCAGGCTGCGTCTGGCAAGCAGTTCCACGGCTTGATGCAGGGCGAAGATGCGGTTGTCTTCGTCCTGGGTGCGTGGCGCCAGCCGGGCTACGCGGAAGGTCAGCAGCAGTATGAAGACGGTGGCGGACAGACCCACTGCTCCCAGATAGGTTTCCCGGGGCCAAAGCCAGCCGTCGAAGGGCAAAAACACCAGCAGTTCATCACGCAAATAGACGAAAGCCCCGCAGGCCCAGAGTGCGAGGATCAGGGCTTTAAAGCCGAATCGCACTTCGGCCTCAAAGTTGATCAGCAGATTGGCGGTGATGATCGCGGCAGCACCTATGATGAGAAAATCTACCCTTGCCACGTCCACCTGCCAAAACAGGAAAAGCCACGCCAGCGCAAAGATAGGTGTAGCATACGACAACGCATTGATACCCAAGTTGCGGGTCAGCATATTGGCCGCTCGCCAGGATATGCTGGCTGGCGCCATAATCAGCGCGCCGCTGGCAACTGCGATTGCCAATGACTCCATGGAAATGGTCTCCGTAGCGACAAAGCCGACACCTGCGTTCAGTCCAATCCCCGCAAAACTGGCGATGCAGAATGCTATTAAAGCGCAACAAATTTCCACAAAGGGTCTGTTTCTGTCGCCTACTACATCGGCTGGCAATGCCTCGCTGAGGTCAGTTCCCCACTTGAACCCAAACGCAGGGAGGGCCGCGACCAGCACCGCGCTGATTACAAGGGCGAGCCCGATGACGGTTTCCGACAATCGGGAATCATCCCAATTGCCGAAACCTCCGGACTGACTGGCGGTTACGAACCCGAAACCGATAAAACCGGTTACCAGCAGCCACAGCATGCTCGAAGTAATTTTGTAATAACGCGCCTGGGCTCGATACAAGATAGCAGTCAGGACTATCAGAAATATTGGCCAGGTCTCGAACAAGGTGGAAACTACTGAGAAATCCAGGTAGCGGGTTGACCAAGCGAACAAACTGTAAACGAACTGGTTGATCACTACGAGGAACAGAGACCAGGAGAGCAGTCGCTGCGATATGAGGGACAATACTGAACGGTTAAGCAAAACCGGCCTAAATGCCGCTGCCAAGAACAAAGCGCTGCCCAATCCAGTCCCTAAACTAACTCCAGAAGTGAACAGGAATGGGCTATCCGTACCGCCGCCGACCGCAACCAGTAAGGGTACAAATGAAAAGCCCACAACTGCCAGGAGCATGAATGCAGTTCCAGCAGCGTTCCGGTCATTTCCGTACGTTAGTCCGGCGGCCATAGTGCGGCAGTATAGCATCGGGTTGTGAATTCACCTTGATAAGGGCACAACCGGCGGCTATATTGAGCCAGAATCGACGACATTTCCGAGGAATGAAAATGGCGTTTGCACAGATCAACGGATACCGGATGCACTACGATGTGTTCGGCAACGACGACGCGCCCGCTCTGGCCCTGATACACGGCGGGCTGGGCGGCGGCGACGGGAGCAGGGACACTATTAATCGGCAGGCCGACTCCCTTTCTGCCGAATATCGCTGCGTGTTCTACGACCGGCGAGCGTGCGGCGAATCGCAGACGACGGCGGATGGCTACGACATGGCCAACTGCGCCCGCGACCTGCGGGAGTTGCTGGGTCACTTGGGCATCACCAAAGCACACATCCTGGGATCATCGGCGGGCGGGCCGATAGCGATGCAGTTTGCGCTGGACTATCCGCAACTGACCGACGCGTTGATCCTGATCAACACGATGAGCTACTCGGAGGAGGCGCAGCAGGAGATCCGTCGCCAGGAGTTGCGTAACCTGAAGGAGCGGATCGCCGCAGTGGGAAGGTCCGCCGCGGTGGAGCAGGCCATTTCGGACCGGTTCCCGCAGATGATCACGGACGATCCGGAACGGTTCGCCCGTATAGCCGCGGAGAACCTGGCCCGGATAGACGGCATCGCCGCCACGCAACAGGCCTACCTGGACATCGGGGATTCGCTGGAATCGCGACTGTCAGAACTGAAGATGCCCACACTTGTGGTACACGGGGACGCGGACAGCCGGATTCCAGTTGAATGCGGGCGCAGCCTGGCGTCGGGAATCGCGGGCGCGGAACTGCACGAGATACCGGGCGCTGAACACGGCCTGATGACCAACGAGGCGGCCGGCGAGACCCAGAGGATCATCCTGGACTTCCTGAGGCGCGCATCTGCTGGTCAAGTCCAGGCGGCGGCGAACTGACGCACGTCACGGGGCAGCGGCAGGGAGCACGCGGTGAGCGCATCCACCTGGAGGAACTACCTATGGCAACGGTGAGCATTGACCACGTGGCGATGCCCACGGCGAACGCCGAGCGGTTGCTCGGGTTCTACAAGAAGCTGGGCTTTGAGATCAACGACGAGGCGGAATGGCGCGCAGGCACCGCGAACATCTTCTCAATCCAGATCGGAGAGTCCAAGATCAACGTACATCCGGAGCGGTACATGGCGAACCTGCGGGGGCCGACCGCCGTGCCCGGTTGTATGGATATGTGCTTCGTGTGGGACGGCACGGTTGATTCTTGCCAGGAGATGCTGGCGGAGGCTGGCGTCGACGTGATTCAGGGACCCGTGCCACGCAAAGGCGGCCGACAGCGGGGCGCCGCGCCGTCCCTGAGCCTGTACGCTCGGGACCCCGACGGCAACCTACTGGAATGGATGATTTACGAATAGGACAGACTGAGGAGGCACACAACGTGGCGACGGTAGGAATTGATCATATCGCGATGCCCACGGCTGACGCGGAACAACTGATGGCGTTCTACAAGAAGCTGGGCTTCGCCATCAACGACGAGGAGGCGTGGCGGGCCGGCTCGGCCACCATCTTCTCCATTCAGGTGGGAGACTCCAAAATCAACGTACATCCCGAAGGTCACATGGCAGACTACCGAGGACCGACCGCAGTGCCCGGATGCACTGACATCTGCTTCGTCTGGGACGGCACGGTTGAAGAGTGCCAGAAATTGCTCGCGGAGGCGGGGGTAGACGTGATAAGGGGACCCGGTCCGCGGAAGGGCGCGCGCCAGCGTGGAGTGCTTCCAGCGGTCAGCCTGTACGCGCGTGACCCGGACAACAACCTCCTGGAATGGATGATCTATCAATAAACCAAAGGCGCATCGCAACCCGGGACGGACGATCGATCTCACCCGGGCACCAACTGGCACGAGGAGAAAGACTATGGCACGGATGCTCGGCAAGCACGCTTTGGCGCAGATGTTGGTGGCCGAGGGGGTCGAGTACATATTCGGCAACCCCGGCACCAGCGAGACACCGTTTCTGGACGGCTTGCAGGATTTCCCGCAGTTGCAGTACATACAGGCGCTGCAGGAGGGGACGGCAGTAGGAATGGCCGACGGATACGCTCGGGCCACCGGCAAGCCGGCGTTCGCCAATATTCACATCGCCGGCGGGCTGGCCAACGGGATCAGCGGCTTGTACAACGCCTTCAGGGGCGGCACGCCGCTGGTGCTGACGGCGGGGAACTCGGACACCAGAATGATGATCAGCGAGCCGGTGCTCTCGGGCGACCTGGTGGAGATGACCAAGCAGTACACCAAGTGGAGCGTCGAGATCCGGCACGCTTCGGACATTCCCGTGGCAATCCGGCGGGCGTTCAAGGAAGCCAAGACGCCGCCGACGGGGCCGGTGTTCGTGTCGTTCCCGTGGGACACTTTGGACGGCGAGGTGGATTTCGAGCCCGTGGCGTCGTCCGACGGGTACTTCCGGATCCGGCCCGACGCATCGGCGGTGGACCGGGCGACGGAGCTGCTGGCCGGAGCGGAAAACCCGATGATCGTGGTTGGGGACCGGGTGGCGCAGTCGAATGCGGTGGCGCAGGTGGTTCGGGTCGCCGAGCAGACCGGGGCGCGGGTTGTGGCCACGTCATACTCGGAGGTGAATTTCCCCACGGCGCACCCGCAGTGGGGCGGGATGCTGAACACCAACAGCGCGGCAACCGCGCGCCAGTTCCAGAACGCCGACGTGGTGCTGGCGGTGGGAACGGACGTGTTCGCGTCGTTCCTGTACGTTGATGTGCCCTTTTTGAATCCGGACACCAGGTTGATCCACCTGGACAGCAACTATTGGGAGATCGAGAAGAGCTACCCAACGGAAGTGGGCATCATGGCGGACCCGGCCGCCGGCATGGCTGATCTGGCGGTGTCGCTGGAGTCCAACATGACCGGCGGGCAGCGGGAGGCGGCGGCGACGCGGGCGGTCACCCTGGCGGCGGCGCGGGAGCGTGACGCCGAGCGTTACCAGGAGCGGATCGCGGCGACATGGAACAACTCTCCGATGCCGGTGGAGCGGATGATGCACGAACTGGCGGACTCCGTTCCCGAAAACACCATCATCGCCGACGAAGCTGTGACCTCGCGGCCGGCGGTGAACCGCGCCTTCGATTTCGAGAAACCCGGCGACATCTACGGCATCCGCGGCGGCGCGCTGGGATGGGCAATGCCGGGCGCGCTGGGGGTCAAGTTGGCACATCCGGACCGACCGGTGCTGGCGGTGGTTGGCGATGGCGCGTCGATGTACACGGTGCAGGCTCTGTGGACGGCAAGCCGGTACAACATCCCGGTGGTTTACGCCATCTGCAACAACCAGGCCTACCGCATCCTCAAGGTGAACATGGAAGTCTACCTGCGGGACATGCTGGACGACCGGGAGCGGTCCAGCGACTACGTTGGGATGGACTTTGCGAACCGGTTGGACCTGGCGATGATGGCGCAGGCCATGGGCGTCCACGGCGAGCGGGTCGACGATCCGACGGAGATCGGGCCGGCGATCAAGCGGGCCTTCGAGAGCGGGAAGCCGGCGCTGCTGGATATCACCATCAGCGGGGCGCTGTAGACCGACCCACATATCAAAAGAAAGGGGCGGGTTTGCGGACCCGCCCCTTTTTGTTTCTACAGGTGCGCCAAATCACCCAGCGTCAGGATTCCGGACGCTCCGCCATCGCGAGCACCTCCGCCCATTCCTCGGGCGTGACGGGCTGGATGGAGAGGCGCTGCCCGCGCTTGGTGACCTGCATGTCCGCCAGGGCCGGATTGGCCTTGAGCTCGTTGAGGCTGACGAAACGGGGGAGACGCTGCTCGGCCCGAATGTCGATCATCAGCCAGGTGGGGTTGGCCGGGTCGGATTTGGGATCGTAATAACGCGAGTTGGGATCCCAAGCGGTGTCGTCGGGGTAGGCTTCACCGACGATGCGGGCCGTGCCAACCACGCCGGGGGGCTTGGCGTTGCTGTGGTAGAAGAGGATGTGGTCGCCGACGCGCATGTCGTCGCGCATGAAGTTGCGAGCCTGGTAATTGCGGACGCCGTCCCATTCGGCGGTCTGGTCGCTTTCGGACTCGAGATCGTTGTAGGAATAGGATGAGGGCTCGGACTTGAACAGCCAGTATCGAGGTTCAGGCATCGGGTAAGCTCCACGGGAAGACCCAAACAGGCCAGCCGGGTAAACTGGGGATGGCTTACTGCTTCCGCAGGAATGACGGGAGAGCGACCAAGTCCAGGTCAAAACGCAGAAGGTTTGGCACCGGACGAAACTATACGGCGTCGGAACCGTGCTCGCCGGTACGAATGCGGATGGCGTCCCCCACGGGATAGATGAAGATCTTACCGTCGCCCGGCGCCCCGGTGATGGCGTTGGTACGTATTACGTCCACCGCCTTGTCGGTGTCCTCGTCGTTCACTACGACCTCCACCTTGACCTTGGGAAGCATATCAATGCGATAGGTCCCGAGGCCTCGAGCCGCGGTAACCTCCACGCCGCCCTGATTGCCTCGTCCGGATACCTGGGTCGCAGTCAGGCCCACGATGCCGGCTTCGCTGAGGGCATCCTTGACGACGTCAAGACGTTCCGGCCGGAAGATGGCTTCGATTTTATTCATTGGGCTTGCACCTCGCTGAGATCAATTGTAATCGTTATGTCGCGCAATGTGCATATGGTTTACAGGTTCCCGTCCGGGCCACCCAGAGTTTCACTTTGCAAAACCCGATGCGCATGGCCGGATGGCTGTGGCGACGGAACGCCGCTATCTCCGGATCTGAATGCCAGCGGCTTCCCGGTCGAAGCAACCCGAAATGAGGTCCTCGCGCTCCTGGCGGAGGACGTCTTTTCTCACGCGGAGGCTGGGTGTTCGGGGGAGTTCATCACGGATTTCGATGTAGCGTGGGACCTTGAAGTAGGCCAGGCGATCGGCGCACCAATAGATGACGTCTTCTGGTTGAGGGGAAGCGCCGGGCCTCGGGGTAATATAGGCCTTGACCTCATCCTCGCCAAGCTCCGACGGGACCGCGATGATTGCGCAGTCGAGAACATGCTCGTGGCTCTTGATCACATCTTCAACTTCCTGTGATGAGATGTTCTCCCCCCGGCGACGGATTACGTCCTTCTTGCGGTCGACGAAGTAGAGGTAACCATCGTCGTCGAGCCAGCCGAGGTCGCCCGTAAAAAGCCACCCGTCGCGGAGGGCGGCGCCGGTCTCAGCCTCGTTGCGCCAGTATCCAGCCATGGTGGCCGGGTTACGGATGGTGATTTCGCCGGGTTGGCCGTTGGCCACCGGGTTGCCGCCGTCGTCGACGATGCGCACGGTGTTTTCGAAGGCGGCGTCGGGATGCTGACGGGGCTGCCCCGAAGAGTTGGGACGCCGCTCGCCCCGAATGGTCTCGATGGTGCCGTAGCAGGTCTCGGTCATGCCGAAGCCAACGATGATGTCGGTGCCGAACCGCTGCTCGAAATCGGAGAGGAATTCAGGCGAAAAGGCCGGCGAACCATAGAACAGGCGGACCGTGTTGTCGGCGTCGTCAGGCTGCGGATCGTTCTTGGCCAGGACGGGCATCATCATGCCGATGAAATTGACCACGGTGGCACGGGCATCGCGCACCTGCTCCCAGAAACGCGAGGCGCTGAAACGTTCCTGAACGATCAGCGTGGCGCCGGAGGCCAGGGTTCCCATGGTGCTGTAGTACTGCGCGTTGGCGTGGAAGTAGGGCAGGCAGGTGAAGAACCGATCATCGGGCGCGGCCTGGGTCCAGAGAGCGAAACCCTGGCCGGCCGATACGTACATCTGGTGGGTGACCTGGACGCCCTTGGGGTTGCCTGTGGTGCCCGACGTGTACTGGAGCATGGAGATATCGGTGGGCGCCACGAGCGGAAGTTCCATGATCTCAGGGGACCGGGCCAGCAGGTCGGAGTACCTGCTCCATCCGGAGGGCGGGACATTGTCGCCGACGAAGAGACGATGGCGGACGCACGGAGCGATGTCGGCGGCCTGGGTTGCCACGTCGAGCAGGCTCTCGTGAGCCACTAAGGCAGAGGCCTCGGCATTGTTGAGGATGAAGGCCATTTCATCGCGCCGGTACGCCGTGTTGATGGTGACGGCGATACCGCCGATCAGCGCGAGGCCGAACCAGGTGTACAGGACCTCGGGAACGTTGGGCAGGAACAGACAGACGCGGTCGCCATGGCCGATGCCCAATTCCTGGAACATGGTGGCGGCGGAGCGGCAGCGGCGGTAGAAATCGGAGTAGGTGATCTGCTGCCCGGCGATTTCGACGAATACCCTGTCGGGGTTGGACTTGACCACAATCTCCAGGAATTCACCGAGGGATTTCTCCCACGACTGGCGATCAGGTAGGGGGTCCAGACCGAGGATGCTACTCATAAGTAATCTCGGATGAAGACAGTCGCGAACACGCTGATTGCGACGGAATAGGTGGGTGCACGCTATCACGCGAGTTGGGGGCGGTCAAGCGACGCATGCGCCACGCATTGGGGTGAAGGCGCGACGTCGCTCTGCGGCGGCGCTAGCCTGGGCACCTATGTATTCGCGTCGCTTTGAAACGAAACAAGGAAGGCAACCGCCGGATGAGTGTCCGTGCTAGAATTGCCACGCATTCATTCGACTTTAACCGCACCAAACCGTACCTGAAGGGCGCTCAAATTGCAGATAACTGGCAGAGGCGTTTGGATCGCGTTGACCTCCGCAATCTTCTGGGCCGCATCGCTGGTGGGAATGCTTGCCGGCGGTTATGTGGTGGCGGTAGGCACGCCGTGCCTGTGTGCCGATGTGAACGGGTTCATGCTGGGTGGGGGCCTGGTCATCATCCTCATCGGCGCCGCGGCGTTGCTGTGGTCCAGGGAATTGGCGCGCCTGGTCGTTGACCGACTGACCAGCCTGGCAACTCAACAAAAGTAGCCCCAAGCATATTGCGCAGCTACGAGCCCGCGCCGATTCGCGCGGCAAACAACGAGCCGTGAGCTCCTTCCGTGGAGCCATGGGCAGCATCCGCCAGATGGCGAACCAGGCAACCGGCAGCCAACTCCGAGTTTCAGACGCTCCGGTCTAGAGTTGCCGCAGCTTGGGATCCAATCGATCCCGGAGCCAGTCCCCGAACACGTTGAACGCGATCACCACCAGCGTTATGGCGACGCCGGGGATGATGGAAATCCACCACGCGGTGGCGACCTTGGCCCGGCCATCGGCGACCATCTGTCCCCACGACGGCGTGGGCGGCGGGATTCCGGCGCCGAGGAAGCTGAGGGAAGCTTCGGTCAGAATGACCAGGCCGACGTGCAGCGTCAGCATGACCATGAAGGAATTGAAAACGTTGGGCATGATGTGGACGAACATGATCCGGGCGCCGGAGCAACCGTGGACGTGAGCCAGCGCGACAAAGTCGTTGTCTTTGAGCCCCAGCACCTCACCGCGAGTGACTCGCGCGAACCTAGCCCACAGAATGAGGGTCACGGCAAGGACCACTGTCAGCAGGCCTTGCCCCATGGTCACTGCTAATAATAAAGCGAACAGAATTGTCGGGAAGGCAAGGGTGGCGTCCACCGCCCTCATAATGAAAGTGTCCGTCTTCCCGCCGGCGTAGCCCGACAGCAGGCCCAGAACGCCGCCGATAGCGCCACCGGCCAGAAGGGCCGTGAACGCTACGATCAAGCTTACCCTTGCGCCGTAGATCAAGCGGCTGAGGATGTCCCGACCCAGAATGTCGGTGCCCAACAGATACTTGGCTTCGCCTTCAGCCTGCCAGGCCGGCGGCTTGAGCTTGTCGCGCAGGGACTGCTTGGTCGGTGAATGAGGGGCGATGAGCGGCGCGAAAATGGCCGCGAAGATCATCAGAGCGATGATGATCACGGGTATCCAGGGCATTCGCTTGAGCTCGTACCTCAGCTGCTCCTGACGCTGGCCCGGGACCTCAAGCACTTGCGCGCCGGTATTTGCACGGTCGGTGGCCATAGCGCTCCTAATCGTACCGAATCCTGGGATTGATGTAGGCGTAGAGGATATCAACTACAAGATTGACGCCGAGGATTATCACTGCGTCCAGCAGGATCACCGCCTGCAGCAGCGGAAAGTCGCGTTGCGCCACCGCGTCGATGGTGAGACGGCCAATGCCCGGCCAGGCGAACACGGTCTCGGTGACGATGGCGCCAGTGACGAACCCGCCGACAAACACGCCGAAGAGGGTCAGCACTGGGATCAGGGCGTTGCGCAGGCAGTGCTTCCAGAAGACCTTCCACTCCTGCAAACCCTTGATCCGGGCGAGCTTGACGTACTCGGTATCCAGCACTTCAAGCATACTGGAACGGATTAGCCGCATAATCCCGGCTATGGAGAACGTGCCCAAGGTGAAGGCGGGCAAGATGTAGTGCGCGGGTCCGCCCATTCTCCCAGGTGGGAGAACGTCCAGCCACACGCTGAAGATGTAGATGCAGACGATGGCAATCCAAAAATTGGGAGTGGCCACGCCGAACACCGCGATGGCGCCGGCCACCTGGTCGATCCAGGTTCCGCGTTTGACGGCCGCGATAACCCCCAACGGGATGGCGACGCCCACCGCTATGGCCATCGAGAGAGGCAGCAGCTTGAGCGTATTCGGAAGGCGCTCGAAGAAGAGCTCGGCCGCCGGCTTCTTGTAAACGAGCGAGTCGCCGAAGTCGCCGCGGACGATGCCGGTCAGAAACACGAAGAGCTGGACGTGGTACGGACGGTCCAGCCCCAGGTTCCGCTCAATGAACTGGCGCTCTTCCTCGGTGGCGTCCTCGGGGACCATGAGGTCCGCCGGATTTCCGGTCGCCCGGGCGAGGGCGAACACGATCAGAGCGACTATGAAAAGCAGGACGATGCCCTGCAACAGCCGGTTGAGGATGTATTTTTGCAAATCCCCGACCTCAGAGAATGTTTCGCGCCGGGCGGTTCGGCCAGTTCCCGGCGCGAAGAGTGCTATGGGTCAGGGGCGGCACCAAGGTTCCCGGTTCGTGCCCGGGAGGGCGCGCTACCCCTGAAACTGGAGGTTCAGAGCTGGCTACTGCCAGGGATTACCCTCGGCATGGGGGATGCGATGGAAGACATCGCCAAGCTCCCCGCGACCGTAGATGCCCTGCCAGCGTCCGACGGTTTCCGGATTGGAGGCGTACAGGCTGACGCCCTGGACGATGGGGACACCGATCCACTGGTCGGCCACCAGTTGGAGGATGCCATTGGTAGCCTCGGCTCGCTTGGCATCGTCGCGCTCGGAGATGGCGATCTCGTGGAGCCTCAAATATTCCTCTCCCACCGGCGTCAGACTGTCGCGATCGCCGAATGCCACGTGGTTGCTGTCCGGGTGGAAAGTGGACTGATACCGAGGCACCGGCAAGGGCCGGCCCGCGTTACGGTAGATGGTCACGGCTCCGTTGAAACCCTCGCCCCATTCATCGTGGCTCGGCCGCCGGGTCATGGGGCTGAACACGCCACCTTCAACGATTTTCAGGTCGGACTTGATGCCGATCTCTTCCCAGAAGCCGGTGACGGCCTGGCTGAGATCATTCATGTACGGCGTGCCGGAGAAGTTGGTGCTCCAGAAGGTAACCTCGAACCCGTCGGCATACCCGGCTTCAGCAAGCAGGGCTTTGGCGCGGTCCGGATCGTACACCAGGGCTTCTTCGCTCCACTTCTGCCAACGAGGCACGTCCACGTCCACGCTGGTGGGGAAAGTTGCAAAGGGCATGGATGGCCGGCCATAGCCGTTCAAGGTGAAGTCTATGATGTCCTGGCGATTGATGGCCAGGGACATGGCCTGGCGAACCCGAATATCGCCGATGGGCAGGGCATCGGCCTCGGGCCAGTAGAGCCCCCAGAACTGGTAGATGAACATGCCCACGCCCTCGATAACCGTCAGCTGTGCGCCAGCGGCTTCCACCTCAGGAGCGGATTCCGGCACCAGGTCGATGAGGTCGGCCTGGCCGGTGCGTACCATGGCCAGCTTGGTGCTCTCTTCGGGCACCAGCAGCAGGCTCAGGTTGGCGTAGTGGGGGATGCCGCGGTGGGACTTGTCGAAGGCTTCGTACCGGAAGTAGTCGCCCACGGAGTGCTCGGCGTACATCCAGGGGCCGCTGCCTATGGGCTCCGCGCGGAAGCCGTCATCGCCCACGGACTCGATATAGTCCTCCGGCATGATCTGGCCACCCTGGAACACCGCCCGGGTGAGCAGGCTCCAGAAATGAGGCTTAGGTCCATCGGTGTGCATTCGCAGGGTCAGGTCATCGATGACCTCGATGGCTTCCTCGGACGGCTGTCTGAGCTGCCGGTTGAGGCGGTTGCCGTCGCCCACGACGCTTTCGTCGTGGTACATGGTGCGTTCGAGGCTGAACTTCACGTCGTTCGCGTCCAGGACTTCGCCGTTGTGGAACACCAAGCCCGGAGCGATATTGAACGTCCAGCTATTGCCGTCGGGGTCGATTCCCCATTCCTGTGCCACTCCCGGGCCGACGCCGCCGTACTGGGACTCATAGTTGAACCCAAGGAGAGCGTCGTAGATGGGCGCCTGATATTGGGCGTGACCGGCGCGGCCTTGCAGGATTGGGTCGGTGACTTGCGCGCCGAGGTTTTCAAGGGCGACGGTGAGCGTCCCCTCGGGGTCTCCAGTGCGGACGACGCCTTCGACCGGCGGCACCGGCGTGGCAACCACCAACACTTCCTTGATTACCTCAACCTCTTTTTCCACCACCTTTTCGACTTCCTTCTCGACCTCAACCTGTTCGGTGACTACCTTTTCAACCTCGACCTGCTCGGTCACGACGCGCGTAACCTCGACGATCTGAGGCCCAGAAGGAGCCGCGGTTCCTCCGCAAGCCAGGACCAGCGCAAGGGACAACGTCAATGAACCGAGGCAGATTGCCTTAAATGCCATAGAGTACCTCCAAACCCCAACGCGTTGGCGCCGCGTCGGGCACACTAAGGACGGACGATACACTCCTCTGATGAGACAGTCAACATTTCCATCACGCTCGTCGCCCTCGCCGCAACGGTTTTGGGCGGCAGCCGGTTGGGATAACGAGCCCCCGGATGTGGCGCAGACTGAGGCCGTGAGTTAGCATGTGACCTCAAAGCAAAAAGGGAGTGGACTGCGGCCGGGTTGTGTCAGCAACGCAGCAATCAAAAGCGACGGGTCCAGTCAAGTTTATGGTCGTTTCAGTAGATGAAAAGTGCCTTCGGCTGACCGATGAAAACGGTGAGCGCGGCGTGTTATTGGGGATGCGGTGCCGACAGTGCGGCGTGTACGTGTTCGGCCCAGCGACGTTCTGCCAGTCGTGTACGTCTTCCGACCTCGAAGCGGTCGAACTGGCGCAGCAGGGAACGTTGTTCAGCTACACAATTGTGAGAGTGCCGCCTCCCGGCTGGCCGGGTCAGGTGCCGTACGTGCTGGGCGAGGTGGAATTGCCGGAAGGGCCGCACGTACTGGCCGAGGTGATCGACTGCGACCACGGAGACCTGAAGGTTGGAATGTCGGTTGCCCTGGCTTTGCAGCCGGTGGAAATGGAAGGTGTGGCAAACTCGGAGCGCGTAGTATACAAATGGCGACCGGCGTAGCGGTGATGGCGCCGCCCTTTTGCAGTGCCGACCGGTGCTCCCTGGGCAATGGCCCGGAAATGGAGGAATAATGACGCAGTTTCGGCCGGGACGGGACGTGATGGTGGTGGGCGTAGGGTTGCACGCCTTCGGGAGGTTTCCTGATCAGAACTTGTCGGACCTGGCGCGGGACGCGGTGGTAGACGCGCTGCAAGATTCGGGAGTGCCGTGGTCTGCGATACCGGTGGCGTATTTCGGCCACGTGTACTACCACGGGATGTCGATTGGCGAGACCACGCTGGCCCAGCTCGGGCTGACGGGCGTGCCGATCATCAACGTGGAGAACGCGTGCTCCAGCGGATCGACGGCTTTCTGGCAGGCGTATTGGGGGATCACGTCGGGCGTGTTCGACCTGGCGTTGGCGTTCGGGGCCGAGAAGGTGCCCAGCGGGCCGGTGACGGTGACCGCGGAGAATAGCCCCGCGCGCTACATCGGCGGCGACCACATGATGGCCGGATACGCGCTTCGTGCGAAACGGTACATGGAGGAGACCGGGGCCCCGGCGTCGGCGCTGGCGCAGGTGTCAGTGAAGGCGAGGCAGGCGGCGTCGATGAACCCCTACGCCCACCGCAAGGAGACGTACTCGGTGGAGGATGTCTTGAACTCGAGGCTGATAGCGGACCCGCTGACGTTGTACCAGTGCTGCCCGACCAGCGAGGGCGGCGCAGCGGCGGTGCTCTGCGCGGCGGACGCGCTGGACACCTACGGCGTTGATCGCGGTCGGGCTATCCGGATCGCGGCGGCCGCGTTGACCTCGGGCAACTATAACGGGCGGGGCAGCGACCATTCGGCCTTCAGCCCGTACCGCACGGAGCCGGCGGCGCTGCAGGCATACGAGATGGCGGGCATCGGCCCTGAGGACGTTGACATCGCGCAGGTCCATGACGCCGCGACCATCGGAGAGCTGCAGCAGATCGAGGCGCTGCATCTAACGCCCATTGGAGAAGCCTGGCGCGCCACTGAAGAGGGTCGCACAGCGTTAGGGGGCGACATTCCGGTGAACACCGACGGTGGCCTGCTGGCTATGGGCCATCCCTTCGGGGCCAGCGGGATCCGCATGGTACACGAGACGGTCATGCAGCTTCGTGGGGAGGCCGGGCCAAGACAGGTGGAGAACGCCCGGGTCGGCGTGGCGCAGTGCTCCGGCGCCGGGGACGTGACGACGGTGCACATCCTGACGCGGTAGCAAGCCAAGTCGAGATTGCTACGCTGCGCTCGCAATGACACTGGTTTCAAGAACCACGAGATTGCCACGCCGCGCTGGTGATGACTATCGGTGGGTTGCTTTCCTTGATGTATTTTGGGGAACTTTAGGTTGGAAGGATCATGGCGAACTACATGATCATGGCAGCGATGCGGGGGCGGTTCATGTCGGAACAGGGGAACCTGTACGACAACTTCCAGATGCTGGGGTACATGGAAGGGACATCGCCGTTCGACGCGGTGGCGGCGTTTTTCGATCAGCCCAAGTTTCCCATCGTATGGGCTGACGTCGAGTACATGTGGGCGGAAAGACTGGCGGACGATCCGGCGAACGGGCACCACGGGGAGTACGAGAAGGTCTATATCGCGTCCCTACGGGAGCGCTGGGAAGGCAGCTCGCGAAATTAGCTATTGCATGGATGAACAGGATAAACAGGATGGGAGTTGATACGGAGACATGCACCGTGCGGCCGAACGCGCCAGCGCGGTAGAAAGCAACGTAGGGGCGAATTGGTTCGCCCCTACGAATTTTTGTCCGTGCGTGCTGCGCCCGCCTGGTTTCACACTGAAGCGGCCTTGTCGCGGAGGCGGGTGAACTCGGTGCGGAAGCCCTCGGCGAGGGCGCGGCGGTCCGTGCCGTGCAGGACGAATCGGGCTCCCTGCTCGATCCAGTATTCCGAGAGTTCGGGAGTCTGGTGATGGACGAGCGTGGGCAGGCCCAGGGCCTCGCATTTGTCGATGATGCCTTTGACGGTGGTCTTGTAGATCTCCTGGGCGTAGTCGTCAGGGACGCCCAGAGAGATGCTCATGTCGTTGGGACCGACGAAGATGGCGTCGATGTGGGGCACGGAGAGGATGGCATCCAGATTGTCGACGGCGGCCTGGCTCTCAATGCCGATGATGCATATGTTGTCGCGGTTGCGCGCCGCAAGATAATCCTGACTGGCGTCGCTGGGGAACGAGCCCGACTCCAGGGCCTCCTCGGCGGCGGCGCCCTTGAGGGGGCGGAACTTGGCCGCTTTAACGACCTCGCGCACCTGGTCGACGGTCTCGCAGTAGGGAGCGAGGATCCCCTGGGCGCCGGCGTCAATGGCCATGGTGACGTAGTGGGAGTCGGGGATGGGGATGCGAACAATGGGCACGACGCTGATGGTGTTGAACATGGTCAGGTAGTCGCCCAACTCGCCGCGGCCACGAGGACTGTGCTCGGTGTCGATAATGACATAGTCGAGGCCGACGCCATCGAGTACGGGGATCCAGCGCGGGCTGCGGTTGATGCTGATCATGGTGCCGAAGATACGGCCGCCCTGCTGGAGGGTATGCTTGAGGTCTGCGCCGCTCATGGGGTGGATCGCTCCTTGCGGTGGGATGTTCCGCGAGTATAGCACGCAGTCAATCGAGACGATCCGGCGTCGGCCAGGTGTGCTACACTGGGGGCGATCACAAGGATCGATTTAATGGCGTTATCCGGGGTAATTGTTGCGGAATCAGTATCGTTATATTGGCGAGCAGAGCGATTGGGACGCGGTGGCGGAGGAGTTGCGTCAGGCACCGCGATTGGCGCTGGATACTGAGCGGAATGGCCGGTTCGCGTACCGCGAACGGATATGCCTGATACAGATCGCGGACGGGCGCAGAACGTACCTGTTGGACCCCTTGGCGGTGAAGAATCTTGAGGCGCTGGGCGCCTTGCTGGCGGACGAAGCCGTGGCGATCGTGATGCACGGTTGCGAGGAGGACATACGTTACTTCGACCGTGATTTCGGCTTTGAAGTCAGCAACCTGTTCGATACCGGACTGGCTGCGCGGTTCCTGGGCGTATCGAGACCCAACCTGGGAGCGGTGCTGGAGGAATTCTGCGGGGTAGGAATCGCCAAGGACCCCAAACTGCAGGTGTCGCACTGGGGGCTACGGCCGCTGTCGGGCCCGGCCCTGGAGTACGCGGCCAGCGACGTCCATCATTTACTGCCGCTGGCGGATGAGCTGGAGTACCGACTGGGCAAACTGGGCCGCGTCGGATGGGTGCGCGAAGAGTGCGCGCGGATCGAGGCGCTGAGGCATCCGCAGGAAGAACCGCTGGAGACGGCGTTCCGGCGGGTGAAGGGATGGGAAAGCCTCAACCCGCGGGAAGCGGCGGTGCTGCAAGAGTTATACGCCTTCCGGGACGGAAAGGCCTGCGCGTGGGATGTTCCCGCGACCCAAGCGGCGAGCAACGGCGACCTGCTGGAGATGGCGCAGTGCGGTGGCAGTCCACCGCGGGGAGTGGGAGGGATGTTGGCATCCCGGTGCTTCGGTGAGTTAGTGGAGGCAATCGATCGGGGGATGACCGGACCGGAGGCCCCCAAGCCGCCCAGGCCGGACCGCGGCGGCGACCCATGGACGCCGGAGGGGCGAGAGCGCCTGAAGGCCTTGAAGCAGTGGCGGACGAGGTTGAGCGCAGAGTTGGATCTGGCGGTCAGCCACGTCTGGCCCACCGTCAGCCTGGAAAGGATCGCCCTGAGACCGGAGCGCCTGGGACGCGAAATGAGCGGTGGCGACGGCGAAGTGAGGGAATGGCAGCGGGATGCGTTTGGGAAAGGTTTGAGCAATCTGGTTGGTAACTGGGTCGACAGGTAGAGGCGACGCACCTGCGGGCTCGAATGGCTAGTGGAAGCCTGGATACCGGGTAACCGTCCGAAGAACTTGGTGACCGAGATATCGGCGTTCAGGCCACCGGGTTCTCCGTTGTGGGTTGCATGAGCCTGTTCGTTTTGCAATGGCGGTCAGGGAGCAAGCATTCCCTGTACCATGGATTTGAGGTACTGGTCACCAAGCTCTACTGGGCGTTCATCGCGCCATTGGCCGCCACCTTTGATTGGATGAGAAAGATGTTTGAAAGAGGCAAAGCCATTCGAGAGGCGAAGAAAGCCGAAATCCTGGCGAAAGTGCGGGAACAGGTGACCGAACAGGTGCGGCGAGCGGAGCACGAGCGCATCAAGGCGCAGCTGGAAAGGGCCGGTGTCTCGCTGACGCCGGAGGTTGCTGCGCGGGTTTTCAATACAAGCAACGACGACGATTAGCGCTTGCTTCGTAGACCGTCGGGACGTTGCCGGCTCGTGACAGCGCCGGCCGGTCTCCATCGGATCAGGTCAGGCTCCGAAAGTCATCAGCTCCTCGCAGAAACGGGCGGTGTTGACGAGGTCCGGGACGACGACGTACTCGTCAATGGTGTGCATGAGGTTTGTCGCCATGCCGACGACGACGCTCTCGATGCCGTGCAGACGGAAGACGTTGCCGTCGGTTCCACCACCTGATGGACGTATGTCGGGTTGGAGACCCATGTCGCGCATGACGCGGGTGACGAGTTGCGCGGTGGCTTCGTTGGGGTCGAGGCGGTACATCTGGAACATCATTTCCAGGTTCTCGTTGATCTCAGCCTCGGTGTAGCGCCCGCGTATGGTGTTCACAGCAGCAACCAGCTGCATGCGCAAGAGTTCCAGGGACTCCATGTTCATGCTGCGGAACTCGCCGGAAACGGTGGCCTCCGAGGGGACGGCGTTGCGCACGGTGCCGCCGGAGATGGTGCCGACGTTGAAAGTGGTCTCGTGGTCAATGCGGCCCTGCGGCAGCTCGGCGATGATGTCGCTGGCAATCTTGATTGCGGAGAGGCCTTTCTCCGGCTCGACTCCGGCGTGGGCGCCGCGCCCCCTGATATCGATGTCGAATGCCATGTAAGTGGGGCTGCCGCCGGTGATGGTGTTGACCGGACCGTTGCCGTCGAAGACGACGGCCTCGGTGCTGGTTATCATCGAAAAATCAAGGTTCGACGCTCCAACGAGGCCGATTTCTTCACCCCTGGTGAATACTACCTGGACGGGCCGACGGGGGCGTCCGTCTTCATGCACGGCCTGGAGCGCCTCAAGGATCGCGGCGACTCCAGCCTTGCAGTCACCGCCGAGGATAGTGCTGCCATCGGAGGTGATCCGATCGCCGACCGCCTGGGGTCGGATGCTGCGTCCGGGATCGACAGTATCCATGTGGGCAGAAAGCAGGAGGGGGCGGTCGCCATCCTCCCGCGCGATGACGTTGCCGTGTTCGTCGCGGGCGACCTGGAAGCCGAGCCCGGCCAGTCGGTCGGAAACATGGAGGGCAACGTCCCACTCCTCGCCGGACGGGCTATCTATGCGCACCAAGTCGCAGAAGTCGTTGATCAATCGTTCCTGGTTAGGCATGGGAGCTCCTCGTAGGTCGGCCGGTGTTATTCTGACGTGTGACGATTATCGTAGCTACAACTGTCGAACACATCGGAATGGCCCGCGTGCGACGGTAGCCGTAGCGAGAAAAATGTTCACCTGTCGTTTCGGCATGGGCAATGGCCAAACCGGGCAGGTATGAGATTAATTCAGGTTGCCTATTATATCGTGGGTAACTAGAATTATGGCGTCATGCCGCTGGAACTGAACATCAGGGAAGCCGGAGCCGAAGACGGCGCAACGATCGCCAGGTTCAACGCCGCGATGGCGTTGGAATCGGAAGGGATATCGCTGAACCGGACGACGCTGCGAGCAGGAGTCGACGCGGCGTTGGCAGACGACTCGAAGGCATTCTACCTGCTAGCGGAGTCCGCCGGGGACCCGGTGGGCCAGCTGATGGTCACCACGGAATGGAGCGACTGGCGCAACGGTTGGATCTGGTGGATCCAATCAGTTTATGTCAAGCCGGAAGCACGCAGACAAGGGGTGTACCGCAGGTTTTACCTACGGCTCACCGACATGGCGAAGGCGCGCGACGACATCCGAGGCATGCGGCTGTACGTGATGCGGGAGAATTGGACGGCCAAGCGCACCTACGAAGCGCTGGGCATGAGCCACTCTCATTACGATCTGTACGAAACGGAGCTATGAGTTCGGATGCGCGAACCCTCGTAAAGGCGTCTTCGCCAGCGCATGCGTCGGCCAGGATGCGGGGATCCGGCTGAAGACCTGGAGCACAGTGAAATTATTATGGCCAACGGGCAGATGAGATGACCACGGGCGGCGATTTACCGACTGAATTTCACTACACGGCGCGGGGACAACTGGCCCTGAGGGCGGGCCAATTGCATGCGGCCATCGACGATTTCAACCACGCGCTGGAGATCAACGATGAGTTCGCACCCGCCTACTACTACCGTGGTCTGGCCTACCGCAACGGCGGCGACCTGAACCAGGCCATTGCGGATTACACCAGGGCAATCGTGGCCGACCCGGACTACCCGGTGCCCTATTACGCCCGGGGGGTCGTCCGGAGACACCTGGGGTTCTACGAGGACGCGATCAGCGATTACTCGGCGGCGATCGAACTGGAGCCGGACGACGCCGACTACTATTATGCCCGCGGGGTGGCGCGGATTTCGCTGGGGCAGTACCAGGACGCCATCGCCGACTTTCTGACGTGCGCGCGGATCAATCCGGACCACGCCAACGCCCAGTACAACCTAGGCATCGCGTATCGGGACACGGGCGACCGCGAAACGGCCCTGGGCTACTACGACCGGGCGATAGAACTGAGACCCGGGGAACCGGACTACCGATACGCCCGCGGCAACCTGTACAGCGACCGCCGGGACTACGACGCCGCGATAGCGGACTATGACGCGGCCATCGCCCTGGTGCCGACTTTTGCCAATGCCCTCTATAACCGGGGGATCGCCAAGCGCAACCGGGGAGAGCCAACCGACGCCATTGCCGATTTCGACCTGGCACAACGGTGCGGCATGGATACGGCGACGCTGCACCATAACCGGGGCGTGGCCAGAGCCGACCTGGGCGATCACGACGCGGCGATTGCCGAGTACGATATCGCCATCGAGAAAAACGCCGACCTGGCCGGCGTCTGGCTGTCGATGGGCAACTCCAAAGCCGAGTTGGGCGATTACAGGACGGCCGTAGAGGCCTTCGACAGGGCGGTCGAGCTCAACGACAGCCTGACCGACGCATACCGGGGACGGGGTCTGGCCAAACGTGCGCTGGGCGACGAAGAGGACGCGGCAGCGGATCTGCTTGAGTACGCGCGGCGGACGGGCGGGAGCGTATGACGGCCACCGATTCCTGGCATGGGCTGCGGGCGGGCGATCAGATCGGCAACCTGGAATACTCAGTGAACGGAGATACTCGGGCAGAGTACCGGCAGGCGGTTGGCGTAGATGGCTGCTTCCCGAATGTAATGGCCGAAGACTGCCGCGCGATGCTGACCGGGCACTGGCCAGGGGCTCCGCTGACCACGATATGGCAAAGGCTACACTTCCTTCGCCCGCCGATCCAGGGTAGGCGAGTGCAGGTCGGCGGATGGGTGAGGGAAATCGGGGTGAAGCGCGGCCGACCCTGGATCAGTGCGGCAGCGTTCGCCGTTGACGAAATCGGCACGGAAATCCTGCGGTCGGAAGCCGCGTTTGCCGCGGGCCAAGCCAGAGCGCAATCTGAACCAATAGTTGAGAGAGGGGAAACGAAGCCGCAAGGAGTGAACCTCGCCGGAAGCCGGGCCGGCGACGGCGGTTGCCTCGGGGAACTTCGCCTGCTGCAGAGAAAGCGCCTGAAAGGATACGTTGCGATCGCGGACCAGATGGCCGGGATCAACCTGACTTCGGATGGCCACGGACTGACCTCGGTTGCTGCGGGATGGCTGGAAGCCCTGATGGGCGCACATTTCGGCGATGATTTCAGGTGGGGAGGCCGGTTGTCGATAGCCTACCACCAAGCGTTCACTCCGGGCATGGACCTGCGTTGCGATGCCGTAGTGCTCGGGCACGACACCGACGCCCGGAATGTCGAGACACGGCGGGTGGCGATGTCGGTTCGAGACGCGAGCGACCACCGATTGGCGACCGCCGAGGCGGTGGTACAGTCGCCGAGCCCGCGTCTGATTTGATCGCGGGCAGTGGTATCCCACCACCGAACAGCACCCCAGCATCGGCCCGGCGAACCGCCGGGGCTGATTGCACCGCGAATCCAACGGAGGATTTATGCAGCAGCGTGATGCGCCGAACGTGCCCGTGCCGGAGAACTGGCAGCGGGGCCTGGCGATTGTGGCCCATCCCGACGACCTCGAGTACGGAGGGGCCGCGGCCATCGCCAAGTGGACCGCGCAGGGGAAGCGCATCGCGTATGTGATGGTGAGTCGGGGAGAGGCAGGCATAGACGGAATGCATCCTTCGGAAGTGGGGCGGTTGCGGTCGCAGGAAGAGATCAACGCCGCGCGGGTGGTGGGCGTGGACACGGTGGAGTTCCTGGACCACACGGATGGGGTGATAGAGTACGGTTTGCCGCTGCGACGGGACCTGAGCCGAATGATACGCAAACACCAGCCGGACGTTGTGATCACCATCAACCACCACCTCCAGTTTTTCAGCGGACACCTGAATATGGCGGACCACCGGTGGGTGGGGCTGGCGGTGTTCGACGCCGCGCGGGACGCGGGAAACCGCTGGATATTTCCGGAGCTTCTGGAAGAAGGGCTCGAGCCGTGGAACGAGGTACGTTTCGTTGCGGTGTTCGGGGCAACGGTACCGACACACGCGGTCGACGTGTCCGAACACTGGGAGACCGGCCTGGCCTCGCTGCGGGAACACAAGGTGTACCTGGAAAACCTTGGGGACGTGGGGAACAGCCCCTTTGAGTTCCTCACGGCGCACGCCCGCGAAGCCGGAGCGGGGTTCGGTTGCCGGTACGCCGCTTATGCGGAATTGGTTCTGATCAACGAGGCGTTCTAGCGCCGCAGCCGCCGGCAGCGCACGGATCGCATGGAAAGCAGGATGGACAAGAGGGAGTACGGAACATGACGGGATTCAGCGAGCAATTGCGGGCGGAGGCGGAACCGATCTGGCGGGCGATTTTCCAGCACCCGTTCCTGCGGGAAATCAAGGACGGGACGCTGCCCCTGGAAACTTTCCAGTACTATCTGGGGCAGGATTACCATTATCTGGAAGGGTTCGGGCGGGCCGTGGCGATGACGCTGGCGAAAGCGCCCGACGCTGACCTGTTGCAGGACCTGGCGCACCGGGTGATGACGCCCGTGGAAAGGCCACTGCACCACCACCTGATCGAAGCAGCGGGACTGACCATGGCGGAGGTGGAAGGCGCAACGCGGTCGCCGACGAACACGGCGTATGTGAATCACATGCTGGTGACTGCGGCGATGTACGGATTGGGTCCGACTGCGGCGGCGTTGCTGCCGTGTCCGTGGACATATCACTTGCTGAAGGACGAAGTGGGTCAGTCGGAACACCCGCTTTACGGGCAATGGACGCGGTTCTACGTCGAAGGCTTCCTGCAATCGAGCGTGGACGCGTGGACGGGATTTGTGGACGAGATGGCGGAGCGGGTCGGTGAGCAGGAACGGGAAGCCATGCGGTACGCGTTCATGGCGAGCAGCCGGTACGAGTACATGTTCTGGGACGCCGCGTACCGACGCGAGGTATGGGCGGTGTAGGATCGCACGGACGGAACCACATCGAGATCGACTGAAGAGGAGCGACTTACGTTTAGGGAGGCATCACATGCCGTACGCAGATATCAACGGGACGCACATGTTTTACGAGAGCCACGGCGACGGGCCGGCGCTGGTGTTTGCCCACGGCAGAGGTGGCAGCCACTTGAGCTGGTGGCGCCAGGTTGCGGTGTTCCAGCACGAATATCGCTGTGTGACCTTTGACCACCGTGGGTGGGGGCTGACGCCGGGTTCAGGCGGGCAACCGGAACCGGCCACGTTCGTGGCTGACCTGGAAGCGCTGCTGGACCACTTGGGCATAGACCGGGCGGTCCTGGTAGCGCAATCGATGGGCGGCGTGACGAGCCTGGGGTTTGCGCTGGCGCATCCGGAGCGGGTGACCGGATTGGTGCTGGGGGACACGACGGGCGGGATCGGTGATCCCACGGTGGTGTCGCTGCTGGAGAACGTGCATCCGCCCGAGGACCCGCTGCGCCGGGCGCTGAGCGACGGGTTCATCGAGAGCCAGCCGGAACTCACCTTTCTGTTCGGATCCATCGGCCGGATGAATCCGCCAATGCCATTGAGCATAGTATCCGGGCTGTTCCGCAACCCGGCGGGACCTCAGGCCACCGACTTGGCTGGGTTCAGCGTACCGACGCTGCTGGTGGTGGGGGAGGAAGACCGCATCTTCCCGCCGAACGTGATCGAGGCGGCGCACCGACTGATACCGGGGAGCCGACTGGAGGTGGTCGCCGGAGCGGCGCACTCCACCCACTACGAGCAGGCAGAGATCTTCAACGGGCTGCTGGCCGGGTTTTTGGCGGAGATCGGTACGGGGACACTAGCTGTGGCAGCGGACGACTAGCGATCGAATCCCCTTGCCCGTCAATCAAAGCAACAGGGGCGGATGATGAACCGCCCCTGGGCATTTCGGGTCATCTGGGCAATCGCCGGAAACTAGAAAGGCAGGTGCTCCGCGATGTCGTTCTCGGTGCGGAAGGGACCCCACTCGCGGGGAACATTGAGCAGACGGTCTTCCAGATCGTCGACGCTGTTCTGGCCGCAGTAGGCCATCGCGCGGTTGAACTCTTCGCGCAGGAGTTCCAGCATGTGGTGGACGCCCTCAGCTCCGTTGACCGCCAGGCCCCAATAGAGGGGACGACCGACAGCCACGGCACGGGCGCCCAGGGCCAGGGCCTTCAACACGTCGCTGCCCCGACGCACGCCGGAGTCAACATACACCTCAGCCTTGTCGCCGCATGCGGCAACAATCTCAGGCACCATCTCAATGCTGGAGAACGTACTGTCGAGTTGGCGGCCGCCATGGGTGGAGACGAGCACGCCATCGACACCATGTTCGACCGCCATGCGGGCATCCTCAGCGACGCGAATGCCCTTGAGCACCAGCGGGAGGTCCGTCAGGCTTCGAAGCCATTCGACCTCCTGCCAGGTAAGCGGCGGCGATTGAGGCATTTCCCAGCGCGGCGATTCATCGGTTCCACTTACGGCCGTCAACTGGTCCTGCTGCTCGCGGAAGTTGCCGAGTTCGCCGGGGCGCTCGTAGCGGTTGCGAATGTCGCGTTCTTTGGGGCTGGGCGCCGGAGTGTCGACGGTGAGAACAATGGCCCGGAAGCCGGCGGCTTCGGCGCGTTTGACCAGGTTCTCGGTGATGTCATAACCGCGATGGTAAAGCTGGAACCATAGCGGGCCGGTGGCGGCTTCGGCGATCTCCTCCATGCTGCAATTGGATGACGTGCTGCACATCATCAGCGTGTTCGACATGCCGGCCCCGCGAGCGGTTGCGCACTCGGCCTCGGGGTGGGCATTGCCGTGACCGCCGGTGGGGGCGATCATGACGGGGAAGCTGATGTCCTGCCCAAGGACCGTGGTGGAAACCTTGCGCTCGGTGGTGTCGCGCATGAACCGCGGGCGCAGGGTCAGCGCCTCGAAAGCGGAACGATTGCGAGCGGTAGTGATTTCGTCCATCGAACCGGCTTCGATGAACTCCCAGTTGTTGTGGGGCAACACCTGCTTGGCGCGAGCTTCGTAATCGTAGAGGTTAATGGGGTCCATTCTCATTGCGAATACTCCAGGGTTGACAGATTCAAAAAGCCAACTGATGGGATGTCGCAGCCTAGCATCACAGGTTGAGCCTGACAATAGCATCGGCAACGTCCGGGAGCATCCTGTACTCGTCGGCCTGGGAGTCGAAAGACATAGGGTGAGGGAGAGAGACGTTGTGAACCCGGCGGATGCGCCGCACGGCGTGACCCTGAGAGGAGAGCCGCCCCGAAAGCTGACGCACGGTCAGATGCATTTCTTCCAGCAAGGCCTGACGAGACAGGACGTAGCCCGCGCTTTGGGCCACTCTTTGGTAGATTTCTCTGGCGTCATCGGCCAAGAAACCCCAGAAAGCACGGACATGTTCGATAGTCCAGCGACCTTCAGGAACGGGGGTAGACGCGTCTGCCGGTGCATCATCGGACGATTCAGCGGGCGCGACCGTGGCCGGTGTTTCAGTATTGGTAACGACAGGTGAAGCGGCAGCATCACCGACCGCGAGTTGTCGCATCGCAACGATCACATCCTCCGCATCACCTTCAAATGTCAGGGCAACTTTAACCATTGTTTTACCTCGCGGTGTCAGTTCCGCGACAAGTCTAACACATTATTACGAAGGGTCAACTCACGGTTTAGGTGTTGAACCGATAGACGACTGTACTAGTATCAATCCAAAAGGGCGGGTGTTGAACCCGCCCTTGAACAACGTTGGATTGGCAAACCCGATGCGTGGCTACTCGCCTTCGTCGTGGGGGCCGAAGGGGACGATTCCCGGAATCCACCACTTCTCCCAGGTCTCGTCGATGCGCTCCTGGAAGAACTTGAGGTCCTCTTCGGTGAGGTGCGCGAAGCGGCCCTGGCGCTGGAGGTAGTCCGTGACGGGCTTGCGGCGGCGAATGCCGCGAGCAATGGCCCGGGAGGGACCGTTCAGGATCAGCTCGCCGTCGACGATCTCGTATTGCACCCAGATGCCGGTTTCCACGGCGAGCATGCCCAACTCGTGGGAGTACTTGGGGTCGTAGTCCCAACCCTTAGGACACGGGTCGATGCTGTGTATGAAGGTGGGTCCGCCGATGGTGAGAGCGCGGCGGATCTTGTTGGTGAAGTCCGGGCCGTAGGAACCGCAAGCGGTGGCGACGTAGCGCACGTCGGGATGGCCGGCGGCCAGCATGGGGACGGTGTTCTTCTTCCAGCGACGGTTCATTATCCGGTGAACCTTGCCCGGAGGCGAGAACGTCGAGTTGGCGCCCCAAGGGCTGGAGCCGGACACCTGGATGTCGGTGTTGGCGTAGGACTCGTTGTCGTAACACAGGATGAGCAGGTTGTACTCGTCATGCTGCAACGCGGCGGAGATGGCGGACAGTCCCATGTCCACGCCACCGCCGTCACCGCAGAAAGCGATGACGTTGATGGGCTCCTCCTGCATCTTGCCCTTGCGCATGAGGGAGGCCAGGCCGGCGGCGGTGCCGGTGGCGGCGGAACCGCTGGAGCCCAACTGCGTGTGCATCCACGGCACCACCCACGGCGTGCTGTAATAGGTGGTGTTGGCCACGTACATGCAGCCGGTGCTGCCGACCACGATGGTGCGGGGGCCGGCAGCCTTGATCATCAGGCGCATCACCAGGGCCGATTCGCAGCCCTGACAGGTGCGGTGACCGGAGGTGAAGCCTTCGAACACCGGGATCTGCTTGACGCCCCTAACCTGGGGGAGCTCTTGGGTCATGGTAGTCATAGCGGCACTCCTATTCGCGGACACCAATCCAGGTGTTCTCTTCTTTGACGTATCCGGCGTCGATCGAGTCCTGGACCATAGCGGTCATCTCTTCCACGTCACGCACCAGCACCTCGCGTCCGCCGAGGCCGGCGATGAAGCTCTGCATGAGCGGACGGTTGTCCAGGGTATAAAGGGCGGAACGGATCTCGTTGAACAGCACCCCGCCGTAAGAGGGCGAGCCGTAGGAATAGTCGCGGTCAATGACGCCGACGGCCTTGCAATGGCTGAGAGCCTCTCGGATTTCATCCGTAGCGAAGGGTCGGAAGAACTTGACGCGCACGAACCCGACCTTCATGCCCTGTTCGCGCATGCGGCGAACAGCGACACGAACGGGCATCGCGAGGGTTCCCATGCCGACCAGGACGATCTCGGCGTCCTCGGTCATGTACTCCTCAATGAACGGGCTGGGGTCGCCGCGACCGAAAAGTTGCTTGAACTCGTCGTAGGCTTCCTTGATCACGTCGCTGGTGCGGCGCATGGCGTCGTCGGTCTGGCGGCGGATCTCCATGAGCCAGTCCTCGTTGACCTGCGGTGCGACGGTGATGGGGTTGTCCGGATGCAGTTGCAGGCGTCCCCGATCGTATTGGGGCAGGAACCGGTCAACCTGTTCCTGCGTGGGCACGTTGACAATGGCCTGGGAGTGGGTGAGGAAGGAGCCGTCACATGAGATGGCAGCGGGCAGGAAAACGCGAGGGTCTTCCGCAACGCGCCAGGCCAGCAGCGCGGTATCCAGAGCCTCTTGCGCAGTGCCCACCCAATACAGCATCCAGCCCAAGTCACGAACCGCCATGGCGTCATTGTGCTCGACACCGAAGGCGCCGGGGTCGTCCAGAGCGCGGTTGCCGACCATCGCCACCACGGGGAGACGCAGGCCAGCGGTTACGGTGATGGCCTCAAACGCGTAGAACCAGCCGACGCCGCTGGAACCACAGAAGGTTCGGGCGCCGACGGCGGAGGCATGCTTGACGATCTCGAACTGGGAGTGCTCGCTTTCGGCGACGATGAAGTCGCAGTCGAACGCGCCGTCGGCCTTGAGCTTGGACACGTACTGCATGACCGTGTCGTAAGGCCGGATGGGATAGGCGGTGATTACGTCGACGTCGGCGAGGGAGCAGGCGATGGCGATGGCCTCGCTACCGCTGATGAGCTCCTCGCGCTCCTGGGGGAGCTCGGTCTGTGGAAGGGTTTGGGTGGCCATCAGTCATCGTCTCCGGTAAGGGCAACTTCAGATTCCGATTCGGCTTCGTACTTGCCGGGGCTGTGGTAGCCGTGGCTGCGCTCGGAGTCGGCGTCGTGGGCTTTCTGGACCTCAATCAATTGGGTCATCCACTTCTGGTAGCCGTCCTTGTCGCGGGTCCAGTGTTCCCACTGGCTGTTGTTGTCGTTGAACTCGGCCTCGTTGACCATGGTGATGCAATCGGCGACGGGGCAAACGGCCTCGCACACGGCACAGCCGCAGCAGGCCTCCATGTTGGCGTCGTACAGGCCGTCGGGAGTTACGTCGAAACAGGTGTCGGGACACTGCAGCCAGCAGAGCGTGCACTTGATGCAGGTATCGAAGTTGATCACCGGACGCATGGAGCGGGTGCTGAACTTCTTGAAGACGCTGTTGCGGGTGGGTTGGTAGCTGGTATCCCCGGACGCGTTGGAGCGGATGGGGTCATAGCCGTCAGCCAGGGAGTCGCCGCGGAAGCCGGTGGGCTCGTCGATGCCCCTGATGACCAGGCCATCTTCCATGGATCGCCAGCCGAGCAGTTCGAAGCTGAAGGGGGTTTCGTCGTTGCCCTCGCCGGGCTCCACGGGGCGCTGGATCGTGCGCTCAAAGGAGTTGCGTGCGGACGTGAGCTTCAAACCGCCCCAGCCCTGGTCATCCAAAGCGGCCAGCATGGAGTCGAGGCTGACCAACTCGGGGCAGACCTTGGCCAGAGCCCCGAGGATGCGGACGTCAGTGTGGTCGTCTTTGTACACCCACAGGCCCGAGAAGCTGGTGGTGGCGGGTACGATGGACAGGTTGTAAGCGGAGTCCTTCTGGTGGATGTCTTCGATGAGGGCATCGGCTTCCTGGCGGGACGTTACGATCAGGGTCCCGCCGGGCTTGGTGAGGGCGTTGATGGGCTGCAAGCCATACCAGGCCCAGGACTCGATACCCTTGCACATGGTGTCGTCAACGTTGATGGTGACGTCCACCTCGCGGGCCTCGTAGACGGCCAGGTTTTCCTCGAGTTCCTCTGGGCTGTCGGACACGATGGCGAACTGCTTGGCAGGGATGCCGTTCCGTTCGGGGGAGTCGCCGTAGCGACCAAAAGCCGTGCCTATTTTGCCTTCTTTACGGGCGGCAAAAACGATGGTGCGGACGATGTTCCGGGCCAGGGTTTTTTGGAAAATCCCCCGGTACACCACCTCCACTGCCACTGTGCTCATGTTGGGGAGGCCTCCTCGGTGAGTGATGCGGCATTATAGCATGGGCGGCAATCACATAACGGTCCAATGAAAGGACCAGAGGGCAATCGTGTTACACTTCCGGTCGATTTGCGCACGAAAAGGAGCGTTCGGCAATGGCCCAACGAATGAAGGCAGGCGAGGCGGTTATCGAGCTGCTGCGACAGGAGGGAGTGAGCAAGATCTTCGGGATCGTCGGCTCGTCCTTCCTGGACGTTCTGGACCCGCTTTACGACCGCGACGACATGGAATTCGTAGGGGTGCGCCACGAGCAGGGCGCCGCGCTGATGGCCGACGGCTACAGCCGCATCGCCGGCGCCCCTTCGGTGTGCCTGGTGACCAACGGGCCGGGCGTGCTGAACCTCACCTACGGGATCGGATCGGCCTACGTGGCGCATTCGCCGGTGGTGGTGCTGGCGCCCTCGGCGTCGCGGGACCACCAGCACCTAGACTCGACCCAGGAATTTGACCAGGTGGCGCTTTTCGAACCGATCACCAAGGCAAGCTTTTCCATCAACAAGATCGAGCGGTTGCCCGACGCGTTGCGACAGGCGTTCCGGATCGCCACGTCCGGGAAGATGGGCCCCGTGCTGGTGGACATCCCGCGAGACCTGCTGCCGGGAGCGGAGGTCGACGTAAACCTTATGGAACCTGCGGCCTACCGGACGGGTCAGGGTCATTCTCGGGGAGACCGGGCGCAAGTCGAGGCAGCGGCTCAGGAGATACTGTCAGCGAAGCAGCCGGTGATAGTGGCCGGCGGCGGCGTGGAATGGAGCCTGGCAGACGCGGCGGTGGCAAGGCTGTCGAAACTCACGGGGGCACCCATCGTGACTTCGTACGGGCGGGCGGACGCGGTGCCCAACGATCACCCCAACTACCTGGGCCATCTGGGTCGGTTGGGAGCGCAGGAAGCCATTGACGCGGTGAGGAACGCCGACGTGATCGTGGCGGCCGGCACGCGGTTGGGGCAGTCCACGACTTTCTTTGACAACCGATTTATTCCCGCTGACGCGCGAATCGTGCACATCGAGATTGACCCCAAGGAAATCGGCCGGATCTACCCAATCTCGGTTGGCGTGGAAGGCGACGTGGGAGCGGTGGTGGACGAAATCAACGGCATCGTGGCGGCGGCGGAGTTGCGGCCGGACCCCGACTGGACACGGCGGGTGGCCGGGTGGAACGCGGCGCGCGCCGCCCGCCTCCAGGCTGAGGAGACGCTGACCGGCGAATACATCAAGCCGCAGCGGGTCTACGCCGAATTGCGGAAGGTGATGCCACGGGACGCCATTGTCGCGCTGGATGCGGGGCTGGCGCCGAACTTCGGGCAGGACCGTTTGAACTACTACCGGCCACGCAGCCTCATCATGGCGCTGGACCTGGGAGGGCTGGGATTCAGCTTCCCGGCTTCCATCGGCGCGAACTTCGCGGCGCCGGAACGGCCAGTGGTGAACTTCAACGGCGACGGCGGTTTCCTCTTTAATGCTCAGGAGTTCGAGACGGCGGTGCGGTACGGCTTGAAGAACATTTCCGTGGTGATGAACAACGACTGCTGGGGCTCGGAAAAGGCATACCAGAAATACGCGTTCAACGAGCGGTACGTGGGCGCCGACACGGTGAACCCGCGGTTCGACAAATACGCGGAGTTGTTCGGCGGCGCCGGGTTTTATGTCGACCGACCCGAGGATATCGCGGAGGCGTTCGCGCAGGCACTGACGGTGGACGGCCCCAGCATTATTGAGATACCCACTGATCCAGACGAAATGCCCAGACCGGCGCGTCTGGCCGAAGTTCAATCACCCGGTTCCGGGGGGTGACCACGATGGCCAGCCACGAGATCATCAAACCGGTCGACGTGGACATTTCCGGCAGCTCAATCGTCATCAACTGGGACGACGGGCACCGGGGGATCTACCCGCACCGGATGCTGCGACTGCGGTGTCCGTGCGCGTCGTGCGTGGAAGAAATGACGGGCAGGGCGCTATTGGATCCCGACACGGTGCCCCTGGACGTGCGGGCCCTGGACCAGATGGCGGTAGGGCAGTATGCGTTGCAGTTCCTGTGGAGCGATGCGCATTACACCGGCATCTACACCTACCGGGCGCTCCGGGCGGCCTGCACGTGCATCGCGTGCAACGAGGCCCGGGCCAGGCAACCCTAAACGGCGGGTCGGCCGGAGTCGGGCTGCTGCGCTTCCCCCGGTTCCACGGAACGGTTACCGCGGAAGGTCTGTCCGGGGCGGTTCCTCAGCTTGGGCGAGGTGAAGGTGTCGGACTTAAAGGAAAAGTTCGATATCTGGCGGGTGGCGGGTTTGCCACAAGCCTTGCAATCGATGGGGCCATCAGCGCGGGAGACTGGCCGGATGGACTCGAACTCATAGCCGCAATCGGGACACCGGTACTCGTAGATCGGCATAGACACCTCCGGTGGAGAATTATATCCTAACGCAATTTTGCGTATGAGTTTGAGGATGGCACCATGAGCGACCAAGCAGCAGACGTAGTCATCATCGGCGGGGGTGCGGCGGGTTGCGCCGCGGCCTACTTCCTGGCTGTCAACGGCGTGAAAGCGACTGTAATCGAACGGGAAGGAGTGGCCAGCCATGCGTCGGGATACAACGCCGGCGGGCTCAATCCGCTGGAAGGACACGGCTGGCCGGATCCGCTGCAGCCGATGGCGTTGCAGAGCTTCGCCCTCCATAAGGAACTGTGGGAGGCCCTGCCAGCGGAAACAGGCATCGACTATAACGGCCGGATCATGTCGATCCTGAAGGTTGCCCTGGACCATGAGGAGCTGGATGACCTGCGGGCCACATTGGAAACGTTCAACAGCGCCCCGGAGCCGGGTTTCTCCGCGGAGTGGTTGGAGCGTGAGGACGTTTTGGCACTGGAACCGCGCATTACCCCCGAGGTGATCGGTGGGATCCGGGCGGTAGGCAACGGGGCATTGGACGGGCTGGAGTTTACGCAGGCGCTGGCGGCTGGGGCCGAAAAGCTAGGGGCGACCATCGTCGCCGGCAGCGCGGTTGGGTTCCGCCTGGGAAATGGGAAGGTAGAGGCGGTCGTTACCAACGACGGCGAAATCGCCTGCGGAGCGGTCCTGATCGCGGCTGGCCCCTGGTGCCGGACGGCAGAGCAATGGCTGGATATCGCCATTCCCGTGGATCCGCTAAAAGGGCAGATCATACGGGTCCGGCCGGACGGCCGTGGTTTAGACTACGAGCTCATAGGCGGTGGCAGTTCGATGTACGCGAAGCCGGACGGACTGATCTGGTGCGGCGCGACCGAGGAGGAAGTGGGATTCGACCTGTCGCTGACCAATGAGGCGCGAGACGACATCATGCGCCGGGCGACGCGTTTGATGCCGGCACTAAGCGGTGCCGAGCAGGTGTTGCACACCGCATGTCTGCGGCCGGTCACGCCGGATTGGCTGCCCATCGTGGGACAGGCGCCCAGCTGGGACAACGTGTACATCTGCACTGGCGGCCAGAAAAAGGGAATTCTGCTGGGGCCGGCGATGGGCAAGGGGATTGCGGAAATCATGGCCTCAGGCAGCACTGACATCAGCCTGACTGGGTGCGAGCCGGATCGCTTCGGAGGCCGGGGATAAGGCCCAGGCAACGGTCGACTTGACTCATGAGACGGCTTGACGATGGACAGAATAACTGGGAAGAACGCACCGGCATTCTCAACATACCGACCAGGCTGATCCGTTGGTTTTCCGGTACCTTCACCACGGCTTGGCTTATACTTACTGGCATAAGCAGCTACAACAGTTTCAGTACCCACAACGGTGAAAGCTGGGATACGCAGACCATTGGGATCATCGCGGCCGGCGCACCTAACATCGGCTTTGCCCTTCCCGCCGCGTACATATTGACGGAGGTCATCGACATGGTATTCGGGACATGGTACCGGGAACGGACCCGCGAACGGGCCAGGGCGCAAGGCCTGGAAGAGGGTCGAAAGGCGGGTCTGGAAGAGGGTCGAAAGGCGGGCTTGAAAGCGGGCGAACAGACAGGGCGACAAGAGCAACACGAGCGCTGGATGCAGTGGCTTGACCGGCGGCGTGAGGCGGAAGAGAACGGTCTGCCCTTTGACGAGCCGCCGCCCAGCCTGAACGGAGAACACCGAAGCGAGGAGTGAATCAATGACTACCAACGGCACTTCAGGCGCGCTGCGAGACATCCATGTGGTGGAGTTCGGGCAGTACGTGCCCGGGCCGATGCTCGGCATGCTTCTGGCCGACCAGGGCGCACACGTGATCAAGGTAGAGCGGCCGGGAGGCGACCCGGCCCGGTCTGAACCGGCATTTGCCACCTGGAACCGGGGCAAGCGGTCCGTGATCCTGGACCTGAAGACGGAAGCCGGTCGTGAGAATGCGCGTCGGTTGGTGGCCAAGGCGGACGTGGTCATCGAGAACTTCCGGCCGGGCGTCGCAGATCGGCTGGGGATCGGATACAACGAGCTGTCCGCGAACAACGAGCGGCTGATCTACTGCTCGCTGCCCGGCTACGGCGAAGAACACCCGAGCCGCAACGAGCCCGGATGGGACCCGGTAATCAGCGCGGAGACGGGTTTCTACCCGGAGACTTCGGAGAGCGACGGCGAGCCGCTGTTCACGCCGCTGCCCATTGCCAGCACCTTCTCCGCATTGCTGGGGTCGGTTTCGGTGGCGATGGCCATCAACGCGCGGGACAAATCCGGCAAGGGGCAGCGGATCGAAGTGCCGCTGCACTCGGCGATGTTCACTGCCATGGGCAGCCGGATCATCAAATTTAACGGCTACGAATACGTAGACCTGTTCGACTTTCCGCGAACCGTGATGTCGCATCCGTACCAGTGCGCCGACGGCCGGTGGGTGTACCACCACGGGATGTTTGAGCGGTTCGCGCGGCAGACGCTGACGGCCGCGGGCAAGACCGAATGGATTGAGGAGGCCACTTCGCTGTTCGGGCGACCGGTGGACGCGGATACGCTGGAGTTCTGGCAGGACCGGTTCGCCGAGATGTTCAAAGAGCGGACAGCTTGGCAATGGGAGGCGGACATCAACGCGCAGGGCGGAGCATGCACGGTTTGCAAGACCGTGGACGAGTGGCTGGTGCATGAACACGCAGTAGACGCCAAGATGGTGGTAGAAGTTGAGGACGCTGAGCACGGCACGATGAAACAGCCGGGCGTGCAGGTGCGTCTTCGGGGAACGCCGGGCGCGATCCAGGGCCGGGCTCCGAAATTGGGTGAACACACTGACGAGGTGCTGGCAGAGTCGCAGAGCGCGCCGGAGCGTGCAACCGCCAGCAACGGACACGGCGACGTGATGTCCGCACTGCAGGGAGTACGGGTCCTCGACCTGTGCATCATCCTGGCCGGTCCGACCTGCGGGCGTACGCTGGGCGAGTTCGGCGCGGACGTGATCAAGATCGACGACCCGACGCGTATCCTCGATCCTGTTGGGTACATCGACGTGAACCGGGGCAAGCGCAGCATCATGCTGAACCTCAAGACCGAGGAAGGCAGGGGCGTTTTCTGGAAGCTGGTTGAGTCGGCCGACGTGATCGTGGAGAACAATCGCAAATCTGCAGTGGAGCGGTTGGGACTGGGATACGAGGAAGTCAAGAAGGTCAAGCCGGACATCGTGTACGCTTCGCTGAACGCCTTCGGATACGACGGGCCGTGGTCAGAGCGGGCCGGATGGGAGCAGCTGGCGCAGGGCACCAGCGGGATGCAGGTGCGGCGAGGCGGCCGGGACGGCAAGCCGATGCTGGCGCCATACGCGGTAAATGACTACGGCACGGGCCTCATGGGGACCTACGCCGTGGCATTGGCTTTGCACGAACGCAACCGGACCGGCAAGGGACAGTCGGTGGACAGCGGCCTGGCTTTGACTGCCGGACTGCTGCAATCCCCCTACTTCCTGGACTACGAGGGATACGATCGCGAGGATATCGAGGGAGTGGACGCGCGCGGATACTCGGCGGGTTCACGCTTGTACCAGGCGGCCGACGGGTGGCTGTATATCCATTGCCCCGACGTGGCTGCGTACGGATCGTTGATGTCCGCGCTGAACTTCCGCGACATCCACCAGGACAGCGAAGCCATCGCCGAAGTGATCCGCGGCCAAACCATCGAACACTGGATGCAGGAGTTGCGCCCGCTGGGAGTTTCGGTGTCGCCGAACCCGACGATGGAGGACTACCGCCACGATCCGGTGGTGCGCGAGGCGGGGTTCGTCGTGACGCGAGACCACACGGTGTGGGGCAGCGTCGACCACTCGGGCACGACGGCGAGGCTGTCGGCCACGCCGCCGAGGCTGGGGCCGCCGGCTCCGTGGTTCGGGATGCACACGGATGAGATCCTGGCGGAAGCGGGATACTCGGCAGCCGAGATTGAGGCGCTGAAGGCCTCGGGTGCGGCGGTGACGCGGAGCCCGTGATCTGATGCAGTCCCGCGCACACCCTGCCCAGGGGATGTCACACCCATGATGGGTCCCCAACTGGTGCGGGTTATTGAAGCTGGCAGAGGAGGCGCATGGATGGGTCCGCTGGCGGCACTGGTAGTGTTGCTGGCGTGCGCCGCCCCGGGAGCATCATCTCCACCCGCGCCTACGCTGCTGCCAACCCAGACGCCATGGGTATATCCAACGGAGACACCGGTTCCTGCACCGCAACCGGGGGTAAATTATCATCGGATGCCTCCGCGTACTGAGTTGCGTGTCAATATTGAGCAGGAATCCGATTCCCCTTACCCAGTGTTAAAAATCACTTACCGTCAGTACAATGCGTGCACGATTCCCGGCGAGCATCAGGCGGAGTACGAGCCCGGAATGGTTCGGGTGTACGTTCACCAACTGGTCACTTTCCCGGCCGAAGGCTGCCCCGCGCGCCGACTTGAGGGTATTGTCCACCGCGTCCCGCTGGACCAGTTGGTGAACGGGGACAAGGTTTTCGTGAACGATGAGTTTGTGTTCGAGGCCACCAACCTAGTTTGTCGGGATTATGGCGACTACCCTTGTCCGGTTGGCTGTCAACATGTTTGCGCCTCACCACCACATCGTGAAGGCTTCATGAGCCCGACAGTTTGCATAAACTTGTGCGTGCCTCCAAGCTGGCGGGTTACTCCGCAGCCGTAACTGCTACTGCATTTCTTGCCACAGACTTGGTTCGCTGCGACCCTAATTCCATAAACGGAACTATTTGTGTGGGTTTTACCAGCGCATCGTCAAAGACAGTGCTCGCCGGCGTAGGAGGTAGTGGATTCCGGCTGTCGCCGGAATGGCGGTTCGCGGTGAAAAGCAACTATCCGGGACTTTGGAAAGCCTCTGGTCACCTGCCGCATTTGACATACAGGAACCACCCGAATGCCGTTTACACCGTTTCACATGGGGCCGGGGCTGGCCGCAAAGGCCGCTCTGGGTCGGCTCTTCAGCGTTCCGCTATACGGCTTTATGCAGGTGGCGATAGACAGCGAAGTATTGGCCGGATACATCCTCCGCGGAGATTGGTCGTTCCATAAGATTACTCACACGTTCGCGGGGGCGACGGCGGTAGCATCGCTCACACTGCTGCTGTTGCGTCCGTCCCTGGGGCTTGGCATGAGGTTGTGGAACCGGGCCACGAGGGCGACGCCGGGTAGCGCGTTGCACATGGAGCCGCGACTCTCACCCTTGACGGCGGCGATATCGGCGTTTGGAGGGGCGTGGGGGCACGTGCTGCTGGATGCCCCCACGCATTCGCACATGGAACCGTTGGCGCCGATGGCGAGGGGAAACCCGCTTGATGGGAAGGCGTCCCAACGCCAGGTAGTGGGATGGTGCATTGGTCTAGCTGTGATCGGCAGCGCTGCTGTACTGTCGCGTTCTCGGGAACGGAGGCGCAAGCGGGGTCTGTAGGGAAAGCGGCACAGTGCGCACCGATGACGCGAGTGCAAACCGGGGGAGGTGCGTGCTAAACTTGGGCCAATTGCTCCCGCCGGAGGTAGAGGTATGCTGCGCATCTACAACACCCTGACGAAAAACGTCGAGGAAATCCGGCCGATGACGCCTGGCATGGTGTCGATGTACACCTGCGGGCCCACGGTCTACCGGTACGCGCACATCGGCAACTTGCGCACGTACCTGATGGCGGACTGGATTCGCCGGATACTGGTGGCCGACGGCAACGAGGTCTACCACATCAAGAACATCACCGACGTGGGACACATGCGCCAGGAACTGGCCGAAGCCGGCGGCGACAAGATGATCATGGCCGCGCTGGCCGAGGGCAAGTCCCTCCAGGAGATCGGCGAGTTCTATGCCGATGTGTTCTGGCAGGACGAGGAAAGGATCAACATACTCCCAGCGCATGTGTTTCCCTGGGCGTCGCACCACATCCCCGAAATGCTGGAGATGGTGGGCACGCTGATGGACAACGGCGCCGCGTACGAAGCCGGCGGCAACATCTACTTTGACGTGAACAGCTATCCCGAATACGGAAAGCTGTCGCGCAACTTCGGTGGCGACCTGCTGGAAGGTGTGCGCGCCGAAGCGGACCCGCTGAAGCGCGACCCCAGGGACTTCACCCTCTGGAAGGCAGCGGAGCCGGGCCGCGACGTGAAGTGGGACAGCCCGTGGGGCGAAGGTTTCCCTGGCTGGCACATCGAATGTTCCGCCATGGCGCACAAGTACCTGGGCGAAAAGTTCGACATCCACACGGGCGGCGTGGACAACGTATTCCCGCACCACGAGGACGAAATCGCCCAGAGCGAGGGGGCATTCGGGGAGCGGCACGTCAACTACTGGGTGCACGGGCAACACCTGCTGGCGGACGGAGCCAAGATGGCGAAGTCCGCTGGGAACGTGTTCCTGATCGAGGACCTATCGACGCGAGGGTTTGACCCGCTGGCTTTCCGTTACCTGTGCATGACGGTGCGGTACCGACACCGGATGAACTTCACCTTCACCTCGCTGCGGGCGGCGGAGAAGGCGCTGACCGGACTGCGCAACCGCATCTGGGTGTGGCGCAATATGTCGGGCAACGGCTCGAGTCACCATGCCCTGAGCGCCGAGGCCCAGGAGTGGAGCGGCAAATTCTGGGACGCCGTGCACAACGATCTCGACCTGCCCACCGCGCTGGCGATCACGTGGGCGATGGCGCGGTCGGAACTGCCCGCGGCGGACAAGCTGGAACTGATCCTGGACTTTGACCGGGTATTCGGTTTGGACCTGGAACAGGTTCCGCAGCGATACGAGATCGGCACGCGGAACAGCGAGTTCATCGAGCGACGCGACGCCCTGCGGCAGCAAGCATCATACCGTGACGCCGACGCGCTGCGTTCGCAGATGGTGGAAGGCGGCATGGTGGTCGAGGATACCGGTGTCGCGACGCGGGTACGGCCGCAGACGCCTTTGGAACTACAGGCGGCGCGGTGGCCCTCGGTGTCCGCTTCACGGGAAGTGCCGTCGGTACTGGACGAACCTGACCTCTACGATTACACGTTCCTGGTGAACGCCTACGACTACGTGGACGACGTTCGGCGTTGCGTTCAGGCGGTGCTGCGACACACTGGCGGCGCATCGGTGGAAGTCATCGTGGTTGACAACGGGTCCACGGACGGGACCGCGGAATACCTGGAGGAGGCGCAAGGAGAACACGCGAACGTACGCGTCATCCACTGCGACCACGTGGTGGGCGACGCCGCCGGCAAGAACATCGGGTTGAAACAGGCGCGCGGGCGGTACATCGTACTGCTGGACGCCTCTACCGAAGTTGTCGGGGATATCCTGTCCCCGGTGGCGGAACACCTTGCGGACCACAGCATCGGGGTGTTCGGGCCGTATGGTCTTACGACGGATGACATGCAGCACTTTCACGAGGAAGTAGACCGCGGTGACGCTGACGCTATGCAGGCGTACTGCATGGCGTTTCGCAGGGGCGACCTGCCCGGCGTGGGTTTGATGCACGAGTCTTTCCGGTTCTACCGCAACCTGGACATCGACTACTGCTTCCAGTTCAAAAACGCCGGCTACAGGGTGGTGTGCGACAGCAGCCTGCCGCTGGTGCGTCACGAGCACCGCCAGTGGGAGGAGTTGGAGGAGAACCAGCGGGACGAACTGAGCCGCAAGAACTTCGGTCGGTTCCTCAAGCGGTGGGGTGGCCGTCCCGACCTGCTGATAAACCCCAACGCGCGGGGCTTCGATACGGGATTCCGGCATTAGTCCGCGGCAACCAAGAATTATGACTACTGCTTCAATCCAGGACCGGGTTGACGAAATTTTTGCTGACGCCCAGCAGATGTATGAGCAGGCTATTGAACGGCTGGAAGACGGCGACGTCCGCGACGCCGCTGAGAAGGCTTGGTGCGCCGCCAAACGCGCCACCGATGTCCTAGCGTTGTCCCGCACCGGAGAGGAACCTCCCAGCACTCACGACACCACTGAGGCCCTGTTGGCCCTCGCTCGACGGTTCGACGCTTACGAAACGCTGGTCGGGCGTTACTTCACCAGGATCAGCTACCTTCACGGCACCTGCTTCTGCAGCGGGATTTGCGGCCCGGACGTCGAGCGTCGTATCCGAGAGACCGACGCTTACATTGCCGACGCCGCGGCTCTTTCCAACAGATAAACGGCCGATTACTCGGCGACGCAAAGACTGGGCGGGTTTGGACCCGCCCCACGGTTTTTTGCAACGGACTGTGGGTTCCCGCTTTCGCGGGAACGCCGGGGTTTGTCGCTATCCGCGGCCAAACCAGTCGGGGTGCACGGCCTGGAGGCCCAGCTGCGGCCAGGCGGCGGGCGCGCCACACTTTTCAAGGCGCGCTTCCAGCGGTAGGGATTCATCCCAGTAGTAGGCGATGATGCGGCGGCCGTTCCAGTCGCTGGCATCGTCGGACGCGATCCAGACCACCGGCGCCTGCATGACCTCGGGCTGGATGAGCGCTTCGGCAGACGCGCCCTCGGGGGGCAGGACCATGTTGGTGGCGGTGGCGCCCCCGGGAGTCAGCACATTGGCGGTGACGCCGGTGCCCTCGAGATCCTGGGCCATGATGGCGACCAGGGCCTCGTGTCCCGCCTTGGAAGGCCCGTAGGGTGCGCCGCCTTTGCGCCACATGGTGTCCATGCTGGTGGTGACGCCGATGATGCGACCAAAGCCCTGTTCCATCATGTGGCCGGCGACGGCATTGGCCATGAGGAAGGGGCCGCTGAGGTTCACTGAAATGACCTTCAGCCAGGCGTCGGGAACGATATCGAAGAAACCGGTGCGGCTGCCGGAAGCGCTGCCGCCAAAGCCGGCGGTGCGCGGATTGATACCGGCGTTATTGACGAGGATGTGGACGCCGCCCATCTCGTTGATGGTGCGCTGCACGGCGCTCTGGACGGACTCGGGGTCGGTGACGTCGGCGATGATGGGCAGCACGCACTCGTCGCCGCCGATTTCTCGCAGGTCGTTGGCGGACTGGTCGAGCCAATCCTGATTGATGTCGAGCATGGCGACACGGGCGCCGGCGCGAACCAGGCCGGTGGTGATGGAGCGGCCCATGCCGATGGGGCTGGCAGCGCCGGTCACGATGGCGACGCGGCCGTTGAGGGTATCGGTGCGGGTAGTCATGGAGGTCACCTCGGGTTCAAGCGTCGGTATATGAGCGCCAAGATGATAACCCGTGGGGCACCAGTTGTTAAGGGTGAAGGATGCTGCCATCCTTGACCCGAGAACGGGCCGATGCTAAATTGGCCGCCGTGTTTCGTTACCACTATTACGATTTTCGTCGCGTGGTCCAGGGATGAGCGAACTAGCCGAGCGGGTGCTCAAAGGTGAATTGCGCGCTCTTTCGCGGGTGTTGACGCTGCTGGAACGCGGCGATCCCGCGGCCGCCGATGCGATGGCTCGGCTGGACCCGCATACCGGCTCCGGATACGCCGTGGGGATCACCGGGCCGCCGGGTGTGGGCAAAAGCACGCTGGTGGATCGGCTGGCCGAACACCTGAGAGGTCAGGGCAAAACGGTTGGCATTCTTGCGGTAGATCCGACCAGCCCGTTCACTGGTGGGGCATTGCTGGGCGACCGCATCCGGATGCAGCGGCACTACCTGGATGACGGAGTGTTCATCCGTAGCGTGGCGACACGAGGCCAATCCGGTGGACTGCCGCGCATCGTGAAGAGCATGGTGCGTGCCCTGGACGCAGCGGGTAAGGACGTGACGCTGGTGGAAACGGTGGGCGTGGGCCAGACGGAATTGGGCATCATGGGGGTGGCGGACACCGTGGTAGTGACGATGACGCCGGAGTCGGGGGACTCGATACAGACTCTCAAGGCCGGGGTCATGGAGATTGCGGACCTTTATGTCATCAACAAGGCGGACCGGGACGGGGCCAACCAGCTATCGGCAGCGGTGACAGCGATGCTGCAGCTGTCGGACCTGGGCGACGGCTGGAACCCACCGGTACTGCTGACGCAAGCCTACGCAAACGTGGGGATCGGCGAACTGTGGGAGAGTGTGACCGCGCACCGGGATTTTATGACCGACACGGGCGGGCTGGAAGAGCGGCGTGCCGCGCGCAGGCGGACGGAATTTCTGGAAACCGTGCAGGAGGAACTGTACCGGCGTATCACGGAGCGGTTGGAAGACGACCCGGAGTTGGGTGAGCTGCTGCGGCAGATTGATGGGAAAGTTGCTGAGCCGTATGGGGCAGCGATGGGGATGCTAAGAAACCCGAATTGGTTGGACGGATTTGCTGGCTAAATCGCCGAAACTGATACGCTGCCAGTCGCTGCACCTAGCGTGCCTTCAATCCGGGATGGGCCAATAAATTTTGCGGAGAGGAACCAAGGAGCGAGTCTCTGTATCCAACGACTCATAGTGGTCGATGAGCAAGGTTCGCAAAGCGGGCATGTCGATGAGGGTCAACGGGATCTGTGACCTCTCGGCCTCGTATCGGGCCTCGCGAGAAAATCCGCCAGTGCTAACGTAAAGGCAGCGATCGCCGCTGTGGCGCCCTCCCAAGAACGAACGGACATCACCGGAACCAATGGCGCCGGAGCGGTGCTTTACCTCGACGAAGATACGAGGTTCGGCGAGACCCAAGCCGTCAGGCGAAGCGAACACGTCCACTCCCCTGTCTGATCCAACGGGAGAAACGCGGGTACGATATCCCATAGCACGCAAAATGCCGGCAATGAGTTCCTGCATTTCCTGCCAATCTAGTTTGGAAATTTGGTCCTCAACGAATTCACCGGATTTTTCGACGTACTCCTGAAAGATATCGACTAGATCAGTATCGTCTGGCGCTGCCACTTGATCGTCAGACTCGTCGGGAGCGGTCCCGAGGCGCGATAACGAGAGTCGGCGAATTTCCTGACTGCCTTCTTCGGAAATTCGAAATATTGTTGTCAACGAACCCAAAGAGTTCCTGGTTGCAACGGTAAGTGAGTCCCGTGGAACTTGGCTCAACCACTGCACCTTTCGGACAAATTCGATGCGTGCCTCTTGGTCGTGGGTTTTTCGGGTCATGAGTTCCGCATCCGACTGGACGCTTCCCAAATGGTACAAGCGCTGTGCGGGGTCATAAGTTGCTACGGGATCGCCTATCTGAATCTCACGAACGAACCGCTTGAGCATCCCGACGATCACCGGACGTGCGCCAACCTTGGTATCTGGGAATGCGGCATCAAGCCGAATGCGGATGGCATCGTCAGAATCGAAGCGATCGATCGTGCCCACTTCCCCCCAACCAATGGCGACAATGCCCGCGTCCAAGAAGTGGTCTGAATAAACCCCGTTTCTGCCGGCCCGAACAACCCAGATATCTGTGTCAGCAAGTTGCACGTTGCCACCTTTCCGATTCTAAAGACCATACGAAGGGGCAACCGCCGTGGTTGCCCCTTTGGATTTGACTGTCGATGACGGGTGTCATTAGTTTCGGGTTTCGTTGTCACCCGCGGTGCCGTTGCCGGAGTTGGGACGGTTGTTGCCGCCGTCGTTCATGCCGCCCATGCCCAGGAAGGGGGACAGCATGGACGTGAATTCCATCGGAAAGATGAACTTGGTGGAAGGGCTCTCGCCCAGGGACTTCAGGGTGTCGAAGTACTGCAAGCTCATGGTGCGGGCGTCCACCGTGCTGGCGACGCTGAAGATGCGCTCCAAAGCGGAGCTGAAGCCCTCCGCGCGCAGGACCTGGGCCTGCTGGTCGCCTTCGGCCTGCAGGATCTCAGACTCGCGCTGACCCTGGGCACGCAGGATGGCGGACTGTCGTTCGCCCTCGGCGAGGTTGATGGCGGCCTGACGCTGGCCCTCGGACTCGGTGATCTCAGCGGTACGGATAGCGTCGGCGGACTTCTGCCTTTCCATGGCGGCCTTGACGCCGGGAGGCGGGTCAACCTCGTTGATCTCCACCTGGGACACCTTGACGCCCCAGCGGGTGGTGACCTCGTCCATGCGGATCTGCACGTCGTCGCGGATGCGCTCGCGCTCGGACAGGGTGGTAGCCAGGTCGAGGGAGCCGATGACTGAACGCAGGGTGGCAAAGGCGAGGTTGATGACGGCCGCCTCGAAGTTCTGGACCTCCAGCACGGCGCGGTCGACCTGATCGTCCATCACGCGGTAGTAGATCACGAAGTCCATGTCCACGACGACGTTGTCAGCGGTGATGTACTTCTGGGTGGGCACCCGGGTGACCCGTTCGCGAAGGTCAACCTTGGTGCCGTGGTAGAGAATGGGGATGAGGAAACGCAATCCCGGTCCCCGAGTCCCGATGTAGGAACCGAACCGTTGGACGACCATGCGCTGATATTGCTGGACGACGACAATCCCTGCGGCCATGTTGGTGCCTCCTTATCGGATCGGCGTGTGCTGGGGTATTAAAAGCATTCTAGCATCATTCCTGGCCCTCCACGGCAGCGGGCCCGCGTTCGGCCTCGACGGTAAGCAGCAGGCCGTTCACGGCAACCACGCGAACGCGGCGGCCGGCGGGGATGGTGAGCCCGTCGCTGCTGACACTGGACCAGGTCTCGTCAGACAGGGCGACGACGCCCCTAGGTTGGAGCGGCGAGGTGACCACGCCGGTCTGTCCGACGAGATGACCGGGTGAACTTCGACCGTCACTGCCGCCCCCGACGTTGCGACCGGCGCTACCGCGGCGACCAGTGCGCGACATGATCACCTCGTAGGCAAGGTAGCCGGCCACGGACAACAAAACACCGCCGACACCGACCAACACCCAGCGGTTCACGGATATCGTCGGGAAACTGGGCGGTGAGATTCGGCCGCCGCCAAAGTCACCAAACAGCAGCAGACCCCCGACGACGAGACTCACCGCCGCGCCGATTCCTAAAGCGCCGAACCCGGACACGAAGATCTCGAGGGCGGCCAGAACGATGGCCAGCAAGATGAATGCCACGCCGGCCCAGTTGAAAGGCAGGTTGCCAAGAGCAAGAAAACCCAGGCCCAGGCAGATGATCCCGGCGACGCCGGGGCCGATGGCACCCGGGGTCAGCATTTCCAGCACGAGGCCGAGGCTGCCCAGGGTCAGCAGCAGGAAAGCGATATTCGGATTGGAGATGAAATCCACGAAACGTTCGCGCCACTGCATCTTGACTTCACGGACCTCAACACCGGTCAGTTGCAGCGTTTGCTCACCGGCGATTGTGATCACGGTCCGGCCGTCCAGGTCTGCGAGCAACGCGGGGATGTCATCGGCGATCAGGTCAATAATTTCCGCATCCAGCGCTTCGCTGGCGCTGTAGGACGCTGCGGAACGCACGGTCTCTTCGAGGGCATCGGGGTTGCGACCCCGCTCCTCCGCGATGGACCGTATCAAAGCGGCGGCATCGTTGGTGACCTTGTCGGCCAGGGTCTCGCTGATCTCTTCGCCGGATCCGGAAACAGGAGTGGCGGCGCCGATGTTGGAACCCGGCGTCATGGCCGCGATGTGGGCGGCGGCGGTGATGAACGTTCCGGCGGAGCCGGCCTGCGCACCGCGCGGCGAGACGAATACCGCCACCGGTACGGGTGAACCGAGAAGGATCTCCACGATCTCACGAGTGCTGTCGTACAGGCCGCCCGGGGTGTCGAGGCCGATGATCAGCAACTGGGCGCCAGTCTCGTCGGCGCGGTTCACGGCCCGTTGGATCACCCGTACCTTGACCGGGCTGATGGTCTTCTCGATGCGCAGATTGAGGACGGTGTCGGCCTGGGCACCAAGGTTGCCGCTCGGGCCGGCGAGGCCAAACATGCCGAGGCAGATGAACAAGGCGCACGTCGACACCACGGCCCACCGCCTGACCCACGGGCGGAGTGACCGGCGATTGATGACGACGGACAACATGACGAAGTACCTTAGATTATGATCGGGGCCGCTGTATGGTATGTCAATCGGCTGGTTTGACTAGGGCCGGCGCGTGCCAATACAATGCGGACATTCGAAAAACCGTAACAGGAGCGACGATTTCCATGGACTACCAGCACATTCTGTCAGAAAAAGAGCGCGTCTCCAAATGGGAGGGCAGCGGTGACCGGCGTCGCGAAGTCGTGGGACACGTGGCGTTTTTGACGATGAATCGCCCGGAAGTGCTCAACGCCATGAACCGGCAACTGACGGAAGAGCTTCACGACGCCGTGCGGTGCGCCAACGAGGATCCGGAAATCGGGTGCATCGTGATCACCGGGGCGGACACACACCCTCGTGTCCCGGCGTTTACGGCCGGCGGCGACATCCATGAGCAGCGTGAAGACCAGGCGGCGCTGAACGCGGGAACGCTCACCCGGGATGGCATGGATGAGCGCGCCGCCCGCCGGCAGCGCGGCGGGTATGAGGTCAGCGCCTCGGACAAGCCGGTGATCGGAATGATCAACGGGCTGGCTTACGGAGGCGGAGCGGTGTTGTCATCCTCGCTGGACATCCGCATCGGGTCCGACGCGGCGCGGTTCCGGTTCCTGGCGGCGGCGTACGGGCGGATCAACTCGACATGGACGCTGACCAACCAGGTGGGCTGGCCACAAGCGAAGGAACTGCTGTTCACGGCGCGGATCGTGGAGGCGGAGGAAGCCTACCGCATCGGGCTGCTGAATCACCTGGTACCGACCTACCGGTTGCGCCAAAAGACCATGGAAGTAGCTACCGAAATCGCCACCAACGACACCCCGTCGGTAATCGGCATCAAGCGGCTGCTGTTGCAGCACAAGGGCCAGAGCCTGGAGCAGCAGTGGATCAACGAGAAGGACTTCACCACGAACGTGCTGCGCGGCACGCTGGCGGAAGAGGCGTTTCCCGACTTCCTGGCACGTCGGGGACGACCGGTGCGCGACGCCTAGCCTGAACGCTCCAAACCGGACGCAAAAATCCCTCCCAGTGCATGGGGAGGGATTTTTCCTGGTCGGGTTGCCCGGTTCATCGGATATTGCGATGGCGATGCTCGGGGTTTTCGTTGAGTTCGGCTGTGTCTCCGCTCCACCTGGTGTTGCCTTCGGCGTCGATGATGGTGTAGGCGACGGGAGACGAGGAGGGAGGACAATCGCCGGGCATCGCGTAGTTCAAGTAACGACTGGTCAGGGTGTTGGCGATGGGCTGGAACGGCGACAGCACGCGCGCAACGAAAGGCTTGTCCAGGACATTCACGAGGACCCGGTTGACTTGAGTAACGCCGCTGTGGATTATCGCCATGGTCCCCTCCTGTCGGAACTGGATGTTTAGGCTCCGGCGAGCCTCATTATACGCGAATCGGCGGCCAAATCGCACCAGCCCACTTCGTCCCGGCCCGCGGGAGCCCGGCGACTCTGGACGCCGTCATGCCCGGCAGAAGCTGGCCGGGGCGAGATCAGGAATCCAGCGTGCCCTTCGTGCTGGGCACCTGCCCGAGGGCACGAGGATCGGGCTCGACCGCGTCGCGGAGAGCACGGGAGAGAGCCTTGCACAGCGCTTCCGCCTTGTGGTGGGGACTGACGCCGGCGAGCACCTGGGCATGCAGGTTGATACGGGCCTCAATGGCGAAGGACTCGAGGAAGTGGGCGACCAGATCTCCGGACAAGGTCTCGACCATGCTATCGTTGAGCGTGGTATCTACGGCGACATACGGCCGGCCGCTCCAGTCGACGGCGACCATCACCAGCGTTTCGTCCAGCGGGACGATGGCGTGTCCCATGCGGCGGATGCCGCGAGGCTCGCCCAGGGCCTGGCCGAATGCGCGGCCCAGCATGATGGCGGTGTCTTCAACGAGGTGATGCCAGCCGACGTGAGTGTCACCCTGGGCTTTCAGGGTAATGTCGAACAGGCCGTGGCGCGCGATCTGGCTGACCATGTGGTCGAGAAAACCGTTGCCGGTGTCGACGTCATATTGGCCCTGACCGTCCAAATCGACGGAAATGGAGATGCTGGTCTCGGCGGTTGAACGCTCCAGGCTTGCCGAACGCGCTACGGGATCAGGGACGGTCACGCTAGTCCACCCCCAGGACGGCACGGAATCCAGCGACCACGGCGTCGGTTTCCTCAGGCCTGCCGACGCTGGAGCGGATGTAGTCGCGCAGTAGTTCGTTGTCGAAATAGCGCAGGAAGACGCCGCGCCGGCACATAGCCTCGTAAACCTCCAGGCCGCGACCTTCGGGCATCTTGCAGAGGATGAAGTTGGCCTGGGACGGCCACGCCGTGATACCGGGAATCTCGGACAGCAGCCGGTGCATGCGTCCGCGTTCCCTGACGATGGCGTCGACCCGATCCAAGAGGTTGCTGGTGTCATCCAACGAGGCAAGCAGGGCGATCTCAGCCGCGAGGTTAACGTTGTAAGGTGGTTTCATGCCCATCATCGTAGCGGCAAGCTCGCGGTCCATGGCGCCGGCGCCAATGCGCAGGCCGGCCAGTCCGGCCCACTTGCTGAAGGTGCGCAGGACGACGAGGTTCCGGTACTCAGGAAGCAGCGGCATCAGCGTCTGGCCGCAAAAATCGTAGTAGGCCTCATCGGAGACAACCAGCAAACCGGTGTCGAGGAGGGCGCGGGCCTGGGCCTCGGTGACCACGTTGCCGGTGGGGTTGTTCGGCGTGGGGAAGAAGATGGCCTTGGTACGTGGGGTGATGGCCCCGCGTATGGCTTCGATATCGATGTCGAAGTTCTCGTCACGCGGGACGGAGACGGCCTTGGCGCCAGCGACGTCGGCGGAGAAGGAGTACATGCCGAAGGTTGGCACCGGAATGATGATCTCATCGCCGGGCGCGAGGAACATGCGCATCAGCAGGTCGATGATCTCGTCGCTGCCGTTGCCGGCCACAATGTTGTCCTCGGAGACGCCCAGGTAGTCGGACAGGGCTCCGCGGAGGCGCCGCTGGGCGGGATCGGGGTAGTGGTTGTAGTCGCGGAAACTGCCCAGGGCCTCGGCGACCTGGGGCGAAGGGCCGTAGGGATTTTCGTTGCCGTTCAGGCGGATCACCTGCTCCAGGGGGATGCCAGCCTCCTCTGCCAGCGTTTCGCTGGGAGACACGCCCTGATAGGTCTTCAGGCGGCTGATGTGGGGAAGGAGCAGTTCTTCGATTTCAGGCATGAGAGGCCGTTCCAAATGGGTTAGCGAGTTTGCATGGCGGCGATATGGTCTAGGCGAGCCTGAACCGCGCCGGCATGGCCGGGCAGGCCCTCGGCCTCTGCGATGCGTACCGCCGCGGAGCCAAGGTCGGTGAAGCGCTGGGGGCTGAGGCCGACCACCGGCATGGTGCGCAGGAAGTGGTGCACGCTGAGGGCCGAGCTGAATCGGGCGGTACCGCCGGTTGGCATCACGTGGGAAGGCCCGGCGATGTAGTCACCCATCACCTCGGGAGAAAACTCCCCGAGAAAGAGGCCGCCGGCATTGCGCACCTGTCCGGCCCAGGCCCACGGATCCGCGACCATGAGGCAGAGATGCTCCGGCGCGATGTGGTTGGCCACGGCGATAGCCTCGTCAAAGTCGTCCACCACGACGATACATCCCTGGCGCTCCAGGGAATGGCTTATGGTCTCGGCGCGAGGATTCCCGGCGATCTGCTCGTCCAGTTGAGTTTGCACCGCGTCGATGAGCGATTGGGAGTCGGTCACCAGTATGGCCGAAGCCATGGGATCGTGCTCGGCCTGGGCGATCAAATCGGCGGCGCAGAAAACGGGGTTGGCCGTCTTGTCGGCGAGTAGGATGGTCTCGGTGGGGCCGAACACGCCATCGATGTCTACCTGACCCTGAACCATGCGCTTGGCGTAGGCGACGAAGACGTTGCCGGGGCCGCAGATCTTGTCGACCCTGCGGATGGACTCGGTCCCGTAGGCGAGGGCGCCGATGGCGGGGACGCCGCCGACCTGGTACACCGCGTCCACGCCGGCGATGCGAGCGGCAGCGAGAACCGTGGAGTTCAGCGGTTCCTGACCTCGACGGGGCGTGGCCAGGACCACTTCGGCAACACCGGCAACGCGGGCCGGAATGGCGGTCATCAGGACGGTGGAAGGATAGGCGGCCGTGCCTCCGGGAGCGTACAACCCTACGCGCTCCAGCGGTCGCACCAACTCACCGAGGCCGCCGCCCAGGTCCACCCAGTCGCGGGGCAGCGTCGCCTCGTGGAACTCGGTGATGCGGCGGGCGGCCAACTCCAGGGCACGCTTCAGGTCATCGGGAGTGGCGTCCCAAGCGGCGTCGATCTCGCCCTTGGGAACCTGCAGGCTGTCCAAATCGGCGTCGTCGAGGAGTTTGGCGTAGCGCCGCACTTCAGCGTCGCCACCCGCGCGAACGTCTCGCAGCATCCGCAGAACGGACGACTCCGGCGTGGCGTCCGCACCGAAGAGATCGCGAGTGCGCCGCAGGACGGGCTCGGGCAGCGACGCGAGATCCAGGGGATCGACTCGGGTCAGAACCGATTCGGCGGCGGACAGCCCGCGCACCATTTTAAGTCGCACTGAGATACTCCCTTGCCTGGACCTTGGTTTCGTGGATGACCCGTTGGCGGTAGTCGTCGATGAGCTCACGGGGGATGCGCTCGTACACCCGCTCCAGGTTCTGGGGCACGTTTTCGAGGAAACCGTCCACGATCTGCTGCACGTCGTCGTCATCGCGGTACATGCGGTTGAGCGCGCGCTTGAGCCGCTCCCAGGTGAAATCCCAACCAAGGAGCCGGGCCACCCAGCCTCGCCATTCGTCGATGAGCTCGTCCTGAAGGAATTCCAGGGCCGGCATCTGGTCGACGGCGGCTATGGCGTCGTTTTCGGCAACGAGGCGGGCGTTTTCCTCGAGGACCACCCGATCCATATCCAACTGAAGGGCACGGTCCCAGATGTGCGACTCAATCTCGGTGTCGGTAACGCGGCTATCGGGAGAAAAATGCGGGCGAAACATGGTGGTGATCCAAGTCTCGTCGGCCACCAGATGACTGATGTAACCCAGGAGAAAAGACCTGGTCTGGGGGGACAGTCCATTGTCCGCCCCGGCCAAGTGCGGGTGCAACTCGAACATCCGCTGCACGCCGGCCCCGACGTGAGTGACCGACAGGTCGGAGAAGTGGGTGCGGGCGCGGTCCCACTTAGTCATGGCGCGGATGTCAGGCGTGGTCGAGCCGAGGTATGCGGCGCCCGGGTGATCGTGGGCGTAGCCCCAATCCAGTTCGACGGCCACCTGCTGGCATATGTAGATGTGCATGGGCAGGTTAGGCATGGTCAGCTTCCCGTCCGTTCATCGAAGCGATGCGGTCCATGAAGCCAGCGAAGGCTTCGGACTGGTCCTTGAACAGGTAGGACAATTGAGCGGCCGCGATGTCTACCCCGCCGCATTCTCGCAGATGGGCTACCGCTTCCAGAAGACGGTTCTTGCGAATCAGCAGAGAAACGGCGTACCAATCCTCCTCCTCGACGCTGAAGACGCGGGCGACGGTTGGTCCCTGGATGCCGGCGATTTCAGGTCGGGCGAGGATCATGGCGCTGACGTCCTCGGCGGAACGTCCCTGGACGTTGGCGGTTATCCGGTAGTATGGGTCGGCGCGGAGGTGGGCCTCGAGCATTTCGGTAAGGGAGCGGGCGAGTTCGAGGTCGCTGGGACAGCCGGCGAGGGAGAACGGATTCGCGACGAGACAGGCCTGGGAGGACAGGATAGTGCCGCCTTCAAGGGTCTTGAGGCGGTTCTCGCGGAGGGTGGTTCCAGTGGCGGACAAGTCCGCTATCAGGTCGGCGTACCCGGCGATGGGCGCCGCTTCCAGGGTCCCACTGGCAGGGACCAGGGTGAAGTAGTTGATGCCACGCTCGAACAGGTAGCGGCGGAGCAGTCGCGGGTACTTGGTGGCGATGCGGAGCTGCCGTCCGCGTTCGTGAAACTCAAGGGCCAAATCGGCCAGATCGTCGATGGACGTTACGTCAAGCCAGGAGTCGGGAACCGCAAGCACGTAGTCGCATCCGCCGAAGCCCAGGTCTTCCATCACCGGAATAACCGCGTCGTTGTCGTGTCGGTACTCCATCAACCGGTCCAGGCCGGTGATGCCCATCTCGGCGCTGCCCTCTTCCACCTTGGTGGTGATATCCGCAGTACGCTGGAACAGCACATCGATGCCGGGCAGCGACGGGATGTATCCAGTGTACCGGCGGGAATTGGGCCGGTTGACCTTGACGCCACAGGACGCCAGGAACCTCATGGTGGGTTCGCCCAGTTCGCCGTCGCTTGGTATAACCAGTCTCACGACCCTGCTCCGTGACTAAACCGTGACCGCCGCCCGGCCAAAATTGCCACTCGGGTCGAATCCGCCCACATCCAGCACTGCCACGCCGCCCTGGCCGCGGATGTCGGCGGCGGCACGCAGCGCGGCGGCGTTGGATCCAAGTTCGTCGGCAGATACCGAAACAGGGTCCGAACCGGCGAGAGATTGACCGGATGGAGGCATGGCAGCAATTAAGGCTTCCAGGGTACAGGCGAAACCCAGGGCCGGCACCAGAGCCGCGCCTCCGAGCGCGCGAGCCAGGGCATCGTAGCGGCCACCGCCTCCGAGAGACAGGTCGTTGTTACCGCGAACGATATCAAAGATGATGCCGTTGTAGTAGGCGATGCCGCGGGCCAGGGAGAAATCGATCTCCAATCGCTGGGACACCGCCGGGTCCTCGCTGATGAGCGCGGTTAGGTCGATGAGCCGGTCGATAGCCCGGGTGTCCGCGCCAGCGGCGGCAACGATCGACTGCGCCTCGCGCAGCGCGCGGGACGGATCTCCTCGGACGCCGGCGAGTTGGCCGGCGAGGGCGAGGCCGCGTTCCACAGCATCAGATTCATCGCCGCCGCGCAACTTGCGCAGCAGGCGGTCGACGATCTCGTCGGGGGAACGTCGGCCGAGGGGCATGTCTGCGGACGTGTTCCAGCGCATGAAGCCGGCCAGCACGGAACGGGCGGCGCCGTCGGGTAGCCCATTGACCGCGACGGCCAGATGCTTCTCCTCGTCCGGCAGACCGATTCCCGAAACGACGTGCAGTTCGGCCGCGCGTTGCAGCACCGACGCGAGACCGTCGCTCCCCTCGCCGATACGGTTCATGTTTGCGACGATGAACTCGCGGGCGCGGTCGGAAAGTCCGACGGTGTCCAGCACGCTGTCCAGCACGTCCAGATCAGCGAAGCGGATGTGGTAATCGGCGATGCCCAGTCCTGCGGGGATGCCGGCGGCCAGGGTGATGAGTTCGGCATCGGCGAGGATGCTGTTGGAACCAACCAATTCGGCGCCTACCTGGGTGAACTGGCCGGTGTCGGCGGCGCTGCCAGTATCGTAACGGAAGACCGGGCCGCAATATTGCCAACGCACCACGGGCGGTTCGTCGACGTCTTCGTTCATCTCCAGGTAATGCCGCATAATCGCGGAGGTAAACTCCGGGCGCAGGCTGACCGCGTTGGAGCCCGGGTCAACGAAAGAATACATCTGGGAAGCCAGGTCGCCGCCGGATTTGCGCAGGAACAGCTCGGTGCTCTCCAGGACCGGAACTTCCAGCGCCGAGTAGCCGAAGCGACCGATGAAGTCGCCCAGGCGATGCTCCACTTCCTGCTTGAGTTGGCGCGCGCCGGCATCGAAATCACGCATGCCGGGCAAGCGGCGCACCGGATTGGGGCGGATGGTGGAGGCGGCGGAGATCATCGCCGGGTATTGTAGCATCTGCGAGAATGAAGCGACGTGAGAAAATTACGGGGACTTCATTGATCAGCTTGCCGAACCAAGTCATTGGGTTGCAGCCGCCAATTGTTCCAAGCGCCCCAGCCATTGGTGAAAACGGGGACACTCCTCGCGAATTGCCGCGAGACCTATTGCCAACGCCGCGAGAATCCCGTCCACCGATTTCTGATAGTCGGGCACCAAGCGCAGGATCCTCTTGGCGGGAGCGTGCTCCGAGGAATCGTCAATCTCCTCAGGAGTCGCGAACGCATTCCTGATTTCCTGGAGGCTACCTGCGAGTTCGGGGTGGCCGATGGCTTGAGAAAACTTTTGGCAATCGCTGAATAGCATCGCCTCGAATTCGTGCATCACTACGCACGGTACAAACCTGAACCGATTGAACCCATCACCCATCAGATTAACGACATCAGCATGCATGGCAGTTTCGATGCTGGGAGCCTTCTCGGAGAACGTCAACCGGATGGCCTCGGTGCGACCTGGCCAACTGCGGAGACCGTTGGGTGGCATGCCATAGTAATCGACCATGGTGGTAACGATCAGGCCGGCGTCTTCGCGGAGGTGATTGATAATGCCCGAACGTGTTTCGTGCCATGAACGGATGCCTCCACGGTTGGCTTGGAGGCGCTGCCTTCCAATCAAGCGGGCACTGACGTCGGTGTATCCGAAGCCGTACAGATGCGGCGCCAGGACCCGATCGACAAAGTTTTTCTCAGTCGGACCCTCCGCATGGACACGAAGTCTCGTCATTTCGTTTGGCTACAACGGTCGCGGTTCGGGCTCTGGGGTACCGCCTATCTCGTTCTTCTCCCACAGCTCCCCCAAGCTGTATTCCCTGAGCCAGTCGTCCAATCTCACCGAGTCCAACCGCTCGAACCTGGATTCGCCGTTCACGCGGTTGGCAACGATCACATCATCGGGGCCAAAATGATCCAGGAGCGTTGGGGATTGGGTGCACAAAATAACTTGATCATGAATTGACGCTTTCTTAACTAAAGCGGCCAACATTGTGATGGCATGCGGATGCAGGCCTAGTTCCGGTTCGTCCAGAAGAATCACCGAGGGACGAAGCTCAACAGGTTGCAGCAATAGCGTCGCCAATGCGACGAAACGCAGTGTGCCGTCTGACAACGACCCGGCATCAAAGTAGTCGTCCGTACCTTCGTGCAACCATTCCAAGAGGATCATATCCTGATTCAACGCCTGCGGCTCCAACACAAAATCATGGACAAACGGTGCCACAAGCTGAATTGTCTTTTTGATTTGATCGTACGATGATGGATGGCTCAACTTTAGGCGCCGCAGAAATGCCGCTAGATTCGACCCGTTGGGTCGCAGCCTACGATCGTCACGTAAATTACCCAGCTTCTTCACGGGCGCATCCTGGCTGGTATCGTGGAAATGATAAGCCATCCAAGGGTCGGCATCGATGAATTGTCCCACTGTAGGCAGTTGGTCGTTGGGGTTCGAAAACAGCTGGCGCTGCAGCACACTGGCGTCTTGATGCACGAGCCCCAGCGAATCGCCGGCTGTAGGAGCCATGGTCAACTCGTACCAATTTCCATCGTCTAATCTGATGACAATATCTATACGTTCAGTGGTGCGGGACCCCAAATGTAGAATTCGATTCGCTCCCCCAGACCTCACGACGAATTGCCGGAGACGGTTGCGAACCACTTCGCGGACCATGGTAAACAATTCAATGAAATTGGACTTTCCTGAACCATTGGCACCGATCAGCACGTTTACAGGATTTAGCTTGAGACCCTCCACGGCCTTGATACTCTTAAAACCTCTGATCGTGATGTTATCCAGTGTCGGCATGGTTGCACCGCCAATCACGGATGGGCGTTCAGGCCGCCGTCGATGTAGACGGGTTGGCCGGAGGGGTAGTCGCAGTGAGCGGAGCAGAGATAGACCAGCATGGCCGCGAGGTCGCGTGGGTGGCCCTTGCGACGCAGGGGGGTGTAGCGAACGAGCAATTCTTCGCGCTGGGTTTCCAGTGGGATATCCTCGGCGGTTGACCAGCCCGACCCGACGGCGTTGACGCGGATTTCGCTGCGGCCCCATTCGACGGCCAGGGAACGGGTCAGCGACAGGACGGCAGCCTGGGTCGCGCTGTATGCAGAGCAGTTGATGACCGCCCGCTCGGCCAGGTTGGAGATGACGTTGACGATGCGGCCGTACTGCTGGTCGAGCATGCGCTGACCCACGGCCTGGCTGAGCATGAAGGTGGCGCGGACGTTGCGAGCGTGCAGTTCGTCCCACTCGCTCAATGCGATGTTGGCGGCGGGTTTGGCGAAGAAGCTGCGGGTGTCGTTAACGAGGATGTCCACCCGGGCATGTGTGGCGGCGAAGGCATCGACGACCGCTGAGGCCGCATCTGGCGTGTCCCAACGTCCCACGTGACGTGCGGTGTCGCGCCCGGAGACAGCGGCAACGGCATCAGCGATGGCATCGGCGGCGGTTTGGTGGCGAGCCACTGCGAACACCGACGCCCCGGCCTCGGCCAGCGCGGCGGCCAGGAAGGGGGTCTCATCGCCGCCGGCGGAGGCAACGATGGCGGTGTGGCCGGCGAGGCTGAACTCGGCCGGGAGGTGTGATCGGGACGGGATTGCCACGTCGCTACGCTCCTCGCAATGACGGATAGGTAACCGCTTTGGGGTCTAGACTATGGGTCACGGTTCCAACGCGGCGGTGGGAGCGTGACCCGTGGGCGTGATGCCGGCGGCCAGGCCCGCGCCGTCGAGGATGAACATCTCACCGGTCATATAGTCGGAAGCATCTGAGGCCAGGAAGACGGCAATGGGTCCCAGGTCCTCGGGCTTGCCCAGCTTGCCCGTGGGCAGGAACTCGCCGGATTGCGGCAATGTGCGGTTGATCTCGGCCCCGGGGTCGATGGTGGGAATGAAGCCGGGGACGATGCTGTTAGCCGTGATGCCGTAGCGGGCCAGACTGAAGGACAGCACGCGGGTCAGCTGGATGACGCCGCCCTTGGAGGAGCAGTACATATAGATATCGCGGCCGCCGCGGAGCCCGAAGCCCGATGCCACGTTGACGATCTTGCCCTTGCCGGCGTCGGCCATGGGCTTGGCGGCGGCGCGGGCACAGTAGAAAGCGCCGGAGAGGTTTACGGACATGGCCGATTCCCAGTCGTCGTCTGTGATCTCCCAGATGGGTTTAAGGACGTTGTCGGCGACCATGGCCGCGTTGTTGATGAGCACGTCGACGCGGCCAAAACGTGACATCGCGGCTGCGATCAGGGCGTTGGCATCGGACGACCTGGAAACGTCGGTGGGAACGGCTATGGCGTCCTGGCCGGCCGCGACCACCTCGTCGCGGGCAGCCTCGATGGGACCGGGTCGGCGGCCCGCGATGGCAAGGTTTGCGCCGGAGCGGGTAAGGGCGCGCACCATTTCGAGGCCGAGACCGGTCCCGCCGCCGGTGATGACGACCACTTTGCCGTCAAGGTACAGATTCTCAAGCATCAGCTACGGGCGCTCCTTGGGCTGCACGGAGGGTAATATCTCCGGCGGTGAGGGTCAACAACTCCCCTTCGTCGGTGCGGAGCAGGAGGTTGCCGTGCTCGTCGATGTCCTCGGCCAGGCCGGTGTCGGTCGCCCCGTGGTGGGTGACGGTTACGCGTTGGCCCAGGGTGTCCAGCCAGCGGCGCCATTCGGCGATAGGGGACCGACCGCGGCGAAGGTCCAGGTACAAGGCGTCCATGTGCTGGAGGATACGGCGCAGCAATTCGGCCCGGTCGATTTCGGAACCGGAGGCATGGTTCAGGCTGGTCGCAGTGGCGGCGATCTCGGGGTCCACGGATACGTCCAGGGTGACGTTGACGCCGATGCCGACCACGGCGTGCTGAACCTGTGAGCCGGACAGCGCGCTTTCAGCCAGAATGCCGGCGACCTTGTGGCCCTCGATCATGACATCGTTGGGCCACTTGACGGATGGATACAGACCGGCGACCTGCCGGATGGACCGCGCGACGGCAACGCCAGCCAGCGGGCTGAGGAGCGGCAGGGCATCCGGTTCCGGGCGGAAAAGCACGGAGAAATAGAGGTTGCCTTCGTCGGATATCCAGCGGCGCCCCAGGCGCCCGCGGCTTGCGGATTGGGTCTCCGCGACGACTACGGCGCCCTCTTCCGCTCCGTCCCGAGCCCACTCCGCGACATCGTCCATGGTGGAACCGGTAGACTGGTAGAAGCGCACGTTCCGGCCGATGATAGCGGTGTAGAGGCCGGAGCGGAGCATCTGGGCGACGATGGAGGGCATGGAATAAATGGGCCGTAAGTTCACGGCGTTGAAGCCGCTTCGACCCAGTCCGCGAAGGACACACCGCCCGTGTATTCACCTGGGAGCAACTCCCAAAGAACATCCAGCAGGGGACGAACCTCATCCAGGGCGGCGGCAGCCCGAAACTGGGTCATGTAGACTTCGTAAAAATTGCCATGAAGGCGTTCCGCGGCACTGAGCCCTTGATCGATGACGCTTGCCTGCTCTGGCAACTCGTCAATCAATGCAGTAAGCGCTTCCTGAATGGCCACGTGGTCAAAGTGCTGCCAACCGCGGAGGGTCGCAACCGCTTTAGTCAGTTGTGCCACCGTTCCCCAACCCTTCTCGCCGGCTTGACAAAGGTCACCCTCAGCAAGGTAAGCAGGCCATTTGGACCAATAGTCTCGAGCCTGCTCAAGGTGCTTGCGGATACGGATTGCCCGACGGGCGGGAGTTTCGCGTCGATTCCTGGGGGGCATGATTGTTCCCGCTTTGGTCTACCAGCCGTGGTCGTAGCGGTCCTGGAGGACGTCGAGGAGCCGGGCGACGGGTACGCGCTGCTGGATCATGGTGTCCCGGTCGCGGATGGTGACGGCGTGGTCGTCCAGGGTGTCGAAGTCGACGGTGACGCAATAGGGCGTGCCGATCTCATCCTGGCGGCGGTAGCGCCGGCCGATACTCTGGGCGTCGTCGAACTGGCTGCGGAAGCGGCGGCGAACCAGGTCGTACACGCTGCGAGCGGTGGGAGCCAGGCGCGCGTTGCGGCTCAGCGGGAGCACGGCTACCGTAATAGGGGCCAGGCCCCGGTGGAAGTGCAGCACGGTCCGGGTATCGTTGCCGTCGGGTTCCTCGTCGTAGCTGTCCAACCAGAAGGCCAGGGTCGCGCGGTCGACGCCGCCCGATGGCTCTATGACGTAGGGCAGGTAACGCTCGTGGATCTCGTCGTCGAAGTAGGTGAGGTCCTCTCCGCTGAACTCCTTGTGGCGGCCCAGGTCGAAATCCGTGCGGTTGGCGATGCCTTCCAATTCGCCCCAGCCCCAGGGGAAGCGGTATTCGATGTCGTAGGTGGCCTTGGCGTAGTGGGCGAGTTCGTCACCGGCGTGTTCGCGCAGACGCAGGTTGCCGGGCCGGATGCCCAGGCTCACGTACCAGTCGAAACGGGACTGAACCCACTGCTGCAGCCATTCGTCGTCGGTGCCCGGCTTGACGAAGAACTCGATCTCCATCTGCTCGAACTCGCGAGTGCGGAAGGTGAAGTTGCCTGGGGTGATCTCGTTGCGGAAGGCCTTGCCGATCTGGGCGATGCCGAAGGGCAGTTTCTTGCGGGTCGCGGTCTGAACGTTCTGGAAGTTGACAAAGATGCCCTGGGCGGTTTCGGGTCGCAGGAACACCTCGTTGCTGGAATCCTCCACGGGGCCCATGAAGGTGCGGAACATGAGGTTGAAACGGCGCGGCTCGGTGAAGTCACCGCCGCACTCGGGGCAGGTGTCGGTTTCAAGCTGGTCCTGGCGGAAGCGGCGGTGGCACTGGCGGCACTCGACCAGCGGGTCGCTGAAATTCTCGACATGGCCGCTGGCCTCCCAAACCCGCGGGTGCATCAGGATGGCCGCGTCCAGGCCCACCACATCGTCGCGCTCCAAGACGACGGACCGCCACCAGGCTTCCTTGACGTTGCGCTTGAGCTCGACGCCCAGGGGGCCGTAGTCCCAGGTTGATCCGAGGCCGCCGTACACCTCGCTGGACTGGAATACGAAACCCCGTCGCTTGGAAAGGGACAGGACTTTATCCATATCGGCGTAGGGAAGCGTGCGCGGCATACTGGAACCTCGTCGCAGGGATCAGAGTAGAATCATGTTATCACTGACGGGCCGCGTTCAGCGGACATGGGTTTTGGCTAGAGCGGTGGATTCCTGCTTTCGCAGGAATGACGGTTTCTGCTCTGGCCCCGCATCGTCTTTCGACGGGGGCGGAAGTAAGGAGTGAACGGCTGCCGGAGTCAGACTGGCGCGAGATCTTCTACCGGCCGCTCGCCGGGGAGTTCGCGTCGGACGGCGTCGGCCAGGCTCTGCGCCGCCAGGTCGTCAAGCTTGATGTAACGCGCGGACATGGCGTCGGCGATGTTTTTCGCCAACTCAAGCTTGATGAAGTCCTGCTCGGTGTCCACGACCACGGACGGGATCCTGGCAGCCGCGACGGTTTCGCTCAGTTGGCGCACCTCATCGGGCAGGGCAAGGACGTTAGAAGACTGATCGCCGGCGAGGGTCACGTTGGCGCGGCCGTCGGACAGCAACACCAACAGGGGCAGCACGTCGCGATCCTTCAGACGCTCGGTCTCCAGGGTTTCCATGGCGAGATATATGGCGCGGGCGAGGGGCGTGCGGCCACCGGTGGGCATCTCCTGCAGACACCACTGGGCCATCTCGACGCTGCCGGTGGGCGGGAGCAGAACCTCCGCGCCCGTTCCCCGGAAGGCAATCAGGCCGACCCGGTCGCGGCGCTGGTAGGCATCCAGAAGGAGGGACATCACCGCGCCTTTCACGGCGACCATGCGGCGCTGTGCGCCCATGGAGCCGCTGGCGTCGACGACGAAGAGGATCAGGGAGCCGGTATGGGTCTCGCGTACCTTCTCGCGCACGTCCCAGGGCTCGATGAGCAAGGCAGCGGCTTCGGCATCAGCGGAGTTGCGTCGGGACGGCTGGTGAGGAGCGGCGGCGCGCAGGGTGGCATCCAGCGCGAGGTCGGATGCCGGGCCTTCCGGAACGCGAGCGCCGACGTATCGTCCAGCCGACGTGCCACTTACCGAGGTTGCGCGGCGGCCGGAAGATCGACGGGCGCGGCGGTCCGGAGGCTGAACCTGCAGGTTCTGGACCGCGTAAGGGTCGCCAATCTCGAACCATTGGTCGCCGAGCGCGGCGTCCGCAGGCTCGTCACTCTGGTCTTCGGGAGGGTCCGGTTCTCTATCGCTATCGGAGTCGCTGGGGTCATCGTTGCCGGAGTCATTGTCGGCGGACGGCTCCCGGTCGCGCTGCTGGTTCTGGAAATCCTCCAGCATATTGTCCAACTGCTCAGTGACAAGGTGGGGCTGCTGGAAGGGCTGGCGGCGCTGGCGATGGAGCAGGGCCATCAGGGCGGCCTCACGCACGTCTTCCACATCAACGACGGTACGGCCCTCGTAGGCCGCGATGGTGCTGGCGGTCTTGTACATCACGATGTCGCCGCGCAGGCCGTCGACCTGATACTCGGCGCAGATGTCGGTAATGAGCTCCAGGATTTCATCCGGCACAACCACGTCCGCGAGACGCTGCTGGCTGCTGAGCAGCCGCTCCCGCTCCTCCTGCTCGGCGTCGGCCCAATTGTCCATGAACTCGAAGGGGCGGGACTCGAAAGCCATGCGACGACGCACCACCTCGCGGCGCTCGGCAGGTTCGAAAACACCGTCGACTTCCACCGCCAGCCCGAAGCGATCCAGCAGTTGCGGGCGCAGGTCGCCCTCCTCTGGGTTCATGGTTCCGACCAGCATGAACTCCGCGTCGTGGCTGACGGAGATACCCTCGCGTTCCACGTAGTTGCGACCCATGGCGGCGGCGTCAAGCAGCACGTCCACCAGGTGGTCGTTGAGGAGGTTGACCTCGTCGATGTACAGGATGCCGCGATGAGCCGAGGCGATGAGGCCGGGCTCGAAGTTCTTTTCTCCGGACTTGATGGCCTGTTCGATATCCAGAGAACCCACGAGGCGGTCCTCGGTGGCTCCCACGGGCAAGTCGACGATGCGAACCTGACGAACGGAAGCGCTGCCGGATCTTCCCGTCTGCAAGCACAACTGGCACACTTCCTGAGGCACGCCGGGCTGGCAACTGTAGGGACAACCCGGCACCACGGGAACTTGGGGCAACAGCGCGGCCAGAGATCGCACCGCTGTGCTTTTAGCAGTGCCCTTCTTGCCCCGGACCAACACGCCCCCGATACGCGGGTTGATGGCATTGAGCAGCAGGGCACGCTTCATCGGCGTCTGGCCGACGATGGCGGTGAAAGGAAACCTGGGCTCGCGGCCGACGGCTGGCTGGGTCACTGTTTCACCGTACGCGCATTGGCGGATCAATTGGCGGCCGCTTGCGCCGCGCCGCTCCCCTGAGGATAGGCGTGTGCCTGGCGCTCGCGGTAGGATCGGTAGCCGATAGTGGCGAATGCGATGCCCATCCAAAGGAGGAAGTGCCCGACAGCAGTGAAGGTGCGGAACATGATGGTGAGTTCCGGCGGGAGCCAATCGGGAGCAGCGTCCCTGACGCTGGGCAGCGCAAAAGCCAGGAGCAAGGCCACCACGGCGTAGGCGATACCGATGCCCGCGTAACGGAGCCAGCGGCCTGAACCCTCGGAACTGCGGTTGACCAGACCCACGCCGTAAACCACCAGGCCCACCGCAATGGTCGACACCGCCATGAAGAGGAACTGGAAACCCTGGCGAGCCAGCAGCGTACCTTCGTCGCCGATGCCGGGAGGGTTCAGCGGGAACTTGAGCTGCGTGTACATTGACACCCCCCAGAAACCCAGCAGGCCGGCCACTGCGGCCCAGGCCCATGGGTTCCAACCCGGGGTGGCGTTGCGCATCAGGTGGTACAACGCGGTGAACACGGCGCCGAAGATGATCCCGATGACCGCCAACCCGAGGCTCATTCCAACTCGCTGACCGCCCAGCGTGATCAGGAACGCCAGGGGCAACTCTTCCTCTTCTTCAGGGTTTGCCAGCTGCTCGGCGCAACCGGCGCGATCAATGTCGCAACCCTCGAGGCCAATCGCCCATTCCATGACGGGCACGTTGAAGATGTTCATGTAGGCCGCGACGAGGAAGCCTACGATCACTCCCATTACGATGGCAGTGGGGAGGATGCGCGTCATCATATACCTCCGATGACTATCCGACCGAGCGGGTTTATCAACTGGGTCAACCAGTCAAATCGATTCGAGATAAACCGATCAGGCAGATCCCCGGCGCACTCCTCTCGACGCTCGGATGAGCGTCCGCGCGGCGATATCAGCCGATCCGGCTCCGGCTGGCGCCGGAGCAAAGGCGAGGCCCGGGTTGCTAACGCGCCGGGCCTCGGTCCAGCCTAATGGCACATGAAGGCGACGTGGCGGGCGTGGTGGAAGAACTCGTGAACGGTGGTCAGGATGCCCGGCGCGCCGATGGACGCGGCGTGCACACCACCATCAACGTAACCCACGAGATACAGCGCAATGGCGCCCACGACGAGCCACGGGGCCCATGCGGCGGTATCGGTGGCGGACAGGAAACGGTTGAACATGGTTGTCACTCCTCTCGTTTCTGGGGTATCAAAGTCCCCAATGATTGAGATTGTAGTCCGTTGATTGCGGGTAGACAATACCGCAAGCCGGACAATATCGACGATCATGAAAGGTCAGCGCTCTACGAAAATCAGGTCGTCCTCCTTCCCGACCCAACGATCGCGGGATTCCTCGAAAGCCCGGAGCTTGTCGGGCTGCAGCTCGGTGCGCTTTTCGTCGTCGTCCAGGTAGGGATTGGGGAAATAGCAACGCACCAGGGTTTCATCCCACTGGTGGGAGAAACGGACGTAGTAGGACTTGAGCTCGCCGTGGCTTTTAGCCTCCACGAACTGGATGCCGTCGATCTTCTCCAACTGGAGGTGGAAGTGCCAGTTGTCGGCCTCGATGGTGGCCCAGCCGCCGTGGACTTCGGGTTGCCTGATTCCGTGGGCGTGGTTCTCACTGACCACGGATCCGCCGCCGACAACCCACATCATCCTGGGGTCGCTGGTCAGTTCATTGAGCAATTCTAGGGTGTTTTCCATCTGCCGCGTCCTCCTGCTCATGGGGTGGTTGCGGGGTTGGTTCGAGCGCCGGCCTCTTGCCGAGCTTCAATGTCGGTCTCGAGTTCGAGATACATCTGCCGGAGCTGGTCCAGCATCTCGGGCGGCGGGTTTTCCCACAAGCCGCGCTGGACCGCCTCCAGCAGGCGCTCGACGATGCCCCGCAATGCCCAGGGGTTGCTCTGCCGGAAGAATTCCTGCATGTCGGGGTTCAGGACGTACTCCTCCGTAACGTCCTCGTACATCCAGTCCTCAATTACCTGGGCGGTTGCATCATACCCGAACATGTAATCCACGGTGGCGGCGAGCTCGAAAGCGCCCTTGTAGCCGTGGCGCTGCATGGACTGCATCCACTTGGGGTTCACCACGCGGCTGCGGAAGACGCGGCGAGCCTCGTCCTGCAGATCCCGAACCCGGGCGCGTGACGGGTCGCTGCTGTCGCCGAAGAACTGGCGCGGGCTCCTGCCGGTCAGGGAGCGCACGGTGGCGATCATGCCGCCGTGATACTGCATGTAGTCATCGCTGTCGAACACGTCGTGCTCGCGGTTGTCCTGGTTCTTGGCGGCGATGACGATCTGGCCGAACCGGGTGCGGAATTCGCTGCGGGCGGTGACGCCGAAGTCCTGGCGCGAATAGGCGTACCCACCCCATGATGTGTACACCTCCGCGAGGTCATGGACGGTTTCCCAATTGCGCTCGTCCAACACGCCGAGGATTCCGGCGCCGTAGGCTCCCGGCTTGCTGCCGAAGATGCGAAACAGGGTCGGGTCGCCGGCGCTGTCAGCAGTTTCAGACTCCGGGTCAGCAGCGCGCCGTTCAGCGTCCTCCCGCACGTGCTTGACGACGTAGTTGTCATCAGGTGATTCGTCCTGGGCGGCGGCGAGGGCGACGGCCTGGTCGATCAGGTAAATGAGATTGGGGAAGGCGTCGCGGAAGAAGCCGCTGATGCGGACGGTAACGTCGATGCGGGGGCGTCCCAATTCGGAGACGGGAATCACCTCCAGGCTGCTCACGCGACGGCTTTCAGCCTGCCAGACTGGCTTCACCCCCAGGAGGTACAGTATCTGGGCGATGTCGTCGCCGTGGGTGCGCATGGCGGAGGTGCCCCAGACCACAACACCCACCATTTCGGGATAGCCGCCTTCTTCATCCAGATATTTCTGCAACAGGGCGTCGCCCAGGGATTTTCCGACATCCCATGCGGTGGGCGAGGGCAATGCCCGAGGATCCACGGAGTAGAAATTGCGTCCCGTGGGCAGGACGTTGACCATGCCACGGGTGGGCGCACCTGAAGGTCCCGGCGGCACGAACCGGCCGTCGAGGCCACGCAACAGGTTGTCGATTTCGTCGGTGGTGCGCAGGAGGGAAGGGTAGATATGCTGCCCGACGTAAGAGAGCACCCCCTCGGTGCGCGCATCGGGACGACCCAAAGTGTCGGCCACGACGGTGGGGATGAGATGCGCGGCGAAACCGTCGTCGCACAGGCGCTGGTAGGCCTGTCGACAAAGCGACTCTAGTGCCTCGATGATATCGCCCGCGTTCCGTATGGGCGCATCGCCATCCCCGCCGTGCAAGACGGAAGGAGTGCTGCCATTGACGGCGGCAGCGGGATCTTCGAGCAGGGCGTAATAGTCGTAGCCCAGGGCTTCGGCCAGGGCGCGGCGCAGGCTGGGCACGGCTCCGTTGTCGAGGCGAGTCACGGCGCAAAGCAGGCCCACCATCTGATCGGCGGTGGGCGGTTGTCCCAGGGTGTGCAAACCGTCCTTGATCTGGGCGTCCTTGATCTCGCAAAGGTAGCCGTCGATTTCCAGCATGAACTCGCCGAAATCGTCGGGCTGCTCGTCGACGCCGAGATCGCGGTGGAGCTCGGCCTGCTGCACCATCTCCCAGATCTGAGCCTCGAGGGTGGGCAGCTTGGCGGGGTCGAGGGTCTGGCACTGGTAGTGCTCGTCCATGAGCTGCTCCAGCTTGGCGATGTCGCCGTAGGAGTCAGCGGTGGTCATGGGCGGGATGAGATGGTCGATGATCGTGGCGTGGGTGCGCCGTTTGGCCTGGGTACCCTCTCCGGGGTTGTTGACGATGAAGGGATAGAAGAGGGGGATGTCGTCCAGCGCGACCTCCGGATAGCAGGCCTGTGACAGGCCTACGCCCTTGCCCGGAAGCCATTCCAGGGTGCCGTGCTTGCCGATGTGGATCATGGCGTCGGCCTGGAACACGTCGCGGATCCAGCGGTAGTAGGCCACGTAATGGTGCGTTGGCGTGAGATCGGGGTTGTGGTAGACGGAGATCGGGTTCTCTCCGAACCCCCGCGGCGGTTGCAGGCCAACGAACACGTTGCCCATGGGAACGCCGGCGATAGCGAGGCGGTCTCCGGTCCGGTACACGTGACCGGGTGGTTCCCCCCAAGCATCCAGCAGTTCGGCGCGGACGGATTCGGGGAAACCGGCGTACCAGCGGGCGTAGTCGCGGCGCTCCACGTGTCCGGCCGCGAGACGAAGCTGCTCCTCGGTCAGCGTGTCCGTGTCGTTGCTGCACCGCTCGATAATGCGTTGGACCAGTTCGTCGCCATCGGCAGGGATGTCATCGACCTTGTAGCCGGCGTTGTTCAGCGCGTGGAGAAGATTGATGGCCGAAGCCGGAGTGTCGAGGCCAACGGCGTTGCCGATGCGAGCGTCTTTCGTGGGGTAGTTGCTGAGGATGATGGCGACGCGCTTTTCGGCGTTGGCTTTGCGTCGGAGCGTGGCGTGTCGTGAGGCAAGCCGGGCCAGGTAGTCCATGCGGTCGGGCTGGGCGACGTAGCGCTGCATCCGGCCGGCGGACAGGGTGTCAGGAGCGGCGCCGGTGTCCTCCTTGAAGGACACAGGCACGGTGATGATCCGGCCGTCGAACTCGGGGAAGGCGACGTTCATGGCCGTATCTATAGGACCGAGCCCCAGAGAGCTATCCTCCCATTCGGTGCGGCTGCCGGTACTGACGATGCCCTGGATGATCGGCACGTCCAGGTTGTCGAGCAGTTCCTGGGACCAACCGGTGGCGACGGTCGCGCCCGTTCCGCCTTGCTGGTGGTCGAGGTCACTCATGGCCAGACCCATGGTGTTGACGATGCAGTCCACTCGGGGAAGGCCGTCGGGATCGACCATGTACTCGGTCAGCGTGTGGCTCCCGTCGGCCTCGTCATCCTCAGGCTGATGCTTGAGGCTGTAGGAAAAGACCGGCAGGACGTTGACGTTTTGGGCTTCCAGGCGGGCAATCAGCTCGTCAACGAAGGCCAGGTTCCCACTCATCCAATGGGCGCGATAGAACAACACGCCAACGGAGGGACGGGCGGAGTCCCATCGGGCGAGGCGGTAGTCGGCGAAGGACGTACCCTCGGGAACTTCGGGATGGTAGATGCCCTGCCACGGCATGGGCGCCGGCGCTTCATGCCCGAAATCCCCGCCGAGATAGGTATCGGCGAGGAAGAGGAACAGATTGCGGAAGTTGAGCACGCCTCCGCGCATCAGATAGGAGAAAACGGTTTCAACCTCGGCAACGGGCGCGGTGCACGCGGCGACCAGGTCGTCGTCCCATTCCTGGTGGCCCGGACAGGCAATGAGGGGCGTGCGGTTTTGCAGGCAGATTTCCCAAAGAGGATCGAACGTATCGCCAAGAGCGCGCCGCCCGCCCAAGAGGCGCAAAACGACGACAGCCGCGTCGTTCACGGCCGCCAACAGTTCGCGCCGGGCGGTTGCGGCCTGGTCCGAGTCGCCCTCCAGCGCAACCGGGTTGAAGGCGTGGACGTTCACCGCGTCGCCCCAGGGCATACGCACCAGAGCGCGTTCTGCGGTGAGGATGTCCGTATCGGCGGTGGTGACCAGTACGATTGAACCGGTCGCGGTTGGCGCTTCGGTGGTCATGGATCAGTCCGAGTGCTCGGTGGGCCGGGGGAATACCATGATGGAAAGATCGCTGAATCCCTCGGCGACCTGGGCGAGTTCTGCCAGGGTCCCGTCCCAGCGCTGCTCGTCGGGCAGGGTGAGGCGCTGAAATACGGTCACGGGGTGGTCTGCCCTGGCGCCATCGGTGATGGCGTTTTCGGCGATGGCCGCCGGCATGAAGTCGAAGGGACGGGGGAGCAGGATCACGTTGCGCCGCCCCTGGTTCAGCGTCTCGACCAGCTCGCCCAGTTCGGAGCCGCGATCCCAACGCTGGTGCAGGGTAAGGAACAACGACTCTTCCAGGGATATGCCGGCGCGGGCGCAGGCGAACTGGATGCTGCTGACCCCGGGCACCAGCTCGACGCTATCGGCGCGTCGGCGCACGCGGTTCAGCAACTCCTTTGCAGAGACGTTCAGATCGCCCCAAACGCAGACAACGCAACGCTTGCCCTGCTGCGCCTGCTCTTGGGCATAGTCCAATACGGCCTCCTGGTCGCGGTACGCCATCGGGCGCACTTCGGCGTCGCCGGTGCGGCCGGCGATTACGTCGAGGACGGTCTTGAAACCCACCACGAGGTCGGCGGTCTGGATCGCCTCACGGCCTCTGAGGGTGAGCATGTCGGGATCGCCGGGGCCCACGCCCACGACGGTCATTTTGATTGCTGCGTTTGACGATGTCATCGGATTTTCGGCAAGAATAAAACCCTGGGAAACAGCTCCACCAGGGTTCAGAGTGATTACTGATGCGGGTTCGCACGGATCGCAAAACAACCGTGCTATAGCGCATACCAGAACGTCCCTGTTAAGCGCAGAGCGGAGTTCCGAGGCAACACCGGGCAGGTCTCCTGGCTTGCGGCTCTAAACCCGCGCCGACGCCTTCCCGCAATCCGCATTGTACGGACGACAGTGGCCAATCGTCGACCGGCTCCCCGCTTACAGTGGCGCAACCGCGGCGGATTCGCACCGCCTTCCCAATTAAGCCGATGGGATCTGTGTGGCGCCCGGTGTCTGGTTTTCGAATTTTAATGTGCGGACAAACCGCGCAGCCAATGTAGCCGGGATGGTGGCCGCTGTCAACGGGCAGGGCTGTTGGCAATGCTACACTGAAAACCAAAGGCCATTTGGCGCAAGGAGATATTGCAACAATGGTTATAAAGGTTCTCGGGGCAATCGCCGCCGCAATTGTCATTGCCGTCATCGCAGTGGGCGCAGCTATGTATTTCAGGCTGCTGCCTATTCCGGGGCCGATCCTCGCCCTGCTGGTTGGCGGGAAAGAGCCGGAATATTCGGCCCGTTACTACCCGCCGGACACTGTAGCGTATGCTTGGGTCACTCTGACGCCTGGCGGGGGGCAGTTCGAGGAAATGCGGGAGATATGGGGGCGATTCAACGAATATCCCGCGTTTGCCGATCTCATCGACGAATTGCGGGACGAGTTTGAAGAAGATACCAGGATCGACTTTGAGACGGAGGTGATGCCGTGGATCGGCCCGGAGATAGCCGCCGCCGTGATCGAGGTCAAGCTTTCGGACGGTGGCATCAGCTTTGACGACGGCGCGGAGACCTGGGAGGGGGTGTCTGCGGCGGTCACGGTGGGAGTGCGCGACGAGGACGCTGCCGCCGAATTTCTGTCGAAATGGCTGGAGTATGTGGAAGGAGAAACGGACGCGAATTTCCGCTCCGGCTCCCATGGCGGTTATGACACTTGGGTGGATGAGAATGCGTTACAGGCTTACGCCGTCACCAGGGACTGGCTGGTATTCACCACTAACCTCGAGACGTTGGAAAGTATCCTCGCCCGCATTGACGACGAAGGCGGCGAATCATTGGCCGAAACGCCTGAATTCCAGGCCGCCCGTGCGGCTTTGCCGGAACGTCGTTTCTCCTCGATATACGTGGACTACGAGCAGGTCCTGGAGTTGTCAGCCGATTTCGCAGCGGGTCTCATTAGTATGCCGGGCCCGGCGGTCTTCGCCGACCAGTCTCCGGATTGGGTGGCCGGCTCCACCGAATGGGTAGAGCGCGGGGTGACGATGGAGGTGGTATCACCCACCGTGTCCACTTTCGGGCTGGACATAGTGGAATTGCAAGACCCGGCCAATCTGTTGCCGACTGATACCCTTGGTTTTATGGCCGGCGCCTTCGACCCCAACGTTGACCACTGGCGGACCGCGCTGGGGGAGTCCGATTTGGATGGTCTTTTACCTTATCCCGGAGTGATTGACGAAATCAACGACGCGGTGGACGAAATCGCCAGCGGCAGCGCGCCGGATCTGGATAACGACTCCACTCTGGCGGACGCGCTGGACTTGGGGTTTTGGCTGGTAAATGACCTCACGGGAATTGACCTGGAAGCGGACTTCTTCGACCATCTGTCGGGGCAGGCCATTCTGGCAGTGCGCGACTTTGATTTCGACGCCGTGACGGATGACCCTACCGCCAACCCAGTTGACGTGGTGGCAATGCTGTCTTATCGGGAAGACGGGAAGGAGGACTTGGCCGACACTATGGACAAGGTTGGCGACTTGCTGCAAGAACACGCCGGTCTGGAAGCCAGCTCAGTTGACATTGGGGCAGAGGATGACGCCACGGTTTTCGACCTGGGTCTGCTGGGGATGATGGTGGGCGGCCCAATCGGTTACCGGCCAGGCTACATCCTCCACGACCAATACCTCACTCTTGGGACCACCGAAAGCGCGCTGACCGCCATCGTGGAGCGACAGAACGGAGGGGGAGATAGCTTGTCATCCGATGCCGAATACCGGCGTGCCGCCGCGCACCTGGCGACCGACGGGCAGTTCCTGGGCTATGTTGACATACGCCGCATTGTCGCGCAGCTGGATGCGGAGGACCTGGATTTGGAACCGGAAGAGTATCAGATATTGCGGGAAGGAATTGGCGTGTCAGCATTCAGTTCCACCACCGGGGAAGACTACACCAGGGGCGCTGCTGTGCTGACATTGTTCCCGGAATAGCGATCCTGGTGACGGTATAATCGCAGCGTCAACCAAGGTTCGGCAACGGAGGAGAACCTTTATGGGAGTGACTTACGCCAAGGGCAGCATCACCGGCCGAAACGAAACGCGGGAGTTCGACTTTCTGGTGGATACCGGCGCGACCTGGGTGGGTATCCCACAGGCCGACATTGGCGTTCTGGGATTGGATACCGTGCCCAACGCCAGCGCCGCCCTGATGATGGCCGACGGCAGCGTCAGTCGAACTCCCGTTTACATTGCGGTTGGCATGCTGGAGGGGACCGGCTTCGTCAACGGAGCGGTACCGGCGGCGGTCCCGCTGGTGGGCTGCAAACTACTGCGGGACCTGGGGTTCAAGATGGACCTGGCGAACGAGCGAATCGAGCAACGGCCTGAAAGCGAGATCGGTCCGCCGTTTCTGCTGTAACCGGGCGACCACAAACGAATGCGCGGAGGGGCGGCCTATGGGCTGCCCCTCCGATATTGTTTGATTCAAGGTTCAGGATTCAGCCGCCGCCGATTGCCGGCAGAAAGTGCATCTCGGTGTCCTCGCTGACCCGCTCCATCAGACCAAGCTGGCTGACGTCGCCGTCCACGATTACGGCCAGACCGGGGGTTATGTCATCCAGCTCTTCGTCGTAGAGGAGTTCTTTCATGCCGGGATGGAGCTGTTCCAGGTTGTTGATGACCTGGCGCACCGTCGCGCCGGCAACCTGGACACGGTCGGGAGCGCCGGTGATACGCTGCATCTGAGCGGGTATCCAAACGTCAGGCATTCCGACCTCCTATGACACTCGCGACATTTGCAGCAAGGGCGAGTGATGACTCGCCCCTGCCTGTATCAACCGTTCTCTCTATGAGCCGTTCTTTTCCCACAGGGCTTCCAGGACATTGCCCGGGTTCATGGGAAGGACGGTCAAACGTACGCCCACGGCGTCGTAGATGGCATTGGCAATGGCGGCCATGGGAGGCACGATAGGTACCTCACCGACGCCGCGCACGCCGTAGGGATGGTTGGGATTGGTGATCTCGACGATGCAGGTGTCGATCATCGGCAGGTCGAGGCTGGTGGGCATGCGGTAGTCCAGGAAGCTGGAGTTGACCATGTGCCCCTGATCGTTGGTGTAATACTCCTCGTTGAGCGCCCAGCCGATGCCCTGGACAGCGCCACCCTGGATCTGGCCTTCAACATAGGACGGGTGAATGGCCTTGCCGGCGTCCTGCACAGCGGTGTAGCGCACGACATCCACCTTGCCCGTGTCTTCGTCGACCTCGACGTCGACGATGTGAACGCCGATGCAGGGGCCGGCTCCGCCGGGGTTGACGCCACCACGGCCGACGATGGGGCCGCCGGTGGGCACCTGACGCGCGGCGAGTTGCTGGAAGGTCATCTGCAACTGATCGTCGGCACGGTGCTTGAGTACGCCGTCTTCGTAAAGGACGTCGTCAGGTTCCACCTCCCAGATGCGGGCAGCGCGGGCGATCGCCTGTTGCCGGACGTCCTGCGCGGCGGTGTAGGCGGCGTAACCGGTCTTGAAGGTAACGCTGCTGCCGCCGGTGTTGGAGGTGAAGCCGATGCTGTCGGTGTCGCCGATCTGCGGATGCACGTCTTCGGCCGCGATGCCGAGGACCTCGGCGAACTGCTGCGATACCGAGGCGCGAGTGCCGCCGATGTCGGGAGATCCCTCGGTCAACGTCACGGTCCCGTCAGGGTTGACCAGCGCGACGGCAGCCGAAGGACCGGTGTTATTGCCCCAGAAGCCGGAGGCCACGCCGCGCCCGCGCTTTTTCCCGTCTTTGGGAGCGTTGTAGTGGGGATGCGTCTTGGTGGCCTCGAGCGTCTCGATATAACCTACCGTCGGGGTCAACGGACCAGTGGGCCGGCGAGTGCCTTCCCTGGCGCTGTTGATGAGGCGCAGATCGACGGGATCGATGCCGAGCTTTTCGGCCAGCTCATCCAGGGCGACTTCCACGCAGTAGGCGGCCGCCGGGGACCCGGGGGCGCGATAGGCCGCAGTCTTGGGCCGATTGACGACGATGTCATAGCCCTCAATCCAGGTATTGGGGATGTCGTAAGCGGCAAGCACGCAGTTGGCGGCGCCGGCCACGGGCGAGCCGGGAAACGCGCCGGCTTCGAAGATCAGATGGACCTCCGCAGCGGTGATCTTGCCGTCGTTGGTTGCGCCGATCTTGCAAGAGATCTGGGTACCGGAGGTGGGCCCGGTGGCCTCGAAGACCTCGGTACGGTTCATGGAGACCTTCACAGGTGCGTGGGCCTTGCGGGCCAGCAGGGCGGCCAGCGGTTCCATGTAAACCGCGAGCTTGGCGCCGAAACCGCCGCCGATTTCCATGGGCACGGCCTTGACCCTGGATACCGGAATGCCTACCAACCGGGCAGTGTGCTCGCGCACGGTGAAGTGGCCCTGGCTGCTGGACCAGATGGTCAAATTGCCGTCGTCGTGCCACATGGCGGTGCCGCTGTGGGGTTCGATGTAACCCTGGTGGACGGCGGAGGTAGACACACTGCGTTCTACAACGATCTCGGCCTTGCCGAAACCGGCGTCCATGTCTCCCATTCGGAACTCGAAATGGTTGGCTATGTTCGTTCCGAAGGCCGAGTCGTCGTCATCGAGCACGCCGCCGGCCCGTGTGGAGGCGGATTCGAGGTGGGCGAGGCGTTCGTGCACCAAGGTGGCGCCGTCGGCCATGGCATCGCTGGCGTGCATCACCGGCGGGAGCACCTCGAACTCGACATCGATCAAGTTGAGGGCCTCTTCGGCCAGATGAGAGTTGACGGCAGCAACGGCGGCGATGGCGTGGCCTTTGTACAGGGCCTTGTCCTGGGCCATGATGTTGTTGCTGAGGAACTTGAAGTTGATCATCGACCCTTCGGCGAGGTCGGAAGCACGACCGGTGGGTTCCACGATGTCGGAACCGGTGATGACCGCGCGAACGCCGGGCACGGCCTCGGCCCGGCTGGTGTCGATGGACTTGATGCGCGCGTGGGCATGCGGACTGCGCAGAACCTTTCCGAAAAGCATTCCCGGCAGGTTCAGGTCCGCGCTGTAGCGGGCGCGACCGGTAACCTTATCCGCGCCGTCGTGGCGAACCGGGCGGGTCCCGACTACCTTGTATTCCTTGTCGCTGGTCAGGACCATGTTGGGGGTGTAGTCCGGCATCAGTTACTCCTCCGGCTGGTACGTCAATTGCGGGTTGGACACAGGTGGGCCAGGCCCGAAATCCCGTGCCGGCAGTATGATAGCATAGCGAACAAACCGACGGGACGGGCTGGTTGCCATCCCGCGTCAGTGTTCGGCAAACGGCGGCGTGAGGGCGGAAAATCGGCGTTGCGCCGGCGGCGACAACATGCAACAGGCGGGGAGCATGGATACCATCATCATCAAGGGATGTTTGAACGGCAGTCGGGGCAGGGAACAAAATCCTAACGTCCCGTGGACTCCCGAAGAAGTGGCCCAGGAGGCGATCCGCTGCTACGAAGCCGGGGCCTCGATAGTCCACATCCACGCCAGGACGCCGGACGGCGGCATCAGCTACGACCCGGCATGGTACGCGCAGACCGACGCGATGATCCGCGCGCAGTGCGACCTGGTCCTGAACCACACCACGGCGCGCCAGGCGCACGTGCCGGTGGAAGCGGTAACGCGGTACCTGCTGGAAACTCCGCAGCCCGTGGAGATGGTGTCGCTGAACCTGGGCAGCGGCACCCGCTGGGTGGCCGATCCGGAGACCGGCCAGCGGCGCACCGTGACCAGCCCCAACTCTTTTGAGGACATCGTGGCCACCCTGGACGCCTGCTACCAGCGGGGCACCTTCCCGGAGCCGGCCGTGCACGACCTGGGCAACGTGAACGCAGCCATCACCCTGATGCGAGAAGGGTACATCCGGGATTCCCGGTACTTCCTAGTGGAGCCTGGGGCTCACTGGGGCGACGGTCGCCTGAACATGGTTGGATCGCCGCGCAACTACATGCACATCGCCGACACTATCCGGGAACACTATCCCGAAGCCACCTGGCTGGCGCACAGCAGCATGGAGCAAACTTTCCCGCTGTGCGCCATCGCCATCGCCACGGGCGCGCACATCCGCGTGGGGTTCGAGGACAGCCCGTTCCTCCCCAACAACCCCGAGCCGAGATCAAACGCCGAGTACATCGAGTGGGCGGTCACCATGGCGCGCCTGCACGGTCGAGAGCCGGCCACGCCGCAGCAGGCGCGGGACATGCTGGGGTTGAATCCGTTCCCAGAAGCGTAGGGAATGCGACGTGGGCTCAGCGTAGCCGCAAGCTGCTGCGCACTCATCCTGCTGGCAGTGGCCCTGACGGCGGCGGGTTGCATCATGGTGGAGACGCCGGATGTTCCGGCAACGGTCGCCGCAGAATTGACGCGCGTTGCCGGCGAAGCGACTCCTCATGTGCCGGCGAATGCCGCTAACCAGCCTGCCGGCACGCCTACAGTTGCACCGCCGCCTGTGGCTACCTTGCATCCAATTCCAACCGACCCACCTCGCACCACCTCAACGCCCCGGCCAACTCCAACGCCTCGGCCAACTCCAACGCCTCGGCCAACTCCAACGCCTCGGCATCAACCGACCGCGACGCCTACAGTAGCGGGTCTGATATCTCGCCTCCAGCCCAGCCTGGCACAAATTATCACCACCTTCGGCAGCGGCTCCGGGTTTGTATATGACCGCAGCGGGCTGGTGGCCACCAACGCCCACGTCGTAGATTGCTGCCGCAACGTTACGGTGATTTTGGAAGGCAAGAGACACCAGGGCACCGTCCTGGGCCGGGATGACAATATGGATTTGGCAATAGTGCGGCTGAACTCCGGCGGCAATTTTGACACCATCGCATTGGGCAGCGCCCAGCAAGTTGCCGTAGGCGACGACGTGATAGCGTTGGGGTTTCCATTGAGCTCGACTTTGGGGGGCGATCTCACGGTCACCCGGGGAATAGTATCGTCGCAACGAAAAATCGACGGCTACGATTATTTCCAAACCGATGCTGCGCTCAATCCGGGCAACAGCGGTGGGCCGTTAGTCAATTTGGATGGCGAAGTGATTGGGATGAATACTTCCAAGCATTCCGCCGCCGAGGGAGTTGGATTTGCGCTGTCGGTAGGACAAATGGAACACCGACTAAACTCTTTGATCAGTGCGGCAGTGACAACACGGTCGCCGAACGCTACATCCAGAGCAACGGCGACACCTCGGCCTACAACGCCAGTTCCATCATCAACGGTACTTTTCCGACAAGTCAGCGCCGGTGCTGTCCACACTTGCGGGGTGAAGACCGACGGCCGGGTGGACTGTTGGGGAGGATTTTTCGAAAATGATGACCGGGCGGAATCGCCGATGGGAACGTTCCAACAGATCGACGCCAGTAGTCACGGTACGTGCGGTGTGAAGACCAATGGCCGGATCGCTTGCTGGGGATTCAATAAAGATCTGCATGGCATGGAGCCGTCCGGCACCTTCCAACACGTCAGCTCTGACACCTCCCATGCTTGCGGAGTAAAGTCCAACGGCAACGTCGTTTGCTGGGGAAGCCATTATCTCGAGAAAGCCACGCCCCCATCGGAAACTTTTCAGCGGGTAAGCGCTGGCGGCCGCCATCACACCTGCGGTGTTAAGACCAATGGCCGGGTCGCCTGCTGGGGTTGGAACATAGATGGGCAAGCCACCCCGCAGGCCGGAACGTACCAGCAGGTTAGCGCCGGCGAAGGGCACGCGTGCGGGGTGAAAGCCGACGGACGAGTCGCTTGCTGGGGCGATAACGAGGATGGGCAAGCCGCGCCGCCAGCCGGAACCTTCCAGCAAGTCAGCACCGGATATAATCACACCTGCGGAGTGAGAGCAGATGGACGTGTATCTTGTTGGGGTGATGATAGCGAGAGGAAAGCTTCACCCCCCACGGGGACGTTCCAGCAGGTCAGCGCCGGCAGTTGGCATACCTGTGGGGTGAAGACTGATGGCCGGGTCATTTGCTGGGGCGACAACGAGCATAGGCAGGCCACGCCGCCGTAGGCGTAACCTGCCCGAGGGTGAAACTATTATGCTTCACCGCGTAACCATGCTACCAACTGGTCAAGCGGTCGCACTTGTTCCAAGGGAACCTGGTGATTGAGAACTTGTTTTTGGCCTAGCCAGCCCGTTAAGGTAGGCATTATCTGCGCAACCTCGGCAGGTTTGTTCCATCCCTTGATCACGGCCTCACCACAAACCTCGAGGCCATTATGCCATCTAGTGATTAGGTCCTGCCATGGTGTTACGACACACCACATCACAACGTTGGAATTCGCCATCACTCGCTCCATCTGTTCAGCCGGGACGCATCTGCCCAAGCGCTGCCACGAATCTGGGATTGAGCTCCAGCTCTTCACCTCAATGTGCAGGCGGATCAGAGGGCCACGGTCTAAAATCAGGTCTGCTTCGGCCGTCCGATTGATGTCCCGGAAAGCTGGGTCACAGGGAACACCCAGATTCTCTGCCCATTGAGCACAGGCCAATTCTCCGATTTTGCCTGTGCGGTGGTCCTCTAACTTGTTCTCGTTCCTGTAAGGGCCATCTTGACCTCCGAAATGATTATGCATTTCGTTTGCCATATGGTAGGCACCGGCCACCATAGCCCTACTGATCGGTATGCTCGCGGACATGATTATATCGTCCTGAGTATTTTGGAGATGGCGGCAGCGGGCTGATGTGGCAATCTTTACCGATTGCTATTCATAAACTGCCGGAAGTCCACCGCCGCGTTCTCCTCTTTCGCAAGCGCCGACAAGTACAAGTTGCGGTCAACGGTCAGCAAGGGAGTTTGGGGGCTGATGGCCTCCAGCAGCGCGGCGTCGGTCAAACCCAACCTCGGAAACGCCGGATGCGCCGCCGCCCGCGCGCTGGCGATTACAACCTCCTCGCTTTCTTCAATCAGATGGCAGAGTTGGGCCATCAGGCGGGAGCGTTCCGGTTCTCGGTGCTGGCGGAGGAGGTTGGATGCCTCGGTGAGGGTGTTGGGGGTGACGAGTATCCGATTGACCCTGCCGAGCAAAGCAAGCAAGTTGCAGTAGTCGGTTGCGGTGTAATCTCCCAGTCGCCGGTGCCTTGCGATTATCCTCACATCGACGCTGCCCACTATGAGCAGCACCAACAGGTTGGCGTCAATAAAGAAACCCGCCAGCCCCATCAGTCATCATAGCCGGACAACGCTCGATCCGTCAGCGACACGACGCTGCCCGTGGCATCGTCGATCTTGACATCCTTGTACGAACGCGGAGCTTTGAGGCCCATCTTGATGCCCAGCTCGCCCTGTTTGTCCCAAGCCCGGACGAAGCCATAGCAGATGCGCCATTGCTTGGCGTCTGGGTTGTACACGGCTTCTTCGAGACCGACGTACCTTACTTCCTCGTCGGCGAATAGTTCGATTATGTAATCTCGGGCTCTCTCTTTGGCTTCCATCACGTCCATGGCGCAGCTCCATTTTGTTCCCAACGTGGTTACCATCGTAAAGTATCGCTGCGGCTCAATCAATTCGCCGGCCGCGCCAGTATTGGGGCGGTGGTTGGTATCCGTCGTCATAGCGGCCTCGCCGGCCGCGACCGCCCGGGCCGCGCAGGAAGGGCTTGACGGCGAGGCCCACAATGGCTCCTACCACGAAGCCGCCGATGTGGGCGAAGAACGCGGTGGACACCTCGTGGCTCACGCCGATGGACAGGAGCCCCTGGATCGCCTGCAAGGCGAACCAGATTACGAGTAGCCATACGGCGCGCAGCTCAATGACCGTTATCAGGAAATAGATGATCAGGGTGCGGATGCGGTTGCGCGGGTAGAGCAGGAGATAAGCTCCCATGACGCCGGAGATGGCGCCGCTGGCCCCGACCAATGGCGTCTGGGAAGACGGGTCGATGGCGTAGTGGGACAAGGTGGCCAGCACGCCGGCCACCAGGTAGAAGAGCAGGTATTTGACGTGGCCGAAAGCGGCTTCGATGTTGTCGCCGAACACCCACAGGAACAGCATGTTGCCAATGAAGTGCATCAGGCTGCCGTGGATGAACATGCAGGTGAGCATCGTGCCCCAGGTTGGGATGGGGGACGCGATGTCAATTCCACCGGAGCCGACCGGGAGCAATTCAAATGCCCGGCCCGACGACAGTTCGGCGGGAATGAAGCCGAACTGGAGGAAGAAGACGAAGATCTGCAGGCCACCGCCTCCGAAGAGGAACCCGAAGCCGCCAATAGCGATCTCGTAGAGAAATACGAGACAGTTGATCCCGATCAGAACGAGATTAACGACCGGGAGGGAGCCGTGGTCCCGCCCGGCATCGGAGATGGGCAGCACGGCTAGGCGGGAATCGCGGCGGTGATGTCTTCGGTGGCGTGAGCGATGATTTCCGCGGCAGTGCTCTGGGAGATGCGCCCGATGTTGAGCATCAGGTGGAACTTGGTGGGATCGTTAGCCTCAGACCGGAAGAACTTCCGATAAAAAGTTACACGCGCGTTCTCCAGGTCCTCGGCATAGGCGCGAGCCTCGTCTGCGGAGAACATTTCGCGCTTGGCCATGGTGTCGATGCGGACGTCCATGGGCGCAAGGAGGCCGACGTGGATAACGCCGGGAGTATCGGCCAGGATCATGTTGCTGCCGCGGCCAATGATGACGACGTCTCCGCCGCCGGCCAACTCTTTGATCACGGACGTGGTGGCTTCAATGAATGCCCGGTCGTGAACATTGGACGACGAAGCGGCATCGGATACCAGTTCGGTATAGGCTTCGGCGGGGAGCATTTCGATGCCGCGGCCAAAGTAGGGCTCTGCGCCGGCGCCGGCTACGGCGGAACGCTCGAGGACGGTTTGCATGAAACGGGCGACCTTTTCGCGGAAGGGCACCACCCGCTGCTCTTTCTCGATCAGGCGGCTTACCGGAGATCCGACCAGGCGGGCCGCTTCAGAGAAGATGTACCGGTCGACGTAGTTCAGGCCCATGTTCTGGGCCACCAGGTGGCCGATCTCCAGCGTGCCGCTGCCGATAACGCCGTTGATGGTTATAACCGGCATGATGATTCCTCCGTCTCGAACACGGGCGTCTCGGACGCGGACTACGCCGTGTATTGGGCCAGGACCCGTTCGCGGCGGCGGTGGTACTCGTCGACGAGCAAGCCCATGGCGAAGGAGTCGTACCAATTGCCGTCTTTGCGGTGGGTGCGGCGCAGGTGCCCTTCGAGCACGAAACCGAGGTGCCGGAACATCTGCAGCGCGTGCTCGTTGTACTCCGGAACGTCCACCCACACACGGTGCAGCTCAAGGTTGTCGAAGGCCTCGTCCAATAGGGTGATGAGGGCCGAGGTACCGTAGTGGTGGTGCCAGAGGTCCTTGCGGCCGATCAGGATGAATAGCTGCGCCTCTTCCAGCGGCCATTCAACGAGCAACTGGCCCTCGCCGATGTGGGCTTCATCGGACGCGTAGATCGAGTAGATGCGCCGCTCGTCCTGGTTGAAAGTTTGATGCCACGCGTCGGCGTCGGCGTCCTGGATCGCTTCAGGGGCGTAACCGATGTGAAGGGCATGGCCGTGGGAGTCGTCGGTGCCGTACCACAGCGAGCTCACTTCGGGATCGCGCAGCCAATCCCGAATACGGGACACATCATCTCGAGAAACGTCTGAGTTAAGGCTAACTGTTGGGAACATATTCCGGCCTCCTAGAACTGCAATGGTAATGATTGTCCGACTTTCCGGGGGCCAAATTTATACTGGGAATTACCCGGATTATATCACGATGAACGCTCCGGCCAGGGGTCAAGCATCGTGCAGAATTGAATGAGGGGCGAACGCCGGTTCGCCCCTCATCGGTCCGGATGGATACGCCAACCAAGGCGTTAATCTGCGGGTACAGAGACTTCGCTGCCGAGGGATTCGTAGGCCCATTCCAACAGATCGACGGTCTCGTCCCAGCCGATGCAGGAGTCGGTGATGGAGATGCCGTACTCCAGGTCGGACGGGTCAGCGCCGAGCTTCTGCGCGCCAGGGTTGATGTTGCTTTCCAGCATCACCCCGATGAGGTCGGAGTTGCCGGCCAGCCTCTGCTGGATGACATCGCGCAAGGCGATGTGCTGCCGGGTGTGGTCCTTGTTGGAATTTCCGTGGCTGCAGTCCACCAAAATGGGCGCGGGGGCGCCGGACTTGCTGAGGGCGTCGGTCGCCGCGGCGATGGAGCGGGCGTCGAAGTTGGTGCCGCTGCGGCCGCCGCGCAACACCAGGTGGCAGTTGGGGTTGCCGCGGGTTTCAACTATGGAAGCTTGCCCATCGTGGCCGATGCCGAGGAACGCCTGGGGGGTACGGGCGGCGACCAGGGCGTCGACAGCGGTCTGGGGGTCGCCGTCGGTACCGTTCTTGAAGCCCACGGGCATGGACAGTCCCGACGCCATCTGGCGGTGGATCTGGCTCTCCGTGGTGCGCGCCCCGATGGCTGCCCAGGTGACGAGGTCGGCAACGTACTGGGGCACGATGGGGTCGAGGAATTCGGTGGCCGAGCTCAGACCGGTTTCGGCGATGTCAAGCAGGATTTGACGGGCGCTATGAAGACCGTCCTCGATCTGGTAGGTGTCGTTGAGGTTAGGGTCGTAGATGAGGCCCTTCCAGCCGACGGTGGTGCGCGGCTTCTCGAAGTAAACGCGCATCACGATCATGATGCGATCCGCAAGTTTGTCGGCGAGTGGCTTGAGGCGTTCCGCATAGTCCATCGCGACCGACCGGTCGTGTATCGAGCACGGACCGACGATTACCGCGAAGCGCTCGTCGTCGCCATTGAGCACGTTCTCGAGCTGGCGCCGGCTATCCAGCACCACCTCCTCGGCTTTCGGGGAGAGGGGAATGCGAGCTTCCAAATCGGACGGTCTAATCAGCGCGTTGTTACTCATCACATTCACGTCTTTTGCCGGTGAGATTGCCATCTTTTCTGTCCTCCTGACGGTGCCGGATTCGAGGGGCCGACGTTACCAACAAAAAGGACTTCAGCCTTCGTCCGGCTGAAGTCCTGCCAAAGTGGTTGTCACCAAGTTTTATCGGGCTTCCCATGCCGGGGTTACGCTGGCCGTGCTGCGGTAAGCGTAAAAGTAAAAGGGGCGATAATACCCGGGGACGATTTGGCGGCATGCGGTACTCATAACAATGAGAATGCTACTCCCGTCGCACGGTAATGTCAACGGGACCAGGGCCAGCATTTCGGAATTGGTCGCTCAAACCGCCGCGCAGTGGCCGCATCGAAGGTCAAAGAGCGCGACCGGCCAACTCCGCAACGACAGCCGCTCCGCGATCCGCCGCCTGCTCATCGGGCCCGTCGGCCAGGGCACGGACCAGGAGGCTGCCGACTGCCGCCGCGTCGGCCCGTTTGCCGACGTCCAGCACATGTTCTCGCCGGGAAATGCCGAACCCAACGGCGATGGGGAGGTCGGTGCGCTGGCGGACCCGATCCACGAGGTCCAGACCGCGATCGGAGACCTCGGATCGAGCGCCGGTGATCCCAACCACGCTGGTGCAATACACGAAACCGCCCCCCAGAGCCACCGACCGATCGATGCTTTCGTCGGTGCTGGTGGGCGCCAACAACGGGATCAGCCGGACGCCGTACGGATCGAGTTCGGACACCAAACCGTCAGCCTCAGAACTGGGCAGGTCAACGACGATGAGACCGTCTACGGTCGCCGCGGAGCAGGCAGCGGCAAATTCCGTGAGGCCGAAGGACATGACCGGGTTGAAGTAGCCCATCAGAATGAGTGGAGTTTCACCAATCCGGGGGCGCAGGGCCGCCGCCGTGTCCAGGCAATCCCGAACAGTAACGCCGTTTTGCAAGGCCACGAAACTGGACGCCTGGATCACGGGACCTTCGCCGACCGGATCACTGAAGGGCATGCCCAGTTCGATGGCATCCGCCCCGGCATCAACCAGTCGCGGCACCACGTCCAGGGCGGCGTCTTTGTAAGGATGACCGACGGTCATGAACATCACGAGACCGGGCCGGCCCTCGGCCTTGACGGCGGCGAATTTGGCGGCGATGCGGTCCGGGACAGTGGCAGTCTGGGTTGACATCTCTCACGCTCTAAATGATCAAGGTACAACTAGCCTATCCCACGGGCCGGCGGGTGTCCATACGACGTAGTCGCGCAGATACCGGCTGTCGGTAAGACCGGCCATTCTCGGCTGGAATGCAACTGGAGCTTACAGACCGAACCATGCGCTGAGCACGGCCGCCAGGTTCTGGGCAGCGTGAACGGCAATGCACGGCCACAGCGACCCCGTGCGGTGGTACAAGAAGCCCAACAGAAGACCGGTGACGAATACGGGCAGCAACAGGGCGGGAGCCAGGTGCAGCGCGGCGAACACGGCGGCCGAGATGACCAGGGCCGGCGTCAACCCCCAGCGGTTGGCGAGGCCCCTCAGGATGAACCCACGGAAGAAAACCTCCTCGGCAATTGGCGTCCAGACCGCCAGGGCCAGCGCGCTGAACACAACCCACCCTCCCGGCAAAAGCAGCCCGTCGGGAATTTCGGGCGGCATGAGGAAATCCCAACCGAAAGCCATTGCGGCCATGGTATAGACTTGGGCGAATCCGAGGCTGCACACTAGCGCGGCTACGATAAGGCCGGCGGCGACGAGATGTGAAGTCCGGGGCTTGGTGAACCCCACCAGAGACAACGGAGGCGGCCAGGCGCGAATTGCCAGAATCCACACGAGGGCGATCTGGAGAAAGCCCAGCGCGGTGGCGGAAACAACGGCGGCGATGGCCAAGGGGATCACCAGCGCCAGTGACGCGATCAGCACGGCGGTGGGAACGAGGATCATCAACCCAAGAGCGGGTTGCCGGATTCCCCAAGTGAACGGGTCGTTTGAAGCCGCAGGGGGCGCCACCGAGGTCTGGCACTCCAGACATTCCGACGCGCCAGGCGGGAGCGCTGCGCCGCAACGAGTGCAGAACGATTGCATCACAGGAATGTCACTGCCGGAGGGGGTCAAAGCTGGACGGTGCAGTATAGAGCAAGGCGAAGACGGAGCGATTCGAAACCCTTGAGTTTGGGCTGTGGGACGCCGGTTCCATTTGCCAACTTGGGCGCATTGGGCCATAATTGCGGACGCCGGCCGGGACGGCAAATCATGGCGATGGCGGGGGAGAGCGAATGGCCACGGGCTCGCATTCTGCAGAGTACGGCGAGGGGTTCTTGCGTATGGCCCAGGCGTTGGGTCTGGACGTTGCGGACGAAGAGCGAGGCCAGGACCTGGCGCGCCGGGTTGCCCTGATGCGTGAAGGTCTGGCTCGTCTGTACGAGATCGATGTCTCCGGCGCGGAGTCGCCTTCAGCCTTCATCCCGTCGGTTGACCGGTATTCCGATTCAGTAGCGGATAGGGGTTAGATGATGGCGGGCGGCGAACTGCATTACATGTCGGCCTGGGAGCTGTCCGGCCTTATCCGCAATCGGGAGGTGTCCCCGGTGGAGGTGGTGGAAGCTTGCCTGGCCCGGATCGAAGAGACCGAACCGACGCTCAATTCGTTCATCACCCTGATGCCGGAGCAGGCGGGCAGCGCGGCGCGGCGAGCGGAAGAAGAGATTGGACGGGGCAACTATCGGGGGCCGTTGCACGGAATTCCCGTAGGGCTGAAGGATCTGTTCAACACGGCGGGGGTCAAGACCACGTCGGGAACGCGGATCTATGACAACTTTGTGCCCGACGAGGACTGCACGGTGGCGACCAAATTCGGCCAGGCCGGCGCCATCCTATTGGGCAAGCTGAACATGCACCCTTTGGCTTTCGGGCCGACGGGGGAAAACGGCGATTACGGCCACATGCACAATCCGTGGAACCCCGAGCGAGTCACCGGCGGGTCCAGCGGGGGTAGCGGATCGGCAGCAGCGGCGGGACAGTGCACCATCACCATGGGGACGGACACGGGCGGCAGCGTGCGAATTCCGGCAGCGCTGTGCGGAATCGTGGGCCTGAAACCCACCTATGGGCGAGTGAGCCGGGCGGGATTGACGCCTCTGTCGTGGTGCCTGGACCATCCCGGACCCATGGTGCGGACCGTAGAAGACGCGGCGCTGACCATGAACGTGATCGCCGGGCACGACCCCCGAGATCATGCCACGTCGGACCTTCCAGTTCCGGACTACACTTCGGCACTGACGGGAGACATCCGCGGGCTGCGCATCGGGGTGGTAAGAGAGTATTTCGAAACGGAAATCGATCCGGCGGTGGCGGCGCTGACGCAACAAGCAATATCCGTGCTGGGCGAGCTCGGCGCCGAAATTGTCGAGGTTTCGCTCCCGCTCTACGAGTACGCCCAACCCATCAGCAATGCCATCCTCAGCGCGGAAGCGACGGCCGCGCACCGGGACATCCTGCTCAGCGACGGCGACAAACTGTACCCTCAGGTTCGGGAGCGCCTGGAAGAGGGGATGTTCATATCGGCGACGGAATACCTGAGGGCGCAACAGGCGAGGCAGGTCTTCTGCCAGCAGGTTGCCGGCTTGTTGGAGAATGTCGACCTGCTGGCCGGACCGGTTGAGCCGGTGACCGCTCCGAGGATCCTGGAGCGCAGGATCGAAATCGGTGGGGAAGCGCTGCCGGCGGTGCCCATGCTGACCAAGTACACGCGGGTGTACAACATCACCGGGTCGCCGGCGATTTCGGTCCCGTGCGGATTCGGTACAGACGATCTGCCCGTGGGGCTGCATCTGGCGGGGCGTAACTTCGACGAATCGACGGTGCTTCGGGCCGCCTACGCGTACCAACAGGCGACGGACTGGCACACCCGGCGACCGCCGCTGTAGACCGATTGCGCGAATCAGGCAAGCCGCTCCCACCACGGGAGGAACCGTAAACCCAGTGCCTACCATCAACGCAGTAACTTTCGACCTGTGGCAGACGCTGATCCTGGACAACCGGGAACTGGGACTCCAGCGGGCGCAAGTGCGCCTGGACGGCGCTCGAGATCTGTTGGCGGAGCAAGGGGTTCACCACGACCCGGACCACATCCGAGAAGCCTACCGGGGGTGCTACCGGGCGTGCCGGGCGGTGCGGAACAACAACGCCGACGTCAGTTTCCGCGAGCAGGTAGAGATCTTCGTCAACCTGATCGAGGACGGCCTCGTCGCGCGTTTACCTGAGCCGACGGTAACCGAGATCGAGAGAGTGTACGCGGAGTCCTTTTTTGACTATCCGCCCCGGTTCCACGAGGCGACGCAGCGGACGCTAGAGTCGGTTAGCGCGATGGGCCTGCGGATTGGACTGATATCGAACACCGGCATGACGCCCGGATATACGTTCCGGGAATTCCTGCAGCAGCACGGGCTGGCGGACTATTTTCAGACCATGACATTTTCGGACGAAGTGCTGCTGGCCAAGCCATCCGACGAGATATTCCTCATGACCATCGGGGCTTTAGATTCCAGCCCCGCGAACTCCATCCATGTGGGGGACCACGTGAGCAACGATGTGGTGGGAGCCAACCGGGTGGGCATGAAGTCCGTCTGGATACGCGGTTTCTACGAGCCGGAAGATCCGGACGACCCGGACAGCAAGGCGGACGCCGAGGTTGACGACCTTTCCGGCGTCGCCGCGGCGATACGGGGCTTGATCACCGGCTGACACCGGGATCGTCCAACGATATCCGCCATCGAGAATGGTCGGGATCGATCAGGCGCAAGGAGCACAACCTTGTTCCAGGAACTCAGCGGCGGGCCGCTTCCCAACGGGCGCTATCCGGATATCACCCTGGCCATCTTTCCGCACCTGCAGGAATTCCTGGTGGTGGACACGAGGGGGCCGTCGGCGGAAGTTCGGCTGCTGTCCACAGAGGACGTGTTCAACGACGAGTACTACCGCACGGTAGAGAGCGAATTCGCCAGCGCCCTTCGGGAAGGCGGAGATCGCCCGTTCCTGCACCTGATGCACCTGCCCGGCCAGGTGGACGATATCGTTCGCGGCGTGGCGATGCACTACATCCTGGAGCGACTGGGCGTCGACTACCACGACGAGGAGAACATGCCCGAAGTGGTGGTGTTCGTCATCTCCGGGCCGACGCTGGCCATCCCTTCCGATCAGGTGGTCGCGGGGTTCTCGGAGATGCTATCGGGCAGACTCGACAGCGCGGACATAGACCGTTGGTCCAGCGAGTTAAACCGCCTCATCGAGCAGGAAAGCAGGGCGTTTCCTGCAGCCGGAGAGGCGTTGGGAGAAACCATGACCGACGAATCGCTGGACCCGTACTACATCTGGCAAAACCGCAACTGAGGAACCACTTTGACCACCGAACGCATGGCGCTGACCTTCAGCAGCCGGGACAATAACGATGACAGCGACCTCGTAGCGGTGGCTCAGGCCGCCGACCGCCTGGGGTACGAATCCTTCTGGACGGGGGAATCCTGGGGACGCGACGCCTTCACCGTGCTGACAATGCTGGCGTGTCACACGGAACGCATCGGCCTGGGAACCGGGATAGTCACCGTGTACAGCAGGACGCCGGGGCTGGTGGCGCAGAGCATCGCTTCCCTGGATCGCATCAGCAACGGGCGCGCCATCCTGGGCCTCGGCAGCAGCGGGCGCATTGTCATCGAGGACTGGCACGGGGTGAAATTCGACCACCCGGTGAGCCGAACCGCCGAGTACATCGACATCATCCGGCTGGCGCTGTCGGGGGAGCGGGTCAATTACGACGGACGGTTCTACAGCCTGAAGCGCTTTCGGATGGGCGTGCGGCCGGTGCAGGATCAATTGCCAATCTACGTGGCCTCGCTGGGGCGGCGCAACCTGGAGTTGACCGGTCAGGCAGCGGACGGATGGCTTCCCATCTGGACACATTCCCAAAAGCTGCCCGAGGTGAAAAAACCGCTGGCGGAGGCGGCGCACGCGGCGGGCCGACAGGTTTCCGACGTTACGACGGCTCCACAAATACTCAGTTGCGCGAGCGAGAATGAGGCGACGGTGTCCGACGCCATCGCCCAGGCGCGGGCGCACATGGCTTTTTACATCGGCGGGATGGGCACCTACTACTACGATCTCTTTTGCCGGTACGGCTACCAGGACGAATGCGACCGCTTGCGCGCCGCGTGGGGCAAAAGCGACCGGGCGAAAGCGGCCGCCTGCATATCCGACGAGATGGTGGACAACATCACAGCGATCGGCACGCCAGACGAATGCCGCAAGAAAATCGCCCGGTTCCGGGACAACGGAGTCGATATGCCGCTGGTGGCTTTTCCCCACGGTTCCGATAGAGACACCATGCTGGGCACGCTGGAAGCGTTGGCGCCCGCGCAGGGGTAAGCTGATCCGGTGCGAATCGGTTTGATCTCGGACACCCATTCCGCGGGGAGCGGCCGTGACTTGCCGAGGGCGGTTTTCGACGCGCTGGACGGTTGCGAACTGGTGCTGCACTGCGGCGACCTGGAATGCATCGGCGTGCTGGACTACCTGGAAGAGCTGGCGCCGGTCCTGGCGGTGCGTGGTTATGAGGATCCGGTTGAGGCCGGCGAACGGCTGTCCAACGTGTCGCGCATCGTCGAGGTGGCGGGAGTACGGATCGGGATGGTGCACGACATACAGTGGCCGCCGCCGTCGATCGCGACCACGCCCGATGGCACCGGTTTGGTTTGGCCGGCAACCGGCATGGGAGCGTTGCTCCAAAAGAAGTTTGGGGGTGAAGTGGACGTGGTTGCGTTCGGAGACACGCACGAGGAGATGGTGGAATGGAGACAAGGAGTGCTGTTCGTGAATCCCGGCAGCCCCACCTATCCCGGTCGTCGCCACCAACCGGGTTCCCTTGGTACAGTCGCCATCCTCAACATCAATGAAGACGAAATCTCGGCGCGCATTGTGAATTTGGCGCCGGACGGCGATGGTCACATTAATTGACACCTAATGGGGCCTATGCTAGTTTCGCAATGTTTGTCGGAATTTGTAGCCGAAAAACGGAGAGGAGAGAATGGAATCAATCATCGTAGCCTTGGCGGCTGGGGTAATCGCCCTGGCGTTTGCGGCCTTCATGGCCTTCCGAGTGATCGGCTCGGACCAGGGTAATGAGCGCATGCGGGAGATCGGAGACGCGATCCGCACGGGCGCGTCGGCCTTCCTGCGTCGCGAGTACTTGTCGTTGCTGCCCTTCGTGGTCGTGGTGGCGGTGGTCCTGGGTGTCCTGGACTACACAGTCTTCACCCACAACCTGGGCGTACCGGCTACGGCTATTTCATATCTGGCCGGCACCATCTGTTCGGGTCTGGCTGGGTTCATAGGCATGAACGTGGCGGTACGCGCGAACATCCGGACCGCTGCGGCCGCGATGAGGGGACTCAATCCCGCGCTGCGGGTAGCGTTCTCCAGCGGCACGGTGATGGGCGTTACCGTGGTGGGCATCGGCCTGCTGGGCGTCACCATCCTGTACGTAATCTTCCAGGACATCGGCGCGGTGGCCGGATTCGGGTTCGGCGCAAGCTCCATTGCCCTATTCGCGCGCGTGGGCGGCGGGATTTTCACCAAGGCGGCAGACGTGGGTTCCGACCTGGTGGGCAAGGTAGAGGCCGGCATCCCTGAGGACGACCCGCGCAACCCGGGCGTGATCGCAGACAACGTGGGGGATAACGTGGGTGACGTGGCCGGCATGGGCGCCGACCTGTTCGAGTCCTACGTGGGCAGCATCATCTCGGCGGTGGCGCTGGCCGCCGCCAGTACGACTGCATTCGCCGTGTTCGGCAACGACGCGGTGTTTCCCATGATGCTGGCCGGCGCGGGCATCGTGGCCGCGATCCTGGGCACTTTCGTGGTGCGCAGCGGAGAGCAGGCGGATTTCGAGCGGCTGCTCTGGGCGCTGCGCTACGGTATATTCGCCGCCGGAGGCTTGCTGATCATCTTCGCGGCGATCCTGACCATCACCCTCACCGGCAACTGGTGGTGGTTCGGCTGCGTCGTGGCGGGCCTCGTAGCCGGGACCATAATCGGCCTCGCCACCGAGTACTACACGTCGTACAGCTACAAGCCGACGCAGAGGGTGTCGGAGTCGTCGCAAACCGGCGCTGCTACCGTGATCATCAGCGGAATCGCCACCGGGATGATGAGCACGCTGATCCCGGTGATCTGCATATCTATCGCGATCCTGCTGGCATACTGGTTTGCGGGCTTCTATGGCGTCGCGCTGGCCGGCGTGGGGCTGCTGTCCACGCTGGGAATCACCCTAGCGACTGACGCCTATGGGCCGGTGGCGGACAACGCGGGCGGCATCGCCGAACAGGCCAACCTGGAGCCTCAGGTACGGGAGCGCACCGACGCGCTGGACGCCTTGGGCAACACCACGGCGGCCACCGGCAAGGGGTTCGCCATCGGCTCCGCCGCCCTGACCGCGCTGGCGCTGCTGGCCGCGTACTCGGTAAGCGCCAACCTGATCACGCTCGGACCGGACGGGAGGCTGGCCGCCGGCGAGACGGGCATCAACATCCTGCAACCGCAGATCCTGGTAGGTCTCGTCATTGGCGCGATGCTGCCGTTCATCTTCTCCGCGTTGACGATGCAGGCGGTGGGCCGCGCGGCCCAGGGCATTGTGGACGAGGTGCGCCGCCAGTTCCGCGAGATACCCGGCCTGATGGAAGGCACGGCCACCCCAGACTCCGCGCGGTGCGTGGACATCAGCACGCGCGGCGCCCTGCGGGAAATGATCCTGCCGGGCGTGATGGCGGTGCTGGCCCCGATTGCCACGGGATTCATCCTGGGCGAGGCTGCACTGGGCGGGCTGCTGATCGGGTCGGTGTCGGCCGGTTTCATGCTGGCGATCATGATGGCATCGGCCGGCGGGACGTGGGACAACGCGAAGAAATACGTTGAGCTGGGCAACTACGGCGGCAAGGGCTCGGATGCCCACAAGGCCGCGGTGGAAGGCGACGTGGTCGGCGACCCCTTCAAGGACACGTCCGGCCCCAGCCTGAACATTCTGCTGAAGCTGATGGCGATCGTGTCGCTGGTGTTTGCCCCGGCATTCGTGGCGGCGCCGGCATTGATCAACCTGTAAACCCAGCTTGCTTTTGGAGACTGTTGGGGGCGGCCTCGGTGGGTCGCCCTCAATATTTTGACAGCGGGCGGTGGCAGTCGACGCCACCGGATGGCAGAATATCCCAGCGCTACCTAGCCGCAATCAACCACGCATCAAATGGAGATAACCACGATGACCAACAGCAACGGCAACCTGTTTGACCTCACCGGGCGCGTGGCCTTGATCACCGGCGGGAACGGAGGCCTTGGGCTGGGTATGGCCTTGGGGCTGGCCAACGCGGGAGCGGACATTGCCATCGCCGCGCGGAACGCTGAGAAGAACTCGGCCGCCGTTGCAGCCATCGAAGCGACCGGGCGCCACGCCTTTGCCATCCCAACGGACGTCACCAGCGATTCGGACGTGGACGACATGGCGTCCCGGGCGGTGGCGCATTTCGGACACGTTGACATCCTGATCAACAACGCGGGCGCCACGGTGCGCAAGGCTCCGGAGGACATCACCGCCGCCGAGTGGGACAACGTGCTGGACGTGAACCTGCGGGCGGCGTTCCTGTCGTGCAAGGCGATTTACCCGCACTTCAAGGCGCAAGGCAGCGGCAAGATCATCTGCATCGGCAGCATGTACAGCATCTTCGGCGGCGGAGGCAGCGGCGTGCCATACTCGTCGAGCAAGGGCGGGATCGTGCAGCTGGCGAAGAGTTTCGCCGTGGCCTGGGCCGGCGACAACATCCAGTCGAACGCGATCCTGCCGGGCTGGTTCATGACCGAGTTGACGCAGGCGATCCCCGAAACCCAGCCGGAGCGCTACGACCTGATCAACCGGCGGATCCCCATGGGTCGCTGGGGCGATGCCAACGAGTTGCAGGGCGCGGCGGTGTTCCTGTCCAGCCGGGCGTCGGACTATGTGACGGGAGCGGTGATCACGGTGGACGGAGGGTTTTCGGTGGCGTAGCGTGAACTAAGGGACCAGCAAGACACGCTACTCAGGCAAAGATTTGCAAGCGAGGGTATCCAATGAAAACGCTTACCGTTACGGACGAACTGTATTCGGTGCTTGAATAGGCGGCGAACCGCAGTTGATAGACAGTTTCGGATTTGGTGCTGGAAGCAATTCAGATATGGCTGGACGACGTCGCTGCGGACGAAGCCGACCATGAAGAAATCGAAGCGGTTCGTTCCGATGCTGCTGAAAAGGTCGAGGCGGAGTTTGAGGGGTTTTTCGCTGAAATTTCTAGCCGAGCGTGACAGGGCCAGTGGAAGACTAAGGAGCGCGATGGGCTATCCGCCCAAAGTGCAGGATCAGCCAAACCGTGCCGGCCACTCCTCCAATCGGTATGACGAGAAAACCAAGCCACAGAAGGTTAGCCCACGGCGAATGGAACGGAATGAGGCCGCCGATTCTCCCCTCAATCCCCACAAACCACCACCCGATAAACGCCGCGATTGTGACGACTGTCATCAACAGCCCTATTGCGATCACCCGCCACGCAGAAGTTCCCTTTTGGAAAATCTGAACCACGACCCAGATTACGAGAATGGCCAAAGGCATAACCAACACGACACCCAAAATGTCAAATGGCGGCCCGTAATCTAGTTGCATCAATCTACCTCTGAATATGAACGGCGACTGGGCATCATTTTGACGAAGCTTATGGGACGTCAGGAGCGGCAGACGCGAAAGAGTTGCAGGGCGTGGCGGTGTTCCTGTCCAGCCGGGCGTCGAACTACGTGACCGGCGCGATGATAACGGTGGACAAGGGATTTTCCGCGGTGTGAGGGCCAACTAGAGAGAGCGAGTGACGTAGAAATAACCCGCCATTACCGCGAGCAGGCCAGAGATCGACAGAAATACCCATGGCGAGATGTAGATCTGCGGAACCCAACAGATCACCGCCAAAAACCAGATTATCCAGCCGAAAGTCTCCAGGATAGGGTTGGAGGAGTCTATTGGCACGCCGATCAGGACCGAACTAATCGTGTCTTCAAACAGTCCCACCATCGCAACCACCGCACTAATCAGGGCTAGCGCGACGAAGCATAGGGCATAGACCGCTCTGTTCGGCAACATCCGATCTGCCCTCAAACTGTGGACGAGTCATCACCCCCAGCACCGGTTTCATATTCAACGCGGGCGGGTGCAAGCGGTTTGCCCAAAGCTCTCACCATCGGGTTTCACAGCCAGTCCAAAGCCTGGCGGAAAAGCATCTTCTTGACGGAGTTGATGGGGCGGAAGGTGCAGCAGATGCGAAAGGGTTGCAGGGCGCAGCGGTGTTCCTGTCCAGCCGGGCGTCGGACTACGTGACGGGAGCGGTGATCACGGTGGACGGAGGGTTTTCGGTGGCGTGATCCGTGTCTAATGTCATATTCCGGAACCGCGGTTCAGAACCGCAAAAGGGACCGTGCGAGACTCGCAATCCACAAAAACCAAAACATACCGACGCTGTTGTCGAGGTACCAGTTCGGGAAAGGCAACCCCCAGACGTCGACCGGCAATACCCACCAACCGATTATGGTCAGCAGCGTCCCAGCCAGGAACGCTATCAGGGCGCCCCACCAACCGGCTGGCGAGAGCAGTATCAGCAGGATGGCAAACACCAGAAGACGAACGTCGGCGCTTTCCTGCACCCAATTGATCCCCTCCCTTTCCGACCCGATGACCATGCCCCAAAGATCCTCGGCTCCCGGTACGACGATAGCCAACACGATGGCCACGCCGTAGATGACCAGCGCCCAGACGATGCCGCTAAGGCATCCCGAACCTCCCTCCTGCTCCGCGTCGCCCGATCCCTCCGGCAAAAGATCACCGCCGCTACCGGACCCGTAGGTTGACCCCTCGAAATCGTATTCCCGCTCGACCACGGCCATCACGAAGCCTCCTATCTCGTGGGAAACGACTGGGATAATGGCGAAAACTACCCGGCTACAACTGCTCCAATGCCTGGCGGGAGAGCATCATCTTGACCGGGCTGATGGGGCGGAAGGTGCGGGAGACACGGACGTCGCCGGCGAGGCTGCACAGGGTGTAGGCGTCGTAGGGAGCCATGCCCTTTTCCGTGATCAGGAAGTCCACCATCTCGCGGACGGCTTGCTTCATGGCGGGTCCAAGATCGTCGCCGTGGGACAGGACGACGTAGTGGTCCGGGGTGATGGCGCGCGGTCCGCTGAGGTTCATGCCCTTTTCCACGGTGACGCGGACGTGGGTGTCGGCGGAGCACTCGGCGCCGGTTCCAGCCACCGCGCCGTCGCCGACTACGGCGTGGCAGTCGCCCATGGCGAGGAGGGCGCCGGGTACGAACACCGGCAGGAAGAGCGTGCTGCCCCCAACCAACTCTTTCATGTCGATGTCGCCGCCGTAGGGTCCGCTGTCGCTGGCAGTCTCCTGAGCGTAGGTGGGCGTGGTGGCGACGAGACCCATGGACGGGTTCAAGGGCAACCTCATTCCGTTGGGCAGAACGAGATCGTCGCCGTCGATGATCATGACGGTGGGGTATCCCTCGGTGAACTCGGCCTCCAGGAAGCCGCGGCCGGGCATGACCATGTGAGCCGGGTTCTCCTTGGGTTTGATGCTGACGAACTCGACGCGGAGGGCGTCACCGGGTTCGGCTCCGTTGACGTAGATCGGTCCGGTGGCCGGGCCTTTCAGGGACTTCTCCTGGAGGACGCCGGGTTCGCGGATACCCTCGAAGGCGTCCCAAGTTTCCACCATGAGGTCATCGCCGGAGTCGATGGTGACGGCCGGCTCATTCTCGGGGTGAAGGACGTAGATGCGATGTTCGCGGGAGACGGATTTCATGCGGGCTCCTCCTCAGTTGTCGGCGGCCAAAGGTAGGTTCGCAAGCGACGCGGCGGCCATGGGCCGTTCGACCTGCGAAACCGTGACTTCTGCGAGGGCTAGCGGGACCAAATCGACGACGTTCACCGCCACGTTGCCGCGAGTGCCCGAAGCCCCCATCGGGGAACCGGAGTAGAACGCGGTGACCCCATTTTGGGACACGTCCTCGAAGCGTTCCCAATGGCCCAGAGCGATGTAGTCGCAGGCCGCCTCCGCTATTTCGTTTGAGCGAATCGGAGACGAGCGTTCCTCGGTGTCGTCGGGGTAGTGGTAGTGCCCGTGCGCCATGGCGACGCGCCAGTGGCCGTTGCAGCGGTTCGGGATGCCGGCCAGGGGTCGGAAAGCCGGTGTGTGGCTGTCCATCGCGCGACCCCAAACGTCCAGGGTCAGTTCCGGGAAAGACAGGGTTTGCCCCCGGGTGCCCGTAATGATATGTAGATTGGACGGCCCGTCCGAGAAGGGCGAACGCAGGTACAGCGAAGCGGCGTCGTAAAGGTCGTGATTGCCGGGCAGTATCACCGTGGGCACGGCGGCGCGGGCGATTTCGCTCACGAAGAATTCGAGCACGACGTCGGAAATTCGGGCGTTGTCGAAGACGTCGCCGGCGATGAGCAGGGCGTCGCCCCGCAGGCCATGTACGCCGTCCACCACTGCCGACAGGGCGCGTTGCGCGGATTCGGGGTCCCAGTCGTCTCCCAAGTGGGTATCCGAGGTATGGATGATGCGGATCTTGCGGCGCAGTGACATGGAGGTTCGGGGTCAGAAACGGATCAAACGGTGGCGGGGGCCGGCATAGAAACGGAGCCGCCCACCCGGTCCAGGATGGCTTCCAGCAGTGCCGGCAGGTTCCAACCCCGCGCTGCGGAAACGAAGACCCGGCCACTGACGGCCGGGGAATCCGCGCCCGAGATGGCGGACAGGTCGATGCGGTCGAGTACTTCCACGTCGGCGGGATCGTCGGTGAGCAGGTCCAGCTTGTTGATCACCAGCAGGCGCGGCTTGCCACCGAGGTCGAGATCGGCGAGGGTTTGCTCGACCACCTCCGCCTGTTCGGGAGCCTTGGGGTGAGTTATGTCAATGACGTGCAGCAACAGGTCGGCTTCCCTGAGCTCCTCCAGAGTGGCGCGGAAGGCGGCGACCACGGTGGGCGAAAGTTTCTGGATGAACCCTACCGTGTCGCTGAGCAGCAACTCGTTGCCGTCGGGGAGGCGCAGTCGGCGGGTTACGGGATCCAAGGTGTTGAAAAGCTGGTCCTCGGCGGGGACGCCGGCGTCGCACAGGGCGTTGAACAGGGTGCTCTTGCCGGCGTTGGTGTAGCCGACGAGGGTGGCCATGGGCGTAGCAGACCGGCGCCGGCGTTCCAGGTACTGGCCGCGGCGCTTGCGCACGTTGTCCAGTTCCGATTCGATCTTCTGGATGCGACGGCGAATCAGGCGGCGGTCGGTTTCCAACTGGGTTTCGCCGGGGCCGCGGGTGCCGATTCCGCCGCCGAGACGCTCCAAGTGAGACCACTGGCCAACCAACCGGGGCAACAGGTATTGATGCTGGGCCAACTCGACCTGGATCTGGCCTTCACGGGTGCGGGCGTGTCGCCCGAACACGTCCAGGATCAACGCGGTGCGGTCGATTACCTTGATCTGCAGGGCCGATTCGAGATTGCGCTGCTGGGTGGGGGTCAACTCATCGTCGCAGATCACGACATCGGGGCGTTCGTCCGCCAGCAGGTCCTGCAACTCCTGAAGTTTGCCCTTGCCCAGGTAGGTCGGGGTGATGCGCTCAGCACGCTGGGATACCGTGGCGATCACCTCGGCGCCAGCGGAGCGGGTCAGGTAATCGAGTTCGACCAGCGTGTCGTCGAGACCCCAGAGGCTCTCGCCCCGCTTCTTGGCTTCCACGGCAACCAGCAC
>DAOUIF010000027.1:0-8167 GCA_034423575.1 Dehalococcoidia bacterium | reverse complement strand
GTCGTTTCCGGCGTGGCAGCGGGCTTGGGCGGGCTGGGCGTATATCTGGTGCCGGCTTTGACCGGCATCTACGTCGCGACGGCGGTGCTGGGTTTTGGCTCCTGGTTCTACGTGCCGATGCTGCTCACCCTGCCTCTGCGGTTGGCCAGCATCACGCCCCAGGGGCTGGCGGTCATCTACGGATTGATGATTACCACATCGGGCATCGCGATGTTCGCCGCGCCAATCCTGGTGGGCGCGGCGAGAGACGCGACCGGGTCGCTTCTGCCGGGGTTCCTGATTTGCACGGCGATGAGCGCGACGGCGCTGCTGGCTGGATTCTTTCTGCCGGCCGAGGTTTCGCGCAACGGTGGGGCAGGCTGAATCCCTCATCTACCCAACACCAATGCGGGTTTCACCCTGGTCTCGGTTCAGGCTTTCGGAGTACGGACCAATCCTATGGCTCCAGCAACTGGTCATAGGTGTCGGGGCGGCGGTCCCGGTAAAACTGCCAAGTGGTGCGGACTTGGCGTATTTCATCCAGGTCCAAGTCGGCGACGATGACTTCATCCCGGTCACGGGACCCTTGGGCGACGATTTGACCCCTGGGGTCGCAGAAATAGCTCTTGCCGTAGAACTCCCCGATCTCCCAAGGCTGTTCCCATCCCACTCGGTTGATGGCGCCGACGAAGTACCCGTTGGCTACGGCATGAGCGGGCTGCTCCAACTCCCAGAGGTACTCGGACAGTCCCGCCACGGTGGCGGAAGGGTTGAACACCAACTCTGCCCCGTTGAGTCCCAGCGCCCTCGCGCCTTCGGGGAAGTGGCGGTCGTAACAGATGTACACGCCCACTTTGCCGACGCTGGTGTCGAAGACCGGGTAACCGGTGTTGCCGGGCTTGAAGTAGAACTTCTCCCAGAAACCCGGTTCCAAGTGGGGGATGTGGGTCTTGCGGTACTTGCCCAGGTAGGTTCCGTCCCGCTCCAGCACGGCCGCCGTGTTGTAGTAGACCCCGGGCATCTCCTCCTCGTAGACGGGAACGATCAGCACCATGCCGTGCTTTTTGGCCAGTTCCTGCATCAACCGGACGGTTGGCCCCTCGGGTACCTTCTCCACCATTGCGTACCAGCGGGCGTTCTGCTCGGCGGGAAAGTACGGGCCATAGAACAACTCCTGGAGACACAGGACCTGCACCTGCCGGGCCGCCGCCTGCTCGATCAGCGAGACATGTTTGTTAATCATGTATTGTTTCAGACGGCCCAGGTCCTGGACCGCCTGGCCGTCGACGCTGGCCTGAATCAACCCGGCGCGGATGGTCCGTGGCATTGCAACCTCCTGTCTGTGGATTTCCTTCCGGTGCCAGCCGGTTCGCGATGACCTGGACAACGCGGTTGTCGTGAACTGCAGCCGGCCGTAGAGGTCTCTTTCCCCCTTCAGCAAGGTCGGCGGCGCCGGGCTGACTCATCGCATCTCGATGCCGGAGTTTTCCATGAGGTATTGGACGAACGTTTCCGGGCGCGCTAACGTGACCTTCGTATGGACGACACGTGTCAATAGTTAGGTGGCCCCTCTTTCAACCCGGCGATCCGCTCGCACCACTGCGCCGCGCCCAGGACCTTGCCCTCCTGCGCCCACTGCCCGCCGAACTGCACCGCCATGGGCATCCCCAGCTCGCTCAGGCCCGTCGAGACCACCACGGTGGGCAACCCGGCGGCCGACCACGGCACCTGGAACGCCGCATCTCCGGTGGTGCTCAGGCCGTGGGGAGCCGGCTCCGGCATCGCCGGAGTCATCACCACGTCTATCTTCGCAGCCATATCGCTGAAGTCGGCGCGGAACTGCCGCCGCAATCGCTGGGCCTTCAGGTACGCCGACGTCGGCATGATCATGCCCATCTCCATGCTGGCGCGGATGCGCGGCCCGTAGTCGGCGGCGCGGGTGCGGTGATTGACCTCGTGGACTGTCGCGCACTCGACGCTCGACACGATGCTGCGGAGGCTGTGCCCCACGGCGAAGCTGTCGGGCAGCGGGATATCCTCGACCTCCGCCCCAGCCTTCGCCAGCTGATTGGCCACTGCCTCGGTGTGCGCCCACATCTCCGGCGTGGCGTAGTCTTCGTAAAACTGCCGCACCAGCCCGATGCGCGGGGGCCGGTCGTGCTCGGCCATCTGCGCGCTGAAGTCGGGTACGGGTTCGCGCAGGCTGCCGGGGTCATTGTCGTCCGCGCCGCTGAGCACGGTCAGCATCAGCGCGGCATCGGCCACCGTTCGGGTCAGGATGCCCACATGATCCAGCGACCAGCTCAATGGGGCCACGCCGTACCGTGAGATGCGTCCGTAGGTAGCCTTCATGCCGACAATGCCGTTATAGCCCGCTGGCCTACAGGTGGACCCGGCGGTCTGCGATCCGAGAGCGGCCGGAACCATCCGTGCCGCCACCGCCGCACACGACCCACTGCTGGAGCCGCCCGGAGTGTGCTCCAGGTTCCAAGGGTTGCGCGTCGGCGAAGGGTCGCCCGAGGCGAACTCGGTGGTGACCGTCTTGCCGAGGATGATCCCGCCGGCCTCCTTGATCTTGGCCACCGACGTCGCATCGAACTCGGGCACGAAATCGGCATACACCTTCGATCCGCACGCGGTGAGCATGCCCTCGGTGAAGAAGATGTCCTTCAGGCCCACCGGCACGCCGTGGATCAGACCGAGCGGATCGCCGCGCGGCACCTCCGCCTCCCGTTGTTGCGCCGCCGACAGCACCGCATCCCGGTCGATGGTGACCCAGGCCTGTACATCGCCATCCAGGGCGTCGATGCGCGCCAGCAGCGACTCCGCCAGCGCCACCGGCGACAGGGTTCCTTCGCGAATCTGCGCGGCGGCTTCGGCCACCGAAAGCTCGTGCAGTTCAGGCATCATTCAACCTCGCTGAAAGCGGCATGCGCACTGCGGTTGGTTCGCCGTTCACCAGTGCGGGCCTTGGTTCGTTCCCCGGCTCGTCTATCGATGCGTCAACCGCAAATCACTCGTGACCAACTGGAGCACCCACCCGGCGAACCCAGCAACGTGTTGATCCGCCAAGTACTCGACTCATTTCGTGAAGATACACACTTGTTCAAGACGGTCGCTCGGGATGTCAAAGGTGACACGGGTTGCCGCCACGCTGAGCCGTGCATTTGCCTGTTCGGCTGCGTCCGTGACTTGGCGGATCCGCCGTAGCGATTCGTCCGTGACCTTGATCTGCTCGGCCTGGCGCCGGGCGTCAGTGAGTCGTTCCCGCGCAGCTTCGACGGCGCTCTGCAGGCGGAGCAGGTCGTTCATCTCCGCCGAGCGAGTGATTCGATCCAGGGTACGCCGCCATCTTGCCTCTGACTGCGTCGCTGCTTCAACGGCCGCTTCTGCCTCCGTCGCAGCCTGCCGGAATTCGTCAAGTGCGGCCGACGATTCTTGATGACGCTGTTGGCGTTCCTCCAACCGCTCGGTGTCGTGCTTCAGCTTTTCATGATCCGTCTTGAGTTCTGCTCTCCGGGATGCGCGCTCGGTTTGGGCGCGTTCCGCTTGCTCGAACTGCCTCAGCCGGTTCTGGAGTTCGCTGTGGGCGGCTTCGAGTTGCAGGCCATGGCGCATCACCTCGTCAAGCTGCTCCCGAGCCTCCGCAAGTTCCTTCTGATCGATGCGATCCTGGCTGCCGTCCTCCAGCCGCGCAAGCCGTTCTGTCGTCGCGGCCAACTGCTCGAGCGTCTCTGACATCGCCGACATCTGCTGCTGTTGCGCGCTGAGACGTTGTTCGAGCTCACTGACGTTATCAAGCGCGTCCTTGTATGCGCCGCGCGGCTGACGGCGGGCCGGAGTCACCAGTTCACCCTGCTGCTGTTGTATGACCTGCGGCAGCTCTCTGCCACGGCGGCCTGCGAGGACGGTCCCAACCTCGGACTCCAGCCCCGCGCTGAGACTTGCCAGTGCTGAAGCCGGCAGGTCCGGTCTGCCGAATGACTGCCCCTGCAGAACCCACAGAACGCCCGCCCCACATGCCAAGTGTTTCCGAAGTCGCGCCGCGGTTGCCTGCCTCGGCGAAACCCAGAAGGTTGCGCAGCTCGTTTTCGGCAGCGTCCGATTCAAGGACCGTTCCATCAGGACACTGCAGTCGTGCAAAGGCGCTCCTGACGAAGCGCTTGGTCAGCGTGTACTCAGCGCCGTCGACTTCAAAGACCAGTTCAACGACCGGCGCAGCGCCGCTTCGGTCGTTTTGCAGTGCCACGATTGGCTGTGCCCTGGAGCCGTGGCGCTCGAACAGCACCGCTCGAAGCGCGTCCAACAGGGTCGATTTACCGAGCTCATTCGGCGCAACAACCAGATTGAGACCATCGCTGAGCTCGCCCAACTGTGTCGGCACGGTGAAGCGCTTCAGCTGGTTGACTGAGAGCTTGCGCAGCTGCATCGTTGCCCCGATTCGAGCTTCTGGTGTTCGATGTAGAGGCGATGCAGAGCGGCGCGTGCGAGTTCGGCATCACTCCCTCCTGCCTCGACCATCCCGCGAAGCCTGTCAGCAGCGGTGCGCACAATTCCCCCTGGGTCAATGCGGTCAAGGTCGTCATCGGCGGGCCTATTTTGACGATAGGCCGAACCGTTCTTGAGATGTGGTTGGGGGATCTGGTATTCACAGCATGTGTTGGTATTGCAGGCACGCCCCCGCTTTCGTGGGAGTCTATGGGCCTCCGCTGAGGGAGAATTGTATCTGCCGAGGTTCCCGGATTCCCGCGAAAGCGGGTGAGTCTAAAGAGCGCACTTTCGAAACCTCATTTGTGATGGCTCTCCGCCAACCACACCGGAGGTCCAGTTCGCCAGCGCGCACCGGCAACGATGGTAAACGCAAAATGGCGAAAGCGCAAAACGACGGCACGACCTCCGTTCAGACGGCCCTTCCCATCCCCGGTGTCGTCAAGCGCGAGGTTGCCTCACCTAAGCAGGTCAAACCCACTGCCATTCGTCCGAAACCACGCGCCCGACGACGCGTGAACAAAGACCTCCAGCGGTCTTTCCTCGTGAGCCCGCCGGAGAGCAGATGATCACCGCAACCGAGATTCACCGTCTCCAAGACCCAACTTGGAGACTCAGTACCTCATCCCCGACAATGCTTCGGCGGTGGCAGGCCAGAATCTGGCCAGAACTCTCTGTCCTGCGTCAACCAGACTTGGCGAGGCCCACCACCGCGGTCGCAGACATGCTGGCGGTGTGACACCGGCCATGCCTAGTCAGCATAGCTGCGTCCATCAAAGGTGGCGACGTGACTTGATCCCCGAATCAACGTTACGGCGCCACCAACTGCCTCTCGTTCAAGGAGACTACCCCCACCCCTGCATCCGTCAACCTGCGCAGAACATTTTCGAGATCCACTGCATTCCGGCTCAGCCGATTCAGAGCCCAAACAAACACCCTGGGAAACCCACCGACGCCAAACTCGGCGTCCGTCAGCATTCGCTGCAAGGCTGGCCCACCCAGGCCCTCCCCCGTCACATCTTCGTCCACGTACCAGCGCACCACGGCACCGCCCCGGCCTTCGACGAAACGCTGAATCGCCGTCTTCTGCGCCTCAACGTGATCCGCCACTTCGTCCGTAGCGGCTGAGACACGAACCTATCCAACGTTCATTCCGGGGAATTCATCATCGTCTGTCAACCATACGTTTTGTATGCCATATGCAACCTGCCTTTGAGCGCCAGTTTGAACACCTCACCGCGCATACCCACGAGCAGCTGAACCAGCAACACGGCAGGCCGTTGCAGCGAATCGCCCACCGAACCAGCGCCGCCATCACATCTGGTAAGCTGCCCTTCACCTACGCCGACCTGATGGAACAATACGGCGTGGATCCCTCGGTGGCCAACCGACGCAGACCATCGGAAACTGAACCGCCCGTGCGGGGGCAGCCGCCGGCTAAGGGCGGCAACCGCGACTTCTCCGGCGAAGCAGCGTACCGCAAACTCACCCAAGAAACCGCGGACCGTCGAAATACGCGACCGGAAGCCCAAGCGGAGTTTCTAACGGACCTCGCCGCAATGCAACCATGACCTCTGAGCCGAGCAACATGGAGGTCATCACCACGCCGTCCGACCTGAACCAGCAGATGTCGACCCTGTCCCGCAATGCCGGCAATATGTTTTCAGTTTGGTCCAAGATGCGGAAAACCGACCACTCAGTGTAGAGCCCATGGTCGCGCTACCGTCGCCTGGTGTCCGGCGGGGTGCCTATCAAGAGCGCCCCGCCGGGTCCGCCAAGATCACCTAATCCACAGCAGGCTGAGACACCCCATGTGCCTGGTGCGTCAAAGGGGATGCGTCGCCATCGTCGTTCTGATGCGCTTCTGCGGACGATTGTCCTTCTCCGGCACCGTTGGTGTGCTGTTCGACGTTTGACGTGTGCGTCACCAAACGATAGATACCCGTACCCTCTCCTTCCTTTTCCCAATCGTCGCTCGCGTTGATTTGCCCGTGCAGCGACCGTTTGATGCTGCCGTGGTTGGCTGCGTTCCATTTCCCAGTGTCGTGCAGCAACTTGGCGGCGTCAGCCAACTTGATGAACCCATCGCTCTGCCTGGCGATTTCTGCGGCCGCATCCATCTGCGTTTTGCAATTGATCAACTCACGAGGGTGGATGTGGCTGTGACGCCCATAGGCGACGTTGGGTTCCTCTACCAATGCCTTGCACAGGTCAATCGCCTCAAGGCACGCCTGCACGTTGCGCTGGGCGCCCTCCAGCCGTCGTTGCACATCCGACAGCTGGGTTCGCAGGTCTTTGACATTGGTTTCCCAATGCTGCAACGTTCTCATCAGGTCGTACCCGTCCAGTGTTCCATTAAGAGCTGTCATCGTCGTATTGGCCTCCTGGGTCAGTGCCCGATTTTGCCGTCGTACCCTGTCAGTTGTTTGCGAGTATGCGATCCAGTAGACTTGAACTGTGCGGGGTGGGGGTCTAAACCCCTTTACTTGATTGGCAGGCAAATGTCCTGCTATTGACGGCACCCCCACGGAGAGAGGGTGGAGCCTAGGGGAATCAACCCCCCGCTCCCGCCGATCAGGCGGGCGTTCACTCGCTGAACGAACTAAGGCCCCACGTTGGCGAAACAGCCAACTCCCTCTCAAACTGTTCGGCGGGTCGGTCCATTGCTGTTGCTAGGAGCGGAACCGACTCGTCGTCAACCCGCAGTCTACCCGGCCAGCCCGGGATGCCGCAACCCACGCCCTCGTCAGAGTTCTCGGGGGCCGGCACGAACCCATCAGGGTGTTTGTCCCCCAGCCGGCCCTGTTCGCCGCCGCCATGCTGGCCTGCGCCGCCGACCAGATCATCATAGGCGGTTGCGCGTCGCTCTTCCCCACCAACCCCAGGGTCGTCGCGCCGACCATGAGCATTCGATAATGGCGTTGGCACAGGCCGTCGTGGACGAGCGCAAAGAGCTCCAGCGCCACCTGCTGGACCCGGAGTGAACCGGCGATCGCCTGATGTCTCTGGCGTCACAGCCGCCGTGACTGTTCGACGACGCCGTCCGCATCATTTCCGAGTCCGGCCTCACCGTGGACGGTCTGATCGAAAGTTACTCGCGGTCGCCCGATGCCACTCAGGCCAACACTCGTCAGCACATCGCCGGCCGGACTTCCAGCTACTACCAGCACCTGGACCACGCCAGCGTGTGACTCTCGCCGACTTGCAACAGCACTGGCTCAACGCGGACCACATGAACGGTCATACTGGGGCGCAGGAGCACCACACGGGGCCTTTCGTGCCGCCCAAGTGGCGCTAATGTTACCAACACCATCAAGTTCGTCAGATGCCGTGTCGACCAACCGGTCCGGACGATCAGTAGTCTCAGATGCAGAGCCACCCGAAAGGACGAAATCGACCGCAAAGGGCGCAGACATGCCTGATACCAGTTCGCCGAAGGCGAACAATTGGTGGGCCTGTTGCTAATCTGGCTTCCGGCCATTCACGGCCTCTTCCTGGTCTGGTCGTTGCCGTAGGTAGCAACCAGCCTGACGTAAGCCCACCGGATGCTCGGTGTCTGTGAATTTTCAGCGTCATTGACCGAGATTTTCACGGTCTTTGACCACCTTGGGAGCGGAGCGATTAGACAATTATCAGGTTGTCGTTTGTCGGTCAATCACCTCCTTGGTTGCTGAGCAGGGCGCGGTGTGGGGACAGTCGT
>DAOUIF010000026.1:0-14566 GCA_034423575.1 Dehalococcoidia bacterium | reverse complement strand
GGTATACTCTGGCTGGGTTTTAGAAATTTCGTTCTGTGAATGGAGTGTAACAATCGCTCACCCAGAGGGACAACGGATAAAAGGACATAATGGCCCTCTTTTGACAAAGTGTTTACTCTGATGTAACAATCATCCCGCAGAAACGTAACACCTGTTCGGTCCTGATACCGACGACGGGGGGTGGGAAGCATGGACGAATACGACGACAACCGGGAAGCGGACGACCTGCGGGAAGAGACCGAGGGCTACGAGGACATCGGCGCCCTGCTCAAGCGGCTGCGGGGCAGGGTGAGCCTGCGGGAGGTTGCCCGGCGCACCGGGGTGTCCGCCTCCTACCTGTCCCTCATCGAGCGGGGGGAAAAGCACCCCGGTATCAACGTGGTCCGCAAGCTGGCGGAGCTTTACAACGTGGACCCTCAGCAGTTGCTCCGGCGGGCCGGCCACGGCCCGCAGCCCGATCCCTACGGTGACGAGGCGATGGACGTGGAACGGGCCTACCGCTTCGTGCTGGACGACCCGGCCTTCCGCGTGGGCACCCGCCCCGACGGCCCCATGACCGTCAATGCCAAACGGTTCATCGTGGAGATGTACGAGAAGTTCACCGGCAAGAGGCTGCTGGAATGATGGATATGACCCTGGGCGGCTTCTGCCGCGACCTGCTGGACGACGACCCTTATGGGCAGGCAGTTGACCCTGAAGGGTTGGCTGGGCGTTTCGTGGACTACTTCGGCCTGTCGGCCCGTCCTTCCCTGGAGGAGTTGACCGCCCTGGCGCAGCGGGCCGGGTTCGGCACGGTGCAGGACGGGAAGATGGACGGGCTGAAGGGCGCCCACTTCGGTCAGCCCGGGGGCGAGTACCACATCTATCACCGCGACGACCTGTGGGAGGGTTCCAAGGCCCACACGGTGCTTCACGAGCTGTACGAGATCACCCTGGAGCGCATGGCCGAAATCCACTCGCCGGGAATGCCCGTCCCCTCAGGGCCGAACCCCATGATCTGCCAGCAGGCGGAACGCTTCGCGGCGGCGGCGCTGATGCAGCCCGACATCTTTCTGCCCTACGCCCAGGCCAGCGGGCTGGACGTGGTGGCCCTGCACGATGTCTTCGGCTGCGCCTACTCCTCGGCGGCCCTGCGGCTGGCCGAGGTGGTGCGGGACCCGCCCCTGCTGGTGGTCCTGTACGAGCGGGAGGAGCGGGGTGACCCGGCGGGCTGGACCGAACCCGCTGTGCTGCGGGCCAGGGTGGTGAAGCGGACGGAAGGTTTCGGAGCGCGCCCGTCCCGGCTCATCTGCGGGAGTCGGGGAGGGATGCCCCGTAAGGACAAGGCCCTGCCGGCCGGTTCCCTGGCGGAGCGGGCCGCCCACAGCGGCGAGATGGAGTTTGCCGAAGGGGATGGTCTGGCCGTGGCTGCCAGACCCGTCCTCTGGAAGGGACGCCTCGCCAAGGTGATCGTCGTCGCCGTGCCCTGGGAGCGCCGGAGCGTCCTTGAGCCGCAGTTGGGCCGCCGGAGGCAACATTATCCCAGGTTCAACCAGGGGGCGGTAACCGCCGTATCTTGACGGGCCGGGCCGGATGTTCGATAATCAAGTGTAAGACAATCACTTATCACAGCAGGCAAAAAGAGAGACCATGCCGCCACGCCGGAAATCCAGGACCATCACCTTCTCCCTGCCCCCGGAGATGTTCGAGCAGGTGGACGCCGTGAGGCGTGAGGAAGGCCGCGACATGAGCGAGATGGTGCGAGAAGCCCTTCGCCTGTACATGGAAGAGAGGGAGCTGCGCCGTGAGGCGCGCCTGGAGCGGCTGCGCTCCCGCCAGGCCAATCAGCCAGAGGAAGATGGAGGACAGAACCATGAGTAAGACCAGCAAGGACAAAGACCTGACCCCGGTGGCCCTCTACGCTCGCGTGTCCAGCGACCGCCAGGACGTGGACCTCTCCGTGGCCGCCCAGCTTCGGGCGTTGCGGGACCACTCCGAGAAGAACGGCTGCCTGGTGGTCCGCGAGTACATCGACGAGGCCGAGAGCGGCCGCAGCACCGATAGGCCCCAGTTCAATAAGATGATCCGCGAGGCAGCCCAGCCCGACACTCCCTTCCGTGAAATCCTGGTCTGGAAGTTCAGCCGCTTCACCCGCAGAAGGGAGCACGCCGTGATGTACAAGTCCATGCTTCGCAGGAAGGGCGTCCGCGTGGTCTCCATCACCGAGCACGCCGACGACTCCCCCACGGGCAAGCTCATGGAGGCCGTCATCGAGACCATGGACGAATTTTACTCGGAAAATTTGGTTTGGGGAACCAATGCCAAAGACGGCCAGGAGCCGGTGCGGGTGGAAAACGCCTTTCCCGCCATCGTCTCCCAGCAGGAGTTCCAGCGGGTCAGGAAACTGCTGGCAGCACGCGCCCCGGCGGTCACCCACCCCCGCCGCGCCGCCAGTCCTTACCTGCTCAGCGGCCTGGCCAGGTGCGAGACTTGCGGCAAGGCCCTCTCCGCCTCCGAAGCCAAGAGCGGCAAGTACACCTACTACGTCTGCCAGTCCATCCTCAAGCTGGGCAGCGGTTCCTGCCAGACCCCCAGGCTCGCCGCCAAGTCCTTCGAGGACGCCATCATCTCCAACATCCGGGACAACATCCTCACCGAGTCCAACATCCGGGGCCTGGTGAAGCTGCTGGACGAGGAGATGGACGGTGTGGCCCGCGAACAGCGTCAGAAGCTGGAGACCATCGAGGCCGAATTGGAAGAGGTGAAGCGGAAGCTGGACCGCATCTGGCACTTCGTGGAGAGCACCGACCTGGACATGGCCGACGCCTCGGAGCGCATCCTGGAACACCGCCACCGCCGGGAACAACTGGAAGCCGCCGCCGAGGAAGCCCGGGCCGTCCTATCACAGAGGAGGGAACTGCTGGACAGCGCCGACACCATCGCCGCCTTCGCCCAGGACATGAGCGCGTTCCTCAAGACTAGCGAACTCACCGAGACCAAAGCCTTCGTGCGGTCATTCGTCAAGGAGGTTCTGGTGCGGCCCGGCGGGGCGACGATTGTCTACACGATCCCCACGCCGGAGGACAGTCCAATAGGGGGAGCGGACGCCGCTGAAATCGCCCTGAAAGGCGATGTTCGCAGTATTGGAAATGGTGGTACCCCCGCGGAGACTCGAACTCCGGTCTCTGGCTCCGGAGGCCAGCACTCTATCCACTGAGCTACGGGGGCACTTTCGATTTTAGCACAACCGGCTGTGACACCGATTCGACGCTTGGGCTCACTGGCCCCGCGGTTGTGTGCGATGCCCCTCAATGCCCAAAGCAGTCGCCGCTTCCGACCGATCTCGATCCACAGTTAGTGCAGTTCTGCTCGGGGGCAACGCCAAACGGCCCACCAACGTGAGCCGTTTCAAAAATTTCAGTGGCGACCCGGAGCGGATTCGAACCGCCGATCTCTGCCTTGACAGGGCAGTATGTTAACCGCTACACCACCGGGCCACAAAACACGCGATATCATCGCGCGTTGAATCATTGTAGGCAGCGGGCCTTGATATTGTCAAACGAAGTCCGGAACTTGCGGCGACGCTTCTGCGAATCGACCACACCGGCGGCCGGCTATAATTGCCCGAACCGATAACCAACAGGAGGAACCCCTTGATTCGCAGCATCGACGGCAAGTCGCCGCAAATTCATCCCAGCGTGTTCGTAAGCGAGGCCGCCTACATCGTCGGCGACGTCATAATCGGCGAGGGAACCAGCATCTGGCCGGGCGCCGTGATACGCGCCGACTACGGTCAGATCGTCATTGGCAAGAACTGCTCGATCCAGGACAACTGCGTCTTGCACACCGACGACTACCTGGAACTGGGCGACAACGTATTGATGACTCACGGCGCGGTGGTTCACGGCGGCATCGTTGGCAACAACGTTATGATCGGGGTGAACGCCGTTTGCCTGGAGGACTGCAAGGTCGGTGACTATGTGCTCATCGGCGCCGGGGCCATCGTCACCGGCACTCCAATTCCCAACGAGTCTCTGGTAGTGGGCGTGCCCGGCCGGATCCGGGAACTGCCCGAGGTGCATCGCAAGCGATTGGAAAATCCCACCGCGCGCTACCAGGAGAACGGTCGGCGGTTCATATCCGCCGGACTGGGTTTGCAGATTCCCGCAGCAGACTGACCCGCCACCACCCGCAAGAGCCGGCACATACCGTGAATTAAGCGGCTTTCTCCGGGTACTCGGTACAGCTCTCGTCCTGGAGCAGCAGGTCCTGGACACGCTGCTGCAACTCGTCGCACACTGCGGTGGACACCGTGGGGATCTCCATCAGCACCGTTCGCCCTTCCCTGAGGTTGAGTTCCAGGTAAACTTTGTCGTCTCCGGTGTATTCCAGCATCACTCGGATGGCCTGTCGCAGCCTGTACCGGTCCTCGTCGGGCTGGTCGGTTTCGACCATGCGCACCAGGACGCCCGTCTCCCGGTGGCCGTCGGGGGAGGTCGACTGTGGTGGAGCCGGTGCCGGTCGGCTGCCGTTGGAGCGTGCCGGCTTCGATGGCGGACTCGGGTTGTCCGCCGCGTTGCCTGCCAACGTGGGCTCCGCCGGGCCGGCCGCAGACGGTTCAGCACTTTCCGGTAACGCGTATTCCTGTGCGTCGTAGCAGGCGATGGAGAAGTCGTCGCCGCGGATTTGCAGCCGGCCCGTCACCCGCGCGACCCGTCCCGGTTGCCAGATATGGGCAGTCTTTTCCAGAGAGTCAGGCCAGACCATCGCCTCGACCTGCCCTCCCACCATGGCCAGGTCGACCCTGAGGAATTTTCGGTTGTCTCGGGTGTAACGCTCGGTGACCCCGGCGACGTGCCCCAGCAGTGTCACCGTGCTGCTGATCATCTCCTCGTCGAGCTGGTCGACCGAGTTGTAGGCGTCGCCCGGGTTGATGGCGGCCAGGGTCAGGAGTGGGTTGTAGGAAAGCGCAACCCCCAGGTACCCCTTTTCCAGGTTGGCTTTTTCCTGCGCCGTGTAGTCAGCTTGCGAAGTGTCCAGTTCCAGCAGCGTGCCGCCGGCGCTGCTGTCCAGGTCGTCGCCGAACATGCCGACCTGACCGGAGTTGCGGTTTCGCGTTTCCTGCTGCGCCAGGGCCCAGATTCGGTCCAGGTTGCCGATCACCGTGGCCCGTGGCGCCAGGGAGTCGAAGGCTCCTGCCTTGGCCAGTCCCTCCAGCGTGCGGCGGTTCAGTCCGGAAACATCCACCCGCCGGCAGAAGTCGGTGATCGACGCGTAGGGCCCCTTGGCCGTGCGCTCGGTGACAATTGGCGTTATGGCGCCCTCGCCCACCGTCTTGATCGCCGCCAGGCCGATGCGCAGCTTACCGGTCTGCGCCCGGTCGGCGGGAGTGTCGATGGTGTAGTGGATGCCGGACCTGTTCACGTCGGGCAGTTCTATCCCGATGCCCATGCGGGTGCACTCGTTAATCGACGCGACGTAGCGGTCCCCGTGGTCCAGGCGGCAGTTGAGCACCGAGGCCATGTACTCCAGCGGGTAGTGAGTCTTGAAGTAGGCGGTCCAGTAGGAGATCAGCCCGTAGCTTACGCTGTGGGCCTTGTTGAAGGCGTACCCGGCGAAGGGCTCGATCAGGTTGAAGATCTCCGCGCCCATCTGTTCGCTGTAGCCCTGTTGCACCGCGCCGGACACGAACCGCTCGCGCTCCTCGGCCATCAGCTCCGGAATCTTCTTGCCCATGGCTTTGCGGACGGTATCGGCCTCCCCCAGGGAATATCCGGCGAAGTTCTGCAGGACGTGCAGCACCTGGTCCTGGTACACGATGACGCCGTAGGTCTCGTCCAGCAACTCCTTCATGCTGGGATGCGGATAGGTCACCTGCTCCCGGCCATGCTTGGAACGGATGAACCGGTCGATGTGCTCCATGGGCCCGGGCCGATACAGCGCGATCATCGCCGCGATGTCGCCCAGGTCGGATGGCTTCAATTCCTTGATGTACCGCTGCATTCCAGCGCTTTCCAACTGGAACAGGTCCGTGGTGTTGCCGGTGCCCAGCAGGTCGTAGGTGGATTCGTCGTCCAGTGTCAGCCGGCTCAGATCGATGCGGATGCCCCGTTCCTCGTCCAGCAGCTTGATCGTCCGGTCCAGGATGGTGAGGTTGGTCAGGCCCAGGAAGTCCATCTTGAGCAGGCCCAGCTTGGCCACCGGATCCATCGAGTACTGGGTCATCATTACCGGGCTGTTCTCATCCCCCCGAGATGGCCGCTGCAGCGGAACCGTTTCGGTCAGCGGTTCGTCCGCGATCAACACGCCGGCCGCGTGGGTGCTGACGTGGTGGACGATGCCCTCCAGCGCCTGGGCGTTGTCCACCAGTTCCCGGATCGCCGCGTCGCGCACGTACGTGTCCGCCATCTCCTGGTTGGCCGACATGGCGTCTGATATGGTGCGGGACTTGAACGGAACCATCCGGGCGATACGGTCTACGTCGCCGTAGCTCATGCCCAGCCCGCGACCGACATCGCGGAGGGCGGCCTTGGGCCCCAGGGTTCCGAAGGTGATGATCTGGGCCACCCGGTCGCTGCCGTAGCGGTCGATGACGTAGCGCAGTACTTCGTCCCGCCGGTCGTCCTGGAAGTCCATGTCGATGTCCGGCATTTCCTTCCGTTCGAAGTTCAGGAACCGCTCGAACACCAGGTTGTACCGCATCGGGTCGATGTCGGTGATCCCCAAGCAGTACAGCACCACGCTGGCGGCGGCGCTTCCTCGCACGCCGAAGAGGATCTGCCGCTGGCGAACGAAGGAGATGATGTCCCACACCACCAGGAAATAGTTGGCGAAGCTGGTCTGCCGGACGACTTCCAGCTCATATTCCATGCGCGCCCGGGCGGCGTCGTTGTTGACCCCGTAGCGCTGGTTGAATCCCTCCCAGCAGATCCGTTCCAGGTAGGCGTCGGCGTCCTCGTTGTTCGGGGTGGGATACCGGGGCAGGTGCATCTGACCGAAACCCAGCGACACGTTGCACTGCTGGGCAACCTCGCCGGTGATGTCTACGGCCTGCGGGAAATCGTGGAACAGCGTCGCCATCTCGCTGGCAGACCGGATGTAGTAGGACGAATCCTCCATCCGCAGCCGCTTGTCATCCATCACGTTGGTGCCGGTCTGGATGCAGATGTACACGTCCTGGTACTGGTAGTCGGACTGGCGGACATAATGCGCGTCGTTGGTGACCAGCAGCGGTATGCCCGTCTCCCGGTTCAACCGCACCAAACCGTCGTTGATCCGGGGCAACTGCTCGATATGCTCGTGGCGTTGCAGTTCCAGGAAGTAGTTCTCGCCGAACAACTCCCTGTACCAGCCGGCCATCCGCATGGCGTCCTGGTAATTGCCGTCGGCCAGCAGGGTGGGCACCTCGGCTGACGGGCATCCGGACAGGCAGATCAGCCCACTTCGGTGTCGCTCTATCAGTTCTTTGTCGATACGTGGTCGGTAATGGAAACCCTCCAGGTGGGAGAGGGTCACCAGCTGTAGCAGGTTGCGGTATCCGGTGTTGTCCTTGGCGATCAGCACCAGGTGGTTTGCGGTGCGCTCGTTGGGTGTACGGTCGTGCCGGCTGGCGTGAGCGACGTAGAACTCGCACCCGATGATGGGCTTGATGCCGGCGTCCTTGCACTCGGAGTAAAAATCGACCACGCCATACATCGATCCGTGGTCGGTGATGCTCATGGCGTCCATGCCCAGTTCGCGGGTCCGGTTCACCAGATCCGGAATGCGGCTGATGCCATCTAGCATGCTGTATTCAGTGTGTGTATGCAGGTGGGTGAACACAGTGGCGTAACCTGTTATTGGTCAAGAGCTGAAGATATGGCGGCAACAAAATCATAGCAGGCGACCGACCCATTCGCCATTGCCCGGAAAATCTTGCGACCGGCCAGCATACCTGCCGGCGGATCGCTAAACAAGGGCACACCGAGCATTTCGCCGATGTGCCCCAGGAACAGTGGTCAGTGATACGCCTAGCCCGGAACTTCGACCTGTTGAGTCACGACCCGGGTCACGCCCCATCCGGCCAACCACGCCGAATGGCGGCCGTCGCCCCCGGCAACCACCACCACGATGTCGTCCGGCTGCAGTGCGATTGGCACCAGGGTATCCGGGTCCTCGTCGTCCACCCAATCCGGGTAGTTGCGGTTGCCCCAGTGTCCCAGCCCGGACAGGTTGGCGATGGACATGCGCGCGTTGGCGAACACGTACTCGCGAACGTCCTGCTTGGTGAACCCGTCCGCGGCAATTTCGGCCGCGTGCTCGGGGCTGATCACCAGCGTTACCTGCGCGCCGGTGCCGATCTGGTAAAAGTTGGAGAAGCCGGTGGCCCGGGTCGCCTGCACCAGTGTGTTGAGCACATCCGTGCCCCGCGAGACCGTCGTCTCCATCACCGGGTAGAAGGCCCGGATGGCGTGCAGCGTCACCATGCTGTCTTCCGGGTCCAGCCCCAACTCTACGTGCCGCGGCTCCCACGGGCTGCGCGATTCGTTCTCGGCGAAGCAGAAGGAGTACCTGCCGGGCATGGCCAGGGTGGCCTTGTCCATGTCGCCGATGATCAACCCGGCCACGTTGCGCACGAACAGGCGTAGAGCCCGGCCAATGGTCGCGTTGGCCCGGTATCCGGGCCCGAACGCCCCGGAGTCGCCGTTGATGCCCAGCCGTTCCGCGATCGGTCCGTTGACGATCACCACCGGAGCGGCGCCGCCCGTGGTGGCTTGGCAACCGGCCAGGTTGAACGGCGTTTGCAGGGCGGCCTTGACGCAGGCTACCACCACGGGAAAGTACTCGGGACGGCAGCCGGCCATGACCGCGTTGATGGCGACCTTCTCGATGCTGACCTCCGAATTGGAAGGTTGCGCTATGCCCAAGGACAGCGACGGGTCCTCTCCCCATGGGCCCAGCATTCGTTGGACTGCCTCTTCGGTGGCGGGAACGACCGGCATGCCGTCGGTCCAACCCTGCTCTTCGTAGTAGTCCTGGATAGCGTCGTAGCTGTCAGGCACGTCGATGCGTCGCGAGTTCAGTGCTCGACTGTTGGTTGTCATAACGATCACTCTTTTGCAGTGGATTTTGTGGCGCGTCACTTGTGGACAAGTCGGCGACCACGCCGAAGTGATCGGATAGGCGCCGATCACCGTCCATATTGTCGATGGTCGTCAGGGATCTGGCAGACAGATCGCCGCTGATAGCGATGTGGTCAATCGCACGCCGGCCTCGCAGTCCCAGCCCAGCGGTGACTATGGTCAGGCCCGCCGGTTTTGCCGCTTCCATAGCTTCTCGTAATTCGTGGCGCACCGGGTGAGAGAGCGGAGGGTAAGCTCGTCGACGTTGACCGATCTGCTGGTTGAAATCGCCCATGACGATAAGCGGGGTCGGCGACTGGCCGCCCAGAATTGACGACAGGCTGGACAGGTACGCGGAGTGGTCTTCCCAAGGGGTTTTGTTTTTGTCGCCAACGTTTACGTTGGCGTTGTGCCAGGGGACACAGACGCCGACCACCTTGACCGGACCTTCGGGCGTTTCAGTGGCGCCAGCGATGAAACGTCCCGGCGGTAAGGCTTCGCTCCCAATGTCGTCAACATCACTCCACGGCCGTTGCGACCAGAGCAGCACCTTGCGCTGGTTGTTGCCAGCAGCTTTGCCGCCAACGGACCGGCACACGATCGTATGCCCTTCCAATGTTAACAGGAGCCGACAATCCGTCTCCGTAAGGCAGACGATGTCGGGACCATGGCGCTCGATCCGGTGCAAAATTTCAGGGCTACGCACCGAACCGCGCGCAGCCCATTGAACATTCCAGTTGACCACTTTCACCGCGAAAGCGGCGCGCCAGGCGATGCGACCCGCGATTACTGCCCGTTGGTCAGCATCTCGGCGATTTGCCCGGCGTAGTCGTGCGCCAGTTGCTGCACTTCTGGGATCGACCGGGAAGCCAGCGGGCTGGGCAAAGCCAGGATCTGGACGCCCGGCATCCCCAGCGCAGAGGCGCGGGCGTGCGCCGCCCGGGTGAAACTCTCGGTGATGACGCTCACGGAGGGAACGCCGCGGGTTTCGGTAACTACTGTGTCGTGGAGACCCCACGCCGTGCAGCTCCCTCAATCCGCGATCCCATGCACCACCGCGTCGCATTGCTCGATCAGCTCGTCGATGGTCTCGTCCGAGCACGGCGCGCTAAAGCTGAACTTGCGCAGGTAGACCACCTTCTCGACGGCGTATTCCTCCTCCAGGATGACCTGGAGCTCCTGCAAGAAATTGTCGGAATGGTACTTCCGGTTTTCCAGCAGACCGATGGTCTTGCCGGCGAGGCCGGGCAACCGGTCGGTCGCCGCCCGGTTCTCGGTCTTCTGCTCCGGACGCGGGTCCAGGATCTGGATGGTCGCAGTCGTCATGGTTCCTCCGTTTATTCTTGCAACAGTCATCTCCGCGAAAGCAGGGATCCTACGTTCATCCCAGCATCTGGTAGTGCTTGCCTTCGGTTTTGATGGCCGGGGCGATGACCATTTCTGCCTTGTGGAAATCGCGCACGGTGTACGCCCCGCACATGCCCATCGCCACCCGCAAGGCGCCGACCAGGTTCTGCGTCCCGTTGGTGACGCTGGACGGTCCGTGCATCAGTTGCTTTAGGGTTCCCTTGGTGCCCACGTTGATGCGTGTGCCCCGGGGCAGTTCAGGGTGGGCGTTGGCCATGCCCCAGTTGTAACCCCGACCCGGTGCCTCCGCGGCCTGGGCGAAAGGCGTGCCCAGCATCACCCCGTCGGCTCCGCTGGCCATGGCCTTGCACACGTCGCCGCCCGTCCGCAGACCGCCGTCGGTAATCACGCTGACATACCGCCCCGTGCGCTGGAAATAGTCCTCGCGGGCGGCCGCGCACTCCAGCGTCGCGGTCACCTGCGGCACTCCGACCCCGGTCACCTCCCGGGTGGTGCAGGCCGCGCCGGGCCCGACGCCCACAAGTACCGCGTCGATGCCTGTTTCCATCAGCTCGCTGGCCACCGCGTAGCTGACGCAGTTACCCACCACGACGGGAACGTCCAGGGACTCGATCAGTTCCGAGAAAATCAGGCCCCGGTAGCTGCGGGACATGTGCCGGGCCGTGGTGACGGTGGATTGGACGACGATGATGTCGGCGCCGGCCTCCACCGCTAGAGGACTGAACCGTTTGGTGGTCTGGGGCGTGAACGCCATGGCCGCAATGGCGCCCGACTGCTTGATCTCCTGCACGCGCTCGCCGATCAGATGCTCCTGAACCGGCTCGCTGTAGACCTCCTGCAAGTACTCGGTGACCTCGCCCTGGTCCATGGAAATGATCTCTTCCAGCACCGAATACGGGTCTGCATAGCGTGTATACAGCCCCTCGCCGTTCAGCACCCCGAGTCCGCCCATCTCGTGCATCAGCGTGGCAAACCGCGGCGATACCGAACCGTCCATCGCCGAGGCCATCACCGGAGAATCAAAGGAGTATTGGCCGATGCTCATTTGCGTGGATGTCATCTCCGGGTTGATCGTAACTTCGCCCGGGACGATTGCGACTTCGTCGAACCCGTAGGACCGCTCCAGTTCTTTGAGCAAACGCCTGGCCATTGTGTCACCTCAAAGCTTGCCGTGAAGAATGTCGAACTATAGTTAGAGACTGGAATAACCGCCGATCCAGATGACGGTCAAGCGTGGGGGATGGCCTAGAAACCACCCCAATCGGTCGATAAATTGTAGCATTCGGGGGCGCCTTTTTCAGGGCGCCCCCGGCAGTGTTGGTCAACCGCGCGTTCCGGCTCAGGCCACGGGCAAGGCGGCCATCTCTCCTTTACGCACCTTGATGCAAATCTTGCCGTCCTCGTCCATGTCTACGATCGCGGTGTCTCCGGGCTCGAACTTTCCTCCAAGGAGTTCGTCAGACAGACGGTCCTCAACCTCGTTCTGGATCAGTCGGCGCAACGGTCGCGCTCCCAACACCGGGTCGAAACCATTTTCGCCCAGGTATTCCTTGGCGGGCTCAGTCAACTCGACGCTCACTTCCCGTTCCTTGAGCTCGTCGCGGACCATATTCATCATCAGGTCAACGATTTGGTGGATTTCTTCTCGGCTCAGTGCGTGGAACACTATGGTGGCGTCCAGGCGGTTCAGGAATTCGGGGCGGAAGAAGCGCTTGACTTCGTCCATCACCTTGTCCTTCATCCGCTCGTAGGCCTGGTGGTCGGTCTGGGATTGCTCCGACTTCACGGCGAACCCCAACGACGTGTCCCGCTTGATGAGGTCCGATCCGAGGTTGCTGGTCATAACGATGATCGAGTTGCGGAAGTCAACCCGGCGTCCCCGGGCGTCGGTCAACTGGCCGGCGTCGAAGATCTGCAGCAGGATGTTAAAGATCTCCGGGTGGGCCTTTTCGATCTCGTCCAGCAGGATCGCGCAGTAGTTCTTCTTGCGGACGCCCTCGGTGAGTTGGCCGCCCTCGTCATAGCCGACGTAGCCCGGAGGCGCGCCGATGAGACGGGCCGTGGTGTGGCGTTCCTGGAACTCCGACATGTCCAGCCGGATCATGTTGTCCTCGTGGCCGAACAGGAACTCCGCCATGGCGCGCACCAGCTCGGTCTTGCCCACTCCGGTGGGGCCCAGGAACAGGAACACGCCGATGGGATGGCGCGGGTCTTTGAGCCCGGCCCGAGCGCGACGCACCGCCTTGGAGATGCCGATGATCGCCTCGTCCTGGCCGATGATCCGCTTGTGCAGTTCCTCCTCCATGCGGAGCAGCCGCTCCGTTTCCTCCTGCGCCAACCGGGTCACTGGGATGCCGGTCCACATGCTGACCACCTCGGCGATGTCGTCCTCGGTGACTTGCGTGCGTTCCTTGCTCCGGTCCGCCTTCCACTCGCGCTCCATGTCGCCAACGTTCTCGGTCAGGTGGAGTTCACGGTCGCGCAGCTCGGCGGCGACTTCGTACTGCTGGGAGGCGATGGCCTCGTCCTTTTCCTTGCGCACGCGCTCCAGGACTTCCATCGCGTCCTTGACTTCCTGCGGGGCGTGGCTGCCGCGCAGCCTGACTCGCGAACCCGCCTCGTCCAACAGGTCGATGGCCTTGTCCGGCAGGAAGCGGTCGGGGATGTACCGGGTCGACAGCGTGGCCGCGGCCCGCACTGCGTCCTCGGTGATATCGACGTTGTGGTGGTCCTCGTACTGGCTCTTCACGCCCCGCAGGATGTCCACGGTCATCTCGGCGTCGGGCTCCTCCACCCGAACCGGTTGCAACCGTCGCTCCAAGGCCGGATCCCGTTCCACGTACTTGCGGTAGTCGTCCAGCGTGGTCGCGCCGATGCACTGGATCTCGCCTCGAGCCAAGGACGGCTTCAGGATATTGGAGGCATCCACGGCGCCTTCGGCGGCTCCGGCTCCCACCAGCGTATGGATCTCGTCGATGAAGAGGACGCAGTTCCCAGAGGTCTTAATCTCCTCAATGACCTTCTTCAGCCGCTCCTCGAACTCTCCTCGGTACTTGGTGCCGGCGACCAGGGCGCCCATGTCCAGCGTTACCAGGCGCTTGCCCTGCAGGGTGTCGGGCACGTCTCCCGAGGAGATCTGCTGTGCCATCGCTTCCACGATGGCAGTCTTTCCCACGCCGGGCTCCCCCACCAGGACCGGGTTGTTCTTGGTCCGGCGGCTCAGGATCTGGGTGACCCGCTCGATCTCGGTGTCGCGGCCGATCACCGGATCCAGCTTTCCACCCAGGGCTGCGTTGGTGAGGTCCACGCCCAACTGGTCAAGGGTGGGGGTGCGCGTGGATGAGGTCCGGCTGCTGGAGCTTCCGGTGCCCGAGTTGCTCAGGATCCGGTGGGTCTCGGCGCGGACCTTCTCGAGGTTGACGCCCAAGCTTTCCAGGACGCCGGCTGCCACACCCTCGCCCTCCCGCAGGAGGCCGATCAGCAGGTGCTCCGTTCCAATATACGTGTGGTTCATCCTCCGGGCTTCGTCGACGGCCAACTCCACGACCTTCTTGGCCCTGGGAGTGAGGCCGATCTCGCCCTGCGCCGGGCGCTCGCCCCGTCCGATGATGAACTCCACGGCCGAGCGCACCTTGGTCAGGTCCACGCTCAGCCCCGACAGCACTCGAGCGGCTACGCCCTCGGTCTCCCGTACCAGGCCCAGCAGGATGTGCTCGGTCCCGATGTAATTGTGGTTGAACCGCTGCGCTTCTTCCTGGGCCAGGGACAAAACCCTCCGCGCCCGCTCTGAGAACTTCTCGAATCTGCTGCCCATGAGACTCTCCTGGTTGAGGTCAGGCCAACTGATGCATGCTGGCGGCGCTATTTTACCGCATTCGGGCAAAAATAAAAGCGGCCGTGCCTCCGAATCGTAACGGGGAAGCCGCTCGGTTGATGTATCAACCTATTGCCTTGGCTGGCCTACAATCGCCTGCGTTTCCTTGCTGCGCCATCACGCCCGCCCCGACTTACCTGTGGGTGTTGGTACTTTCCGGCGGTGACCTATTTTCCCACTCCGTCACAAGAGCAGTATCGTCGGCGCTGGGGCGTTTCACTACCGTGTTCGGGATGGGTACGGG